>NZ_FQVB01000008.1 GCF_900129305.1 Desulfacinum infernum DSM 9756 | reverse complement strand
GTCATCCCCGCGAAGCTTGTCCCCGGCTTGAACGGGGAGCGGGGATCCAGAATTTCCAGTAAGTTATGGACTCCCGCTTGCGCGGGAGTGACGGGTGGCGGAGTTTTCGGACAGCCTCGAGGAGCCTGTCTGAGAACGCCGCGGGCGACCTCTTTTCTCGTAGCGCAGCCCTTTAGGGCTGCGGAGGAATCCCCGGCCGTTGGATAAGCCATCGGCTATTTCCGGTCGCTTCATGGACTTACGATGACCCTTTCCGCGGGGCTAAAGCCCCGCGGCTACGAAGAGGACCAAAATTCTTCGACCTTGTAAGTCGGAGAGCCATTGTCAGACAGCCTCTAGGCGGCGGTTTTTTGGAACTTCCCCGTCACTTGGCGATCTTGTCTTCGGGAACTTCCAGGCCGATCTCCTTGAAGTACTTCACCGCACCCGGATGGAACGGAATGGGCGAATACTTCACAGCGTTTTCCGCCGTGGTGTATTTGGCGCCGGGATAGACCTTCAGGAGGTAGTCCTGGTGCTCGAAGGTGGCTTTGACCAGGTTGTAGACCATATCTTCCGGCAGATCGCGGGTGCAGATGGCCACGTTCCACACGGAGACCGTGGGGACATCCTCGTCCACCCCCTTGTACATACCGGCGGGAACGACGGAGGGCGCATAGTACTTCACCTTCTCGGTGACCTTCTTGATGTCCTCGTCACTGAAGGGCACGATCATGATGTCGTGGGTCGTGGCCAGGTCCATGATGGACGAGGTGGGAGGGCCCACGCACCAGATGCCCACATCGATGGTGTGATCCCTCAGGGCGTTGGCGTTTTCCACGAACGAAAGCCGCCGCACCTCAAAGGAATCGTAGGGCACGCCCACCGCATGCAGGACCAGATTGCTCATGTATTCCGTTCCGCTTCCCGGGGATCCCACCGACACGCGCTTGCCCTTGAGGTCCTGCAGCGTCTTGATGCCGGATCCCTTCAAAGCCACCACATGGTAAACGTTGGGGTACATCATGAACATGGCGGCGATCTTCTGGGGCTTGCCTTCGAAACGGCCCAGGCCGTGGTAGGCCTCATAGGCCACGTCGCCCATGATCAGCCCCACCACCGTTTCTCCCTTGTGGGCCAGCTTCACGTTTTCCACGGACGCTCCCGTCACCTCCGCCACGGCCTGCACGTCCTTCACGTGCCGGGTCCAGATCTCCGCCAGGGCGCCCCCATAGGGATAGTACACGCCGCCGGTTCCCCCGGTACCGATGGAGATGAACTGCTTTCGGGCATCAACCTTTTCCGTGGCCCCCAGACCCAATACCAGGGCCAACGCCAGAACCACCATCAGGGACAAGTGAAATGGTCTACGCATCGTTTCCTCCTTCATTTGCTTAAGGTTAGGCAAACCCAGGCACGTCATTCAGTCTTCCAAGGCCCGAACAATCACCTCCAGTTCGGCTGGAATCTCCGTGTAGCCGGACACGGGATAGCTGAACTTCTCCTTGGCTCCAGGCTGAACGACGGGGGGTTTCCCCTTCACCGGGAGCAGCCCCCCCACGGATTTTCCTTCGGGGTTCAGGACCATGACCCGGTATCGCAAAGGCCGGTCCGACACGTTCTGCAGCTCCACCGTGTATTGCAAGGTCGGCTTCCCCTTGATCTCCTCCACGGAGCAAACAAATTGAGTGAGCGTGACCGAATCCGCCAGATCCCACGAGATCTTGGCGGGACATTGCACCACCTCCGGTGAGGGCCCCTTGGCCATGAGTCCGGCGCAGCCTCCCACCACCACGGCCAAGCACCCCAAGAAGGCAAACAATACCAACTGGTTCCAACCTTTTCCTTTCCGCATCGTCATTCCATGTCCTCCTTTCTGATCATCCATTACATGCAACCCGAGTCTTCCACCCCGCTGACAACAGCCTCCAATTCAAGGCACCGATCCAGCGGCGGCCCATGGCAAAAGCCGTAAAGTCCGGCAGAGCCTGCCGGATACGCAATGCTGGAGAAGATTCGATCTTCAGCTGCTGGAGGAGGAACGGGAGTGCTGCGGGAGAACGAACAGGAGAAGTTGAGCAAAAGGAGAGTCGCAAAGGAGCATCAGCAACGATTCATGAGATCAGCGCCACATCCAGCGGAACACCTCCCAAACGCTTGTCTGTAAACAGGTTTTGGGCAGCAGCCGTGGAGAACTCCCCCCTTCCTACCCCAAGGGCTGCCCAATGAAGAAGGCCGGTTGATCTTTCCGACCGGATACCGGGCGTGCCCGGGAACCGCAGGGGCCCATGATCCTTCGCCCCTACGGCCCGCGTGCATGGAAGGGACACCCTCACGCTCCCGACCAACGCGCTTGAGGACAAGGGCCTACACCGGCATGATGCCGTGCTTGCGGTCGGGAGCTTCTTCGTCCTTGTCCAGGGTCATCTCCAGGGCCCGGATAAGACGCCTGCGCAGCTCGCCGGGCATGATGATGTCGTCCACGTGTTGCAGTCCGGCGGCGTACGTGGGATTCACGTACTTTTCCATGAATTCCGCCTCGCGTTGGGCTCGCGTTTCCTCGGGATTCTCCGAAGAGGCGATCTCCTTTCGGAACAGGATGTTCACGGCCCCCTGGGGCCCCATGAGGCAGATCTCCGCCGTGGGAAGTGCGAAGACCACGTCGGCGCCCAGGTCCTTGCTGCACATGGCCAGGTAGCCGCCCGCGTAGGCCTTTCGGAGCACGCAGGTGATCTTGGGTACCGTGGCCTCGGCGTAGGCGTAGAGCATCTTGGCGCCGTGGCGGATGATGGCGTTGTGTTCCGATCGGGTCCCGATGAGAAATCCCGGCACATCCTGGAGGTTGATGAGCGGGATGTTGAAGGCGTTGCAGAAGCGGATGAAGCGGGACCCCTTGTCCGCCGCGTTGTAGTCGAGGGCCCCATTATACTTCACCGGGTTGTTGGCCACAACCCCCACCACATGACCGTTCAGGCGGGCCAGGCCGATGATGAGGTTCTGGGCGAATTCCTTCTTGAGCTCGAAGAAGGATCCCCGGTCGAAGACGCATTCGATGACCTTGCGCATGTTGTAAAGGCGCTTCTGATCCGTGGGGATGATCTCTTCCAGTTCGACGGTCTCCCGGTCGGGGGAGTCCTCCGGGGCCTCATAGGGCGGCAGATCCTTGTTGTTCAGGGGAAGGTAGCTCAAGAGTCTCCGGGTTTGCTCCAGGCACTGGCGGTCGTCGGCCATGGTGCCGTCGGAAACCCCCGTGATCCGACCGTGCACCTTGGGGCCACCCAGGGACTGCTCGTCCGTCTTTTCGTACACCACGGCTTCCACCAGGGGCGGCCCGGCGATGAACATGGCGCTCGTCTTTTCCACCATGAAGATGAAGTCCATGAGGGCCGGGGAATAGGCCTGGCCGCCGGCCACCGGGCCCATGATGAGCGCGATCTGGGGCACCACGCCGGATGCCGCCACGTGCCGGTAGAAGAGTTGCCCGTACTGGGACAAGGCTCCCATTTGTTCCGTCACCCGGGCGCCGCCCGAATCGTTGATGCCCACCACGGGAAAGCCGTACTTTCGGGCCATGTCGATGATCTTGCAGATCTTCCGCCCGTGGCGCTCGCCGAAGGTCCCCGCAATTACGGTAAAATCCTCGGCATAGACCATGCACCCGCGACCGTTCACTTCCCCGTAGCCGATGATGACCCCGTCGGCGGGCACCTCCTTCTTATCCAGGCCGTAGTCGCGCCCGATGTGCTTGGCAAAAAGATCGATCTCCTCGAAGGTCCCCGGGTCAAACAAAAGATCGATCCGCTCCCGGGCCGTCAGTTTGCCCTTGGCGTGTTCCTTTTCCTGGAGGGCCGGACCGCCGCCGGCGCGCAGCCGCACCCGTTCGGCCTCCAGTTTTTCCTTCAGTTCCTTCCAATCCGCGGCCATGAAGACCTCCTGTGGGAATGAGCTGTCAGCTGTCAGCTATCAGTTCTCGGTTCTCAGTTCTCGGTTCTCGGTTCTCGGATTACGGTTCTCGGAAAATCCCTGCCGGCCCCCCTTTTGGAAAGGGGGGAGGGACGGACCACCCATCACCCATCACCCATCACCCATCACTCGTCACGGATTACGGATCACGGATCACGGATCACGGATCACGGATCACGAATTTTGGTTGAGTTCTCAGACAGGCTCCTAGCCCTTAATCCTTCAATCCTTAATCCTCAATCCTCATGCCCCTTACCGGTTGGGCTGGTGGCCGCAGGTGATTCCGGCGATGATCATCTTCTGAACGTTGCTGGTGCCCTCCACGATCTGGTAGGACTTGGCGTCCCGATAGAACCGCTCGATGGGATACTCCGTGGAAAAGCCGTAGGATCCGAAGATCTTCATGGCCTCGTTGGCCGCCCGCACCGCCGCCTCCGACGCGTAGTACTTGGCGATGGACGTCTGGAGCTGGTTGGGCTTGCCCTGATCCTTCAGGTACGCGGCATGGTAGACCAGCCACTTGGCCGCTTCGTGTTCGGCGGCCATCTCGGCGATCTGGGCCTGGATCATCTGGTAGGTGGAGATGGGTTTGCCGAACTGGGTGCGTTCATTGGCATATTTCACCGCCAGATCCAGGCACGCCCCGGAAACCCCCAGGGCCCCGGCGGCGCAGCTGATGCGGGTGTTGTTGAGCATCCACATGCAGATCTTGAACCCGTCGCCCACCTGGCCCAGGACCGCGTCCTTGGGAATCTTGGCCCCGTCGAAGATGATCTCGCCCGTGGGCGAACAGTGCAGGCCCAGCTTGCTTTCGATGGCCCTCGTCACGATGTTGGGATTGCCCGCCACATCCACGATGAAGCAGGTCATGCCCTTGTACTTCTTTTCCTTGTCCGTATAGGCATAGACCAGACCCACATCGGCAATGGGAGCGTTGCTGATCCACATCTTCTGGCCGTTCAGTTCCCAGTGGTCGCCCATGTCCTTGGCGGTGGTGCGCATCCCGGCCACGTCCGAGCCGGCGTTGGGTTCGGTGATGGCGAAGAAACCCACCTTCTCGCCCGAAACCCAACCCGGGATGTAGGCCCGCTTCTGTTCCTCCGTGCCGAACTGGTTGACGGTGATCGCCGGACCGATGTTTTGCATGTTGAAGGGCACACGCCAGGATGGGGACACCTTGGCGATCTGCTCGGTCATGAGCACCGATTCCACGAAGCCCATGCCGTTTCCTCCGTACTCCTCCGGGATAGCGCAGCCGAAAAAGCCCAGTTCGCCCATCTTGCGGAGGCGCTCCCGGTTGAACACATGGCCCTTCTCTTCCTCTTCCAGCGTGGGCAGGATCTCGTTTTCGGCAAAGCGCCGGGCCTGTTCCTGAACGATCTTTTGTTCTTCGGTCAGTTCAAACTGCATGGCCGCCCCCTTTCGTCCTACTCGATGATGGCCAGAAGATCGTCTTCTTCCACGCGATCGCCTTCGGCCACCTTGATTTCCTTCACCACCCCGTCACAGGGGGCATGGATGCCGGTCTCCAGCTTCATGGATTCCATGACCATGATCTCGTCGTCTTCCTTGACCGCATCCCCGGGCTTCACCTTGATCTTCAGGATCTTCCCCACCATGGGTGCCAACAATTCTTCCGCCATTGGTCGCCTCCTTTGTGTCCTTGGAATTGGATGGAATCTCGCCATCACTATTGAAGAATGGAAAGAAAAATCCCCGCCGCCAGGATGGTGCCGATGACGCCCGCGATGTTGGGCCCCATGGCGAACATGAGCAGGTAGTTCTTGCGGTTGGCTTCGCTGCCCACCTGGTGCACCACCCGCGCCGCCATGGGCACGGCGGAAACGCCGGCCGCCCCCAGCAGCGGGTTGATCTTGTCCTTGAGAAAGAGGTTCATGATCTTGGCAAAGAGCACCCCCGAGGCCGTACTCACCATGAAGGCCACGAGCCCCAGGATGAAGATGAAGATCACCTTGGGCTGCAGAAAGGTTTCGGCGTTCATGGTGGCTCCCACCGAAAGGCCGAGAAAGATGGTCACGATGTTCATGAGCTCGTTCTGGGCCGCCCCGGCCAGGCGCTCCACCACGCCCGATTCCCGAAAGAGGTTCCCCAGCATGAACATGGCCATGAGCGGCGCTGAAGCGGGAACGATGAGGATCGTCACCAGGGCGGCTACGATGGGAAAGAGGATCTTTTCCCGCTTGGGCACCTTGCGGGACTTCTTCATGGTGATCCTGCGCTCCGCCTCCGTGGTGAGAAGCCTCATCACGGGCGGCTGGATGATGGGCACCAGGGCCATGTAGGAATAGGCCGCCACGGCACAGCTTCCCAGCATGTGGGGCGCCAAGCGCGTGGCCAGATAGATGGTGGTGGGGCCGTCCGCGCCGCCGATGATGCCCACCGTGGCCGCTTCCGGGAGCGTGAACCCCATGAAGCGGGCCGCGAAAAAGGTGACGTAGACGCCCACCTGGGCCCCCGCCCCCAGGAAGATGAGGGACGGCCGGGCCAGCATGGGCCCGAAATCGGTGAGCGCCCCCAGCCCCAGGAAGATCACGGGCGGGATCACCTCCCACTGGATGCCGTAGTGATAGAAACGCCAGAGGAGGCCTTCGCCGGGTTCCATGAGGCCCGTGAGCGGGAGATTGGCCAGCAGAATGCCGAAGCCGATGGGGAGCAGCAGGAGCGGCTCGAACCGGCGGGCGATGGCAAGATAGATCAGGACGAAAGAGACCGCCCACATGAAGACCATGCCCGGGGTGAGGGCCGTCAGGCCGAGATGGGCAAGGAAGGCCGCGCCGGAACCGGTCATTTGGCCTCCTCCTTCTCCATAAGCCCCACCACCAAGCTCATGAGCTTGATGGCGCCGTAGAGCACCGCCATGCCCACAAAGACACCGCTCACACCATTCAGGAAGACCAGAAGAGATTCGCGCATGGGTTTAAACTCCGAGGAAGAAGCTGTCAGCTGTCAGTTGTCAGCTGTCAGTTGTCAGTTGTCAGTTGTCAGTTGTCAGTTGTCAATTTTCAGTTATCGGTTAACGGTTTACGGTTCTCGGGCATCTCCTCCTTTAATCCTTCAATCCTTTAATCCTCTAATCCTTCACTCCTCATCCCACCACGCCCAGTTCCCGCAGCCGGGCGATCTCCTCGTCGCCGTAGCCCAGCTCTGCGTGAAGCACCTCGTCGGTGTGTTCGCCCAGAAGCGGCGGATGCCGGTCGATACCGCACGGCGTTTCGGAAAACTTCATGGGACTCGCCACCAGCTTCACCGATCCGGCCGTGGGGTGCGGCACTTCCGCCACCATCTCCCGCGCCTTCACCTGGGGATCGGAAAAGACCCGGTCCAGGGTGTTGATGGGACCGCAGGGGATCTTGAGCTTGTCCAGCTCCTCCAGCCACTGGTCGGCCGTCTTCTTCAGCATGGCCTCGGCCACCAGGGGGATGAGCTCGTCGCGGTGGATCACCCTCTGGGGATTGGTGGCGAATCGGGGATCGTGGGCCAGATGGTCCAGGCCCGCCAAACGGCAGAAATCCTGCCACTGCCGGTCGTTTCCCACGGCCAGGGCGATATAGGTTCCGTCTCTCGTCTTGAAGGGTTCGTAGGGAACGATGTTGGGATGGGCGTTGCCGTACCGTCGGGGAAGTTCGCCGGAAACCAGGTAGTTGCTGCCCACGTTGGCAAGCCAGGCCACCACGGCGTCCAGGAGCGCGATGTCGATGTACTGGCCCCGCCCGGTGCGGTCCCGGTGGCGCAGGGCCGCCAGGATGGCGCTGCAGGCAAAAAGCCCCGCCGTGATGTCCACGATGGCCACGCCCACCTTCATGGGCGGCCCGTCGGGATCGCCCGTGATGCTCATGACCCCGCCCATGCCCTGGATCATGAAGTCGTAGCCGGGCTTGTCCTTGTAGGGGCCGTTCTGGCCGAACCCCGTGATGGAACAGTAGATGAGGCGGGGATTGAGCTTTTTCAGGTCCACGTAGCCCAGGCCCATCTTGGGCAGGGTGCCCACCTTGTAGTTTTCGATGAGGATGTCGCTTTGGGCCGCCAGGCGCCGGATGATCTCCCGGCCCTCTTCCTTCTTCAGATCGACGGTGATGCTGCGCTTGTTCCGATTGACGCACAGGTAGTAGGCCGCTTCGCCGCCCGCTTCCGGCGGCCCCCAGTGGCGGGTGTCGTCCCCCGCCCCGGGCCGCTCCACCTTGATCACGTCCGCCCCCATGTCTCCCAGCATCATGGAGCAATAAGGGCCCGCCAGCACCCGGGATAGATCCAGCACCTTGACATCGCTCAACGGCTTGTCGCCCGCCATGACCGCCTCCTTGTCCCCCGTTTTCCCATCCTCTCCGCTTGCACCGCCTCAACAGCGCGATCTTTTCGTCTGGTTTTTGCTCTTTCCGCACGCTCGGCGGGCGGGGATAAACCCCGCCCCTACTCGGGATGTTCCGCTCTTGTAGGCGAGGGTTCCGACCGCCCCAGCCGGATGCTTGCGCGGCACAGCTCGTCAAAACCCTTGCGGGTCAAACTCCTGCCGGGGGATAGGGCCCCGTGTGCCCAACCCTGCGGGACAGCTCAACACCGGCTGATTGGAGCAGTTCCAGGCACCGGGCCTTGTGGGCCGGGTCCCGATAGCGGAGTTCCGGAATGGCCAGACTGAGGGCCCCCAGCAGGTTGCCCCCGTGGCCGAGAACGGGAACGCTCAGAGAACCCAGTCCCGGGGTTCGTTCGGCCAGACTCTCCGCATAACCCTTCTTCCGAATCGCCGCCAGCTCCTGGCGCAAGGCCGCCACGGTCCCGGGGGTGTTGGGAGTCAACGCCTTCAGATCCTCCTCCGCCAAGTAGGATTCCACGAAGGTGTCCGGACAGAAGGCCAGCAGGCACTTGGACGACGCCCCCGCATAGAGCGGGGACCTGTTTCCGATGGGCATGCCGGCCTTGAGGGCCTGCGGCGATTCCACGCTGTCGATGCACACCCGCTCCCGCCCGTCGATGACGTTCAGGTGCACCGTCTCCCCCGTGTCGTAGCTCAACCGCCTCATGATGGGCGCCGCTTCCCGGGTCACCGGGTACTGGGCCTGGAGCACCTCCAGGAACCGGAAGTAGACATGGCCGAGGCGGTACTGGCGGGTTTCGGGATCCTGCTCCACGAAGTGGTAGGCCTTGAGGCTCTTGAGGAGGCGCTGGACGGTGGCGGGACTGAACCCCAGATGGGCGGCCAGTTCCCTCACCCCCCACGCGGCGCGCTGGGACTGGAAGGCCAGGAGCAGCTCCAGGGCCTTTTCGATGGCGTTGGGGCGATCTTTTTGTTCTGTCATGTGAGACACCGTTTTTTTATTTGGATCAATACCAGAGCCCCGCCGCCGTGTCAAGACAGCCGTGAGTCGTGAGTCGTGAGTCGTGAGTCGTGAATCGTGAACTGAAAACTGAGAGCTGATAGCTGAGAGCTCCCACCAAAAACACTCAAGAAATCCGCCGAAAATGCCGAAGAGATGGATGACCCGCTCTGCTCGTAATTCACCGCAAAAGCACACAGAAGGGCGCACATGCTTTCCTTGGGGAAGAATCGCTGGGTCCCGTTCGGATTTCTCTTGGCCGCCTTCGCCACGGCCCTGGCGGCGGCCCTGGAGTTGGAAGTGCCGTGCTGGCAGGCGTCGGCATGCCGGGACGCCATGGATTACCGCTTGTGGAATCTGCCGGTGGCCGTCTGGGGATGCCTTTTCGATGCCGCCCTTCTTTTCTTGTGGGCCTGCAGACGACGTTTCTTCCTGTGCGCCCTGAGCGCAGGCATGGGCATCGAAGTCTATCTCCTGCACACTCTCCACCGCGCCGGTCTTTTCTGCCCTCTTTGCATCCTTCACGCGATCCTGCTGGCGGTCGTCTTCCTGGGCCTTGTTCAATGGAACAGCGGGCTCCCAAACGCCGCCACCGCCCTCGCCGCCTCCACCCTCTTTCTCCTTGCAGACCCCTTGGGGTCTTCCCCACCGGTTCTCTACGCAGCCGCCGACTCCTCCTCTCCGACGGTCGCCGTGGCGGCTGGTGTACCCATCACGCTTTCCCAGCTGGACGGTGCCGTCGCGGGAGACATCTTCCGCTTGGAACGACAGATCCACGACCTTCGACGCCGGAAACTGGACGAGATCATCGAAGGCATCGTGGTGGCGAAGGAAGCCAAAAAACGCGACGTCTCGCCGGAAGACCTTTACCGCACGGCGGTGAGGGACGTGTCCCCGACCCAGGAGGAACTGGACTTTTACGTGGCCGCCAACAGGGACTACTGGGACGGGCCGTACCGGGATGAGGAGGAACTGAGGAACAAGCTTCGGCTTCAGCTCGTCCTGGAAAAGCGGGAGCAAGCCTGGAAAGAGTTTGTGCGATCCTTGTACGACAAGTACGGAGTCTCCATCTCCCTCCCCGACCCGTCCTCCCCCACGGTGGTGGTGGACACCCGGGAAGGCATCGCCGTGGGTCCGCCCAACGCACCGGTGACCGTGGTGGAGTTTTCCGACTACCAGTGTCCCGTGTGTCGGGAAGCCCATAAGGCCGTCGAGGAGCTGATGGAAGAAACACGGGGCGAGGTACGGTGGGTCTTCATGGACTATCCGCTCCGACGCCACAAACAGGCCCGGAAAGCGGCCGAAGCCGCCCGGTGCGCCGCAGACCAGGGCCGGTTTCCGGACTACCGGAACGCCCTCTATGCGGCCGCGGGTCCGGACGCTCTGACCCCCAAGGGCCTCCTGGACGTTGCCGCGTCCTTGGGCCTGAACACCACCGATTTTCGCCGCTGCCTGGAATCGGGCCGCCATGCCCAGGCGGTGGAGGAAAACCTTCAGGAAGCCCGCGCCCGGGGCATCGACGCCATTCCCGCCTTCGTCGTAAACGGCCGACTCTTGTTGGGTTTTCCGGGAAAGGAAACCCTCGCCGCCGAAATCGCCAAGGCCCGGTCGGCCAGCGCCACCCGCATCGCCCGGGCATCCCGGTGAGCGGGCAGCTGTCAGCTATCAGTTTTCAGCTCTCAGTTCACGATCCACGATTCACGGATCACGGATCACGGTTTCACCCATCACCCATCACTCACCACTCATCACTCACCACTCACCATCTCCCGCCTTTCATTGAAAAAAGAGACCCGGTGCGTTATAGAAGCCATGGCCCGCATCCGGACGGGCAACCCCACATTCAAGGAGAATCCACACCATGATTGGTGCTCTGCTCAAGAAGATCTTCGGCACCCAAAACGAAAGAAACCTGAAGCGGATCGCTCCGCTGGTGGACGAGATCAACCGGCTGGAACCCTCCATTCGGGCCCTGAGCGACGCGGCCCTCAGGGCCAAGACGGGCGAGTTCCGCCAGCGGCTGGAAAAGGGCGAGCCCCTGGACGACCTGCTGCCCGAAGCCTTCGCCGTGGTGCGCGAGGCCGCCGTCCGTACCGTGGGCATGCGGCCCTACGACGTGCAGATGATCGGCGGTATTGTGCTCCACCAGGGAAAGATCGCCGAGATGAAGACCGGTGAAGGAAAAACCCTGGTGGCCACCATGCCGGTCTATCTCAACGCCCTCACCGGCAAGGGCGTGCACGTGGTCACGGTGAACGACTACCTGGCCAAGCGCGACAGCGAATGGATGGGAGAGGTCTACCGGTTTCTCGGCCTTTCGGTGGGCTGTATCGTCCACGGTCTGGACGACCGCGAGCGCAAGGAAGCCTACCAGTGCGACGTCACCTACGGGACCAACAACGAGTTCGGCTTCGACTACCTTCGGGACAACATGAAGTTCCGTCTCGAAGACATGGTCCAGCGGGAACTGCACTACGCCATCGTGGATGAGGTGGACAGCATCCTGATCGACGAGGCCCGAACCCCTCTCATCATCTCCGGGCCCGCCGAGAAGTCCACCCAACTCTATGTGCGCGTCAACCGCATCATCCCTCACCTGAAGGCCGACATCCACTACACCAAGGACGAAAAGAGCCGCACCGTCACCCTGACTGAAGAGGGCGTGGCGGCGGCCGAATCGCTCCTGGGCGTGGAAAACCTTTACGACCCGCGCAACATGGACCTCCTGCACCACGTGCAGCAGGCCCTGCGCGCCCACACCCTCTTCCAGAAGGACGTGGACTACATCGTCAAGGGCGGCAAGGTGATCATCGTGGATGAGTTCACCGGTCGGCTCATGCCCGGCCGCCGCTACAGCGACGGCCTGCACCAGGCCCTGGAAGCCAAGGAAGGGGTGCAGATCGAAAACGAGAACCAGACGCTTGCCACCATCACCTTCCAGAACTATTTCCGCATGTACGACAAGCTGGCGGGCATGACCGGTACGGCGGACACGGAAGCCGAGGAATTCGCCAAGATCTACAATCTGGAAGTGGTGATCATCCCCACCCACAAGAAGATGATCCGGGTGGATCATCCGGATTGCATCTACCGGACGGAAAGGGAAAAGTTCCAGGCCGTGGTGGAGGAGATCAAGGAGCTTCACGCCATGGGCCGCCCGGTGCTGGTGGGCACGGTGAGCATCGACAAGTCCGAAAGGCTCAGCAAGATGCTCAAGCGCGAAGGGATCCCCCACCAGGTACTGAACGCCAAACACCACGAGAAGGAAGCGGAAATCGTGGCCAAGGCGGGCCAGAGGGGCGCCGTCACCATCTCCACCAACATGGCCGGGCGCGGTACCGACATCGTGCTGGGCCCCGGCGTGGCGGAACTGGGCGGGCTCCACATCCTGGGCACCGAGCGCCATGAATCCCGACGGATCGACAACCAGCTTCGGGGCCGTGCCGGCCGCCAGGGCGATCCGGGATCCTCCCGGTTCTACCTCAGCCTGGAAGATGACCTCATGCGGATCTTCGCCGCCGACCGCATCTCGGGGCTCATGCAGCGGGTGGGCATGGAGGAAGGAGAACCCATTGAGCACCGGCTGGTGAGCAAGGCCATCGAAAACGCCCAGAGCCGCGTGGAGGCCCAGAACTTCAGCATCCGCAAGCATCTGTTGGAATACGACGATGTGATGAACATGCAGCGCGAGGTCATCTACCGGCAGAGGCGCGAAGCCCTGAGCGGCGGGAACCTCAAGGCCACCATCCTGGACATGGCCGAAGAGCTGCTGGACGAGATCATTGACGCCACCACGGACGAAAAGACCTATCCGGAAGACTGGGATCTGGAAACCCTGGGGAACGAAATCCAGCGCCTCTTCGGCCCCGGCCTCCTGCCCTCTTCCGAGGAAATGGAGGACATGACCCAGGCGGGGCTTCGCGAGACACTCCGGGAGCGGATGCTCGCCCGGTACGACGCCCGGGAAAAGGACTTCGGCGAACCGCTGCTGCGGGACCTGGAAAACTACGTCCTGCTCCAGACCCTGGACAGCCTCTGGAAGGACCACCTTCTCAACATGGACCACCTGAAGGAGGGTATCGGCCTCCGGGGCTACGCCCAGCAGGACCCGCTGGTGGTCTACAAGAAGGAGGCCCACGAGCTCTTCGACGACATGATCCACCGGCTCAAGGAAGAGACCGTGCGGATCCTCTTTCATATCCAGATCCAGCGAGAGGAAGAGGTCCAGGAGCTTCGCCGGGAGCAGGAGGAGCAGCCCATGTTCTACGGGCCTCCCGAAGGCGCCAAGCCCAAAACGGTGGTGAAAAAGGAGAAGGTGGGCCGAAACGCCCCCTGCCCCTGCGGCAGCGGCAAGAAGTACAAGAAGTGCTGCGGCCGGTGATTTCGTGAGTCGTGAGTCGTGAGTCGTGAGTCGTGAGTCGTGAGTCGTGAGTCGTGAGTCGTGAGTCGTGAAGTCGTGAAGTCGTGTTGGGGGTTCCTCCGGGCGTTTTTCCACCTTTCCAAAGGCGAGCCGGGAGAAATTACCCCCACCCCAAAACCGACAACAGACAACTGATAACCGATAACTGACAGCTGATAGCTGACAGCTGACCACCCCGAAAGGATCCCATGCCCGTGACCATCCAGGTTCATCGAGGAGGCTTTCAGGTACCGGGTTTCCGAGTGGCCGCAGCCCGGAGCGGCATGCGCTACAAGGATCGCCTGGACTGCGCTCTCATGGTGAGCGATGTTCCGGCTTCCGCCGCCGGCATCTTCACCCGAAACCGGTTTTGTGCCGCTCCGGTGATGGTGTGCCGGGAGCACTTGGCGGCGAGCGCCGGCACGGCCCGGGCCGTTTTGGTGAACGCCGGCATTGCCAACGCCTGCACGGGAGATGAAGGCCTGGAGAGGGCCCGCCGTTCCGCCCGGGCCGTGGCCCGACGGCTGGGAGTGGATCCCGCCCGGGTTCTGGTGGCGTCCACGGGAGTCATCGGCCCGCAGATTCGCGAGGAACTCCTGGAAGCCGTCCTGCCCGATCTGGCGGAACACCTGGCGCCCGAAGGGTGGGAAGACGCCGCCCGGGCCATCATGACCACGGACACCGTCCCCAAGACGGCCTGGGCTAAAGGAATCCTGGGAGGGAAAGAGGTGACCGTGGGCGGTATCGCCAAGGGTTCCGGCATGATCGCTCCCGACATGGCCACCATGCTCGCCTTCGTGGCCACCGACGCCGCCGTCTCCCCGGACGTCCTCCAGGCCCTCCTGAAAGAGGTTTCGGACCGGACCTTCAACCGCATCACCGTGGACGGGGACACCAGCACCAACGACACGGTGCTCGTGCTGGCGAGCGGCGCCGCCGGAAATCCTTCCATCCAAGACCCCCATGGTCCCGACGCGCACGACTTTTTGAATCTTCTGGAAGCCGTCTGCGCGGACTTGGCCCGGCAGATCGTTCGGGACGGAGAAGGAGCCACCAAGTTCGTGACCGTCCGGGTTCGGGGGGCACGCACGCGGGACCGGGCCGCCCGGGTGGCCCGCACGGTGGCCAACTCGCCTCTCGTGAAGACCGCCCTCTTCGGACAGGACGCCAACTGGGGCCGGGTGGTGGCCGCCGCCGGTCGCGCCGGCGTGGATTTCGCCCCCGACCGGGTGAGTCTCCGTTTCGGCGATGTCACCGTCTTCGAAAACGGCCGGCCGCTCAGCGGACCCGAGCTGGAAGAAAAGGCATCTGCCGTTCTGCGTCCTAAAGAGGTTGAGATCGCGCTGGACCTGGGGGAAGGCGAAGAGGAAGACACCTACTACACCTGTGATTTTTCCTACGATTATGTGAAGATCAACGCCGACTACAGGTCCTAAACCGCAAAGGAGTCCCCCCATGGCCGCTTCACCCAAGACCCAAGCCCTGCAACCCGGAAGTCCCGTCCCCGCCTTCTCCCTGCTGGACCAGGACGGCGAGGTGGTCCGCCCCGAAGATTTTCAGGGGTCCAAGCTCTTTGTCTTCTTCTACCCCAAAGCCAACACGGGGGGCTGAACCACCCAGGCCGTCTCCGTGCGGGACGCCCTGGACACTCTGGCGAAAAAGAACGTGAAGGTGGTGGGCATCAGCCCCGACGCCCCCGGAACACAGAAGAAGTTTGCGGAAAAACACGACCTGCCCTTCCCGCTCCTTTCCGACGACGATCACGAGGTGGCCGAGGCCTTCGGCGTGTGGGCGGAAAAGACGGTGCGCGGCAAGACCTCCCTGGGCATCGTGCGCTCGGCCTTTCTCTTCGATGAAGACGGCCGCCTCTTGCACGCCTGGTACGGGATCAGCCCCAAGGACACCGTGCCCAGGCTCCTGGCGGCCCTTGGATAGCCCCTGCCTGACGGTCATGGCGAGGCTCGCCACCCCGCATGGATGAAAGAACAGGCTAGTCTCTCCTAAACTGAGCGATTTTTTCTTCGGGTGTCTTTTACACCGCGTGATTAGCGGGCGGGGATAAACCCCGCCCCTACCCAATGGGTCCGTGCCCTTTTGTAGGGGCGGGCTTTACGCCCGCCCTTCAGAACCTGTCCATGAGAAAGAATCGTCCAATTCAGGTCTCTGAAAATGCTGGGGGTGACCTCTTTTTTCGTAGCGCAGCCCTTCAGGGCTGCGGAAGAGCGCCGGGCGTCGGATGGGGCATCGGCTATTGCCCGACACTTCATGGGGTTGCGATGGCCGTTTCCCGCGGGGCTGAAGCCCCGCGGCTACAAAGGGAACCGAAATCTCAGGCATCTTGAGCCGGAGAGCCATTGCCGGGCAAGCTCCTTGGAGCTTGTCCGAAAACGATTGATTTGCGCCGTTCAGCGGCCCTTCGTCATCCCCGCGGAAGCGGGGATTTAGAATTTTCAGTAAGTTATGGACTCCCGCTTGCGCGGGAGTCACGGTTGGGGGAGTTCTCGGAAAGGCTCCTTGGCAAGGACTCTCTGCGAAAGCACCGCAAGGCGCGATTTCCCTTGCGGGACCGCGCGGTTGTTGGATGGCCGGGGCCCATCATCGCGGCTTGCGCCGCCCCCACACATTCCGACTCGGGCTTATGGCGTTTTTTCGCACGAATTGGACGATTTTCTCCTGTCGTGCTGACCGGAAGGGCGGGCGTAAAGCCCGCCCCTACAGGAACGCATTGACCACCCTCCCCCCTTTCCCCTTTAACCTTTCGCCTTTAACCTTTTACCTTTCCCCTTCCCCTACACATAATACTTGTGCAGATACTCCAGCACCATCCGGTGGGTGTTGTAGACGGGGGCCACGTCGGCCATGGAGTTCTTCATGATCTGGGTCCAGTGCCGGGGGCTGGCGTAGAAGGTGGTCACCATGTCGTCGATGTCGTTGTAGAGGTCCGCGGCGGCCTCCTCGTCGCTCTGGTCCTCGTCGTCTCCCACGGCCCAGCCGTTCATGCGGTCCCGGCACGCCTCGCGCCACCACCCGTCCAGCACGCTCATGTTCACCCCGCCGTTGAAGCAGACCTTCATGCCGGACGTGCCGCAGGCTTCCCGGGGCCGCCTGGGGGTGTTCAGCCACACGTCGGCCCCCTGGGTCATGAGCGCCCCCAGCCAGATGTTGTAGTTGGGGATGTAGATGATCCGGAGCTTGTCCTCGTACTGCTTGCCGATGTGGACGATCTGCTTGATGAGTTCCTTGCCTGCGTTGTCCTGGGGATGGGCCTTGCCGGCGAAGATGTACTGGACCCGGTCGTGGGAGAGATTGATGAGGTATTCCAGGTCGGTGAGGATGAGGGTGGCGCGTTTGTAGGCCGCGGCGCGGCGGGCGAAGCACACGGTGAGGAGCTCCTCGCTGAAGCCCGCCCCGGAGATGGCGTTCACGTAGCTGATGAGGCGCCTCTTGGCCTGCCTTTTGGCGTTGCGCACCTCCTCGTCGGGAATCTCCCGGGCCTGGGCCAGCATCTGGGGCTGTTCTCTCCAGCCGGGAATGTGTTTGTCGAAAAGGGCCTGGAATTCGGGCCCGGTCCAGCTCAGGTGGTGCACCCCGTTGGTGATGTGGCCGATGTCGTAGCCGGGAAACATCTGCCGGGACACCTCCCCGTGCAGCTCGCTCACCCCGTTGCTCGCCCGCGAAAGGTTCAGGGCCAGCAGGGTGGTGTTCAGGGCGTCCGGGCCCGCCAGGTCCCGGATGTTGCCCGGCAGGTAGTCGCCCAGGACGGACTGGGCCATGGCGTAGTCGAAGATGTCGTGGCCGGCCGGAACGGGCGTGTGGGTGGTGAAGACGCACTGCTCCCGCACCTTTTCCACGTTTCCGCCCAGGTCCTTGAGGAGCGCCAGGGTGAGGAAGACCGCATGGCCTTCGTTCATGTGGTACGTGGTGATGCCGGGCTCCAGTTTCTTGAGCACCATGTAGCCCCCGATCCCCAGCACCGCCTCCTGGCAGATGCGGGTGTGCTTGTCCCCTCCGTAGAGGTAGTGGGTGATCATGCGGTCTTCCGGGCGGTTGGTGGGAAGATCCGTGTCCAGGAAATAGACGGGCACCCGACCGTGCTGGCCCGTCTGGTTGTACTTCCACACCCCCACGTGCACGTCCCGGCCCTCGATGGGCACCGTCACCTTGAAGGGCAAAGGTTCCATGAAGGCCCGGGGATCGAAATAGGGGTAGAGTTCTTCTTGTTCTCCCAGGGCGTTGATCTGCTGGATGAAGTAGCCCCGCTTGTAGAGGAGGGTCACCGCCACCAAGGGGATGTTGAGATCCGCCGAGGACTTGATGTGGTCCCCGGCGAGAATGCCCAGACCGCCGCTGTAGGTGGGGATGTGCTCGCTCAAACCCACTTCCATGCTGAAATAGGCCACCTTCATGGACGCCTCCGTCGTTCTTGAAAGTCGTATCGGTCGCGGCACCGGACGTTGACGGGCCGGTCGGACCGGCTGGGTGCGTGCATGCCGCCCGAGGACTTCTATAGCATAGTGAGCTCGGCCCGTCAGGTTCTTAGTCGCACAAACCACATGCACAAAAGGTGTGCAAGTTGTTGACAAGATTTTTGTCTCCATTTATCTAATAGGGGCTTTTGAAGCGCAGGCCGTTTTTCCCGGGGGGAGGAGAAGACGTCCTATTTTTTTGTCCCCCAATGTGATTTTTTTCTCTTGAAAGCGATCCCTTACCAACGGAACCGAAACCAGAGGTCACGATGAGCGACGTCAACATCTGGATCAACGACCAACAAGTGAAGGCGAAGGCGGGCCAGACGATCCTGGAGGCAGCGGATGCCGCCGGCATCTTCATCCCCCGGCTCTGCTTTCATCCGGCCTTGGAACCCAGCGGATCCTGCCGCCTGTGCGCCGTGGAGATCGACGGCCAGCGCGGCCTTCCCGCCGCCTGCACCACGCCGGTGTCCGAAGGGCTTCGGGTGAACACCCAGTCGGCCAAGCTACTGGACTTCCGCCGTGAGATGCTCCAGCTGATTCTGCGCGATCACCCGCGCCACTGCCTGGGCTGCCCCCGGAACGGCACCTGCGAGCTGCAGCAGCTGGTGACGGTGGTGGGCATCGACTTTCCCTACCCGCCTCCCGACAAGGAACGCCCCGAACCGCTCCCGGGCGGCGCTTACTTTGAGCGGGACTACAGCTTGTGCGTGCGGTGCGGGCGCTGCGTGCGGGTGTGCCACGAAGTCCGCGGGGCGCGCGCCATTGTCTTCCGCGAATCCAAGGACGGCCGCCAGGAAGTGGGAACACCCTTCGGAAGGCCGCTGGAGGAATCCGGCTGTCAGTTCTGCGGCGCGTGTGTGGACGCCTGCCCCGTGGGGGCGCTCCGGGAGAATCTGAGCGACGTCCACGGAGAACCCACGGCCAAGATGCAGGCCATGTGTGAAGCGCTCACCGCCATCGTGACCGATCTTTACAAGAAGGAACTGGAAACCCAGTGGACCACCACGCTCTGCCCCGTCTGCAGCGCGGGCTGCCGTCTCATGGTGGAAAAGGCCGCCGACGAAACCATCGTCCAGGTGAAACCCAGCCCGGACGGCCCCGCCAACCAGGGCCAGGCCTGCGTGCAGGGCCGGTTCCTCCTGAAGCGGCGCCTGAACCGCCCGGATCGCCTGACGTCCCCCATGATTTATGAAGACGGCCGCTACCGCCCCGCCTCCTGGGACGAGGCGCTGGATCGGGTGGCCGAGAAATTGACAAATATCCCGGCGGACCGGCTGGCCCTTCTCACCGACGGGCGTCTCACCAACGAGGAGCTCTTCCGCCTGGGCAGCCTGGCCCGGGACGGCCTGAAGACGAACCGGCTGGGCCTTGCGATTCCGGCCGGCCAGGTTCTTTTTGAATCGGTCGTGGAAGAGGAGCTGGGCACCGCCGCCGTCACCAACAGCCTGGAAGATTTGGGGACGGCCCCGGCCATCTTCGCCCTCGGTCTCAACCCCGCAGCATCGCAACCCATCGCCGGAACCCGCATCCGCCAGGCGGTCCTCAAGGGAGCCAAGCTGGTAGTGGCCAACCCCTACGATGTGTCCATCGCCCGGTACGCCCACGTACATCTTCGCCCCGTTCCGGGGTCGGAGACGGCGCTGGTTCTGGGACTCCTGCGGGTGATCCTGGACGAAGGCGGCGCGGACCGGGACCTTCCGGCCGATCTGGTGGAAGCCTTCAAGGCGCTCACGGCTCCCTATGACCTGGAAACGGTTTCGCGCCTCACCGGCATCCACGACGAAACCCTGGTGGAAGCGGGCTGCCTCCTGGCGGGTCAGCCCACCATGGCCGTCCTCGCGGGACTGGGCGCCCTGAGCGCTCCGGACGTTCCCGACCTTGCCCGGGCGCTCCTCACGCTGGCCCGGGCCAAGGGCGCCTTCGGCCGTCCCGGCGGCGGCTTCTGGCCCCTTTTCGGGTCGAGCAACCGGCAGGGCGCCCGCGATCTGGGCTGGAGTTCCCGCGTGATGGACGATCTGGCCCAAGGGCGCATCCAGGCCGCCTTGGTGGCCGCGGAAAGCCATGAATCCGGCCTTTGGGACGCTCTGGCCCCTTACGCCGACAAGCTGGAACTGGTGGCGGTCCAAGACGTGGTACCACCCCCTGAGCCCTTCCGCCCCCAGGTGCTCCTTCCCATGGCGTCGGTTCTGGAAAAGGAAGGGTCGCTCACAAGCGGGGAACGGCGGGTGCAATGGACGGAAAAGGCCCTGGAGGGCCCCGACCAGGCCCGTTCCGGCATCTTCCTGGCCCGCGCCCTGGCGTCCCGGCTGAACCTGGACATCCCGGAAGCCACGCCCGGAGACATTCTGGACGAGCTGGCCGCATCCGTGGAAGGCTACGGAGGCATCACCCGGAGCCGGGCCCGATTCGAAGCCGTGCAGGTGCCCTGCCCGGCCAAGGAGCACGGCGGAACCCCCATCCTCTTCCAGGACGGCCCGCCCCCCTGGAAGCCGTGGACTCCCGCCCCACCCGCGCCCGCACCGGAAGAAGAGGCGGCCGCGGAGTTCCCCTTCGCCGTGGCGGCCAAGGAAAGCCTCCTGCCGTCGTACCTGGGAGCCCTGCTGGCCCCCGAGTCGAGAACCGTCATGGCCTTTGACGGCGAGATCGAAATGAATCCGGCCGACGCCTACCGCCTGGGCTGCAACACGGGCGACCAGGTGGCCGTGGTCTTCCCGGGCGGTGAACTCACCGGGCCCCTCGCCCTCAACATCCACCTTCCGCCGCACGTGGTGGCCGTCAAGGCCGAGGCGCTCAAGGCCGCAGGGGCTTCCAACCGACCCGGAGCATCCATTGCCGCAAAAGTGGAGAAGAGATAGCCATGTATCCCATTGTCGATCATGAAGTACTGGCCCCCAGGGTTCACCGGTTGCGCGTCCAGGCCCCCGTGGTGGCCGAAAAGGCCAAGCCCGGACAGTTTGTGATCCTGATCATCGACGAAAAGGGCGAGCGGGTTCCGTTCACCATCAGCGACTGGGACCGGGACGCCGGCACGGTGGACTTCGTCTTCATCGAAGTGGGGAAAACCACGCAGCAGCTGGCCACGCTCCAGCCCGGCGACCGGCTCCTGAGCTTCATCGGCCCTCTGGGACGCGCCGCCGAAGTGGACCGTTACGGCCATGTGGTCACGGTCCTGAGCGGCTACGGGATCGCGGCCACGGTGCCCATCATCCGGGCCCTCAAGGAACACGGCAACACGGTGACCACCATCGTGCAGGCTCCGGACAAGGAGCGGCTGTTCGGCGTCCACCCCCTGGAAGAGCTCAGCGACGACCTGATCCTGGCCCTGGGCACCAAGGGCGACGGCATGATGGAAAGCACCACCGTGGCCATCCGAAAGCTCCTGGACGCCCACCCGAAAAAGCCCGTGGACCGGGTGATCGCCATGTGTTCGCTCTGCCTCATGCGGGTCCTTTCGGAAATGACCCGACCCCTGGGCATCAAGACCATGGTGCATCTCACCCCGGTCATGGTGGACGGTACGGGCATGTGCGGCGCCTGCCGCCTGAGCGTGGGGGGAACGAACCGGTTCGCCTGCGTCCACGGCCCGGAATTCGACGGCCACGAGGTGGACGGCTGGGAAGTGCTCATGGCGCGCCGCTGCACCTACGCCGACGAGAGCATCCTGCAGCAGGGCTTCCAGTGCCGTGGTTGTTCTCAGTGGTAATTTAAGGAGAATCGACAATGACTGAAGCAAAAGAACCCAAGGCCTCCCCCAAGAAGCCCAAGCTGAACCTCAACCGGGTGGAGATGCCCAAGCAGTCGGAACACGAGCGCCGTCACAACTTCGACGAGGTGGCGCTGGGATATACGTGGGAACTGGCCAAGGAGGAAGCGAGCCGCTGCATCCAGTGCAAGAAGCGAAACTGCCAGCAGGGATGCCCGGTCAACATCGACATTCCGGACTTCATCGCCGCCTTGCAGAGGGAAGAGATCGAGGAGGCCTCCCGGATCCTCAAGCGAAAGACATCGCTACCGGGCGTGTGCGGCCGGGTCTGCCCCCAGGAGCTTCAGTGTGAGCAGGCCTGCACCCTGAACAAGAAGGGCGCGCCCATCGCCATCGGCCGCCTGGAGCGGTTCATCGCCGACTGGGAACGCACCCAGGGCGCCCCCACCATGCCGGAGATGGCCCCGTCCACGGGAAAGAAGGTGGCCGTGGTGGGTTCCGGCCCGTCGGGCCTCACGGTGGCTTCCGACCTGGCCATCCTGGGCCATCAGGTGGTGCTCTTCGAAGCGCTCCACGTGGCGGGCGGCGTCTTGATGTACGGCATCCCCGAATTTCGCTTGCCGAAAGAGATCGTACAGCGGGAAGTGCAGTACGTGCAGGCCCTGGGCGTGGACCTTCGACTGAACACCGTGATCGGGATCAACTACAGTCTGGACGAGCTTCTGAACACCGACTACGACGCGGTCTATCTGGCTCCGGGCGCGGGTCTTCCCAAGTTCATGCGGGTGCCGGGAGAAAACCTCAACATGGTCTATTCCGCCAACGAATTCCTCACCCGCACCAACCTCATGAAGGCGTACCTCTACCCGGAATACGCCACGCCCATCAAGATGGGAAAGCGGGTGGCCGTGATCGGCGGCGGCAACGTGGCCATGGACGCCGCCCGCTGCGCCGTGCGCCTGGGCGCCCAGGAAGTCTACGTGATCTACCGGCGCACCCGGGCCGAGATGCCCGCCCGTCTGGAAGAGATCGAAAACGCGGAAGAGGAAGGCATCCAGTTCCACTTTCTCTGCAACCCCACGGGCTTTCTCAGCGACGGCCGAAACAACGTGGCCGCCATGGAACTCATCCGCATGCAGCTCACGGAACCCGATGAGAGCGGCAGACGGCGCCCCGTGCCCATCCCGGGAAGCGAATACATCATGGACGTGGACACGGTGGTGGTGTCCCTGGGCACCTCGCCTAACCCGCTCATCCCCTCCACCACCCCGGACCTGGAAGTGACCCGGTGGGGCACGGTGGTGATCGACGAGCGGGGTCGCACATCCAAGGCCCGGGTCTGGGCCGGAGGCGACATCGTCTCGGGCGGCGCCACCGTCATCAGCGCCATGGGCGAAGGCCGCATCGCCGCCGCCGCCATGCACGAATACCTCACCAACGGGCAGAAGAAGATCATTCCGCCCACACCCGCAAAGGATGAGGATTAGAGGATTAAAGGATTAAGGATTAAAGGATTAAAGGATTAGGCGTACACGATGGGTCGTAAAAGGGTGGGAAGCCCTTCTCCCCCCTTTTCCAATGGGGGGCCGGGAGGATTCCCGATAACCGTAAACCGTGATCCGAGAACCGATAACTGAGAACTGATAACTGATAACTGATAGCTGATAGCTGACAGCTGCCAGCTTCCCCGAACAAGGCCCCGGGCCCGGAGCCCTTCCGCCTTGTTCCATTTGCCTTGTTCCTCAACACCACATGGGAGAGATGACCATGGTCAATGCGACACGCACCGCCTCCTCCAACCCGATCGGCTCCGTGCTGGTGGTCGGCGGGGGCATCGCCGGTGTGCAGGCGGCCCTGGATCTGGCCGACACGGGCTACTTCGTCCATCTCATCGAAAAGACTTCCGCCATCGGTGGGGCCATGAGCATGCTGGACAAGACCTTCCCCACCGATGACTGCGCCATGTGAATTCTGTCGCCCAAACTGGTCGAGGTCGGCCGGCATCTGAACATACAGATTCACACGCTTTCGGAAGTCAAGGACATCACGGGTGAAGCGGGCAGCTTCCAGGCGAAGATCTTCCAGCGGGCCCGCTACATCGACATGGACAAGTGCATCGCGTGCGGCACCTGCGCGGAAAAGTGCCCCCGGAAGGTGACCGACGAGTACAACGCGGGGCTGGGAAAGCGCAAGGCGGCCTACGTGAAGTTCCCGCAGGCGGTGCCGCTCAAATACGTGATCGACAAGGATCACTGCATCTACTTCGAGAAGGGCAAGTGCCGGGCCTGCGAGAAGTTCTGCCCCACCCAGGCCGTGAACTTCGATGACCAGGACCGGGAGTTCACCCTGGAGGTGGGAAGCGTCATCCTGGCGCCGGGCTTTGAACCCTTCGATCCCGGCGTCTACGACACCTACAGCTACAGCCATCCCAACGTGATCACGTCCATGGAATTCGAGCGGATCCTGTCGTCGTCCGGTCCGTTCGAAGGCCACCTGGTGCGGCCCAGCGACCACCAGGAACCCAAGAAGATCGCGTGGCTCCAGTGCGTGGGGTCCCGGGACATCCACCACTGCGACAACGGGTACTGTTCCGGGGTGTGCTGCATGTACGCCATCAAGGAGGCGGCCATCGCCAAGGAGCACGCCGGGGCTGACCTGAACACGGCCATCTTCTTCATGGACATGCGCACGCCGGGAAAGGACTTCGACAAGTACTACGAACGGGCCAAGGCGGAAAAGGGCGTGCGGTTCATCCGTTCGCGCGTCCACAGCATTGAGCCCCTTCCCGGCACCGACGACCTGGCCATCCAGTACGTGACCGAAGACGGCCGGATTACGGAAGAGGTCTTCAACCTGGTGGTGCTGTCGGTGGGCCTCCAGATTTCCAAGGACACCCTGGAGCTGGCCGAAAAGCTGGGGGTGGAGATCGGGGACGGCCGATTCGCCGCCACGTCCCCCTTCCAGCCCGTGCAGACGTCCCGGACGGGGATCTACGTGTGCGGCGTCTTCCAGAGCCCCAAGGACATTCCCCTCTCCGTCATGGAAGCGTCCGCGGCGGCGGCCGAATCGGCCACCCTGCTGGCTCCGGCCAGAAATTCCCTCACCCGCAAGCCGCCGGAACTATCAGAAAAGGACGTGGCGGCCCAGGAACCGCGCGTGGGCGTCTTCGTCTGCCACTGCGGCGTGAACATCGCCGGCGTGGTGGACGTGGAGGCGGTGGCCGACTACGCCGAAACCCTTCCCGGGGTGGCCTACGTGGAGCGCAATCTTTTCACCTGCGCCCAGGACACCCAGGACAAGATGAAGCAGATCATCGAGGAGCACAACCTGAACCGGATCGTGGTGGCGGCCTGTTCGCCGCGCACCCACGAGGCCCTCTTCCAGGAAACCCTCAAGCAGGCGGGTCTCAACAAGTACCTTTTCGAGATGGCCAACATCCGAAACCAGGGATCCTGGGTGCACATGAACGAACCGGAGGCGGCCACGGAAAAGGCCAAGGACCTGGTGCGCATGGCCGTGGCCAAGGTGGCCCTGCAGCAGCCTCTCGGTGAAATGCAGCTGGGGGTCACCAAGTCCGCCCTGGTGGTGGGAGGCGGCATCGCCGGCATGACGGCGGCCCTCACCCTGGCCGACCAGGGATACCCGGTGACCCTCGTGGAACGAAAGGACGTCCTGGGCGGCCACGGCCGGAAGCTCTACTCCACCTGGGACGGCCAACCGGTGGCGCCCTTCCTGGATGAACTCATCAAGCGCGTGGAGGCCCACCCGGAGATCACCGTGCTCACCAAGGCCCGGATCACGGACGTCCAGGGCTTTGTGGGCAATTTCCACACGGTGCTGGACGTGGACGGACAGCGCCGGGAAGTGGACCACGGCGTGGCCGTGATCGCCGTGGGCGCCCATAGCCTGAAGCCGGACGAATACGGCTACGGCAAGAGCGACCGGATCTTTCTCAACCTGGATCTGGACCAGGCCATCGGGGAACGCGACGAACGGATCGTCACGGCCCGGTCCGCCGTCTTCATCCAGTGCGTGGGATCCCGGGAGCCGGATCGTCCCTACTGCAGCCGCGTATGCTGCAGCCACTCCATCGAAAACGCGCTGCGCCTGAAGAAGCTCAATCCCGACATGGACGTCTACGTGCTCTATCGGGACATCCGCACCTTCGGCCTCCGGGAAAACCTCTACAAGGAAGCCCGGGCCCGGGGCGTGCTCTTCATCCGGTTCGACCTGGAAAACAAGCCCGTGGTGCAAGTGGCCTCCGACGGCACCCTCAAGGTGACCGTCAAGGACCACGTGCTGCAGCGGCCTGTGGTGCTCACTCCGGACATCCTGACCCTGGCCGGCGCCATCGTCATGCGGGAATCGGAAGCGGACGAGCTGGCCAAGATGTTCAAGGTGCCCGTGAACGCCGAAGGCTTCTTCCTGGAAGCCCACGCCAAGCTCCGGCCGGTGGATTTCGCCACCGACGGTGTCTTCGTGGCGGGCCTGGCCCATTATCCCAAGCCCACGGAAGAGTGCATCGCCCAGGCCAAGGCGGCGGCGTCCCGGGCGGCCACCGTTCTGGCCAAGGACTCCATCACGGCCGGCGGCGTGGTGGCCGTGGTGAACAAGGATCTGTGCTGCGGATGCCAGGGCTGCGTGCAGTGCTGCCCCTTCGGAGCCATCGACTACCTGGAGCGGGAAGGAAAGTGCGAGGTGAACCAGGCGCTCTGCAAGGGCTGCGGCACCTGCGCCGCCACCTGCCCGTCGGAAGCCATCACGCTCCTGGGCTTCTCGCACCTGCAGCTCTACGCCCAGATCGACGAGGCGCTCTCCGCGTGAGTGGTGAGTGGTGAGTCGTGAGTGGTGAGTCGTAAAGCGTGAGGTGTGAACTGTGGGCGGGCCCCTTGCCCCTTGTGCAAAGAGGGCCGGCCCTGAATGATACTCCCCCTTTGCAGGGGGACGGACCCGAGTGACTCTCCCCCCTTCTCTAAAGGGGGGCCGGGGGGGGATTCCCCGATAACCGATAACCGATAACTGAAAACCGAAAACCAATAACCTGCCATCTCCGGGGGCATTTATGCAAAACCCATTCGAACCCAAGATCCTGGCCTTCCTGTGCAACTGGTGCAGCTACGCCGGCGCGGACCTGGCGGGCGTGAGCCGCCTGCAGTACCCGCCCAACATCCGGGTCGTGCGCGTCATGTGTTCGGGGACCGTCTCGCCCCACCACGTGATCCACGCGTTCCAGAGGGGCGCCGACGGCGTGCTGGTGGCCGGCTGCCACATCGGCGACTGCCACTACCTCAAGGGCAACTACATGACGCTCAAGCGGATGAAGTTCGTTCAGGAGCTCATCCGGTTCGCCGGCTACAATCCGGAGCGGTTCCGGCTGGAATGGATCTCGTCGGCCGAAGGCGTCAAATTCGCCGAAGTGGTGCGGGATTTCACGGAAAAGGTCCGCTCCCTGGGCCCGGCGCCGTCTTTTGAGGCCAGTCCCCGGCTGGCCATGGGCCTCTAGCGACGGCGCGCGGCAGCGGCCTGTAGGAGCGGGCTTGCCCGCGAATTCCGCAGGCAGCAGCCCCCTGATTCCTTGTGGGAGCGGCGCAAGCCGCGACAAAGCGCTCAACCGAGATAGGATGGACTCGATGAAGACCAAGGTGCGACAATTGCTGGAAGAAGGCCGGGTGGACGCCTTCCTGGCCTACAAGACGATCCACGGCGTGCCCTTTCCCACGCTCTTTACCAAGGAAAACGTGGACGAGCTGGAAGAGTGGGCGCCCTTCAAGGCGCGCTATCCCGTGACCAAGATCCTCCTGGCCCAGGCCCGTCAGAATCCGGGAAAGACCTTCGGCGTGCTGGTCCGAGGCTGCGAGGAGCGGTCCCTCTATGAACTCTTCAAGTGGAACCAGCTTTCCCCGGACAAGGTGGTGGTGTTGGGTCAGGCCTGCACGGAGGATCTCGCGCTCTACTGCGAATGCAAGAAGCCCTTCCCGGATCAGCTGGACTACGGCGAGGCTCCGGCTCCCGTACCCAGGAGCCGCCGGCTGGAGGAACTGGAGGCCATGCCGGAGACGGACCGGCTCCAGTGGTGGCTTTCCCACTTCAACCGATGCATCCGCTGCCACGGCTGCCGGGACGTGTGCCCCGTGTGCTTCTGCACCGAATGCAGCCTGGAACACAAGGAACTCATTCCGGCCCGGAAGCTCCCGCCGGACAGCTCCTTCCACTTGGTGCGGGCCGTGCACATGGCGGGCCGGTGCATCGACTGCGGCCTGTGCGAAGAGACCTGCCCGGCAGGCATCCCGCTCCGCGCCCTCTACAAGCGCGTGAACGACCTGGTGGAAAACATCTTCGACTACCAAACCGGCGTTCCCGACGGAAAGTCGCCCTTTTCCATGCTGGGCGACGAAAGCTTCCTTCCCGCAGGCCCCAGGTAAACCTGATCAACTTCCCCTTCCGCCGAGTTGGATCCGCAACGGAAGACCGCTCGGCGCGAAGGGAAGATCTCGTTTCGCAGAAAGCTATTTCCCGGAAGACCTTTCGATCGCACCTCCCAACGATTTCAGATCTTTTCCGATGCCCTTCACCGTATTGCACGCCGAGAAACATCCTGCCATCAGCATCAAAGCCGTACACCAGCCCACGAGCCGCGTCGCGATAGCGCCTGAACGAAAAATGGACCGCACTTTTGTAACCCCCTGTTTCCCCTTTTTTGGCTACTCATCCTGAAGAATTTGCCAACCTTGCAGTTTCAGTGTAGAACGCCGACGTTCCATCTATGTTAAGCAAGATGATGGGGAGTTCGTCAACAATGGACTACAAGGTGGTGATCATCGGGGCGGGGCCGGCGGGCATCTTCGCGGCCCTCACGTTGGCCGAAGGGGGCGTGGGCCCGGTGCTGGTGGTGGAGCAGGGAAAGGACCTGGACGAGAGGCGGAAAGGAGCCAAGGACGTTCTGTGCGGCTGGGGAGGGGCGGGCGCCTTCAGCGACGGAAAGCTCACCCTGTCTCCGGAAGTGGGCGGCTTTCTGGGAGATTTCGTAGGCACACAAGCCCTCGAGGAGCTTCTTCTCGAAGCCGATCGAATCTACGTGCGCTTTGGGGCTCCCGACCGGATCTACGGGGAGATGACCCCGGAGATGGAGGCTCTGGCCGACCGGGCGCGCCTGGCGGATCTGGAGCTCATCCCCATGAGGATCCGCCACATCGGAACGGACAACTGCCTTGTGGTGCTGGACCGACTGAAAAAATTCCTGGAAAAGCGGGTGGAGATCCGCACCAACTGCCGCGCGGTGAAGATCTTCGCCGAAGACGGCGCGGCCCGGGCCGTGGAACTTTCTTCGGGCCAGGTGGTCCGCACCCGGTACGTCATTGCCGCCCCGGGCCGATCGGGAGCCCGGTGGATGAAGGACCAGGCCCGGGCCCTGGGACTGGGAAGCCAGGCGAGCCCCGTGGACATCGGCGTTCGGGTGGAACTCCCCGCCGTGGTCTTCAAGGACATCACCGACATCAGCTACGAATCCAAGCTCATCTACTACTCCAAGACCTTCGACGACAAGGTCCGCACCTTCTGCATGAACCCCTACGGCGAGGTGGTCCAGGAACAGAACGGGGACATGCTCACCGTGAACGGCCACAGCTATGCCGGCAAAAAAACCCAAAACACCAATTTCGCCCTGCTGGTGAGCAGCGCCTTTACCGAGCCCTTCGACGATCCCATCGCCTACGGCCGCTACATTGCCCGGCTGGCCAACCTGCTGGGAAAGGGTGTGATCGTCCAGCGGCTGGGAGACCTCCTGGCCGGGCGGCGAAGCACCCCCGAGCGCATCGCCCGGTGCCTCACCCGCCCCACCCTGCGCCAGGCCGTCCCCGGAGACCTGAGCTACGTCTTTCCCTACCGTCACCTGCTGGGGATCGTGGAAATGCTCCAGGCCCTGGACAAGATCGCTCCCGGCACCGCCTCCCGCCACACCCTCCTCTACGGCGTGGAGGTGAAATTCTACTCCCACCGCATCCAGGTGACTCCCGAACTGGAAACCCAGGTGGGCAACCTCTTCGCCGTGGGCGACGGCGCCGGCATCACCCGCGGGCTGCTCCAGGCGTCGGTGAGCGGCATGCTGGCGGCGCGGGCCATCGTGCATCGTGAGGCGCGAAGCTTAAGGAATGAGGAACAAGGAGTGACGGATTAGGGCCAGAACTTGAGGAGGCCCATGAGGAGGGTGAGGAAGGAAAATCCGATCCCCATGGTCCATTGGAGCGTGAGGAAGCGCTTGTCCATGGCCACAAAGCGTTGGTCCATAGCTTCAAACCGCTGTTCCACGGCCACAAAGCGTTGGTCCATGGCCTCAAAGCGGGCGGCCATCTCCCGCTGGAGCGCTTCGAAGCGCTGGTCCATGGCTTCAAACCGCTTTTCCATGGCCTCAAAGCGTTGGTCCATGGCCTCAAAGCGGGCGGCCATCTCCCGCTGGAGGGCTTCGAAGCGTTGGTCGATCACTTCGAAGCGCTTTTCCGCCGCGTCGAACCGCGCCGCCTCGATCTCTCGAAGGGATTTGAGTTCCTCTTCCACGCGGACGATGCGCTCCATGAGCGAAAGTTCCCTGGAACGGCGTTCGTTTTCCTTAACGAAGGCGGCGATCTTTTCGGCGAAGAGGCCGTCGGCTTCCCTTTGCAGGATCTGCTGCACGATGGCGGCGATCTTTTGCTCCAGAAGGGCGTCGTCTATTTGATGGGATACGGCCATGGGTGCCTCCCGGGAAGACCCGTCCGAAGAGCGATGAACCAGTATTCAAGTCTATAGCATGCACCACAAGTTCCGGCAAGATGATGGGGTCTGGGCAGGGCGGAAGCGTCGGGCGCATCGGGGCTGACAGCGGGCGGGGATAAACCCCGCCCCTACCCAAGAAGGCGATCCTCGCCGCAACCGTTGCAGGACAACTGAAGACTGAAAGCTGACAGCTGATAGCTGATAGCTGATAGCTGACAGCTGATAACTGACAGCTGCCAGCTGCCAGCTCCGACCCGACATCTCAAAAACCCCTTGCGATGGGCCGCGGGGTGTGCTAACAAAAGCGATTCGTTGAGAGCGAATCGCGCCATGCGAAAAAATATTGCATATTCAGCGGGTTATCGAAAAGACTGCGGAAAGGAACACAACCATGAGCCGAAAATGCGAATTCTGTGGGAAGACGCCTCATGTGGGCCATAATGTGAGCCACGCCAACAACAAGACCAAGCGCACCTGGTATCCCAATCTGCAGCGGGTCCGCCATGTGGGCAAGGACGGGACCGTGCGCCGGGTCCGCGCCTGCACGCGCTGCATCCGTTCGGGCATGGTGGTAAAGCCGGCCTGAGGCGCCCTCACCTCGGTGTGTTGAAACAACGAAACCCCTTCCGAATCGGAGGGGTTTTTTTGTTGGTTTGCGGGTGAGGGTTGTCGGTTTTCAGTCCTCGGTTGTGGGCCAATCCCCCCCGCCCCCCTTCACTCCATCTATCCGTCGCTGCTGCGGATCACCTGGAAGACGCTCTTTTCGTTGCGAAGGGCGGTGATCACCCGGCTGAGATGCTCGCTGTCTCGCACCTCGATGCTGAGGCGGCATTGGGCCAGGCCGTTGGGGGTTCGGGTGATCTGGAAGTCGTTTACCGCGGCGTCCATCTGGCCCAGCACGTTGCTGAGCAGGCCGAAGGTGGCCCGGTCGCCGTCGTAGATCACCTTGATGTCCACGGGATAGGTCTGGGCCTCGCCGGTATCCCACTGCACGTCGATGCGCCGCTCGTCGCCTTCTTCGCCCGCATTCCTGCACGATTTTCGATGGATGGTCACGCCGCGGCCCCGGGTGATGTAGCCCACGATGGGTTCTCCGGGGAGCGGATTGCAGCACTTGGCCATGCGGAAGAGCACATCGTCCACGCCCTGGACCCGGATGCCCTCGTCCGGCTTGCTGGGCTTTCGGCGCTCCGGCATCCGCTCCTCATCGGGCGGCTCCTCCGCCTCCGGCAGGGGCAACCGGCCGATGAGCTGCACCGGGGAGACCTTCTTGTAGCCCACGCTGGCCAGGAGATCGTCCACGGTCTTCAGGGAGAACTGGCGGGCCACCTCGGCCAGCTCCGGCGAATTGATGTAGTGGTTGAAGTTGAGACCCCTTTTTTTGAATTCCCGCTCGCATATCTCCCGGCCCATGGCGATGGACCGGTCCCGTTCCTCGGCCTTGATCCAGTGGCGGATGCGGCTCCGGGCCTTGCCGGTCTTGACGAAGTTGAGCCAGTCCTTGCTGGGCTTGTGCTTGGCGGCGGTGATGATCTCCACGCTGTCGCCGTTCTGGAGTTCCGTGCGCAGGGGAACGATCTTTCCGTTCACCCGGGCGCCCACGCACCGGTGCCCTACCTCCGAGTGGATGGCGTAGGCGAAATCGATGGGAGTGGACCCCTTGGGAAGCACCTTGATGTCCCCCTGGGGAGAGAAGACGAAAACCTCGTCCGGATAGAGATCCAGCTCCAGGCCTTCGAAGAAGCTCTTGGGATCCCGCCAGCCCCGTTCGGGTTCCAGAAGCTGCCGAAGCCACGAAAACCGTTCCGTCTCCTGGCTGTCCACGCCTTCCAGGGGTCGGCCTTCCTTGTAGAGCCAGTGGGCCGCGATGCCCTCGTTGGCCACCCGATCCATCTCCTCGGTGCGGATCTGGACCTCCATGCGCTCCCCGTGGGGGCCGACGACCGTGGTGTGCAGAGACTGGTACATGTTGGGTTTGGGCTTGGCGATGTAATCCTTGTAGCGGCCCGGAACGGGTTCCCACGTGGCGTGCACCACCGCCAGGGCCTCATAGCAGGCGGGAACGGTGTCCACAATGATGCGAAAGGCGATGAGATCGTAGATGCGGTCCAGGTCCAGGTTCTGGCTGACCATCTTTTTGTAGATGCTGTAGAGGTGCTTGGGACGCCCGAGGATTCTTCCCGAAAGACCGTTTTCCCGAAGTTTTTCGGTGAGGATCCGGCGCACTTCTTCGATGTATCCCCGGCGTTCCTCCTGGGTCTTGGCCACCTGGCTTTTCAAGCCGGCGAACTCCTCCGGGTAGAGGAACCGAAAGCCGTGATCTTCCAGCTCCACTTTCATCCAGTCGATGCCCAATCGGCTGGCCAGCGGCGCGTAGATCTCCAGGGCTTCGCGGGCGGTGATGCTCCGCCTCTTCTCCGGGAACCGATCCAGCACCCGCACGTCGTGGAGAATGTCCGCCAGGCGGATGAGGATCACCCGCACATCCCGGGTCATGGCGAGAATCATCTTGCGGAGCACTTCCGCCTGTTTTTCCTTGCCATCTTCCAGCCGGAACCGGGAAATCTTTCGGACTCCCGAAACAATGTGGGCCACCTGGGCTCCGAAAAGCTCCCGCACCGCGCTCTCGTCCGCCCGGTCGCCGTCCAGGCAGTCGTGCAGAAAGGCCGCGGCGATGGTCCGGTCGTCCATGTGGAGGCGGGCCATGAGCCCGGCCACTTCCAGGTGGTGTTCCAGGTAGGGCTCCCGGGGAAAGCGGGCCGCGCCCCCGTGCACCTTGGCGCAGAAGGCATAGGCGCGCCTCAGCAGGTCCACATCCGCTTGGGGAAAATAGCCCAACACCCGATCCTCGATCTGGAAGTACTCCACCGTGCCTTCCTCTCCCCCGTCACGACCGGGGCACGGACTCCCCGGTCATGGCCTCGATTTCGTCCAGCAGCGCTTCCAGCAGCCCTTCCTGGGGCAGTTTCCTAACCCGGCGCCCCTTCTTGAAAAGAATGCCGGTACCTCTGCCCCCGGCGATCCCCACGTCCGCTTCCCGGGCTTCCCCGGGGCCGTTGACCACGCAGCCCATGATGGCCACCGTCAGGGGGGTCGCCACCCCGCTCACCAGCTTTTCCACCTTTTGGGTCAAGGGGATCAGGTCCCATTCGGTGCGGCCGCAGGTGGGGCAGCTGATGATCTCCACTCCGCGGCGTCGGAGGCCCAGAGCGCGGAGGATGCCGTAGGCGATGGGCATCTCCTCTTCGGGATCCCCCGTGACCGACACCCGGATGGTGTCGCCGATTCCTTCGGCCAGGAGCAGTCCGATGCCCAGGGCCGACTTGATCGCCCCCTGCACGGGCGTTCCCGCCTCCGTCACCCCCAGGTGGAGCGGCACGTCGGTCTTTTGCGCCAACAGCCGGTAGGCCGAAAGGGTGGTGAGCACATCGGAGGATTTCAGCGACACCTTGATGAGGTCGAAGCCGTGGTCCTGGAGCAGCTCCATGTGGCGCAGGGCGCTTTCCACCATGGCCTCCGCCGTGGGACTTCCGTATCGGGTCAACAGGTCTTTTTCCAGGGATCCGCTGTTGACGCCGATCCGGATGGGCACCTGCCGCGCCTTGGCCTCCTCCGCCACCCGGCGCACCTTGTCCGCACCCCCGATGTTTCCCGGATTGAGACGCAGGCCGTCCACTCCGGCGCGCAGCGCCCCCAGGGCCAGCCGGTAGTCGAAGTGGATGTCCGCCACCAGGGGAACCGACACGGAAGCCTTGATCTCGGCCAGGCGTTCCACCGCTTCCCGGTCCGGGACGGCCACGCGCACCACTTCGCACCCGGCCCGCTCCAGCCGCCGGATCTGGGCGATGGTGGCCCCGGCATCCCGGGTGTCCGTGTTGGTCATGGACTGCACGACGATGGGAGCGCCGCCCCCGATGGGGACGTGGCCGATATGAATCCGGCGGGTCGGTCGTCGGGGCTTGAGCGGTGTCAACAGGACCTCCAGGTTTTTTCCCGAAATTCTAGCCACCCGTCCAAGGATCAGCAAGCACATTTCCCCCCGCCCGAACGTTGCGGGACGCGGCGGTATCTGATAGAAGAGGGGAAAATGCCTCGGCGCCCGGCCGACTATCCTTCGACCCCGGCGTGACCCGTGTCTGCAACGACCTGTTGCCCGAAAGACCTTCCGAAGGTGCCGTCTTGTCCTTCCTGACAAAGAAAGGAGTGCCCACATGAGAAAAAGAGCGTTCTTCCTGGCCATGGCCTTGGTTCTCTGGACCGCAGGAACGGTCCCGCATGCCCACGCGGTGGAGCTGGGCATCGTGACCGGAGGCCCCAAGGGCACCTACTACCAGTTCGGCCTCAACCTGCGCCAGCTCATGCGGTCCCACGGCATCGATCTGAAAGTCTACAACTCCAACGGGTCCGTGGAAAACGTCTACGCCGTCTTCAAGCGACCCGGGGTGCAGCTGGGCATCGTTCAGTCCGATGTGCTCGCCTTCGTGGCCAAGGTCCACACGGACCCGGTCCTCAAGCGCATGGCCCGGAAGATCAAGATGGTCTTTCCGCTCTACAATGAAGAAATCCACCTGGTGGGCCGCTCGGACCTCACTGACTTCGACGACCTGGAAGGCAAACGGGTGGCCATCGGCAAGGAGGGCAGCGGGACCTACCTCACCGCCAAGCTCCTCTTTGAAATCTCCCAGATCAAGCCTTCCCAAACGGTTCCGGTGGGAACGGACGAGGCCCTTCAGAAGATCAAGGACGGGGAACTGGACGCCATGTTCTATGTGGCGGGGTACCCGGTCAAGCTCTTTTCCGAAAACATCGGGGCCGGGGACGACCTGAGGGTGATTCCCATCCGGAACAAGGACATCTTGGAATTCTACCCCAACGCGGTGATCCCCGCCGGCACCTATGTGTGGCAGAAGGAGGACGTTCCCACGGCAGCGGTCAAGGCCGTGCTGGTCACCTTCAACTACCGCCGGGCCAACTGCGGCCATGTGGGCCGATTCGCTCGAATTCTCAAACAGAACATGGACTGGCTCATCCGCACCGGCCATCCCAAGTGGACCCAGGTGGATCTGGACTACCAACTCAAGGGATGGGAGCAATACGACTGCGTGCGCAAGGCCCTGGGGACTTTGCGCCCGGAAGACGTTCCCACGACGGAAGAAAGGAATCCTGTTCTCGAGGCCATCAAACAGCTGCTTTAGAGATCGGCATCTGAGAAGCCTTCACCGCTTCCGATTCGAGACCCGCCACGGCGAAAGGGTTCGTCGCATGTATCTCGATTTCTACGGGCTCCGGGCGGAGCCCTTTCACATCACCCCCGATCCGGACTTCCTCTACCTGAGCCCCAGCCACAAGGAGGCGCTGGCCGCCATCGTCTACGGCGTGGAACAGCGCAAGGGCTTCATCACCATCACCGGGGAGGTGGGCGTGGGAAAAACCACCATCGTCCGCACCTACCTGGAGCGATACGACCCGGAAAAGATCAAGACGGTTCTGGTCTTCAATGCCAACGTCTCCTTCAAGGGGCTCCTCAAGACCATCTACCGCGAGCTGGGCCTGGACCCACCGGACGTGGACACCTATGAGCTGGTACACCACCTGCACCTGGAGCTCATCCAGCAGTACCAGGAAGGCTGGAACGTGGTGCTCATCATCGACGAAGCCCAAAACATGCCGGTGGAGACGCTGGAAAACCTCCGCATGCTCTCCAACCTGGAAAGCACCAAGGACAAGCTGATCCAGATCATCCTGATCGGCCAGCCGGAACTGGAAGGGATCCTCAACCTCCACCAGCTGCGCCAACTCAAGCAGCGTATCGCCATCCGAACCAAGCTGAAGCCTCTCACCCGGGAAGAAAGCCTGGACTACATCCGGCATCGGCTGGCCCTGGTGCAGGTGGAAAAAAGAACCCTTTTCACGGACAAGGCCCTCAAACGGATTGTGAAGGAGGCGGCGGGAATCCCTCGCCGGATCAACATCATCTGCGACAACGCCCTCATCACGGGCTTCGGATACGGCCGAAAGACCATCACCCCGGCCATCATCGGCGAGGTGGTGGACGATCTGGAAGGGCGTGTGCGCAAGAGAAGGCCCTGGACATGGGCGACGGCGGTCCTGGCCTGCGCGGTGCTGGCGGGCGTCTTCTACCTGTGGAATCCAACGGCGCAGCAAAAGATTCTGCTCTGGGCCCGGACGTGGCTTCCGGCTCTCTTTTCCACCGTGGAAGACAACGAGGCGCATACCGCCCCGGCAGCGCCGACCACATCCCGAGACGATTTGCCGTCCGATGCCGATACGCCCCGCCAGCGCATTCTGAAACCCCTGCCCCTGCCGGAAACCGGAGCGGCCCCCGCCGACCCCGGCCGGAAGGAGGCACTCCCCGCCGAGGACGAGCCGCCGCCCTCCACACAAAAGACCGAGCCCCTCTTTCGTTCCCCTGCCTCCCTGAACCGAAGCGCATACCCCTCCCCTCTCCTTTTTCCAGCGGACTTCCGGGGTGTCCCTCCCTCTCCCTCTCCCGTGGAGAAGGCACGCCTGGCGCGACTTCTCACCGTCGCGAAGCCCGAAGGCCTGACCCTTGAGCCCGTGGTCTTGTCGGGGACGGGAGGATCGCCCATATCCAGCAGGGGCCATCCGGTGGAAGAGGATCCCAAGCCCGCCTGGGTGGCGAAAACGCCCCGCGAACCTCCACAAACCGCGCCCGAGGAAAAGAAGAGACTTCCCGATGCCGCTCCAGCCCCACCAGGAGCCACGAAAGACTCCCAGCTCCCGAAGGCCGGTTCCACAGTGGATATCCCTTCCGTTATGGCACGCCAGGCGCCCGCCGGCCCCCAATCCCCCGAGAGCGCCTCCCTGGACGTGGATTTGCGGCCCTCCCCGAGCACAACCGCAGGAAATGCCCCCGCGGGCAGCCCCCCCAGCCCTCCGACCTTTGCCCAGCCCTCAGACCAGGAGGTGCCTCAGCCCGACCCGGGCAAGGTGATCGACTTTCTCCTCAACAAGCGATCCAAGACCCGGCCGACCCCGAGCACTCCATAGCCACCTCGACCGTCATGTTCTGGTGGCAGAACACTTGCCTTTTTACATGACCTGTGACAGGTAGTTTTCAGTCCGATGTAAGGGAATTTCTTGAAGACCGAACACGTGACGGGAGACGACGGACATGCGCGAGTACACCATTCGACCGCTGGTTGTGGGCGCCAATGAGACGGACCAGGGGATCATGACCTACCTCAAGGACTACGGCAAACGGATCTGGATTCCCATCTACGCCTTCGTGATCGAAGGAGGCGACGAAACCATCCTGGTGGATACGGGCCTGGAAGAGTTCATGGTGCCCGATCATGTGGCCGAAACGTACAACCTGGAAATCCTGGAATTCGAAGACGCCTTGGCATCGGCGGGTCTGCGCCCCGAAGATGTGGATGTCATCATCCACACCCATCTCCACAACGACCATTGCGAAAACGACGCCAAGTGCCCCAACGCCGTCATCATCGTCCAGGAAGAGGAGTACGCCTTTTTCCAGAACCCCCATCCCCTGGACCACCGCTACTACCCGGACCTCCTGGACGGACTGAAGGTGGAAACCGTTCGAGGCGATGTCACCTTCCGGGACGGGATCGATCTCATCTTCACACCGGGCCATACGCCGGGAGGCCAGTCGGTGGCGGTGAACACCTCGGCGGGCCGTGCGATCATCACGGGCTTCTGCTGCAACGACAAGAATTTTCCCAACACGGGACCCGCCGTCACCCCGGGTGTCCACACGGATGCCCTGGCCGCCTACGACAGCATCCAGAAGATCCGGAAGATGGCGGACATTCTCATCCCCTTGCACGATCTTCGCATCGGCGCCTTGAAACGGATCCCCTGAGAACAATGGGTGATGAGTGATGAGTGATGGGGATGAGTAAGGGCGAGGGTCGCCGGGGGAGGCGAACCGGGAGGGGTGCGGCCGTTGGGGTTGCGGGGTGGGGGAAAAACCCCTAGAGTGCGACCGCGGTTCATGTTCAAGACGACACGGGGCAAGAACGCAGGGGCGAAGGACCCTTCGCCATTGCATGTCTCCGAAAGATGCGCGTTGTGTTTCAAGAAAATAATTGAGGTCTTTCAAGGCATTATGGAAAAAGATGTACGATTCGATCCGGGCGAGGCGCCCCGATCCGGGGAGGTGAAACGACAGGGAATCCCCCGCAAGCGCCGGCGTCCCGAGCGGTACGTCTGCTCCACGTGCGGAACGGACCAGCCCTTTTGCTGGACCTGCCCGTGCGGGTTCATGATCTGTTCCGATTGCATGGAGGAAAACTTCTGGGGCATGACCTGCAACGGCATCACCTGGACCTGCCCCGACTGCGGATCCATACGCGGTTTCGGCAACCAGTGACGGCACCTCCTTGGCGGCCTTCGCCGCGCCCACATGATGGTCAAGGCCCTTGGTGTTGATTGGCGTTCATTGGCGGTTGTTCAGTTCCTAGGAGCACGGGAGGCAACGATGGCGACGACTCGAGTGGTGATCATCGGAGCGGTGGCGCTGGGGCCCAAGACGGCCTGCCGGATCAAGCGCCTTCGGCCCGATTTCGACGTGATCATGGTGGATCAGGACGAATACATTTCTTACGGCGGCTGCGGCATCCCCTACTACATTTCGGGGGACGTGAGCGACGTGAACGAGCTCATGAGCACCAGCTTCCACATGCTGCGAACCCCCGAATTCTTTGAAAAGGCCAAGGGAGTGAAGGTGCTCACCCGTACGCGGGCCGAGTCCATCGACCGGAAGGCCAAAAGGGTGTGGGTGCGGAACCTCCTGACCGGCCAAGAAAAAGACCTACCCTACGATTACCTGGTCCTGGCCACGGGAAGCATTCCCAACCGACTGCCCATTCCCGGGTTGGATCATCCGCGGGTGACGAGTGTTTCCAACCTCCACGAAGCCATGGCGGTCAAGGAAAAGATCGCCAAGGGGGAAGTGGACAAGGCGGTGATCGTGGGGGCCGGGGCCATCGGATGTGAAATGGCCGAAGCCTTGAGCGACCTGTGGGGCGTGGAAACGACCATCGTGGAAATCGCTCCCCAGGTGCTTCCCGGCGTGCTGGACACGTCCCTCGCGCGCATGGTGCAAAAGCATCTGGAAGAACACGACGTGACGGTCCACCTGGGAGAGACGGTCCGGGAAGTGGCGGAAACGGACGAAGACGGTCCCCTGATGGTTCGAACGGATAAAAGAGAGCTGGAAGCGGATCTGGTGATCACCGCCGTGGGGGTGCGCCCCAACGGGGATCTGGCCCGGGCGGCGGGCCTCGCCGTGTCACCCCGAGGCGGCATCCTGGTGAACCAGCGGCTGCAGACGTCGGACCCGTCCATTTATGCGGGGGGCGACTGCATCGAGGTCCTGCACCAGATCACCGCAAAGCACTTTCATTTTCCTCAGGGGTCCTTGGCAAACCGCCAGGGGCGGATCATCGGAACCAACATCGCGGGAGGGTCCGCCCGTTTTCCGGGATCCGTGGGCACCTTCGCCGTCAAGATCTTCGACATGGCCGTGGCCACGGCGGGCCTCACCCGAAAGGCGGCCGAAGCCGAGGGCTTTGATCCGGTCTTTGTGCTGGTGGTTCAGGCGGACCGGGCCCACTTTTATCCCACCCAGGACCTCATGTACCTTGCCGCTGTGGTGGACCGAAAAACCCGGCGCGTTCTGGGCGTCCAGGGCATGAGCCACAACGGGGACGCTCTGGTGGGGCGCATCAACGCCTTGGCGGCCCTCCTGGCCGCCAAAGGCACGGTGGAAGACCTGTCCAACCTGGAAGTGGCCTACACGCCGCCCTTCGCCTCCGCCATGGACATCGTTAACGCCCTGGGAAACACGGCGGAAAACGTCCTGGACGGCCTCAACCGCACCGTGGATCCGGAAGAATTCGAAGCCCTCTTTTTCCGCGGCAAGGAAGACGACCTCCTCTGCCTGGACGTTCGCGGCCCGCAAAACGCCGCTCCGTTCGTCGCCCGGTTCGGCGACCGCTGGATCAACATCCCTCAGGAAACCCTGGAAGAACGCCTGGACCAGGTCCCCAGGGACAAGAAGCTGGTGGTGGTCTGCAACAGCGGCGTGCGCTCCTATGAAGCCCTCCTCCAGCTTCGAAAGGCGGGGATCACCAACGCGCTGAACCTTCAGGGCGGTGTGGCGGCCGTCAAGAAGTCGGGCATGGTGGACTTGAGCGAAGGGGAATCGTGATCCGTGATCCGCAAGCTGTGATGGGTGACGAGTGATGAGTGATGGGTGATGCGGCGGAAATTTTCTCCCCCCTTTTTCAAAGGGGGGCCGGGGGGGATTGCCCGACAACCGATAACCGACGACTGATAACTGAAAGCTGACAGCTGAGAGCTGACAGCTAAAAAAACGGTGCCCCGTGAACGAAAACCCCAACGCTTCGGCTGCCCTTTTCTGGGACCAATCCCTGGTCTGGGGTCTTCTCTTCGTGGAGACCTTTCGCCAACTGGGCGTTCCGTTTCGGCTCGTCACGGCGTCCCGGATCCGGCAAGGCGTCCTAGACCGGTTTTCCGTCCTGGTGGTTCCCGGGGGATGGGCGTCCCACAAGGCGCAGGCCCTAGGCGGGGAAGGGAGCCTCGCGATCCGACGGTTCGTGGAAGGAGGCGGCACCTACCTGGGGGTTTGCGGCGGCGCCGGCCTGGCCCTGTCCAGCCCGTCGTCCCTAGGGCTCACGCCGATCGCGCGCAAGCCTCTGAAAGAGCGCCTTCCCAACGCCAGCGGGGAAATCTGGATCGAAGGGCGATCCGACCACCCCTGCTGGCACGATCTTCCTCCGCGCATCCCCGTTTCCATCTGGTGGCCGTCCCAGTTCGCGATACCCGCAAACGTTCCGGTGGAAAGGCTGGCCACCTATCAGGGACCGGGACGGGATTTCCGGGTGGCCGATCTTTGCTTTTCGGATGTGCGCGCCCACGGGGGCGACTGGAACGCGTGGGAAGCGGACTACGGCATTCCGCTCAACCCGGAGCGCCTGGCCGGGGAACCCGCCATCCTGATCACCCCGCTGGGACGGGGGCGACTCGTCCTGTCTTATCCGCATTTGGAAACACCCGGATGTGCCTGGGGAAACCGGCTTTTGCTGAACATCCTGGAAGAACCCGGCGCATCCGGCAGTCGGCCGTCTGCAACCGCCCGCCGGTCCTCCGAGGAAGCCCCCCTGGAACACGAAAAGATCCGGAGTCGACCCGGCCGAGAGGCTCTGGAATGTCTCCGGGAAGCCCACCAGGAAGCCCAATCCCTCATCGCCTTCGGAGAGCGGAACCTGTTGTGGCGATGGCGCCGCCCGTGGCTCCTGCAGTGGCAGCGGGGCCTTCGAGGCCTGGAATACGGAACGCTTGCCGTATGCCTGCGATCCCTTCTGGAAGAGTTGGAAGGAAGCCCCCGGGACACTCGGCCGGATCCCGCTTGGGATGTTCCGAGCCGGGAACTTCTGGAAACGGTGCGCCTCTTCTGTCGAAAGGCCAAGCGTCTCTTGCTGGAAGAAAGGGCGGCGGGGCAAAGCCGGTCCCTTGCCAAGCTTCAGTCGGTGAACCCCACCGTGGACGGTCTGCGAAGGGAACTTTTCGGGCGGAACATGAGCCATGAAGGACTCAGCCGGTCCCTTTTCCAGATCCTGGATCGGCTTCTCTACGGAGCCCTTTCAGGATCCCTCAGCCCATGACCTCCAGAAACTCCAGAATCTCCCGCTGGAAGCCCGGGGCCACCGCAAGCAGGATCCCTGCCTGCTCCAAGACCCTCTCGGGATGCAGGTTGTAGTGGTACACATGACGGACCACATGTCGGAAAGAGCGCAACAGATCCAAGGATTCCATGGTCTCCCGGCTGATCACGGCCGGGCGTTCGTTTCCGGGATCCGGGAGGACGGCCCGCTTGAGCAGCATCACATGCCAGTCCTCCCCGCTGGGGACTGAGCCGTCATAGGTCCTCAGGATTTCCTTGAGAATCTTTTCCATGCCCGTATAGGCGGACTGAATGGCCGAAGCAATGGCCCGTATGTAGGAATCGATGTCTTCCGGATCCTGGAGGCGTTTTAGGCGGGAGACTTTCCGCTCCACTGCCGATATCTCCCGATTCAATTCCTCCAGGCGAATCAGGGAATCCCTATGAATTCCTTCCATGCTCTCCCCTTTTGAAGGATGAATTCCCGGCGTTCCTCGGGCAGTGTCTCCAGGTAGATCAAGTCGAACGGCATTCCGGCCAGGATTTCCTCGATCCGCCCTTCCACTCGATACATGTGGATCTCCGGCAGCCCCACCACAACGAAATCCACGTCCGAATGGGGATGAAATTGGTCGGGATGAAGAACGGAGCCGATGACGAACGCATCTGCAGCCCCCAATCCTTTCAGGTAGTCGCAGACCTTCCCGGCCAAGACAAGGGCCAGTCGGCGCCTTTCCTCCGTCTTTCTTGCCAGTGCCGTGCTACGCGGAACCATGGCGTTTCCAAATCCCCCACCGGAAAGAATCGGCCACCATGGGCCGGTACAAACACTTTCGATGTTGCCGCCACCATGATTTTATACGTCGTCGCCGCAAAAGCGGAAACCCCAGACTTCGTGAAACGACCGAATCCCGAACCCCGAAGCATGAATAGCCCCCCGGTCGAACCGGCGTGCCGCCGGTTGGAATCGCGCCTTGTGCCGCTCCCCCGTTAGGGGGAAACAGGGCTACGGCGAGGTTCGGCGGGTGGCGGCCTTGAGTTCCCGGGTGTAGGCGGCGATCAGGTCCGGCAGGTTCTCATTTTCCAGGTTTTCCTCGATGAGGCGCTCGAAGGCGCTTCCCACCACGGCCCCGTCGGCCGTCCGGCAGACCGCCGCCACGTGTTCCGCCTTGGAAATCCCGAATCCCACGCACACCGGCAGGGAGGTCACCTGCTTCAGCCGGCCGGCGGTGGCCTCCACCTCCGTCAGGTCCAGCCCGGCGCTTCCCGTGACTCCCGTCATGGAAACCAGGTAGACGAAACCGGACGCCTCCCGGGTGACGGCCTCCATGCGCTCCGTAGGCGTGGTGGGGGCCACCAGCCGGATGAGGTCCAGATCGTTTCCTTTCCAGGCATCCAGCATCTCCCGGGATTCCTCGGGGGGCAGATCCACCACCAGCACGCCGTCGGCTCCGGCGTCCACGGCCTGGTCGTAAAAGGCGGCGGGCCCCACCGCCAGAATGGGATTGTAATAGCTGAAAATCACCACGGGCACCCGGCTGAACCGGCGGATCTCCCGGCACATGGCCAGGACCTTCTCCAGGGTCATGCCCTGCGCCAGGGCCCGCGCCGACGAACGCTGGATCACCGGGCCGTCCGCGGTGGGATCCGAAAAGGGAACCCCCAGCTCCAAAATGTCCAGACCCGCCCCGAACATGGAACGAATGAGCGCCAAGGACCTATCCGGGGTCGGATCCCCGGCCGTCACAAACCCCACCAGCGCTCCTTCCCCCTTGCGCCTTAACTCCGTGAACACTTCCCGCAATCGACTCATTGGTCCGTCCCTTTCCCGTAAGATCTTTTCCGAAAACGCTATGGATGACCACGTTTCTCGTAGCGCAGCCCTTCAGGGCTGCGGCAGGGGCCCGGGGCATCGGATAGCCGTCAGGCACCTCCCGTCACTTCATGGGTTCACGACGGCCCTTTTCCGCGGGGCTGAAGCCCCGCGGCTACGAAGAGGACACAAGCTGCCCGGCCTCTTGAGCCGGAGAACCATCCTCGAACAGACTCCCAGCGCCTTCCACCTTCCACCTGTCCCCTTCCCCTTTTACCTTTCACCTTTAGCCTTTAGCCTTTCCCCTCTCACCCTCCATCCCGGAAGATGATCCCCAGATCCTTGTCTCCGCGCCCGGAAAGGTTGACGATGAGGATCTCGCCCGGACCCCGCCGGGCGGCCTCCACCATGGCGTAGGCCAAAGCGTGGGCGCTTTCGAGAGCCGGGATGATTCCTTCCAGGGCGGCCAGGCGCCGGAAGGCGTCCAGGGCTTCCTGGTCGGTTACGGAGACGTAGGCGGCCCGGCCCGATTCCTTGAGCCACGCGTGTTCCGGCCCGACGCCCGGATAATCCAGGCCCGCCGAGATGGAATGGGCTTCCCGGATCTGGCCGTGTTCGTCCTGGAGCACGTAGGACTTGGAGCCATGCAGCACCCCCACGGAACCGGCACCCAGGGTGGCTGCGTGCTTTCCCGTGGAAACCCCTTCGCCGGCGGCTTCCACTCCGATCATGGCCACGGGGTCGGCCAGGAAGGGGTGGAAGAGGCCCATGGCGTTGCTGCCGCCCCCCACGCACGCCACCAGCACGTCCGGCAGGCGCCCCTCCCTTTCCAGGATCTGGCATCTCGCCTCGTCTCCGATCACCCGCTGGAAATCCCGCACCATCATGGGATAGGGATGGGGACCGGCGACGGATCCGATCACGTAGAAGGTGTCCCGAACGGCGCCCACCCAGTAGCGCATGGCTTCGTTCATGGCGTCCTTGAGGGTGCCGGTTCCGGACGCCACGGGGACCACTTCCGCCCCGAGGAGTTCCATGCGGCGCACGTTGGGAGCCTGTCGGCGCACGTCTTCCGTTCCCATGAAGACCTTGCACTCCATGCCGAAAAGGGCCGCCGCCGTGGCCGTGGCCACGCCGTGCTGGCCGGCTCCCGTTTCGGCGATCACCTTCCGCTTGCCCATGTACCGGGCCAGAAGGACCTGCCCCAGGGTGTTGTTGATCTTGTGGGCTCCCGTGTGGGCCAAGTCTTCCCGCTTCAAATAGATCCGGGCCCCGCCGCAGGCCTCGCTCAGACGGCGGGCATGGAAGAGCGGCGTGGGACGGCCGGCGTATTCCGTCAAGAGCGCATGGAATTCCTCCTGGAAAGATTTCTGGGTGCGGGCCTCCCCGTAGGCGGCCTCCAGCTCCAGCAGAGCCGGCATGAGGGTTTCCGCCACGTAGCGGCCGCCGAACGGACCGAAGTGGCCGCGGGGATCGGGCATGGGCTGGCTTGCCGTGTGCATCGTCATGAAAAGATCCTCCCTTCCACCGCCGGCGGACTCAACCGCCGGACCGCGTTCACGAATGCTTCCATTTTTTGGGCATCCTTTTCACCGGGGCGTCTTTCCACCCCGGAACTCACATCCACCGCCGCGGGCTCGGCCGCCCGCACCGCCCGGGCCACGTTGTGGGGATCCAGTCCCCCGGCGAGAATCATGGGGCGGTGCCGCACGCGATCCTTCGCCGAGGCCCAATCCCAGGCCAGAGCGTTTCCGCCGGGAAGGCTCACCCCCGCGCACTCCACCAGGAAGGCCGTGGGGCGGTAACGATCCTGGACATCCAGCCCCGGAGCGCGGTTGACGAAAAGGGCCTTGACGACCCGGAGCCCTTGGGCTTCCAGGGCGGCCACCTCTTCCGGGGTCTCTTGGCCGTGGAGTTGCACATGGGTGAGACCGCAAAAACGGGCGGTTTCCAAAACCCGATCCACGGTCTCGTCCACAAAGACGCCCACCCTGGCCACCGATTCCGGAAGCGCCGCCGCCAGATCCCGGGCCGTTTCCCGACTCACGTGGCGGGGACTTTTGGGATAAAAGACGAATCCCACGGCATCCACGCCAAGGGACGCGGCGATCCGGGCGTCTTCCCGCCGGGTGATGCCGCAGATCTTGATTTCCATGGTCATTCCTTTCGTCCGGGAGCCTGTCCCAGAAGGGGTTCCCATCATCCGCCGTCCAGGGATCCATCTTCTTTCGGAGCCGCGGGGCTTCAGCCCCGCGGAGAGGGGCCGTCATGACCCAATGAAGTGACAGGCAATACCCGACGGCCCCTCCGACGTCCGGAGATTCCTCCGCAGCCCTAAAGGGCTGCGCTACGAGAAAGGCGGGCATCCATAGCCTTTTCAGACAGGCTCCTTGTATCGTCCCGGCTGCGGGTTCCCACCCTCCGGGAAATGACGGTTTGGGGCGGGCTCGAACGAATCCCGACGGGCGGGCATGAAGCCCGCCCCTACTTCCGGATCCCATACACCGTCAGAAACGCGACCCGGCGGCGGTGCCCAGCAGGCTTCGGAGCGCCGTTTCGGGGTCCGGAGCCCGCACCAGGCTTTCCCCCACCAGGAAGTTGAAGATTCCCGCATCCAGCAGCCTTTCCACGTCTTCCCGGCCGCCGATGCCGCTTTCCGCCACCATGGGCATACCGGCAGGGAGCTGTTTTCTCAGGCGGATGGATGTTTCGATATCGGTCCGGAACGTGGTGAGATCCCTGTTGTTGACGCCGATAAGAGGAGCGCCGCGCGCAAGGGCGGTTTCCATCTCCCGCTCGTCATGCACTTCCACCAGGGCTCCCAGGCCGAGCTCCCGGCAAAGCGACAACGCATCTCGGAGAAAATCCGGCGGAACCGCTCGAACGATCAACAGCACGGCATCGGCCCCCACGGCCCGAGCCTCGTAAATCTGGTATTCGTCGATGGTGAAGTCCTTCCGAAGCACAGGGACTTCCACCGCCTCCCGGGCCACCTGCAGATCCCGGAAAGACCCCTGAAAAAAGCGCTCGTCCGTCAGGACGGAAAGGGCCGCGGCCCCCGCCCGCTGGTAGGCCCGGGCGTACGCCCTCGGGTCCAGGCCCGCACGGATCGTCCCCTTGGAAGGCGAAGCCCGCTTGATCTCGGCGATCACATTGACGCCTTCGGGACCCGGCGCGGAAAGGCTTTCCAGGAAGGGCCTCGTGGGCGGAGACTCCTCCGCCCGGCGCCTCACCGCGGAAAGCGGCTCCCGGCGCTTGGCCTCTTCCACCTCCTGAGCTTTGACCTCCAGAATCTTTCTTAGAATGTCCATGGATCTCCAAACGGGAGCTGTCAGCTTTCAGCTCTCAGCTGTCAGCTGTCAGCTCTCAGCTCTCAGTTGTCGGTTTTCAGCTATCGGGCAATCCCCCCCTTTTGAAAAAGGGGGGAGAAAAGTTCCGCCCCGCCGCCCCATCACTCATCACTCATCACTCATCACTCATCACTCATCACTCATCACGATTCACGATTCACGATTCACGATTCACGATTCACGATTCACGATTCACGATTCACGATTCACGATTCCTGGCTGAAGCGGATCAGAGCGTCCAGCTTGGCCTTGGCGGCGCCGCTGTCGATGGCTTCCTCCGCCTTTTTCACCCCTTGCGGAAAGTCTTGGGCCACGCCGGCGGCCACGAGAGCCGCCGCGGCGTTCAGGACCACCACGTCCCGGCGTGGGCTCTTCTCGCCTTCCAGGATCGCCCGAGTGATTCGGGCGTTGTCATCGGCCGATCCTCCCGCCAGGTCGTCGGGATCGGCCGTGCGTCCCAGGATCATCTCGGGGTCCAGGTCGTAGGTGCGGATGAGGCCGTCGTTCAGTTCGGTCACCCGGGTGGGAGCGCACACGGTGATCTCGTCCAGTCCGTCGTGGCCGTGGACCACGAAGGCGCGGCGGGCTCCCAGCAGTTTCAGGGCCTGGGCGAACATCTCCGTGAGCTCGGGCGCGTAGACGCCCAGCACCTGGCAGTTGGCTCCGGCCGGGTTGGTGAGCGGCCCCAGCATGTTGAAGATGGAGCGGATGCCCAGCTCTCTGCGGGGCTTCGCGGCATACTTCATGGCTCCGTGGTAGAGGGGCGCGAAGAGGAACCCGATGCCGATTTCTCCGATGCCCTCTTCCACGATCTCCGGGTCCACGTCCAGGCGCACCCCCAGGGCCTCCAGCACGTCGGCGCTGCCGCATCGGCTGGAAACGGACCGGTTTCCGTGCTTGGCCACGGTCACTCCGCATCCGGCCACCACGAAGGCCGCCGTGGTGGAGATGTTGAAGGTGTGGGCCCCGTCGCCCCCCGTCCCGCAGGTGTCCACGACCGTGGGAGACGACACCTGGATGCGGTGGGCCTTGCGGCGCATGGTCCGGGCGGCTCCGGCCAGTTCCGCGAAGGTTTCGCCCTTGGTGGCCAGGGCGGCCATGAAGGCCCCGATCTGGGCTTCGGTCAATTCGCCCGACATGAGCGCCTCCATGACCACGCTCGTCTCCTCTTCCGCAAGATCCACCCGGGAGGTGAGCTTTTTCAGGCTTTCCTGGAACACGGCGTCTTCCTCCTTTTCTCTTGCCTAAACCAAGCGCATTTTCATCGGCAGTCTCTAGCAGCGCACGGTCAGCGGGCGGGGATAAACCCCGCCCCTACCCAAAGGGTCAATGGGTTTTGGCAGGGATCGGTCTTACGCCCGCCCTCCCCTGACGCCCCCTAAGAAAGAATCGTCCAATGTAGAGTTTCGACTCCTTCAGGCCGCTCCCGATGCGGCCCGGGTCTCGTTCGGAGCGAATCCGTTCACGAAATTTCTGAGCAGCCTTTTCCCCACGGGGGTCATGATGGATTCGGGGTGAAACTGGATACCTTCGCACGGACGGTGCTTGTGGCGGATTCCCATGATTTCTCCGTCGTCGGCCCGAGCGCTCACTTCCAGGCACGACGGAAGGTGGGCCGGATCCACCGCCAGGGAGTGGTAGCGCATGGCCTGGAACGCCCCCTTGACGCCGCGGTAGATCCCGCGGCCGTCCGGGGTCACCATGGAGGTCTTTCCGTGCATGAGAGAGCGAGCGGGCCCCACCCGTCCCCCGAAAGCCACGGCGATGGCCTGGTGTCCCAGGCACACGCCCAGGATGGGCACGGTCGGCCCCGCGGCCCGTATGAGGTCCACCGAGATGCCCGCATCTTCCGGCCTGCCGGGACCCGGGGAGATGACGATCCCGTCGGGCTCCCAGGACAGGACCTCGTCCACCGAGACCGCGTCGTTTCGAACCACCCGCACTTCGGTTCCCAGCATGCGCAGGTACTGAACCAGGTTGTAGGTAAAGGAGTCGTAATTGTCGATCATGACGATCATAGCGTTCCTCCGTTCCGGCCGGCGGCACCGTGGAGCAGCTCCACGGCCCTTTGGAGCGCCTTGGCCTTGTTCACCGTCTCCTGGTATTCCCGCTCCGGCACGGAATCGGCCACGATCCCGGCTCCCGCCTGCACCGTCATCCGTCCGTTTTCCAGGCAGGCCGTGCGGATGGTGATGGCCAGATCCATGTTGCCCGTAAAGGAGACGTAGCCCACCGCGCCCCCGTAGGCGCCGCGGGGCGCCTCTTCCAGTTCGGCGATGATCTCCATGGCCCGGATCTTGGGGGCCCCGGTCAAAGTCCCGGCGGGGAAGGTGGCCCGAAGAAGGTCCCAGGCGTCGGCGTCCCGCACCAGATCGCAGGTGATGTTGGACACCAGGTGCATCACGTGGGAATAGCGTTCCACCACCATGAGGTCGGTCACCTGCACGGTGCCCACTTCCGCCACACGGCCAAGGTCGTTTCGGCCCAGGTCCACGAGCATCAGGTGTTCGGCCCGCTCCTTGGGGTCCTGGAGCAGCTCGTCGGCCAGTTTCCTGTCTTCCTGTTCCGAGGCGCCCCGGGGTCTCGTGCCGGCGATGGGCCTCAAGGTGGCCACGCCGTTTTCGAGCCGCACCATGGTTTCCGGCGAAGATCCCACGAGGATCCGTTCGTCCAGCTCCAGGAAGAACATGTAGGGGGACGGGTTCACGTAGCGCTGGGCGCGGTAGAGGAACCACGGGTCGGGCGCCGGCTCCATGACGAAGGGCTGGGACAACACCGTTTGGATCACGTCCCCGGCCGTGATGTATCGCTTGATCCGCTCCACCTTCTCCAAGAAGGCGGCTTCCGGGATCACGGCCTGAAAAGACCGGGGCACGAGGGCAAAATCCACCGGGGCCCTCCCTTGGGCCGAAGGCGCCTCCAGCAGATCGATCAGGGACTCCAAACGGGATCGGGCCTGGTCGTAGAGGACAGAAGCCTGTGCGGGTCCGTCCGGACAATAGACCGGCACCACGAGGGTCAGGGTGTGGCGGACGTTGTCGAAGATGAGCAGTTCGTCGGTTTCGATCAACTGCACCAGGGGCCTTTCAGGGGAAACGGTGTGGGGGATCTTCTCAAAAAAGGAAACCGTTTCGTAATCGAAAACCCCCACCAGTCCGCCCCAGAAACGGGGAAGCCGGGCGACGGACACGGGACGGTAGCGGGCCATGAAGTCACGAAGGACCCGGAACGGATCCCCGCCGTGGGGAATTCGTTGCAGATCTTCGCCCTTCTCGATCTCCACGTGATCGCGGGTGATGCGGATGCGCCGGCCGGCGGAAGCCCCCAGGAAGCTGTACCGCCCCCAGCGCTCGCCCCCTTCCACGCTTTCCAGGAGGAAGGCCGGGCGGCCGGATTTTCGAATCTTGGCCAGAGCCGACACGGGTGTTTCCGTATCAGCCAGGATTTCACAACAGACGGGGACCAGATTCCCCCGGGTCATCAGGGAGGTGAATTCTTCCTTTTCGGGAAAGTAGTGCAATCGCATGGCGGCTCATTCCTCTCCAAGGCGCTCTCGCCGGATGCTACAGGCGTGACGAACTTCGTTCGGCGGCAAAGGAGCCGTCCGGGGCTCCCGAGTAGAGTCCTATGAGCGGCTCGATTTCGCGGCATAACCGCCGGAACTGTTCCGGGTAAAGGGACTGGGCGCCGTCGCTCAAGGCCTCGTCCGGCTTGTGGTGCACCTCCACCATGAGGCCGTTGGCTCCCACCGCCACAGCGGCGCGGCTCAGCGGGATGACCTGGTTTCTGCGCCCGCAGGCGTGGCTGGGATCCACGATGATGGGCAGATGGCTTTCCTTGCGCACCACCGGCACGGCGGAAAGGTCCAGGGTGTTTCGGCTGTGGTGGGCGAAGGTGCGGATGCCCCGTTCGCAGAGGATCACGTGGGGATTGCCCCCTTCCAGGATGTACTCGGCAGCCATGAGCCACTCATCCAGGGTGGCGGACATGCCGCGCTTGAGCAGCACGGGCTTTCGGGATTGGCCGGCTCGGCGGAGCAGGCTGAAGTTTTGCATGTTGCGGGCGCCGATCTGGACGATGTCCGCGGCTTCCTCCACCAGGTCGTAAACGGTGTGGTCCAGGGCTTCCGTCACCACGGGCATCCCCGTTTCCTGGCGCACCTTCTTGAGAATTCGAAGGGCTTCCTCCCCCAACCCCTGGAAGGAATAGGGGGACGTGCGCGGCTTGAAGGCGCCGCCCCGGAAAAGTTGGGCGCCGGCTTCCTTGACGTGGCGGGCGATGGTGAGCGCCTGCTCCTCGCTTTCGATGGCGCACGGTCCCGCGATGAGCACCAGTCCGCCGTTTCCTATACTCACGTCGCCCACGCGGATCACCGTGTCTTCCGGGTGGAACTCCCGGCTCACCAGCTTGTAAGGGCGCGTCACCGGGATGGCTTCCTTCACGCCCGGAAGACCGAGAACCCAGTTGGGATCCACGGGCCCCCGGTTGTGCAGGATGCCGATGGCCACCCGCTCTCCGCCCGGGATGGGCCGGGCGCCGAGTCCCCGGGCTTCGATGGCCTGCACCACCTTCGCCACCTCTTCCTCTCCGGCTCCCTTGTGCATGACGATCAACATGTCCCTCTCTCCTTTGCTCCCCGATTCTCGAACCCAACAAAAAAGGCCGGGGGATATTTCCCACGGCCTCTGCTGCAATAAAAAAGACCGTGGGCCGGGTGGCCCACGGTCTTGGCATCTCCATCAGGCTGGTGGTCTAGCCCGATACGATCCCGTCGGCACACCCGTCAGGGTCGCACCACCACCAGCACCACCAAAAATTTCGGTTTTCCTGATTAATGTTTTTCATCTCAGTCTTTTCCGGATCTCTGGGCAGCTCCTTTTGATTTCCAGGAACGCTAAACGCAACCATCGATCCTTGTCAAGTGGTTTTTGGATCTCCTCTGACCTCATGGGTCGCCCGTTGCCGCCATCGATCAGGGTCCCGATGTCCATGCAAAACAGCCAAAACCGAGATCAACTCCTCCCGGATCACGTAGAAGATACCGTATGGGAATCTGCGAACAAGAAGACGCCTCACCCCTCGATACACAACAGGGTACATGTGAGGGCTTCTCATTATCTTGGAAAGCCCTTCTTCCACGCAGAGAAGAAAGTCTTCACCGAGGCCTTCCCTCCGCTTTTCGTACCAGAGATAGGCTTCCTGGATATCCCTCTCCGCCTCGGGACGAATCACAAGCCGGATGTTCATTTGGAGGACTTGACCCTCCGGTAGACCTCAGGCCATTCAGAACCTTCGCCTGGAGATGCGTCCCAACTGGATATTCGCTTGTCCAGTTCCGCCTTTTGAGATTCCAAAACAGATACATTGAGAGCATCGCCTGCTATACTATCCCAGAGATCCTGAACAAGCAGGATTTTTTCCGAAAGGCTCAGCTTGCCCATCTCTCCCCGCAAGTCGTCCTTTGTCATGATCGTATCCCCCATATACCTTTCACCCGGCCGACGGGTTTCCGCGGCATGTCGCGACATGGCGGCCGGCAATCCATGGCCCGCCGGATCACGTCCCCGTCCGCCGGTGCGGCGAACGGCCGCCGTGCTTTCTTCCGCGGGGCCGCCGACGCCGGCGGCGGGGCCTCACGAAATCCACGCGGATGAACTCCCGGCGATTGACGAAACTCACGAAGAGAGGGGCGATGTTGAGCTCCTGCTGCACCACGGCTCGCACCCGCTCCAGGTCCGACGTCTTGTTGATTCCGTATTTGCGGTAGTCTTCCGTCTTGATGTAGAGAGACATGTGCGCCCTCCTCTTCTGGAATGCGGCACGTTCCGGTGATATTCTAACAACCTGCCGGGTTTTGTCAAAAAATCGCTAGGGAGCCGCACCGGATGAACGATACGATACAAGGCCAGATCGAACGGGTGACGTTCACCAGCGAAGAAGACGGCTACAGTGTGTTGAAGCTCAAGGTGAAGGGCCGCCGGGACCTGGTGACGGTGGTGGGCTCCTTTGCGTCCGCAACCCCCGGGGAGATCCTCAGGCTTCGAGGATCCTGGGGCATGCATCCCAAGTACGGGGAGCGGTTCAAGGCGGAACACTACGAAACCCTGTCACCCGACACCGTGGAGGGCATCCGAAAATACCTGGGCTCGGGCCTCATCAAGGGGATCGGGCCGGTCATGGCCAAGCGGATCGTCAACGCCTTCGGCAAGGCCACCCTGGAGGTGATCGACCAGGATCCGGAACGCCTGCTGGAGGTGGAAGGGATCGGACCCAAACGCCTCCGGCAGATCCTCAAGGCCTGGGAGGACCAGAAAGAAATCCGGGAGGTGATGATCTTCCTTCGCTCCCACGGGGTGAGCGCGGCCTACGCCACGCGGATCTTCAAGCACTACGGCCGGGAATCCCTCCAGGTGCTCCGTGAAAACCCGTATCGCCTGGCCATGGACGTTCACGGCATCGGGTTCGTCACGGCGGACAAGATCGCCGCGAACCTGGGCTTCGACAAGGACTCGCCCCTTCGGGCCGAGGCCGGTCTCCACTACGTCCTCTTTCGCGCCACGGAAGACGGGCACGTGTGCCTGCCCAGGAACCTGTTGCTGGATCAGGGAAGAGAACTCCTGGAATGTTCCCGGGAGACTTTGGGAGAGGCGCTGGCCCGGCTGGCCGCCGACGGACGGGTCGTGATCCAGCCTTTGACCGGGGAAGCCGCCGAAAGTTTTCACGATTCCCAGGCGGTTTATCTGCGGGGCTACTACAGCGCGGAGACCCAGATCGCCCAGCGCCTGAAACACCTGGCGGCGGTTCCCAAGAGGATCAAGCCGGAAACGGCCCGGCAGGTGCTCACCCAGGTCCGGAGCTCCCTTCCCGTGGAACTGGCACCGCAGCAGGAAGAGGCGGTCCTTCAGGCGCTCACGGGAAAGGTGGTGGTCATCACGGGAGGGCCCGGGACAGGCAAAACCACCCTGGTTCAAGCCATCTGCGCCGCCTACCGAAGCTTGGGTGCAAGGCTGTGCCTGGCGGCTCCCACAGGCCGCGCCGCCAAGCGGCTTTCCGAAGCCACGGGACATCCGGCCGCCACCATTCACCGGCTTCTGGAATTCAGCCCGCAGGCGGGAGGCTTCCAGAGAAACGAACAAAAGCCGCTCAACGCCGACTGCATCATCGTGGATGAAGCCTCCATGCTGGATACCCTTCTCACCCACCACCTGCTCAAGGCCGTGCCGCCCAAGGCCACCCTGGTCCTGGTGGGCGACGTGGACCAGCTGCCTTCGGTGGGAGCCGGAAGTGTTCTGGAGGATCTCATCGGCTGCGGTGCCTTCCCCGTGGTGCGTCTCACGGAGATTTTCCGGCAGGCCAGAAAGAGTCTGATCGTGGTCAACGCCCATCGCATTCGAAGCGGAGAGTTCCCCTATCTTCACAGGGATCCCGATCGCCTGTCCGACTTCTACTTCATCGAAAAGGACGACCCGGAAGCGGTGGTGGAGATCCTGGTGCGCCTGTGCGCCGAAAGGATCCCGTCGCGGTTCCGACTCCATCCCATCGACGACATCCAGGTGCTGAGCCCCATGCACCGGGGTGCCGTGGGCGCCCAGCGCCTCAACCACGCTCTGCAGGAGGCGCTGAACCCCAAGGGCCGGGCCATGGAACGGGGCGGGCGCATCTACCGGGTGGGAGACAAGGTGATGCAGATCCGGAACAACTACGACAAGGAGGTCTTCAACGGAGACTTGGGCAGGATCGCCGCCGTGGACGAGGAAAACCAGGAAATCCGTGTGCGCATGGACGGGCGACTCATCAGCTACGACTTCTCGGAGCTGGACGAGCTGGTGCACGCCTACGTCATCAGCGTCCACAAGTCCCAGGGGAGCGAATATCCGGCCGTGGTGGTCCCGCTGCTCACCCAGCACTTCATGATGCTTCAGCGAAACCTGCTCTATACGGCGGTCACCCGCGGCAAAAGACTCGTCATTCTGGTGGGTTCCAAAAAGGCCTTGGCCATCGCCGTTCGAAACGACAAGACCCAGCAGCGCTACACCCTCCTGCGCCATCGACTCACAGGGGGAACACAGCCCCTCAGCGTGACTTGATTTCCAAACGGGGGGCTGTTTCCATTGTTTTTTGTCACCGCGAGCTTTCCGGGCGGGGATAAACCCCGCCCCTACCCGCTGTGTCAGAGATATCAGGCGAAACATGGCCTTGTGTACCGCCCCTGCTCGGCGAATCGTAGGGGCGAATGATTATTCGCCGGTACATCCCGGTTTTTCCAAGGGGTGTTTCATCTTTGGCTGTCCAGACTTTCGGGATGTTCGTTCATCCGCTTTCGATAGGGGCGGGCTTTACGCTCGCCCGTCAGGGCAGTACCATGAGCAAGGCATCCGGATTGAATGTGGTGGAAAACCGCGAATGAACGGAATAGACGCCAATGTAATATGGGTTTTTTCATCCATGAGGGGTCGAGCCCAGCCGTGATCGTTAGGGATGATCAGTTTGAAGCACGGGGGAGATTCATGGAAAATGACGCCATCGAACTGGAACCCATCGGGATCATACGAAGCCCCCTGAAGGATCCTTCCCAGGCCCCCAAGCAGGGAAGCGAAGGAGCGGTGGAAGGATGGCTGGAGGTGGACGACCATTACCGGGACGCGCTCCTCGGCCTGGAGCCGGGCCGAAAGGTTCTGATCCTCTACTGGTTGGACCGGGCGGATCGAAGCCGCCTGCAGGTGCATCCCAGGGGCGATACGAGTCGGCCTCTCCGGGGCGTTTTCGCCACCCGAAGCCCGCACCGCCCCAACCCCATTGCCGTGGAAACCGTGGAGATCCTCGAAATCCAAGGCACCCGGCTCCGCGTCCGCGGCCTGGACGCCCTGGACGGAACGCCCCTTCTCGATATCAAGATCGCCGCTTAGCCCGGCCCGTTCTACCGAAAACAGTACGAGCTCATTCGAGAATCGCTTTCCTGCTCAAGATGCCGGGGAGTTCCCGTTCCCTTTGTAGCCGCGGGGCTTCAGCCCCGCGGGAGACGGCCATCGCGACCCCATGAAGTGACGGGCAATAGCCGATGGCCCATCCGACGCCCGAAGGCCATCCGCAGCCCTGAAGGGCTGCGCTACGAGACAAGAGGTTATCCCACACGGTCTCAGGCAAGCTTTTAAAAGAACCTCAAGGGAGGAAAAGTCATGTCCATGGAACCGATCAGCGAGGGAATCTTTCGAGGCACCGGATCTCCGTCGGAGGGAGAGCTGGGAGGGGTTCTCGCCCGATTCGCCCCGGATGTCATCGTGGGACACCCCACCTTCCGAAACGCCGACAACATCGGCGAGGAACTCCAACGGGGCTTGGACGCGGCCGTCCAGGTCTACGGCGGTCGGAAGGTGGCTTTCGTCGTCTCCGACGGCACCTGGACCCGGGAAAACCCGGACACCTCCACCATCGACGCAGCCCTGGCGGGCGCCGAGAGGGCCCTGGCCGGGCTGTCTGCCGAAGCCCGTAGCCGGCTCCTCATCGCGGTCACCCCCTACGACGGCTACAAGGGAGACCGCACGCCGGGCAAGGGAAGCGCCCTCAAGCTCATCTTCGACGAGATGGCCCTGTGCCCGTCCGCTCGGAAACTGATCCTTCTGGACGGCGATCTTCGAAATGATTTTCTGCCTTGGTTTCGGGTCTTTTCCCGAGTGGAATCGGACCATGAAGCCAGGCGCCCGGGACGCCATTTCTTCATCACGGCCCGGTACGCCCGGCACTTCGTGGACGCATCGCTGACGCGTTTCATTGTGGGACCGCTCACCACCCTCATGGGCCAGTACGTTCCCGGCGGCATCTCCGGCGATATCGTTCTCTCGGCCGGGGCCGTCCAGCACGAGCGGGATGCCGCCTGGGACGACGCCCGCCGCCGCTACGGCACGGACATCGCCACCACCTTCGACAATATCGCCGACCCGCTTACGGACATCTACGAAGTCTATCTGGGCGCCAAGCTCCACGACATCACCGACGAGGCCAAGCTGTCGGTCATGCCCGGCGAAGTGATCGGGTCGGCTCTGGCGCGACTCCTCCACTACGAGGCTCTGGACGGAAGGGTTTCGCGCCTCCTGGAATCCGATCGACCCCTGGATCGACCCGAGACGTGGGGACCGGACAAGACGGGCATCGCCTTCATCGATCCGGGCTACACGGACGTCTTCGACGTGGACCTGAAGCGGCAAACCCTCCTTTCCAAGTTCGCCGTGTACGAAGAGGCCATGCGGGCCGTGCTTTTTCCCGAGACCTTCGCACGGCTTCGCGGGGAATGGGAGCGTCTCCAGAAGGCGGATACGGGGGACGAGGCGCCGGTGGTCTTCTTGAACCTCACCCGGGAACGATGGATCGGAATGCTTTACGAATGCCTGGCGCATCTTCTCAGCACCCGGGATGTGGACGCCGTCAAAGGCTGTTTGAACTACCTTTACACGGCGGCCTTCCTGGAATTCTGCCGGGAAAAGATCGCGCAATTGGGAGGGGTCACCTACGGGCAGGTTCGGAAGATGCAACAATCGCTGGGGGTGCCGCCCGAACAGGCGGAACCCTTCTACCGCGAACAGGTGGACCGAGTGGTGGAAAGGATGGCTCTCAGGTTCTTCGAAAACCGTCGAACCATCCTGGATCTCATCAGGCGCCGTACTTCTTCTTCTCCGCCTCCACCACGTTGATGATGTCGTAGATGATGTTGGGGACCTTGCGGATCACCCGATCCCAGGAGACCGTCTGGGGCGTTTCGAAGAGCTGGCTTTGGGCCTGCTGGGCGCACCGGTGGATGGTTTGAAGGAGCCCGTCGGCCACATAGGGCTGAAAGGCCTCGTGGCTTCCCACGAACGCGGCGAACCGGTCGGCCAAGCGGTAGGGAGCCAGCAGGATATCCCCCGCATAGAGGATGGCGTTCTTGAAGACCTCGTGCACCATCTCCTCTTCGTGGTTGGGCTCGTAGTCCAGCCCGGCAAAGGCCGCATTGTCCCCGTACATCTTGATGAGGGTGTCGGCCACGTTGAGGTAGGTCAGGGTGAGATCCCGGATGAAATGGTCGGAGATCTCCAGGCCTTCGTCGATGACCAGAGCACTGAGCAGCGTGGTGACGATGTCGATGCCCATCTTGTGCAGGCCCTGGGTGCGGTTGTGCGGGGAGACGGGCTGGTGCTTGTGATCGAAGGGCTCGTGAGAAATTTCCACCTGGGCGATGTTGTTGGCCTTGCGGTAGACCTCGATGAGCGTAAAGATCTCCACGCCCCAGTTCATGGCGAAGTGCATGCGCTTCAAGAGGCTCATGTCGAAGACCACTTCGCCCGAGAGCTGGTAGTTGAAATTGAGCAGAAAGTCCACCAGCCGCAGGACCTTTTCCTCCTTGGTCTCGGTGAACTTGCGCTTGAGGGCGATCAGCAGGGGATCCAGCAGCAGGCGTTTCACGCGGCCGTAGAGTTGACCGTTCTTGAGGCGGGCGTAGAACGCCTTGGAGAATTGATAGTTGAGGACCTGCACCGGATAGACGAGCCGGTCCAACTGCTCGCAGGTGAAGGTGCGGATGTCCGCATCCACCAGGGCCACGGTCTGAGCCCCCAGGGCCAGGGCGATCCCGAAGGAAAGGAACATGTTCCGGCCCTTTCCCCGTACGTCCAACCCGAAGCCCGCCTGGGAAAGCTGGTCGTAGATGGAAGAGAAACCCTTCCCGTCGTTGTGCTGGATGAGGCTGTTGTGGAGCTCGTAGCGCTTCACCAGGTCCCAGAGCAGACGGGCGTCGTCTTCCGTCGCGCCGTCCAAGCCGAAGATGATGTGGGAGATGTAAGGGGCTTTCTTCAGTTCCCTCAGGATGTTTTCGAAAACGGGGCGGTTTTCCGGGTCGGTGAATTCGGTCACCAGCAAGGGAACGACGAGCACCGCCTTCTTCCAGCGGGAATGGTGCAAAAGCTCCTCCTGCATCCGGGGATTGCCCCCCGTGAGGAGGTAGAAGGTGGTGATTTTGGTGTGCTTTTGCGCGAAATTGGACATCTTTCCTTCTCCCCTTTCCACGAAAGTGCGGCCCTATCCGGCCACGGCCTGCCACAGGGTCTGGAAATTGGCCACCCGAGGCACATCCTCGCCGACCTGCTTCACGGCGCCCGGCTCAAAAAGCACGGCCTGCAGGCCATGGGCCCGTGAAGCCGCCACGTCGTTTCCCGGATCGTTTCCCACCACCAGCACCTGCTCCGGCGTGAGACCGCTTCTCAGGGCCCGCGTCTTGGCCAGCCGGAAGAAATGGGGATCCGGCTTGGCAAAACCCAGCTCAAACGAAAAGAAGATCCACTGCGGGTCAAAAAGCTCCTCCAAGGTAACTCCCAGGCACGCCTCCAGCACCGGCACGGTGTAGAACTGGGCGTTGGACGCAAGGCCCAACACCACGCCCGATCGGCGAAGCCAGGTGAGCGCGTCGGCCGCTCCTTCGTAGACCGCCACCGGGTTGGCCTGCAGCTCCCTGTAGAGCGCCACGTCTTTTGGATCATGAACTTCCGGGCGGTAGCCGGGCGTGTCCCGAAGCAGCTTTTCCCACACCTTTTCGATCAGCACCTCTGCACGGAAAATCCCCAGGGCCCGACAGGAAGCGTGTTCCTCGTCGATGATCCGGTAGAAATCTTCGGCCCAGCGAAGCCCCGCCTCGTGGGAAAAGCCGAACTGCCGGGCCGTCGCCGTGAAGCTTTCCCGCCCAGCCCGGTTTCTTACCTGGGCCTCCAGGTCGCCGAGGGCGGGCGCCACCAGAGTTCCATACACATCAAACAAGACCACGGCAGGACGCGGGTCCAAGCTCGGCACCGCCCCCTCCGGGAAGGTGGATACGGGTGATTCGGGCATGGCCTCTCGGATCCAGGTCGTCCACTGCTCTTTGCTCATTCCCACCCTCCCAACAAAGGTCGTTGATAACGGGGATCCAGGAAGGCATCGGCCAGTCGGATTCCCAAAGGGATAGGGGCGGAAGGCTCGTCGAGGGAGCCCATGGGCCGCGGTTTGTCAAAAAGGGAGCCGAAGGCCTGTGCGAGGCGTCGAGCGTGGGCTTCGGGGCCCAGCAATGCATGGAGCGCCGACCTGGCCCGATCATCCAGCCGGCACGGCTTGAGCCTTTCCGCAAAGCTTTCCCCCGCTTTCATGGTCTCCAAGACGCGCTTTTGACCCTCCAGATCCAGCATGCCGAAATCCACGGTTTCTTTCCCGTACAGGTCTTCCAGGGCTGCAAGGAAGCGCTCTTCCGATTCCTCGGAAAGGCCCGGGCAGAGCGTCCGATACCGCCGGGCAAAGACTCGGCCGGCCTCCCGCAGGCGCCGCCTTTCGCCTTGGGCTACGAAGACCTCCAGGCTTTCGTAGAGCACTCCGGCCGGAAATCCCGCCTGTTCGAAATCGGATGTCACATCGGGGAGATTCCTCCCCAGCAAGGGCCGTCCCAGTAGGGGACCTTCCAGGAAGCCGAATCCGAACCCTTCCAGAAGCGACGTTGTGACGATGGCATCGCAGGCTCCCATGAGGTCCTTCAGGGAGAAGGCGGAGCCCACCAGTTCCAGTCCGAAGCCAATGACCACGGGATAACCGTGCCACCGGACCCAATCCTTGACCGCGTCGGCATAGGGCCGCTCCTGGTCCGAATTGGCATCCAGAGTGATCAGCACCTGAGCGGGGGGATCGTGGGCCGCCGCCAGCACCACGGCTTCCAGCACGTTCTTACGGCGGATCAACCGGATGGGAAGCAGCCACCAAGGTCGGTCCCGGTGAAAAGCATAGCCTTCCCGGTCCGCATAGGCCGCCAGGGCGTCCGCGATGCTCCGTCGCACATCCCGGGACGGTCGGAGCGGAGGAGACGGCTCCAGGAGGTTGGGAAGAAAGAAGATGGAATCGGGGGGAACGCCGGCCCGCTCCATCCTCGCCCGGTCGGCCCCGTTCAAGACCCCGTAGGCCGCCGGCAACGACGGATCCGGGTAGGGATCCGTCAGGCCTCCCGTGGTCCAGCAGCGCCGCAAGCGTGCCAGGTTCTCCATTCGGCCGCACTCCGGAAAATCATGGACATGGAACAAGAATCGGCAGGGAAGCCCTTTTCGTTCGGCCTCCTCCACGACGCCCCTCCACGCCGCGGTGACCGCGGCGTTCTTTCCCAGCGTGGGGTTGTGCACCCAGTAGAGGGTTTCGTCCTCGGTCAGATCAAGGATTCGCGACACCAGCGCGCCCACGTCCTGTCGAAAGGAAGATTCATCCGGCCAAGGCTCATCCCGGTAGTCCAGTCCCGAAACCACCTCCACCTGCACGTCTTTCCATCGCCCCTGCAGGGCTTCGCAGAAACTCCGCACGCCGGCATCACGCCCCACCAGGATCTTCAGACGACGGCCGGCGGCCCACCCGGAATCGCCCAGGCACCGCAGGCTGCGCTCCAGGGCCGAGCGCACTCCGCCCCGCAGCAGATGGTAGTGAAAAACCACCAGAGTCTTGGGGATCGGCATGCTCTTGTACCCCTTGATCAGACTTCGTTCTCATGCTGCGGCCCCGAAGGGCGGGCATAAAGCCAGCTCCTACAAAACCGCTTTGATTCCTTGGGTAGCGGCGCGGATTATCCCCACCCTCTAATCGCGCAGCGATAGAAAAGAAGCCCTAAAAAAATCGCTCAGTGTAGGAGACCCTCTTTCCAGCGGTGCCGTTGAACCGGTTCGGCCCGATATTGACGATCGGCACCGGGAATGCCGCCTGAAAAATGGTTCCATGCGCACGGCCGGGCTTTGACCTTGCAATTCTTATAGACTATGGGCACAATTTTCGCAATCCGCGTCGATTTCACTTGCAAAAGGGAAAAAATCGAGAGGAGTCCCCATGGGTGCCAACATAGGTTTCGTGTCCAGCCGTTTCGCCGGAACCGACGGCGTGACCCTGGAAGCCGGCAAGTGGGCGGAGGTCTTCCGTCAGAGCGGGCACGAACGCTACTGGTGGGGCGGTGAGGTGCAAAAGGATCCGGCGCGTTCCATGGTGGTTCCGGAGGCCCACTTCAACCACCCCAACAACGTGTGGATCAACCAGCGGGTCTTCGGCAAGGACAGGAGGACCACCGCCGTCACCGACATGATCCATGCCAGCCGAGCCCTGCTCAAGGGGAAGATCCTGGAATTCCTGGATCGATTCCACATCGACCTGCTGGTGGTGGAAAACGCCCTGGCCACCCCGGCCCACATCCCCCTGGGGCTGGCCCTGGCTGAGGTGATCTCGGAGCGGCAGATCCCCACCATCGCCCATCACCATGAATTCTATTGGGAGCAGTCCCGCTACACCCTGAACGCGGTGGGAGACTTCCTTTCCATGGCCTTCCCGCCCCACCTGCCCACCATCCAGCACGTGGTGATCAACTCCGCCGCCCAGGAAGAGCTGGCCCACCGCAGGGGCATCTCGGCGTTCATCATCCCCAATGTGTTGGACTTCGAACATCCGCCCTCCGTGGACCCGGAAAAGGGGAGGCTGCTGCGGGAAAAGATCGGTCTGGAGCCCGAAGACCGGATCATCCTGCAGCCGTCGCGCGTCATTCGCCGCAAGGGCATCGAACACGCCATCGAGGTGGTCCGGGAGCTGAGGGATCCCCGCTACAAGCTGGTCATCACCCATGAGGCGGGAGAGGAAGACCGGGACTACGCCCGTTGGTTGCAGCTCCAGGCCATGGAACACGGTGTGGACCTGCGGTACCTGGGAACCCACGTGGTGGACCCCTGGGCCGAGGTGGAGCCCCCCAACGACCATTTCAGCCTCTTCGACGTCTACCCCCATGCGGACTTGATCACGTATCCCAGCCTCTACGAAGGCTTCGGAAACGCCTTCCTGGAAGCCGTCTACTTTCGCAAACCCCTGGTAGTGAACCGTTATGCGACCTTCATACGGGATATCGAGCCCCTGGGTTTCGACCTGCTCATCATGGACGGCTATGTGAACCGTCGACTCATGGAAAGGGTCCGGGAAGTGCTTCAGTCGTCCGAAAGGAGGGACCGGATGGTGGAACACAACTACCGGACCGCCCTGCGCCACTTTTCCTACGCGGTGCTCCGTAAGCGGCTGAGCTTCCTCTTGTTGAACTTCTTTGGGATGGAGATTTGAATGGACACGATTCCCCTTTCCGAACGTCTCATCTTCGCCCTGGATCTGCCCTCTCCGGAGGATGCCAAGCGCTGGGTGGAGAGGCTGGAAGACCAGGTCCGCTTCTTCAAGGTGGGTTTTGAGCTTTTCCTGGCGGGCGGCTTTCCCGTGGTGGAATGGATCCAGTCCCGGGGAGCCAAGGTCTTTTTGGACCTCAAGTTCTTCGACGTGCCGGCCACGGTGGAGCGGGCGGTGGCGCAGGTGGCCCGGCGGGGAGTGACCTTCACGACCGTGCATGGGAACGACCGGATCCTGGAAGCCGCCGTCCGGGCCAAGGGGGCGGTGAAGATCCTGGCCGTGACGGCTCTCACCAGCCTGGACGAAGGAGATCTGAAAGATCTGGGCTTCCAGTGCTCGGTGGAGGACTTAGTGCTTTCCCGAGCCAGGAGGGCCATGGCCCTGGGCTGCGACGGCCTTATCTCTTCCGGACTGGAGGTGCCCCGCCTTCGCCGCGAACTGGGCTCGGGTTCCATCCTGGTGGCGCCGGGCATCCGGCCCGTGGCCAACGTGGACGACCAGAAGCGCACCGTGGATCCCCGCCAAGCCTTTGCGGCAGGCGCCGACCACATCGTGGTGGGCCGCCCCATCCGGGACGCCGCCGACCCGCAGGCCGCCGCCCAAAAAATCCTGGCACAGATCGAAGAAGGGCTGAGGGAGAGGCGAAAGGTTAAAGGCGAAAGGTTAAAGGCGAAAGGCGAAAGGTTAAAGGTTAAAGGTTAAAGGTTAAAGGTTAAAGGTTAAAGGAGAGAGGTTAAAGAGGAAGGGGGGGACCGGATGGTTGCACAAGTCTTCGAAGACTTGGATGTTTGGCGCAAGGCTATGGACCTGGCTGCCGAAATCTACGGTATCTGCCGTAAGGCTCCCCTTTCCAGGGATTATGGTTTCCGGGATCAGATACAGAGGGCCGCGGTTTCCATCCCCGCCAACATCGCCGAGGGCTACGAGCGGGATTCCGACAAGGAGTACATCCGTTACGTTTTCATTGCCAAGGGCTCCAGCGGGGAACTCCGATGCCTTCTCCGGTTGGCCCACCGCCTGGGTTACCTGCATCATCAGGAATGTGAAGATCTCGTGGAAAAAGCCCAGGAAATCTCCCGGATGCTCAACGGGCTCATCGCTTCCATCAAGCGACGGTTCCCATAACCCCAACCCACTTCGCCTCTCGCCTTTGCCCTTTAACCTTTCCCCTTTCGCCTTTAGCCTTTAACCTTTAACCTTTCTCCTTTTACCTTTTACCTTTCACCTCCAGAGGAGAACCCATGCCCACCATTGAAGACGTGAAGGCTTTCCTCCAAGAGAAGGGAATCGAGGTCTGGGAATTCGATCAGTGGACCCCCACCTCGGAATTGGCCGCACGGGCGGTGGGATGCTCGGTGGCGGAGATCGCCAAGAGCATCCTCTTCCTCGTGGGCGATCGGCCTGTGGTGGTGGTCACCTGCGGGGATGTGAAGGTCAAGGGATCCCTTTTGAAGAAAGCGGCGGGGCTCACGGGCAAGGTGCGACTGCCCAAGGAAGACGAGGTCCTCCGTCACACGGGATACGCCCCGGGAGGCGTCTGTCCCTTCCTGCTTCCCGATCATGTGACCGTGGTGGTCGACTCGTCCATGCGCCGCTTTCCCAGGGTGTACGCCGCGGCGGGAAACGATCGGTCCGCCGTGCCGGTCACCGTGGACCAGCTGCTGGAGATCACCGGGGGGCTGGAAGCCTCCGTGTGCCAAGACCATAACCATGGCCCCTGAGAGATTCCCGAGATCAAAACATGGATACCCCGATGCGCAACGCTTTCTCGCCGAAGCCAGCCCACAGATTTCCCTTGCTTGGAAAGGGATTTTGTCCAATACTCTAAGGTCCCGTGAGTGGCGATTTTCCGTACAATATTAACCTTTTGAGGGAGGTGATTAACAAATAGCGGATGGGGGCCCGAGGAAACCTCCGAGGGCTTGGTTCGCAAGCCCGAAACGGTTGATGCAGTCACCTTCGCGCCAGTGATTGAGTTACAGGACACCTTGGTACGGAAGCGGACTGCATGCTCAAGGGTGATGTTAGCGCACCATGTTTTGAACAATTCCAGCTCAGGAGGATGCTCAATGTACAAAAATCGATGGAAGGTCAATCTGGTATCACTGATGTTGCTGGCTTTTTTGGCTTTGGCCCCGGCAGCATGGAGTCAGCAGGACACAACCCAAGCGCCGGCGCCCGCAACCCAGGAAACTCCAACCGGCACGGCACCGCAGCAACAGCAAGGCATGAGTTCTGAAGCGCCGGCGCCCTCTGCCCAGCAGGAGGCTCAGGCCCCATCGGAAGAGCCGAAACTGGTCGGCGACACCCTGGGGCTGCCCGGAAAGATCGGACAGGAAGTGGCCAAGGCCCCGCTTGGCACTGAGAAGGGTCAGATCGACCCCAACGCCCCGCGCGGAGTCTTTGGAATCCCAGGAGCACCGAAGGTCAACTACATCATCGCCATATTGTGGTCTGTGTGGGTCGGCTGGATTTTCTCCACGGTGGGCGCCTTCGGCGGCATCATGGCGGGAGTCGGGCACATGACCGTGATGGGCATCGGCCCCTATGCCAAGTCTTTTGCCAAGACGGCCCCGGGCCTCAACAAGACCCTTACGGACAGCGTGCGCACCTCCAACCAATTCCTGGTGGGGCTCTCCGCCCTGATCAGCACCATCAACTACCTGCGCGCCAAGCGCCTGGCTTGGCCTGTGGGTATCGCGCTGGCGGCGGGCTCCATCGCCGGCGCTCTATTCATCCCATGGCTCACGGGAGGCAAGGTGTCTTTCAAGCAATACCAGGGCTGGTTCGGGCTTTTCGTTTTTGTCGTGGGAGCTTTTCTGTTCTATGAAACCACTCCCAAGGGGCAGGAATCGAAGAAGGCAGCGAAACAGGCCGCTCAAGCCTTCGAAAAGGCCATAAAGGAGAAAGGCGACTTGGCCGGCCAGGGCGTGGCTTTCAAATCTTTTTCCCCCACCCACGCCACCTTCACTTTCTTTGGAGCAGAGTTCAAGTTCAATCCCATCTTGGTCTTTTTCGGCGGTATTCTCATTGCGGCTATCTCCTCGTTCTTGGGGGTGGGTGGAGGCTTCCTGTACGTACCGTTCTTGACCACGGTCGTGGGAGCGCCCATGTACGTGGTGGCCGGGACGTCGGCCATGGCGGTCCTGCTCAGCATGATCACCAGCATTGCCGGCTACATCACCGTGGCCAAAGCGGGTATGGATTGGGGGCTCATCGGCGTCGAGCTGATCGGCATCTTCATCGGCTCCATGATCGGCCCGCGTACCCAGAAGTACATTCCCGACATCTGGCTGAAGCGCATCTTCGTCATCCTGGCCTTTTACGTGGGCCTGCGCTACTTCAGTCTCGGATTCTTCGGCAAGTCCTGGGTACCGTGATGATCGGGACAAGTAAAGGGAGCCCGATGACAACGTTCCTTTCGGGTCCCCGAGGGGAGTGGTGTCCCTAGCTTTGGTGCCGGGCCTTCGTGCCCGGCACCGGTTTTTCATTCCTCAACCGCGGCCTTTCGCCCGCGCCGAAGGAAAGCCACCCGGGCAAAGAAAGAACCTGGTCATGACCGACACATTGCCATCGGCATTATCGTACGGCCTTTACGTGTTCCACGCGGCCTCAGCCGCAGCCGTAGCCGTTGTGGTTGGAGAATGTACCCTGGCCCTTGCCTATTGGGTACAGCGCTCCCATCTGCTGAGCCTCAGAAAACAGGTGGCGGAGTTTGAACGTCTGTCCAAGGCCGCCGCCGACCAGGCGGACCCGGCCACCTACCGGGCCGTGAACCGGGAAGGGAACGAGGCCTACGGCAAGCTGTTCTTCTTTAAGGTATCCCTGTCGGCAGCCGCCCTATGGCCCATATTCTTCGCCCTACAATGGCTCCAGAAGCGCTATGCCGGGGTCGACCTGCCGCTGCCCGGCCTCGGATTCGGCCTCAATTATGTGGTCCTCTTCTTGCTCTCCTATATCCCGCTGCGCATCCTGTTCTCCAGGATCACCCCCAAACTCCCCGGCTTCAGGAAGGTCCACGAAATACTCCACCGCGACGCCGACGAGTTGGGCTCGGATCTGGCAAGGTGATGGGGACCGGGTGAGCACGACGTGTAGTTTCACCTTCCATCGGCTCGCCGCCCGGCATTTCCGGCTTGTGCCGAACCGAAGACAAGCGCATCCATTTCTTGCGTGCTCTCTCGGCCCGCGTGGAAGGAAATGGGGGCAATCGGGTTTGAGAAGCCTCGCGCGAGGGAAAGATTACAGAGGGCGGGGCGGCAGCCCCGCCCCGGGATCTCGCCGCATTTGAGGGTCACTCCAGCGGATCGCTTTCCACCAGGGCCCAGATGCCGCAGGGGCACGCCCCGGCGCAGAAACCGCACCCGATGCACCGGTCCGGGTCCACCACCAGCTCGAAGTCACCGTTGTCGCCGCCTACGCGGCGGATGGCCGCCTGGGGACAGATGGCCGCGCAGATGCCGCAGTCGCGGCAGGACCCACACGAAGCGCAGGCCTCGCCGCACTGGTCCAGGCCGTCGAAGGCCATGAGCCGGGGATCGAAATACTCCAGCTTGACCCGGCTCTTGTCGATCATGGTCTTGGCGTCCCCCCGGGGGCGCCTGCCGGAAAGGATGTCGTCGATCACTTGCGCGGCCCGCCTTCCAGCTCCGATGGCATCGGTCAGCAGCCCGGGGCGGACCGCATCGCCGACAGCGAAGATCCGGGGATCGGAGGTCTGGAAGTTCTCGTCCACCTTGATGAAGCCGCGGTCCGTTTCCACCGTTTCAGGCAGGAATTCCAGATCGGGCTGGTCCCCGATGGAGATGACCACCGTATCGGCGGGGATCACTTCCCCGGTGGTGAGTTCCACGCCCTTTTCCGTCACGGCCTTGGTAAAGACCGGCCATCGGAAGATGGCACCGACGGCTTCCGCCGCCCGACGTTCCTTTCCGAAGGAAGCCGGCTCCTGGATATCGATGAGCGTGATCTTTTCCGCGCCCAGCCGGTGGGCTTCCGTGGCCACGTCGCAGCCCACGTTGCCGGCCCCGATGACCACCACCTGCTTGCCCACCTGGATCTCGCCCTTGCGGCTCTTCCGGAGAAAGTCCAGGGCGGGGATGAGGCGCTCTTTCCCCGGAACGGGCAGGATTCGAGGTTTCTGGGCGCCCACGGCCACCACGATGAAGTCGTAGTCGGCCTTGAGGCGCTCCATGTCCTCCCGGGTAAGATCCTGCTGCAGATGGACGTGGGGGAGCGCCTCCCGGATCCGTTCCAGTTCCGCCTGCACCACCTCCTCGGGAATGCGCGTTCGGGGGATCACGTCGGTGATCTTGCCGCCCAGCATGGGGTTACGGTCGTAGATCACCGCCTCGTGGCCCTTTTGGCGCAACTGCCAGGCGATGGAGATGCCGGCGGGCCCCCCGCCGATGACGGCGATCTTTTTTCCGGAAAGGGGGGGCAGCTCCGGCAGTTTGGCCTTGAGGCTGGCCTTTCCCAGCCGGGTCACGTCCACGGGGGGCATCTTGACGCTCTGGCGCGTGCACGATTCCATGCACAGGTTGGGACACAGGTACCCGCAGACGGTGGCGGGGAAGGGCGTATAGGCCAGGGCCATGTCCACGGCCTCGTCCACCCGGCCTTCGCGCACCAGGCGCCAGCGCTCATGGACGGGAATCCCCGTGGGGCAGCCGGCCTCACAGGGAGGCGCGTACTTCTTGTTTTCCCACACGGGTACGTAACGGCGAAGCTCTCCCGTCACGATGAGCGGGATGGGGCTCCGGTCCAGATCGGTCAGGTCCCCGATGAGGCCCCCGCGGCCCAATTCCTTGTCCCACACCTCCGTCCGGAAGGCGCTCATGGACCGGCGGGGCGCCGAGGCCTTTTCCTGGGGGCTTCGAGCCGCCAGGAGCTGCCATTCCTTGCGGTCGGCAAACTGGGAGAAGAGCTGGGGTTTTCCGATCTTTTCCAGGAAGACTTGGAGATTCTTCACCAGCCAGTGCCAGTCGTCGTCGCTCAAGGGCACCAGCTTGGCGTCCGCCTGGCTGAAGCCGCCGTGGGGGCCACGGAAGAAGATCCTTCCGCCCACCATGCCCACGCACGGCCGGTATCCCAGCACGTTTTCCGGGTTCTGGGGTCTGTGGCCGCAGATGACGGCGATGCCGCCCGCCATGAACTCGGCGAAGTAGTCCCCCACTGAGCCCAGCACCCACAGTTCGGGCGGGTCGAACCGGGGGTTATGCTTGGTCATGGTCATGCCGCGGGCGCCGATGTTTCCCGCCACGTAGACCTTGCCTTGGGCCATGGCGTTGGCCACGCCGTTTCCCGCATGGCCGTGGACGATGATTTCGGCACCCGCATTCAGCCAACCCACGTCATCGGAAGCCGGCCCCAGGATCTCCACCGTGGTGTTGGGAAAGCCCATGGAGCCCACGCGCTGTCCCGGAGATCCGTGGACCTTGACCAGAACGCGGTCGTCTCCGGCCTTCCACAGCCGGCCCCCGATCCCGTGCTGGCCGAAGGCCTCCACCTCCAGCACCCGATGCCCCTGGGCCACCGCCCTCTGGATCCGCTCTTCCAGAATGCGGGATTCCAGACGGTGTCCCTGTTCCTTTCCGGATATCCAATAGGATTCTCGTGCCATGGTCTGTTGCATGGACGTGTCCCCTCGTCTGTTGTCCGTTAAACCACGTACTTGATCTGAAGTCGTTCGGCCGCCGCGGCGTCATCGATGCCCAGCGCGTCCGACATGCCGATGGGAAGCGATGTGGACCGTCCCAGTGGAGCCACGATCTTCTTGAGCTCCGTATCGAAGCTCAAAAAGACGTCCACCACCCGCTCGGCCACCTTCTCCGGATCCAGGCGCCGGTAGAGCCGGGGATCCTGGGAGGTGATGCCCTTGGGGCAGACCCCGATGTTGCACACGTTGCAGCGGTCCGATTCGGAGCCCAGGCATCCGGCCGCGGCCTGCATGATGTACTTTCCCGTCTGCACCCCGCTGGCACCCAGCATGATGAGTGCCGCGGCGTTGGCCGCCAGGTTTCCGTTCTTTCCGATACCGCCTCCGGCGAAAAGCGGAAGTTCGTTCTGCCTTCCCAGCTTGACCAGGTTCAGGTAACAGTCCCGGATGTTGGACGCGATGGGATGGCCCATGTGGTCCATGGACACGTTGTAGGCCGCTCCGGTGCCGCCGTCTTCGCCGTCGATGGCGAGCGCCGCCGCATAGGGGTTGCGGGTCAGGTTGTTCAGCACGGCCAGGGCCGTGGAGGTTCCCGATATCTTGGGATAGACCGGCACGCGGAATCCCCAGGCCATGTACATGGACTGGATCATCTTGGCCACGGCCTCTTCGATGGAATACTTGGTCTGGTGGGTGGGCGGGCTGGGAAGACTCACTCCGGGCGGCACGCCGCGGATGGCCGCGATGAGCTTGTTCACCTTGTACCACATGAGCAGCCCGCCGTCGCCGGGCTTGGCCCCCTGCCCGTACTTGATCTCCACGGCGCACGGATCTTCCTTCATGTCGGGAATGGCGTGGATGATCTCGTCCCAGCCGAAGTAGCCGCTGGCGATCTGGAGGATGACGTACTTGAGGAAGCGGGATCGCAGAAGGCGCGGCGGACAGCCGCCCTCGCCCGTGCACATGCGGACCGGCATGCCCAGCTCCTCGTTGAGGTAGGCCACGCCCATCTGGAGCCCTTCCCACATGTTGGGGGAAAGGGCCCCGAAGGACATGCCTCCGATGATGAGCGGATAGATTTCGCGAACCGGCGGGATCCAGCCCTGTTCTTTCAGAAGCCGCAGGTTTTCTTCCGGCGGGAGCACCCGGCCCAGGAGCGTTCGCAGCTCGAACTCATGGCGCCCGGCGTCCAGGGCCGGGTCGGTGAGCATGGAGATGCGGATGAACTTGATCCGGTCCAGGATGCCGCCCGGAGCGTTCCTTCTGCCGCCGCGACGCCGGGGCTGCCCCCCCCGGTTGATGTGAAACCGCAGCTTGTCCGCCTCATCAGTCCGGTAGGGCATGATGGCCCCGTTGGGGCAGACCAGGTTGCACATGCCGCAGCCGATGCAGGCGTAGGCCGGATCCGTCTTCTGGCGGATGCCGTAAAAGACCTTGAAGACGTTTCCGGGCTGGTTGACCAACCCCACAGGGGCCTCCACCATGCGCTTTCGAAAGACACCCAGCTCGATGGCGTGCACGGGGCAGACCGTGGTGCAACGCCCGCACAGGGTGCATTTGTCCAGACTCCAATGGATCTGCCAGGGCAGATCCCGCACGCTCAGCGAAGTGGGGGTAACGTATCCTTCTGAGAACATATCTGAACCTCCTGGCGATCCGGACCGATGATCACCGTATCCAGGTGCATGGGTTGAAAATCCGTGGTCTTGTCCCGATCGGGAATGATGGCATCCAGGCCGCAGATCTCGGAAGACAGCGCGAACAGGCCGGGTTTCCCGCCCACCACGCCCGGGCGAAGCTTCTTGCGGTCCTGGACCATGAAGACCCGCTTGTCGGGAAGGCATCCGATGACGCAGTTGGGCCCGTCGATGATGAGGCGCCGGCAGCTGTGTTTCAGGTGTTTCAGGAACTCCCCGTTGGGATGCCGTTCCAGGTCCTCATCCTGCAGCGGCGTGATGATGTGCTTGTAGTAGGGCACGTCCAGCCCCAGCATGTGGAGGGTGTAATGCATGATGTGTGTGAAGACCTCCGAGTCGGACTGATATCCCATGTAGCCGGGAAATCCCCTGGAGGACAGGAACTCGCGGATGGGCACGAACGCCGTGTTCTCCCCGTTGGTCATGGTGGCCACGCCCTGGATGAAGAACGGATGGCAGGCGTAGAGATTGATGGCGTAATTGGTGTTCTGACGCCCCTGGGCCAGAATGATGCGCGCCCGCAGCTCCTTCCGGTCCAGACGGAGGTACTCGGCCACGGTCATGGGATCGCCGATCTCCTTGATCATGATGCAGTCCGGCCAGAAGCTGAAGACGATCATGTCCTCGTTTTCCTGGCCCATCTGACGCAGCTGCAGCCGGATCTTCATGAGCCGAAAATCGATCTCCTCCCGGCTCAGGCTCTCCCACTCCTCCGGCAGTTCGTAGGCGCGGATCAGATAGATGTCGCGCTTGGGCACCCCCGGCGGAGGACTCTTGGGAACCTTGATGGACAGCTTGTACTTGGTCATGAAGCCGATATCCATCATGAACCGGTCCAGCCTCTTGAGACCTTCGTTGGAGAAGATGCCCGAAAGAATGGGCGCCCCTTCCAGTTCCTCCCACGGCCCGCCCAAGTCGCTCAGAAACAGGCCCACGCCGGAGCCGTCATGGCCTTCGCGCATGACGTCCAGCGCCTCGATGGCCGTCATGGGCGACTGGGGTTCCGTGCTCGTCAAAGCAAATAGGCGGCACATGATTGAGAACACTCCTCTTTTTGACGTCACCAAACCATTTTTGGCGATTCAAGGGAATCTGAGGGCAAAAAAGGCCCACCACCTGCCGTGATGGGCCTTTTCGAACGACATTGTTCGAGTTGGGGATCCAAACGCCGTTGTTTGGAGGGATTCTTTTTGTGACAGAAATGTGAAGGTCTGTCAAACACAAAGTCTCATTTTTGGCACACCGCCTCCCATTGGCGGCGGACGAAGCGCCTGAGAGCCAGAAGGTCCTCCCAGGTTTCCACCCTCAGGGGGAGCTGGGGCGGAGGCCACAACCCCAGTCGGACCAGGTTCTGAAACTGGATGCGGCTGATTCGCCCGCCTCCCAGGTGGGTCATGAGGTGCAGCCGGTGCTCCAGGGCCCGGAGCACGTGGAAAGCGGCCGTGAGTTTTTGCACCGCCTCCTCGTTTTCCAGAACCCGCCGAGCCGCCTCGGGAAGCGCCAATCGCACATTGCCGCAGCGCAGTTCTTCCCTCTCGTGACCGTAGAGCAACTGCACCCCTTGGACCAGGAACTCCACGTCCGCCATCCCGCCCGGACCCAGCTTGAGATCCACCGCATCATTCCTTTCCGAGGCCCTTTCCTCTTCCATGCGCCCCCGCAATTCCGCCAGGCGCGGCCAAACGGACTCCGCGCCTCGAGGCCGGTAGCAGAGCGCCGCGGCCCGCTCCATCATCTCCCTTTGGAGGCGCCCGGGCCCCGCCACGGCCCGAAGGCGCAGGAGCGCCTGGATTTCCCAGATATCCGAGCGGTTGGCGTAGTAGTCCTCCCAATTGGCCCGGGTGACCGCCAAGGGGCCGTAATTCCCCGTGGGCCGGAGGCGCGCGTCCACTTCGTAGCCCGGCCCCTCCTGGAGCGGGGTGCTGAGCATGCGCATGAACCGGTGCATGAGCCTCACCACGGGCATGGGGATCTGGTCCGGGGCCTCCCCTTCCAAAGGCTCGTAGACGAACATCAGGTCCAGGTCCGAAAGGTAGTCCATCTCCCGGCTGCCCAGCTTTCCCAGGGCCAGGACCACCAGGGGTGTCTGGTCGGAAAGCTCCACGGCGGCGCAAACGGTCTTGAGGGTCTCCTGGATCACGAAGTCGGCCAGATCCGACAGGGCCGCCTCCACCTGCGGGTGGGACCAGACTCCGGTCAGGTCGCCCAGAGCCGCCAAGAGAAGCCTTTCATTCTTGAAACGCCGAAGCCACTCGAAGGTTTCATCATAGGCGGTGGTGCGCACCAGGATGGAACGGGCGGAAGACTGCCAGTCCGAATGGGAGACGGCCGGATCGTCCCAGTGGGCCAAGGCCTCCACCAGGCCGGGCTGCCGTTCCAGCATGTCCGCCACCAGCTTGCAGCGGGCCACGGCCCCCATGATCACGGGAACCCAATCGGTCTGGGAGGCGAGAAACGTCCGGAGGCCCGGACGGCGGCAGACCTGGGCCAGGTATCGGTCCACCCGGGCCGCCATGGCCTGACGCAACTCGTCGTCCACGGCCTCCAGGTATGGCAGAACTCCATCCTCCACCCGGCGGACGAATGATCGGGGAAAGGCGGCCAGCGACGGCGCTCGCTGATCTAACCAAGAGGAAAGGTCGAGGGAGGCCGCCGCCTCGGACGACGGTTTCGCCGGCGAGGGGACCTCGGCTTGGGAGTCCGCCCGATCCGGCCCGGAAAAAAGAGCGCTGAAATGTTCGTGCACCACGCGGCAGTGAGAATGAAGGGTTTTCAGGAATCTTTCCCAGTTCCCTTCGAATCCCAAAGTCGTGGCCAGACGCCGCCGGGCCTCGGTCGATGCGGGAAGCTGCTGGGTCTGTCGGTTCTGGTCCAGCTGAACCCAGTGTTCCACCCGGCGAAGAAAAACGTAGGCGGCCTGAAGCTCCAGGGCCGCCTCGGACGGCAGCAGATCCAGCTCCTGCAACCTCCGCAGGGCCTTCAGAGTGTTGGGCTCCTCCAGTTGCGGGTGGCGCCCTCCGTAGATGAGCTGGAAGGACTGGACCAGGAACTCCACCTCCCGGATTCCTCCGGCGCCCAGCTTCACATCGAACTGTCTCTTGGACGTTCGGGTGGTGCTCTCAAAGAGGATCCTGTCCCGCATGGCCTTCAGTTCGTCCAGGGCCTGGAAGTCCAGGAAGCGCCGGAAGACGAATGGGCGGATTTCCTTGAGAAAGGATGCTCCCAGTCCCCGATCCCCCGCCACGGGGCGCGCCTTGAGGAGCATCTGTCGTTCCCATGCCCTTCCGGTAAGGAGGTAGTGATAAGCGGCCCCGCCGGCCGTGGGAACCAGCTCTCCGTCCTTTCCCTGGGGCCGCAGGCGAAGATCCACGTGGAAAACCCGGTCCCCTTCCACGGAATCGGCCAGCAGCCGAACGAGTTTCTGGCAGAGGAGCGCTGTGTATCGGTGCTGCTCGGGGGATTCCCCTTCATGGGAAGAAGAATCCTGGCGAAGGAAGAGCAGGTCCACATCGGAAACGTAATTGAGTTCCCGGCCCCCCAGCTTTCCCAGCCCGAGCACCACCACCGGCACCCGGCCCAGACAGGCCGCGACCTCATCACGTTCCGCCTCGGGCACCCAGGCCTCCGGATGAGCCTTGAGCCATTCCAGCCCCACCTGAAGGCAGACCTGGGCCAGGTCGGCCAATTGCCCTGTGGTCTCCTCCAAGTCCGCCCAGCCCAGGAGGTCCCGGCCTCCAATGCGAAGGAAATGCCTCTGCTTGAAGAAGCGAAAGCACCGCAACGCTTCCTGAAAGGAAGACACCCGAGCCGATTCCTGGGAGAGATCCCGGAAAAGTTCCGTCACACCGTACCGGCGCCACAGGTTCTTCCGGTCCCACAGCCATTCCCCGTAGTCTTCCCGGCGGCGAAGGAGGGTTGCGAGGTAGGACGAGGCCTGTTGAATCCGTTCCAGTTCTTTTTCCATAGGAGCCTATCCGAAAACGGGTTTCCTTCATCAACCGACAAGGGCCCCATCTTCTTTCGCAGCCGCGGGGTTTCCGCCCTGCGGAAAAGGGGCGATTCCAACTTTCATGGTTCCCTTGCGCCGCTCCCACACACCCGTCATTTCCATTTGCGCCCATATGCGTTCATCCGCGGTTCTCTTTCACAGTGACCCCCATCACGGGACGGCCCAAGCGCACTTTGGGGAAGCAGGCTCCTGTAGGGGCGAATGATGATTCGCCCCTACAGGCCGTGGGCGCGGGCCAAGGTTCCGTTCCACGAGAAAGGCGGCGGTGGCCGCGGCCTTGGGGCCTTTCAGCATACTCGGATGCCGGCCGGGTGGGAAAGGATTTCGGAGGGGCTCTGTGCCGTCGGAAGGAGGGTTGGCAGGGGCGGCACGGGCGGCCGCCCCTCGCTGGGTGGTTAAATGTCGTAGTAAAGCATGAACTCGTAGGGATGGGGCCGCAGGCGCACGGGATCCACTTCCCGGGAGCGCTTGTACTCGATCCAGGTCTCGATGACATCCTGGGTGAACACATCGCCCTTGAGCAGGAACTCGTGGTCCGCTTCCAGGGCCTTGAGGGCCTCTTCGAGGGATCCCGGCGTGGACGGCACATCGGCCAGCTCCTCGGGGGACAGCGAGTAGATGTCCTTGTCCAGAGGCTCCCCGGGGTCGATGCGGTTTTCGATCCCGTCAAGGGCCGCCATGAGCAAGGCGCTGAAGGCCAGGTATCCGTTGCAGGACGGATCCGGGAAGCGCACCTCGATCCGCTTGGCCTTGGGAGACGCAGAATACATGGGGATCCGGATGGAGGCGCTCCGGTTGCGGCTGGAATAGGCCAGGTTGACGGGTGCTTCGTAGCCGGGCACCAACCGCTTGTAGGAGTTGGTGGTGGGGTTGGTGATGGCGCACAAGGCCGCGGCGTGCTTCAGGATGCCGCCCACCGCATAGAGGGCCGTGTCGCTCAGGCCCGCGTACTTGTCGCCGGCAAAGAGCGGCTGGCCGTCCTTCCAGATGCTCAGGTGCGTGTGCATACCCGAACCGTTGTCCCCGTAGATGGGCTTGGGCATGAAGGTGACCGTTTTGCCGTGGTTTCGGGCCACATTCTTGATGATGTACTTGAACCACATGAGCTGGTCGCCCATCTTGACCAAGGGGGCGAAGCGCATGTCGATTTCCGCCTGGCCCGCCGTGGCCACCTCGTGGTGCTGGCACTCCACGGCAATGCCCACCTTCTGCATCATGAGCACCATCTCGGTACGCAGGTCCTGCTGGGAATCGGTGGGCGGAACCGGGAAGTAACCTTCCTTGTGGCGCGGCTTGTAGCCCAGGTTCGGATTTTCCTCGCGGCCCGTGTTCCAGATGCCCTCCACGGAGTCCACGAAGTAGTACCCGAAGTGGGCGGAACTGTCGTAGCGGATGTCGTCGAAGATGAAGAACTCGGCTTCCGGGCCGATGTAGGCCGTATCCCCGATCCCGGTGAACTTGAGATACTCCTCGGCCTTCTGGGCGATGTGGCGGGGATCGCGGCTGTACTTTTCCTTGGTCACGGGATCCACGATGTTGCAGATCACCGTGAGGGTGGGCACCTTGAAGAAGGGGTCCATGACAGCCGTTGTCGGATCGGGAACCACCAGCATGTCGCTGGCATTGATGGGGGCCCAGCCGCGAATGCTGGACCCGTCGAAACCGTAACCGTCCTCAAAGCTGCTTTCATCGAACTCGCTAATGGGTACGGTGAAATGCTGCCAGATGCCGGGAAAGTCCAGGAACCGAAAGTCCACCATCTGGGCGCCGTTTTCTTTTGCGTAGGCAAGTACTTCCTTCGGGGTCATGAAGCGTCCTCCTTGGTCGTTGTTGGATACCTCTCAATGCACACAAAAGCCTTCACGAGCAATTTCCCTGCCAACCGGTGGAGAATTTTCGATCATGGGAAAGGACTTGGTCCCATCCGCACGCTCGGCATGGAGGGGCGAACCATCCTTCGCCCCTGCAATTCCTTGCTCCTGAAAGCCGCCTCCCCTTCTTCCGTGCCTGGGATTTGCGAAGAGTGAGTGAACGGGAGGAAGGGCAGCCGTCTGAACGCCGGGATCGTTGGATCGGGAAAGCCGGGGATGCCCCCCGGAGCTGCGGGGGTCGGGAAAACAAAATTGTTCCCCTCTCCGGGGCTGCTTCCATTCTTGGAACAATTTTGTTTCTTTCCGGCAAGCCCCGCGGAACCTCCCGCGGCTGTTCCCATCTCCCCCACTCGTCGCCGACCCGTTGGACCGCAACGGTCGGAGCCGCCCTGAAAACGACAATTTTGTATCATCCGCCCTGCCACCGCTGGAGGCATTCCAGAAGGCGGGTTTCGATCTCCGTGTGGTGCTCGGGGCTCTGGATCTTCTCCCCGTCCAGGTTGGTCACATAGAAGACGTCCACCACCTGGGCGCCGGGGGTGGAGATCTTGGCCAGCTGAATGGTGAGACCCAGCTCGAAAAGGGTCTGTGTGACGGCGTGGAGAACGCCCGGCCGGTCCCAGGTATAGACTTCGATGACCGTGTAAAAGTCCGAAGCGCTCTCGTCCAGGATCACCCGGTCCTTCTTGCGAGGCACCGCGGCTTTTTTCCTGGAGATGACGGGCTGGTACCGGCGAATCAGAGACTTCAGGTGATCCGCATCCTTCAGGCATTGCGCCAGGTCCCTGGACACCCGTTCCCAGACCTCCTGGGGATGCAGGGGATCCGGGATGTTTTCCACGGTGAGCACATCCAGGGCGATGCCCCTTTCCCGGGTGAAGATATCCGCCGAGAGAATGTTGCAGCCGTGGAGCCACAGAACCCCCGTGATGGTGGCGAAGAGACCGGGGCGGTCCGGACACGTCACGGTCACCTGCCAGAGCTCCTCTTCCAGGGGACGGGCCTCCAGGACGAGGGGCTCCCGCGGCACCCGCATTTCCATGTGGAAGTGGCGAAGGATGTCCTCCGGATCCTGGGAAAGAAGGTATCTCAGGGAGAGGCTCTCGAGCCACTGTTCCACCCGGGGTCTGTGGGCCTCTTCGCAGAGTTCCAGAACCAACCGCTGCACGGCCTCCGCGCGGGACTGAGCATCTTCCGGCCTCCAGTCCCCCCTCTCCAGGATGCGATCCACCTTGATGAAGAGCTCATGGAGAAGCGACGCGCGCCACGTGTTCCATGCTCCGGGGCCCGTGGCTCTGGAGTCGGCCACCGTGAGGAGGTAGAGCAGGCGCAGGCGCTCCCGGTCCACCACGCGCATGGCGCACCGGAGGATGGGCTTTTCGTCGCTCAAGTCCCTCTTGAGGGCCGTCTCGGCCAGCAGGAGGTGGTTGCGCACGAGAAACTCCAACAGTTCCCGCTCTTCGGGATCCAGGCCCAACCGCACGGCCAGATCCCGGGACATGTCGGCACCGCGCACCGAATGATTCTTGCCCGCCCCCTTGCCGATGTCATGGATCAGGCCAGCCAGGTAGAGCACCCGTTTGTGGTGGATCTCGGAAAAGAGGGACGCCAGCTGGACCTGAGGCGCCAGGGAATCCTCGCCGGCCTCCAGCCGGTGAAGTTCCAGGACGGTTCTCAGCAGGTGCTCATCCACCGTGTACAGGTGGTAGACATCGTGTTGGACCCGGTAGCGCACCGGGGCCAGCTCCGGCAGAAAGGTCTGCAGGAACCCCGTTTCCATCATGATCTTGAGGATCGGAAAGGCCTTTTGGGGGTGGAGCAGGATGAAGAAGAAGCGCTCCACGGTCAGGGGATCCGTTCGGACCGCATCGTTCACGTGATTCAGGTTCTCCCGGACGATCTGGCCGGTGCGATGGTGAAAATGGGCCCCTTTGCAGGCCGCTTCCCAAAAGAGCGTCATGATGATGGAGGGATCCTCGGGGATCCGTTCCGGCTCCACGAAAAACAGGTGGTCTCCTTCCAGCAGGAGAGGTCCCGGGAGGATCACCTTGCGCCGACGCCGGCTTCGACGGTCCTTGTCGTGTTCCAGGCGGTCCACCAGAAACGCGGCAATGCGGCGCACGCGGGCGGTATGCCGGTAGTAGAGCCGCATGAAAGCCTCCACGGCGGATCCCTCGGTCCCGTCCAGAAAGCCCAGTCGATGGGCCAGGTTTTCCTGGTCCGTGAGCAGAAGCTGGTCCTGGCGCCGCCGGTTCGCGCGGTGGAGCTGCAGGCGTACGCGCCACAGAAAGTCTTCGGCCTTCTCCAGCCACAGGGCTTCTTCCGGAGACAGCCACCCTTCAGCCACCATCCGATCCCGGGACGAATCGCCCAGGAAGACCGTGCCGATCCAGCGGATACTGTGCAGATCCCTCAAGCCCCCCAAGCCTTCCTTGATATGGGGCTCCAAGAGGTAAGTGCTCTCCCCGTATTGCCGCGCCCGCTGGGATCGGAATTCCTTGAGCCGTTCCAGGAACCGAAAGCGCTTGCGCACCCCGAAGGACCGCACCAGGTCCTCTCTCCAGGATCGGAAAAACGCTTCGTCCCCGGCGATGAAGTGCGCCTCCAGGTTCGTGGTCTGGGCGCTGAAATCGTCGGCCATGAGCTTTTTCAATCCGGCCTGGGACAGGGTGGAATGTCCCACCTCGAATTCGGAATCCCACAGGCCGTAGATGACGTCGCGCACCAGCGCTTCCATGCGTTGAGGCAGGCGGCGCTTGTAGAGGAAAAGAAGATCCAGGTCGGAGACGAAGCTCAGTTCCCCGCGCCCGAAGCCGCCCACCGCCGCCAGGAACCAGCCTCCGGAAGACTCGATCCGCGGCCCCACGGCCTCCTTCAGGGCCTCCAGAACCCCGCGGGCGTAGGTTCGGGCGGCCGTAACGCCGGGCACATCCCGGGCGCACAGTTCGGCGAATTCCTCTCGCAGCGATCTGAGACCGGTAAAGACAGCGGCGGATGCATTCAAGTTCATGGAAGTTCCCCGTTTCGGGACTGAGCCGTTGTGAAGGTCGAACGGTTTCGACGGGCGGGCGAAAAGCCCGCCTTTACGAAGGTTTTGGTAGGGGTGGTCCGCGAAACGCCCCTACAGAAAACCCTCACCGCCGGCAATCTGGGTAGGGGCGGGGTTTATCCCCGCCCGCCAATCCCGCAGGGCTGAAGCCCCGCGGCTACGAAAAGTGCCCAAATTCCACGGTACCTGGAGCCGGAACGATCTTGTCGGACTCCGCTTAGACCGCCTGTTCCCCCCGCTCTCCGGTGCGGATCCGGATGCACTCTTCCACCGGAAGCACGAAGACCTTGCCGTCGCCGATCTTGCCCGTGCGGGCCGCCTCGCAAATGGCTTCCACCACCTCGCCCACCCGGTCGTCTCCCACCACGACCTCCACCTTGATCTTGGGCAGGAAGTCCACCACGTACTCCGCCCCCCGGTAGATCTCCGTGTGGCCCTTCTGACGGCCGAATCCGCGGACCTCCGTCACCGTCATGCCCTTGATGCCCAGGTCCGTCAGCCGCTCCTTCACGTCGTCCAGCTTGAAAGGCTTGATGATCGCTTCCACCTTCTTCATGATCTCATTCCTCTCGGTATCGATGGGCTATGGGGCATCGCCTCCCGGATCCGAACGCCTTGGTGGTCACCCTCAGCACCGGGGGGGCCTGCCATCGTTTGTATTCGTTGCCATCCACCCGTCGAAGCACCCAGCGCACCACCTCCGGGTCGTAGCCGTCGGCACAGATCTCCTCGAAAGACCGCCGCTCCTCCACGTAGGCGGCCAGGATGGCATCCAGCAACGGATAGGGCGGAAGGCTGTCCTGGTCCCTCTGGTCCGGTCTCAGTTCGGCCGACGGAGGGCGGGTGACGATCCGTTCCGGGATCCAGCCGTAGCGCCGGTTGACGTGGTCCGCCAGCCGGTAGACCAGGGTTTTGGGCACATCGCCCAGAACCGACATGCCCCCGTTCATGTCGCCGTAGAGGGTGCAATACCCCACGGCCAGTTCCGACTTGTTGCCGGTGTTGAGCACCAGGCTCCCGAACTTGTTGGAAAGGGCCATGAGCAGCAGGCCCCGCAGCCGTGCCTGGATGTTTTCCTCGGTCACATCCGGCTCCCGATCGGCGAAGACCGGCTGCAGGGTCTCCCGGGCGGCCCGGAACAGGTCATGGATGGGCACCACTGCGAAGCGAACGCCAAGGTTGGCCGCCAGGGCCCGGGCATCTTCCAGACTTTCCGGCGCGTTGTAGGGCCCCGGAAGGGCCACGGCCAGGACGTGCTCCGGCCCCAAGGCCAGCCGGGCGATGCAGGCGGTCACCGCGGAATCGATCCCTCCGCTCAGTCCCAGGACCACATCGCGAAATCCGCACTTTTGCGCATAGTCCCTCAGGCCCAGCACGAGAGCTTCCAACACTTCGGCCGCGGCCTCCACAGGCGGCGTTTCGGGCATCGGCCGGGGTCTTTCCAGATCCAGCAGGATCAGGTCTTCTCGAAAGTCGGCCCCGCAGGCCAGCAGCGCTCCATCCGCACCCCACGCCATGCTGTGGCCCTGGAAGATGAGTTCGTCGTTTCCGCCCACCTGGTTGACATAGATCACGGGCACGGCGCATCGGAGCGCGTGATCCCGGAGCAGGTCGCCCACCCACCGGGCCTTGCCCACGTGGTAGGGGGACGCGGCGATGTTGATGAGCACCTCCATGCCCGCCGAACGCAGATCCGCCACCGGATCCACGCGGTACAGGGGCCTCGGCAGGTAATCGGGCCGGGTCCACACGTCTTCGCAGATGGAAACGCCGATTCGCCTTCCGAGGCAAGTTACCACGCCGGGCTCCCGGCCCGGTTCGAAGTAGCGTTCCTCGTCGAAGACATCGTAAGACGGCAGCAGGCGCTTTCGGATCACTTGCCGCAGGGATCCGTCCTCAAACCAGAGCGCCACATTGTGTAAGGGCTTTCCATAGGGCTCCGGGTTGTGGGCCACGGCTCCGCAGAGAACCGCCGTCCCCCGGCTCGCCCGGGCGATCTCCTCCCAATGGCGCCGGCTCCGATCCACAAAGCCGTGTCGATCCAGCAAGTCCCGGGGCGGATAGCCCACCAGGGCCATCTCTGGAAAGACCACCAGATCCGCCCCCTGTGATCGGGCCTGTTCCACTCCCCTTCGAATCTTGGCCGCATTGCCGGCGAAGTCCCCGATGGTGGGGTTCATCTGAACCAGAGCGATCTTCATGGCTCTTTTTGCCTCACACGGACCGGTCCCGGAAGCGCTTGGGATCGATGCCGTACTTTTGCACCTTGTACTGGATGATCCGCTTGGTGGTACCCAGCAGCCGTGCCGCCTGGGACTGGTTGCCCTGGGCATCTTTGAGCGCCTCCACGATGAGATCCCGCTCGTAGGCCCCCACCAGTGCCTCCAGCTTCCCCCGGGACCGGGAGCGAAGCTCCGCGGGCTTCATCTGCAGGGTCGGCGGCAGGTGACGGGCCTCGATGGCATCGCCGGAAGCGAGTACCACCGCTCTTTCCATGCAATTTTCGAGCTCACGGACGTTGCCCGGCCAGTGGTAGGCCATGAGCAGGTCGATGGCGGGAGTGGAAATGCGCTTGACCGATTTGCCGAACTGCTCCGCATACTTCACCACGAAGTAATCGGCCAGCAGCAGAATGTCGGGACCGCGGTCCCGAAGGGGAGGCAGGAAGATGGGGAAGACGTTCAGGCGGTAGTAAAGGTCCGAGCGGAACCGCCCCTTGGCCACTTCTTGTTCCAGGTCCCGGTTGGTGGCCGCCACCACCCGCACGTCCACCTTCACGGTGCGGGACGAACCCAGAGGCTGGAACTCCCGTTCCTGGAGCACGCGAAGGAGCTTGGCCTGGGCCACGGGGGAAAGCTCTCCCACCTCGTCCAGGAAAATGGTGCCTCCCTGGGCCTCCTCGAACCGTCCCCGCCTCCGGGTGACCGCCCCGGTGAAGGCCCCCTTTTCATGCCCGAACAGTTCGCTTTCCAGCAGCGTGTCGGGCATGGCGGCGCAGTTGACCCGGACCAGCGGCCCCTTGCTGCGGCGGCTGTTGTCATGAATGGCCTGGGCCACCAGCTCCTTGCCCGTACCGGTTTCCCCGTGGATGAGCACGGTGGTGTTGGTGTCCGCTACCTGGTCGATCAATCGCAGGACGTCCCGAATCACCTTGGACCGCCCGAGGATCTGGGTCTTGGGGCGACGGGCTTCGGCCAGCAGGCTCCGGAGCCTTCTGTTTTCCTCCTCCACGGCACGGAAATGGACCCCCTTGCCCAGCAGCTCCGCCACGGCGCTCAGCAGCGCCACCTCCCGGCCCAGGTCCGCCACGTTCCGGCTCAGCTTGTCCGCGGAAAGAACCCCCACCACCCGTCCCTGGTGGAAGATGGGCACGCACAGGAAGGCCAGCTCCTTTCGGTCCAGTTTCTTGCGGGCGCCCGTCCGGTCCAGAAAGTGGGTTTCCTCGCCCAGGTTGGCAATGGCCAGCGGGCGGCCGGTCTGAGCCACCTTGCCCGTAATGCCTTCCCCGGGCCGGTAGATGACGCTTCCCGCTCGCACGTCCACACCCCGGGCTACGTCCAGCCAGGCTTCGCCCGTACGGGCATCCAGGATGGAGATCATGCCCCGTTCCATGCCCAGCCGATCGCTCAAAATCTCCAGCACGCCTCGCAACTGCTCCTTGATGTCGTCGGGTCTTGCCAGAGTCCGGGCGATCTCGTGGAGCGCCTCCAGTTCTTCCAGCGTATATTTCTCTTTCATGGGCCTTTTCGAATGGAGTCCTTCCTTTAAGGGCGGGCGGGCGGCTGGTGTTCCGGCCGCAAGAGATCCAGCACCGTCTTGACCGGGTTGAAGGTGATGGTCGGCACCTCCACCATCAGGGTGTTCCAAAAGGCCATGGAACCGTTCCACAAGCCTGGGCGCTCCAACGCCTTCAGGGGCCTTCCGTCCAGGGACTTCCGGGTGATGATCACCGCGCTGGGATCCACGTACCTTTTCAGGTCGTAGGGCTTGCCGTCCGGGTCGCGAAGGGCGCAGACCAGATCCACGGGGTTGAAGTGGGTGGAGCGGCTCCAGATGGCCCGCTGCTTGGGATCGGCCATGTTCACCTGCGCTTTTTCCACGATTTGGACCAGGATACGCCCCTTGCCGTTGCGCACCCAGAAGGGACCTCCGCCCGGCTCCCCCACGTTTCGCACCATGCCGCACACCCGCACGGGGCGGTCCAAGGCATCCAGGAGCAGATCCCTCTGGGCCGAAAGGGACCCGCCGATGGAACAGGGCACCCCCCAGAAGGTTTCCTGGACGAACCGGCGGGCATCCTCCACGGCGCTTCGGGACGCGCCAGCCCGCAGCCGCTTGATGTGCCCATGCACGCGTCTCTGAATCAGAACCGCAAGCCCCCCCAGGATCCGCTTCCAGCGGATGGTCTCCCCTTTCAGGTGATCGGGCACCACGTTGTCGATGTTCTTGATGTAGACCAGGTCCCCGTTCAAGCTCGCAAGGTTTTGAAGGAGCGCGCCGTGCCCCGCCGGTCGGAACACCAGGCGGCCTCGGGAATCCCGAAAGGGCCTGTTATGATCGTCCACGGCGATGGTGTTGGTGGACGGACTCTGGTGGGAAAGGCCGATGACGTATCCCGTATCCAGACGGCGCTCGTGGAGGAACCGCACCTTCTCCACGTGATCCCGGAAGAGATCCTCGTGTTCCGGGCTGACCGTGAAATGGATCCGGCAGACCCCGTCGGCATCCCGAACGTATTCGGCCGCCTCCGCCAGGTGTTCTTCCAGAGCCGTACGCACGTGGTCGCCATAGCGGTGAAAGGGAATGAGGGCCTTGGGAAGGCGTCCCAGCCCCATGCCTTCTTCCGTGAGCAGGGTCCGGAGAGGGCGCTCCAGATCCCCGGCCCTCAAGGACTCCTCCAGGCGCCAGCCCTGACGCTCCGCACAAGCCTTCCAGGCGTCGTAAAAAGCAAACCGATCCGCCTGGTCCACGAAACGCACGACTCCTTGCGCATCCTCGTCCCCTCCGGCCGCCCGCTCCCGGAGCTGCTCCAGGGAAGGAACGGGATCTTCATTCAGGACGGCGAACAGGGCCTTGAACATGCGGGTGGCGGCACCGGAAGCCGGCACGAATTTCAGGTAGCGGCCGCTTCTGGCCGCCCTCTGGTATGCCTCCAGGCACGCCCTTTCCAGGGCGCCGTCCACCGTGATGACGCCGTCTCCCAGGGTGCAGGGCCGGTGAAGATCCACAAAGACGTCCTGTCTCGAAAAGAGCTCCAGTTGCCGCTGCACCTCCTCCACCGAAATCCCCAGTTCCGAAAGCTGCTTGAGGTCGTCCCGGGAAAAAAGCGTTTGGTCCATTCTGTCGGGCCTCCGTCGTTTCCGCTGTGAAGCGCGTTCCTGTCGCGGCCGGGTCTTCGTGGGGTCCACACATATCACAAACGGGCCCGGGGTAGAAAGACCGGGTGCGTTATCCTGTTGACAAACCTGCGGCGGGGCGCGTTAGATGAGGCTTTCCGTTCACGACCCGGCCCGAGATGGAGGAAGACAATGCACAAGGACAGACGCGGCGGAAAGGTCAAGGGTACGGCCATCTGGTTGGCCGTTGCGGTTTTGTTGGTTCTTGGCGGATCCTTTTCGGCTCCCTGTGGCGGGACGGCTGCGGCGTGGGCGGCCGGCGACGAATTCCAGGATCCCTTCGCCGAGGAGACGGTGACGGTGGCGGATCCCCTGGAGCCCATGAACCGCTTTTTCTTCCAGGTGAACGACAAGCTCTATTTTTGGCTTCTCAAGCCCACGGCCAAGGTGTACGGGACCTTCCTGCCGCCGGGGGTGCGCATCGCCATTCGAAACGCCTATGACAACATCCTGGCGCCCGTGCGCATCGTGAACAATCTGTTGCAGGGCAAGCTGAATCGGTGCGGTGTGGAGATCGCCCGCTTCGCCCTCAACTCCACCCTGGGGGCCGGAGGGCTGTTCGACCCGGCGGAACAGGAATTCGGCCTCAAGGCCCATGAGGAAGACTTCGGGCAAACCCTGGCCGTCTACGGCATGGGCAACGGCCTCTACATCAACTGGCCGCTCTTCGGCCCGTCCACGCTCCGCGACACCCTGGGATTCGGTGCGGACACCTTCCTGGATCCCACGTCCTATCTCTATCCGCCCGCCGGCCTCTATGCGGGGGTGAAGGCCGTCAAGGTAATCAACAAGACGTCACTCCGCCTGGGCGAATACGAAGACTTCAAGGCGTCCGCCCTGGATCCCTACATCGCGCTCCGCGATGCATACGTCAGCTACCGGCACAAGCAGGTGAAGGAATAGACCGAAGGAGGAGACTGGCTTGATGATCCTGTACGCTGCGGCCGTGGCGGCCGGCATTCTGGCGCTCATGTGGGGCGCGGACCGATTCGTGGAGGGGGCCGCCCGACTGGCGCGCCGCCTGGGGATTTCTCCAATCATCGTGGGACTCACCGTGGTTTCGTTCGGCACGTCGCTCCCGGAGCTGCTCATCACCGTGACGGCCGCCTTCATGGGACATCCGGACGTGGCGGTGGGAAACGTGGTGGGAAGCAACATCGCCAACATCGGGCTCATCCTGGGCACCGCTTCCCTCTTTCGCCCCCTCATGATCCACTCCGCCTTGCTTCATCGTGAATACCCGGCGCTGGTGGTGGTTTCGGTTCTGGCCTGGCTCATGGCCAAGGATGCGGTCTTCAGCCGTTTCGAAGGCCTTCTGCTGCTGGGAGGCATGGCCCTTTTCCTGTGGTGGATGGCAAAGTCCGCTCAGCAGGGGCATGTGGACGCCCTGTTGGAGGAAGCGGCTGAAAAGCCGGTATCTTCGGAAAAGGAAGGCGTTCGCAAGCCTCTGATTTATCTGGTGATGGGCCTGGTGTGTCTCACCCTGGGAAGCCGGCTGCTGGTCTGGGGCGGTGTGGGTATGGCGCGGGCCTTCGGCGTGAGCGAACTGGTGATCGGGCTCACCCTGGTGGCTCTGGGGACGAGTCTTCCGGAACTGGCCACCTCCGTGGCGGGAGCCATCAAAAAGGAAGACGACATCGCGGTGGGCAACGTGGTGGGATCCAACATTTTCAACATCCTGGCCATCCTGGGCGTTCCGGCCACCATCATGCCGCTTCAAGTTTCTCCGGAAGCCTTTCGCCGGGATTTTCCGGTCATGCTGCTGGCCACCTTTCTCTTGTGGCCCGTGTGTCGGTCCTGGAAGGCCGGAAGACAGGGCAGGGTCAATCGTGTGGAAGGAGGCGCCCTGGTGGTGGGCTACCTGGGCTATATGACGTATCTCTTCGTGCACTGAGCCGCCGCCGGGAGCTCCTCGGGCCATGAAAAGAACGGTTCGGATCGTCGCCGGAACTCTCTTGCTGGTGCTGGGCGTGGCGGGGCTTTTCCTGCCGGTCCTGCAGGGGGCCCTCTTCATCGCTTTGGGCCTGGTGGTGCTGGGAAGAGAAATCCCCTGGGTGGCCCGCCTTCTGGACCGTTTAGCTCAACGCTATCCGGCCCTCGATCGCTGGCTCCAGAAGAGTAGGCAACGGCGCGACTGAAGGCGGTCACCATGCGATAGGGCGATTGATCATTCGCCCCCCGTCTCACGGCTTGCACATCCCATTGTCACAGCTGATGCAGCAACTTCTCGACAGCCTGCACCGCGTTTTCAACGCCTCTCTCCCGGCGGATCTTTTCGCCCAGTTCCTGCGCCCTCCTGAGAAAGCCGGGATCGTCCAGGACTTCCCGAATCGCAGCCGCCAGTCCGGCCGCCGTGAGTCTTTTCCTAGGTATGGGTCTGGCCGCCGCGCCGAGGGCGTGGACACGCTTCCCCCAGAAGGGCTGGTCTCCGAAAAAGGGAACCACCACGGAAGGCACTCCGGCCCTGAGGGTCGCCGCGACGGTTCCCGCCCCTCCGTGATGCACGGCGGCCGCCACGCGGGGAAGGATCCAGTCGTGGGGCACCTGATCGATCACCATCACGGAGGAGGACGGCCGTTCCAGACGCACTCCCCCCCAGCCCGTGGCCACCACCCCTCGGACTCCCGCCTTTGCGAGCGCTTCCATCACGATCCGCCCCATCCTCGCGGGAGAGCGTCCCGCCATGGAACCGAAGCCCACATAGACCGGAGGGGGGCCTGAGTCGAGGAAGCGCTTGAGCTCAGCAGGCGGTCGCCATCGGTCCGCCTGATCCAGGAACCAGTATCCTGTCATCATCGCTTGGTCGGGCCAGTCGGGAGGGCGAGGCACAACGTGCCTGCTCACCGCATGGAGAACCGGCAGGGGCCGGCCGTGCGGGGTCTTCAGGATACTGCAATGGTCATGGGGCACGAGCCCCTGCTCGGTTCGCCAACGGCGGACGTGGCCCCGGATGGACCATTCCATCACCTTTTCCGTCAGGACATAGGTCGCCCGATTGTATCGGCCGCCCAAGTTCAGATCGGGAAAGCCCATGCTGGGACGGGCGGCGGTGGGAACGAACAAGGGGATGGGGAGAGCCAGGACGGCTGGAACACCGAGTTTCTCAGCGTAGTGCGGGCCACCGAAGACTTTGGGATGAAAGACGATGAGATCCGGGGCCGCGCTCTTTGCGACCACCCAGCCATCGCGCACGAGAGTCCGCTGGAGGGGACCGACCTGCCGGGCCATGCCCACGAGGCGCCGGGCAACCTGGAAAAGGTTGTCCGTAGTTTCCATGAGCGTGCGCCCCAGATCCGTATCGATGATCGCCAGGAGTTTGTCGCTCAAAAAACCATACGGAAGCCCGTGGGCGACCACAAAGTCCCGGAAACGCTCGCTCGTGGCCACAATCACTTCATGGCCCGCCGCCTGCAGTCCTTTTCCCAGGGCCACGTAGGGCTGCACGTCCCCGCGGGATCCGTATGTGGCGACAAGAACCTTCATTGCCCCTCCCCCGTTCGTTGCATCCTTACAGCGCTAGGAGGCTGTCCGACAACGGGTAGTCTGCGCCCTTCAACGCCCCTTCGTCATCCCCGCGAAAGCGGGGATCCATGATTTTCGGCAACTTATGGACACACGCTTGCGCGGGGGGGACAGATGGACGATGAAGGAGGCAACCCAGCCATTTTCAGACAAGCTCCTAGAGCCGGCGCCCAACAACGAAGGCTTCGTTTTCGGGACCGGAACGACTTTGTCTCAGGCCCGCTCCTTGAAAGCTTGTCCGAAAACGCCGGGGATGTCCGCTTTTCCCCTAACGCAGCCCTATGGAACTGCAGAGCCCCCGGACGTCGCATAAGCCATCGGGTACGGCCTGCCGCTTCATGGGGCTAGGATGGCACTCTCCCGGGGGTTGAAGCCTTGCGGCTACCAACAGAACGGAAATACCCGGCCTCTTGAGGCGAGGGGGCATCCTCGTGCGAGCTCCCCGGCGGGTCTCAGCAGGCCAGGTAATCGCACAGGGCCTGGACCAGGCCGGGGATGGTGTATTCCTCGGCCACCACGTGCACGGGAACTCCCCGGCCGCGGGCCGTGTCGGCCGTAATGGGGCCGATACAGGCCACGGTCGTCTTTTCCAGAAGCTTCAACGGGTCGTGGGCCTCGAAGACATGGAGGAAGTTGGTCACCGTGGAGGAGGAGGTGAAGGTGACCACGTCCACGCGGCCTTCCCGGAGCATTTCCGCCACTCGGTCGGCCCCTTCCGTAGGCAGCACCGTCTCGTAGGCGGGCACCACGTCCACGAGGGCGCCCCACTTTCGGAGCGTTTCGGGGAGCACATCCCGGGCCACCTTGGCGCGGGGAAGAAGAATGCGGGCCCCTTGGACCGAATCCGCCCCCATGGCCTGCAGGATGCCTTCGGCGCGGTATTCGCCGGGAACCACGTCCAGTCTCAGGCCCCTTGCCTCCAAGGCCTCGGCCGTCTTGGGGCCGATGGCGGCCAGCTTCACGCCGGCCAGGGCGCGAACGTCCTTCCCCGCCTCGAAAAGCCTTTCCATGAAGAAGCGCACGCCGTTCACACTGGTGAAAATGACCCAGTCATAGGTCTGGAGTTCCGACAAGGCCCGGTCCAGCGGCTCCCAGCTCTCCGGGGGGGCGATCCGGATGGTGGGAAACTCCACGCACCGGGCTCCTTTCTCCTCCAGAAGCCTTTTGAAGTCGCTGGCCTGCTGTCGGGCCCGCGTCACCAAAACAGTGCGCCCGAACAGCGGGCGCCGTTCGAACCAGTTGAGCTGATCCCGAAGCCGAACCACTTCACCCACCACGATGAGCGCCGGCGGCTTCAGGCCCGCTTCCCGCACCCGGTCCACCACGTCGCCCAAGGTTCCCGTCACCGTCCGCTGCTCGGGCGTGGTGCCCCAACGGATCACCGCCACGGGCGTTTCCGGGGACCGGCCGTGCTCCATGAGGCGCGCCGTGATGTCCGGAAGGTTCTTCACACCCATGAAAAAGACGAGGGTTCCCACGGCCGTGGCCAGCTTGGACCAGTCGATCTTGGACTCCCGGGAATCGGCCCGTTCGTGCCCGGTGATGAAGGCCATGGACGCCGTAAAGTCCCGATGGGACAGGGGAATGCCGGCATAGGCGGGGACTGCCACGGCGGCGGTAACTCCGGGAACCACCTCGAAGTCGATGCCGGCCGCCACCAGTTCCTGGGCTTCCTCACCGCCCCGGCCGAACACGAAGGGATCTCCCCCTTTGAGCCGAACCACCACGTGGTGCCGGCCCTTTTCCACCAGGAGCCGGTTGATCCCGTCCTGGCTCAAGGTGTGGTCCCCGCCCTTTTTTCCCACATAGATTCTGTCGGCATGGGGCGGAGCAAAAGAGAGCAGCTCTTCGTTGGCCAAAAAGTCATAGATGACCACCTCGGCCCGCCGAAGGACTTCCAAGCCCCGCAACGTAAAAAGACCCGGATCCCCGGGTCCCGCACCCACCAGATAGACCTTTCCCTTTTTCACATCGTCCTCGCGATCAGCAGGAAGCATTGTAGACCGATTCCAGGATCTTGCGGGCCCCCGCATCCAGGAGCCGGCGGGCCAGATCGCGCCCCGCGGCTTCTTCTTCTCCCGGCGGCGCCGAGGCCGTCTGCCGATAGACGGTCCGCCCGTCCAGGGAAGCCACCAGGCCCGTCAGCAGCACGCCGTTTTGGGACGCTGTCGCATGGCCTGCAATGGGCACCTGACAGCCGCCTTCCAGGGTGTGCAGAAAGGCCCGTTCCGCCGCCACGGCCCGGGCGGTGGACTCATCATGCAGGGGAGCGAGAAGGCGGCGCACGTCATCATCGTCTTTTCGAATCTCCAGCCCCAGGGCCCCCTGGCCGATGGCCGGCACGAAAAGATCCGGGTCCAGGTAACTGGCAACGCGGTCCCGCCAGCCCATGCGATGGAGGCCCGCCGCCGCCAGCACGACGGCATCGTAGAGGCCTTCCCGGACCTTGCGAAGGCGCGTGTCCAGGTTTCCCCGAAGGTTCTCGATCCGCAGATCCGGCCGCAGGGCCAGAAGCTGCGCCGCACGGCGCAGACTGCTGGTCCCCACCACGGCCCCTCGGGGAAGATCCTCCAGGCTCGGAAACCGCTCGGAGACCAGCACGTCCCGTGGATCTTCCCTGGCTGGCACCACGGCCAGCTCCAAGGGACCGGGCAGTTCGGACGGCACGTCTTTCATGCTGTGGACGGCCAGGTCCACCCGACCGTCCAGGAGGGCCTCTTCGATCTCCTTGACGAAAAGCCCTTTGCCGCCCACTTTGGCCAGGGGCACGTCCAGGATTTTGTCCCCGGTGGTCTTGATGATCTCCAGACTCACCCGAAGGTCGGGCCAGCGAGCCTCCAGGAGGTCCTTGATCATCTCACTTTGCCGGAGAGCCAACAAGCTCCCGCGCGTTCCAATGACGAGGGTGTTCCGCACGAATCCCCTTTCTTAAATGGCGAGGCTCATCAGGAGCCTCGGGCGCCGACTTTCGCTTTCATCCCCGGCCGAGTGACGGGATTTGGCCCTTTGGATCTTCCCCCGGATGGACTTTCCGTCATCCCCGCAAGGGCGAAGACCTAAAGAGGCTGTCCGAAAACGTCGCGGATGATCTCGTTTCTCGTAGCGCAGCCCTTTAGGGCTGCGGGTGAACCCCCGAACGTTGGATGGGCCATCGAGCATTTCTTTTCGTTTCAATGAGTTACGAATGCCCTTTTCCGCGGCGCTAAAGCCCTGCGACTACGAAAAGAGGGGCCATCGCCCGGGCTCTCGTCTCGGAGAGCCATTGTCGGACAAGCTCCTAGAGATGGTGGACGTTGGCGGTAGGGGCGGTTTGCGAACCGCCCCTCCAGAAATCGCGGCACCTCATCCATCCATTCCCAAAAGAACGGCCTTGCACAGGATCCTAATGGCAGGTGGCGCAACTGCCGCCGGCGCAGCCGGAACAGGAAGAGGCCCCGGAGCCCATGCGGCTGCTGGCCGCGCCCTTGTCACCCCCGCTCTTGAAGCCGAAGACGGACATGACCCGTTGGGCCTCCTGGGAGCCGCAAGACGGGCAGGAAACCCTCTCATCGCTTCGAAAGACGAGACACTCGAATTTTTCCGCACATTTGGAACATTCGAACTCGTAGATGGGCATGATCGTTTCACCTCGCTGCAACGAATTGTGCCGCCCCCATGGGGCGCGGTCCTATCTTAAGACGCCGCCACGATCCGAACAAGATCCCCGTCCCGCACGGACTTGAAGACCCCGGGGTCTCCGCACACCCGCCCGACGACGTTCACGGCGCTGGCCGGGCGAATCTCGTCCCCGCGGCTCATGGGCGTGGGACCGAAAAAGATGCAGAAGGCCTTCCCGGTGGGCCAGTAGCCCAGGTCTCCCCGTTCCACCACTTCCCGCGCGTCTTCCGAGAGCGGTTCGGAAACGGGAATGGCGAAGTAGATCTCCTCCCCCCAGGTGTTGGCCTCCGCCTCCAGGGGCAAGGCCTCGGCAATGCGACGGGCCGTGGGGGAATCGTTCAACAGGGCGTCCATCATGATCCCGGGCGCTTCGATGCGAATCTTGGTGGGCATGGCGTCCTCCTATGTCCCTTCCCCAAGGGAACCGTCTGGAATTGCGGTGGAAGCGGAGCCCCCTTGGGCCGCCACCGCCTCCTTTACGGCCGCACAAAAGAGGGGGAAGAGGATTTCATGATGGCCCACGAAACTGTATCCCCTTCCCCTTCCCGCCGTGGGCCGCTCCACCACGTTCACGTGTGGCCGGTAGTGGCGCATGAAGTCCATGTTGATGGTGGTGATCCCGGAAAGATCGTGTCCCAGATTGGCGGCCACGCTCACGGCCTTGAGAAAGACTTCTGGCAGCACCACCGCCGATCCCAGGTTGATGTAGACCCCCTTCCGGAGCGTGGTCACCAGTCGGCAGAAGACCCGGAAGTCGTAGTGGCTGGCCGCCCCTGCCGCCGCGCCGTCCATGGACGGGTGCATGTGGATGATGTCCGTGCCCATAGCCACGTGCACGGTCACCGGAATTCCCAAACGGGCCGCCGCTGCCAGGATGCTGAACCGCGCATGGGGCGGGTCGGCCTTCAACAAGGCCCGACCCACGGCCTCACCGAACCCCGCGTGACCGTCGGCCGCCCTCTCCTTCACCGCCCCGTTGATGAACTCCGCCGTCTCCCGCGCCATACCGAAACGGCCCAGGGACAGATGGGAACCCACGTCTTCCGACGTCTTGCCCGCCAGGGCCATCTCCACGTCGTGGATCACCCCGGCTCCGTTCAGGGCCAGCCCCTTGAGGATTCCCGTCTCCATGGCGTCGATGATCACCGGAGCGAGCCCCACCTTGATGGGATGGGCTCCCATGCCCAGAAGGACGGTCCGGCCTCCCAGGACGGCTGCGGCCACGGCTCCCACGGCCTCCCGCAGATCCCGTGCCGCCAGTTGAGTCGGCAGAAAGGCCAGGAAATCCGCCAGGCTCCCCCCGGGAATCCACGGCCTTCCCAGGTCTTGGGCCGCCACCTTGCTGGGCCGATCAAAAAGGCTGGTGGTTTGAATGCCTTCCAAGGATATGGGCTTCATTGGTTGGGTCCGTCCCCCTTTCGTCCATCAACAGGCGGCCGGGGCGGGTTCTTCCGCCTTCGGTTCGTCGGGCCGAAAGACGAGCACCTCGATAAGCTCGCACAGAACGTGGCCCGCCGCGATGTGCCCTTCCTGAACCCGCGCGGTCACAGGGGACGGCACATGGAGAATCCGGTCGCAGTAGATGTCCATGTCCGTCTTGTCCCGGCCTGCGAAGCCCAATGTATGAAGTCCGTGTTCCCGGGCCCAGCGAAGGGCGCGAAGGACGTTCTCCGAGCGCCCGCTCGTGCTGAGCCCCAGCGCCACGTCCCCGGCCTCCCCCAGCGCCTGGATCTGCTTGAGAAAGACGTCTTTGAAATCGTAGTCGTTGGCGATGCTCGTGAGAACGGACGTGTCCACCGTCAGGGCCACGGCCGGCAGAGGGGCCCGTTCCATCTGGAACCGGTTGATGCATTCCGCCGCCAGGTGCTGCGCATCGGCGGCGCTCCCGCCGTTGCCGAAAATGTAAAGGCGCCGGTGGGCCTTGAAGGCAGCGGCCACCACCTGCGCCATCTCCACGATCACCGCCCCCTGGGATCGCCACAGGCCCTCCACCGCTTCCAGCGACTGGCTGAAGGCCCGATCCACCCGGTCCAGAAGGTTTTTGTCGCTACGGCTCATGCTCATCATCCCGCTGTGTGGAGCGGCGTGCGCCGCTCCTTCAGATCCTTCCAAAACGTTCTCATCAACCGGCGGGAATCCTCGGTTCGTCCTCACCCTATACCGAGCGATTCTTTCCCATGGTGCGACCCTGAAGGGCGGGCCTAAAGCCCGCCCCTACGTTCAGCTTCAGTTCCCATTGACCCCATCACGGACGGCCCGTGACAACGAAGGATGAAACCCACCGAAAGCAGAGCCCTGTAGGGGCGAATGATCATTCGCCCCTACAGGCCGTGCGCACGAACGGAACGAGGTCCCTTTTCATATACCCAAACTGAGCGATTTTTTCTTCGGGTATCTCTTACACCGCGTGATTAGCGGGCGGGGATAAACCCCGCCCCTACCAATGGGTCCGTGCGTTTTTGAAGGGGCGGGCTTTACGCCCGCCCTTGAGGACCTGTCCATGTGAAAGAATCGTCCAATTCAGGATATAGACACTTGGGGTCCGACTTAAGCCGCCGGCTCGTCCCAGACGGGAGTGCGCACGCCTTGGCCGGATCGAATATCCCGGAGCAGCATTTCCCGAAAACGGCGGAACCAGGGACCCGGCACGCCGTCCCCGATGGGATGCCCGTCATACTGGACGATGGGAAGCACATCGAAGGTGGTTCCGAAGGTCATCATCTCCGCGGCCCGGTAGGCATCTTCGGGCCGGATGTCCGCCTCGCCCACTTGGGCCAGCTCCCCTCTCTCCACCAATTCCCGGGCCAGCTCCAACATGCGCGTCACGGTGGTGCCCCGCAGAATGCGATCGAACCGGGGCACCAGAAATCGGTTGTCCCGAGTCACGATGCCCACGTTCTCCGTGGCGCCTTCGCCCAGGAAGCCGTTCTCGTCGATGGACACGGTGAAGTCCACGCCCGCATCCCGGGCTTCCTTGGTCATGAGCACGTTGGGGAGGTAGTTGCAGCTCTTGACGCTGGCGAAATAGGACTTCTTGATGGGAATGTGGCTGCTCTTGAGGGTGACGCCCTTGGTGAGCTTCTCTTCCGGTGCCTGTTTGAGGCGCGTGATGACGATATAAAGCTGGCTGGCCGGGCATTCGTAGGGATCCGTGGTGAATCCCCCGGGACCGCGCGACAGGAAGAGCCGCACCAGGCATTCCCGCGCTCCCGACGCCCGAACGGTCTGCTTAATGAGGTCCTCCAGGCGGCTTCGGTCCACCGGCCAGGTGAGCTGCGCGATGGCAGTGGATCGTTCCAGTCGGTCCAAATGCCGGTCCAGCAGATAGAGGAAGCCGTCCACGCACTTGAAGGCCTCGAAAATACCGTCTCCCCGGTGTACCAGGTGGTCGTCCACGGGAACCACCATCAAGCGGGGGTCGGTTAGGATCCCGCCCAACCAGGAAGAATACATGGCCAGATAGTTGGCGTGATAGGATTCCTTCTTTTGAAGCAACCGATCGACGGCGGCATCGAAACTGAGAAGCGGCACCTGCCCGCCCATTCCATCCTCCCTCTTCGCAGCACCAGAAACATCGAACCCGCCCTTGTCCGAAAGAACGCCTAAAAATAGACAAGCGGCCTGCGATGTGCAAGCCGTCATTGGGATTTTGTCCTTGGGATTTTGTCCTTGGGAGACCGCGGCGGGCGATGTTAAGAAGACGCAAACGGTGCGAAGACAGGAAAGGAAACGCACGGCATGATCCATGCCCTGATTTTTGACTTCGACGGCACGTTGGCGGAACTGCACCTGGATTTTTCCATCATGAAGGAGCGGATCGCCGCCTTGGCCGAAACGTACCTGAACCGGCGGCCGGGTCCCTCGCCCATGCCCGCCCTGGAATGGATCGAACATCTGGCCCGGCGGATACCCGGGGCCGACGGCACGGTGGAGGATTTCCGGAGAGCCGCCCACGGCTTGGTGGTGGACATGGAACTGGAGGCTGCCCGGCGGGGTAAGCTCTTTCCCTACACCCGTACCATCCTCAGGGACTTGCAGGCCTGCGGCGTGCCGACGGCCGTCATCACCCGCAATTGCAGCTCGGCCGTCCGGCAGGTCTTTCCGGACATCGACCGGCTGTGTTCCTGCTTCCTGGCGCGGGATCACGTGAAAAACGTGAAGCCCCATCCGGAGCACCTGGAAAGGGCGCTTGCCCTGCTGGGTGTGGAAAAGGAGCGGGCCCTCATGGTGGGGGATCATCCGCTGGACGTCGAAACGGGCCGCCGGGTGGGAACCTTCACCGCGGCAGTCGCCTCCGGCCGGGTGGGCATGGACGCCCTTCGGGCCGCCGGACCCCACTGGGTCTTCCGGGACTGCAATGTGCTCCTGAGAGAATTGCGGCGCCTGAATCTGATTCCGCTTCCGGCGTGAAGCGACCGGCGTGGGGACAAAGATCGCCCCGTGAGGGTTTACTGGTGGTGAGCGGTGGGTGTAGGGGTGGTTCGCGAACCGCCCCTACGAAGGTATCGGTTAAAGGGAGTCCACAACGGGCCGGGCATGCAGGGCCCCGGCTTTCACCGGCAGGCGGGGGGCGAGAAGGAAGGACAGGTCGGCCATGGAGATGACGCCTTTGGTGCCCGAGTTACGCGCCGAGAGGGCGGTTGTAAGCTTTACGGGATGGCCCGATGCAGGCGGGCTCTGCTCACGGATCCTGGAAGAGGTCAACCGCCTGGAGCCATGCCTGCAGGTGGCCGTGTGGGACTTGGAAGGCTACTGGCACACCTCCGAACTGCGCCCCCACGTGGTCATCCGCCACGGGCGCGTTCAACACCTGGAATGGCCGGAGTTCCGGACCTTCATGCCCACCGACGGTTCCAGGCTCCCGTTCTTCCTGGGGGTCGGCACGGAGCCCTCCCTGGGCTGGCGCCGGTTCAGCGTCCAGCTCCTCAAGACGCTGAAGGAATGGGGGTGCCGGGAAATTCTGCTTCTGGGCAGCCTTTACGACCAGATCTTCTACGATGAAATCCGCATCTCCGGGCTGGCCCACGATCCGGAAGGCTACAACCGGCTGCAGGCCTGGGGCTGTCTGCCCGCCGAATACGAGGGCCCCAGCGCGATTCATGCGTCCATCCTGGAAGCCGCACCGCACCTGGAAATTCGGGCTCTGAACCTGTGGGCCCATGTACCCTTCTACCTGAAGGAGCCCCATGGGCTTCTCCTGCACCGCCTGATGGAGATTCTGGGTGACTTTCTGGAACGCCGCTGGGACCTGACGCACCTGGAGACCGCCTGGCGGGACCAGGAAAAGGAGATCGAGGAGATGCTCTCCCAGGATTCCTCCCTGGCCGAGCAAATCAAGGCGTTGCAAAAGGAAGACCCGGTGCGGCCCACCGGGGATGCCCCCGATGGCGGCGCCCGGGTGATCCGCCTGGACCGCTTCAAGAAAAAGGACCCTCCCAAAGGCAAAGGCCGCTGACATCATCCGGCGGTTCCGGCCGATCGGGCCCCTTCCGCTGCACGGATTCGGGAACCCAAGATCCGGGAAGGCCCTCTCCCGGATCGGGTGCTTTGTTCCCATTGCCCGGTCCTAACGGGCGGGCATAAAGCCCGCCCCTACAACATCAGACCGAGATCTTGAACAGCAGCCGGCTTCATCCCCACCCCCCTTTCGCGTTCATCCGTTTTCATCCGCGGTTTCCTTCGACATTACCCGAAGGACCACCCGGCCAGATCGTAAAGCCGGTAGAAATGGTGGACCGGGCCGTGGCCCCGGCCGATGGCCAGCCCCCGCTCAATGGCTCCCGTGATGTAATCTTTCGCCTGGGCGACGGCGTCGGGAACCGAAAGGCCCTTGGCCAGGCCGGCGGCCACCGCCGAAGCGAACGTGCACCCGGTTCCGTGGGTGTGGGGTGTGTCGAAGCGCTTGTTCTGGAATGCGACGAATTCCCTGCCGTCATAAAGAAGGTCCATGGGCTCCCCTTCCAGGTGCCCCCCCTTGACCACCACGTATCCCGGCCCGAAGGCCTTGATGGCCCTGGCCGCAGCCTCCATGGACTGGCGATCCCTCACCGGGAACCCCACCAGAACGGACGCCTCGTGCAGGTTGGGTGTCACCACCAGCGCCAACGGCAGGAGCTCACGGATGAGGGTGTCCCGGGCGTCGGGCTGGAGAAGAGGGTCCCCGCTCTTGGCCACCATGACGGGATCCACCACCAGCTTTTCCAGGCCCAGTTCGCGCACGTCCCGGGCCACGCGCCGGATGATCCGGGCGCTGGAAAGCATTCCCGTCTTCACGGCGTCCACGCCGATGTCCTCCACCACGGCTCGAATCTGGGCGGAAACGAATTCGGGTTCCAGTTCCACCACACCCTGCACTCCCACGGTGTTCTGGGCCGTGATGGCCGTCAGGGCGCTCATGCCGAACACGCCCAACGCGGAAAAGGTCTTGAGGTCCGCCTGGATGCCGGCGCCGCCGCCGGAATCCGACCCCGCAATGGTCAGCGCTCTCGGAATGGCCATGGCTCTACCTCGTGTTCAGGTGAAAGGAGAAAGGGACAAGGTTCAGGGGGAAAGGGTACAGGGAACGGACGGATGGAGCAAGGCGGAGCCGCCGGTGGTTTTTCCCTGGCAGCGTGTCCGAAAATAGGCTTCCGTCTGGAACCGGCAAAGGATCCGACATCTTCCGTAGCCGCGGGGCTTCAGCCCCGCGGAAAGCGTCATCGTAACTCCATGAATTTACACGAAATACACGGTGGCCTATCCGACGGCCGGGGATTCTTCCGCAGCCCTAAAGGGCTGCGCTACAAGAAAAGAGTTCGTCCGCGGCGTTCTCAGAAAATCTTCTAGGAGCCTGCCCGAAAACAGCTAGTTTGCGCCCTTCAACGCCCATTCGTCATCCCCGCGAAGCTTGTCCCCGGCTTGAACGGGGGGGCGGGGATCCTGGATTTCCGGCAACTTATGGACTCACGCTTGCACGGGAGTGACGGTTGGGAAAGTTCTCGGACAAGGTCCTAAGGCCGCGGACCGAAATGGTCCCAGCCGCCTTCGGAGGCCGCATTCCGCCTGGATCCGTCGGGATAGACCACCTGGATCCCCTCTTTCTCCGAAACGATCCGGCCGATGACCGAACACGGCACATCCGATACGCCCCGGAGGGTCCGGATCACGTGCTCCACGCCGTCGGGATCCACGGCGAAAAGGAGCTCGTAGTCTTCACCGCCCCTCAAGGCCCAATCCAGGGGATCCCTTCCCTTGGCCCGCGCCGTTTCCCGGCAGCAGGGATCCACCGGAACCGCCGCCGCTTCCACCACGGCTCCCACGCGGCCGGCCCGACACAAATGAGCCAGATCTCCCAAGAGCCCGTCGCTCACGTCCAGCATGGCCCGCACCCGCCCCGTGGCGGCCAAGGCTTTGCCTTCGGCCACGCGGGCCCTGGGAGTCCGATGTCGGCGCACGGCCCGGTCCCGAACCGCCTCGTCGGCCGAAGGGACCTTGGAAAGGATCCATTCCAGGCCGGCGCGGGACCCGCCCAGGGTTCCGGTGACCATGAGCACGTCGCCGGGGCGGGCTCCGTCCCGTGTGATGAGTCGATCGGGGGCTGCACGGCCCAGAAGGGTGACGTCCACCACCAGGCGATCCGGATGGCGGGCCGTGTTCCCGCCCACCACGAAGGCCCCCCACTCGCCCAAGGCATCCCCCATGCCCCGGTAGAGATCCTCCACGTAGTCCACGGGCAGATCGCCGGGCAGCATGAGCGACACCACGGCCCACAGGGGGTCGCCCCCCATGGCCGCCATGTCGCTTAGATTGATGGCGGCGGCGCGCCGTCCCAGGTCCCGGGGCAAGATGTGATGCCGAAGAAAGTGGACGCCTTCGATCTGGCAGTCGCACGTGGCCAGGAGGAGGTCTCCCGGGGGCATGCGCAGCACGGCCACGTCGTCCCCGATGCCCCGAACCACGTCCGAAGGAGGCTCGGGGAAAAGGCTCCGGATCCGCTCTATGAGCCCGAATTCGCCCGCCTGGGAAACGGCCGTCCCGCGAACCGGGGCGCCCCGAGAGCCCGCAGATCCTGAGTTCTCCCGGCCGCTCTTCGTCACCCCATACGCGCCGCCCTCGCCTCCTCCACGCGCCTTCGCAGCTCCCGCGCGGCGGTTTCCGGGTCGGGAGCCGCCATGACGGCGGACACCACACACACGCCGTCCACACCCGCCCGGATCACATCGGCCGCGTTTTCCAGTGTGATGCCGGCGATGGCCACCACGGGCCGTTCGCACAAGCCCGCCAGCTTCCTCAGCCCTTGGATGCCCAAGGGGGTCTGGTGGTCCGGCTTGGTGGACGTGGCGAAGACGGGCGCGATGGATAGCACGTCCGCGCCTTGGGCCTGCGCCCTTCGGATCTCTTCGGCGTTGTGGACGGTCACGCCGATGATCCGTTCCGGGCCCAGCAGCCGCCGCGCCATGGGAACCGGCATATCGTCCTGGCCCAGGTGGACGCCGTGAGCGTCCACCGCCAAAGCCACGTCGATGCGGTCGTTCACAAAAAAAGAGGCCCCGTAGGCCTCGCAGAGCTCCCTCAGAGCCTCCGCCTCCCGGACCATGGTCCGGGTTGCGGCCTGTTTCTCGCGATACTGCACCACGCCGATCCCGCCGCGCAACGCCGCCTCCACCACCTGGAGGAGCGGCCGTCCTTCGCCACAGCGCGAATCGGTCACCAGGTAGACGGACCAGTCCACCGCTTCCACTCTTCGGGTCATGCCGTCCTCGCCAGTGGGACTCAAATCGAGCTCTCCTCTTATCGCGTTCTTTATCACCTTGGGATCCGCGGGCGGGGATGAACCCCGCCCCTACCCCGAGGGTCGATGCGTTCCTGTGGGGGGCCGGCCTACGCGCTCCCTTCCGAACCGCACGATCACGGAGAATCGCCCCAGGTGGGTTCGAATCAACTGATCTTGCGCGAATACTCCTGGTCGATCCGGAGTCCCTCGATATCCGTCGTCTTTTCCCCACGTTGGGACTTTATACGATCGATACCCCGTTTGACCACCGCCTTGTTGGAGGCATAGCCCAGGGCCGTCTCTTCGGTGACGAACCCCCGCTCGTAGAGATCCAGGATGGAGTCGTCGAAGGTGGTCCATCCGAACGGGCGGGCCTGCTGCATCATTTCGTAAAAGGTCTTGCCCTCGCTCTCCCCGTGCAGCACCGCTTCCCGCACCCGCAGGTTGTTTCCCATGATTTCGAAGGCTGCCACCCGTCCGCCCCCCACCTTGGGCAGCAGCCGCTGGCTCACCGCCCAGCGCATGGCGTCGGCCAATCGGATGCGAATGAGGCGCTCTTCTTCCAGTTCGAACATGCCCACGATGCGGTTGATGGTGTGAGACGCATCGATGGTGTGCAGGGTGGTGAGCACCAAATGGCCCGTTTCCGCTGCGCTCAAACCGATCTCTACCGTCTCCCGGTCGCGCATTTCCCCCACCAGGATCACCTTGGGGGCCTGCCGCAGGGCCGCCCGCAGCCCGCTGGCGTAGGTGTCGAAGTCCTGGCCCAGTTCCCGCTGGTTGAAGGTGGCCTTAAGCTGCGGATGGACGAACTCCACGGGATCCTCCAACGTAACCACGTGGACGGGCTTGGTGCGGTTGATCTCGTTGAGCATGGCGGCCAGGCTGGTGGATTTACCGCTTCCCGTGGCACCCGTGACGAAGACGATGCCGTTCTTTTCCTCCGCAATCTGCTTGAACACGGGCGGCAAATCCAGTTCCTCGATGGTGGGCACCCGGGACGGGAGCATACGCATGACCACCGAATAATGCCCGCGCTGGCTGAAGACATTCACGCGAAACCGCGCGCGCCCGTCCAGGGCATAGGACAGGTCGCAGGAACCGGTATCCAGAAGATCGCGGATGAGGCGCTTGTCGGGACCAATGAGCGCCAAGGCGATGTGTTCGGTGTGGAACGGAGTCAGTGTTCCCAGGGCCAGCTCGGCGCACGACGGCCGAAGCACCCCGTCCACTTCCGCCTGGACGGGCTTTCCCACCGTGAAATTGATGTCCGAGAGGTTTGGGTGCTCGTCCAGAAGCCGATGCAGGATGGTGTTCAGATCCTTTCTTTTCATGGAACCCTCGTTTTCCCTTTGGGAACCCCTCCGGAAGGACGTCCGGGAATGTTTTTTCCCGCTGAAACAACCGCTTAGTTTCTACCTGGGCGCGGGGTCCACCCCGCCACTGAATGGCCGGCCATCCGCCGGGCGGCTTTGGCCGCTCCCACACCCGTTATTTCTATCGGCGTCTATTTGCGTTCATTTGCCGGGGGCCTACACGTCTGTAAAATCCACCGGAGGTTCGGTGAGGAACGGCTTGAATTTCTCCTTGTCCACGCACTTCATGTAGGCCTCGCTGCGACTGATGCGGCCGGCGCGCAGATGTTCCATGATCCCGTCGTCCAGGGTCTGCATGCCGTACTTCTTTCCCGTCTGGATGGCCGAAGGGATCTGGTGGGTCTTTCCTTCCCGGATGAGGGCCCGCACGGCATGGGTGGCGATGAGGATCTCCAGGACGGCCACCCGCCCCTTCACGTCCACGCGTTTGAACAGGGCCTGGGACACCACGGCCCGGAGCCCGTCGGCCAGGGTGGAGCGGATCTGGGCCTGTTCCCCCGTGGGAAAGACTTCGATGATACGGTCCACGGTCTTGGCCGCGCTGGTGGTATGGAGGGTGGAAAAGACCAGGTGGCCCGTGGCGGCCGCTTCGATGGCCAGCCGGATGGTTTCCAGGTCGCGCATTTCACCGACCAGGATGATGTCCGGGTCTTCACGGAGGGCGGCCCGGAGCGCGCTGGAGAAGGTCTTGGTATGGGTGCCCACTTCCCGGTGGTTCACCACGCAGTTCTTGCTCTTGTGCACGAATTCGATGGGGTCTTCGATGGTGAGGATGTGGTCTTTGCGCTTTCGGTTGGCCTCGTCGATGATGGCCGCCAGCGTGGTGGACTTACCACTTCCGGTGGGGCCCGTCACCAGGACCAGCCCCCGGGGGAGCATGGCCAGCTTGGCGATCACGGGGGGCAGTCCCAGCTGCTGCACGGACAGGATCTCGTCGGGAATTTCGCGGAAGACCGCCCCGATGCCGTTTTTCTGCATGAAAAAATTGGCGCGGTACCGGCCCAGGCCCGGAATTTCGTAGGAAAAGTCCAGGTCCCCCGTCTCTTCGAAGGTCTTGATCTTGTCCTCGGGCGTGATCTCGTAGAGCATGGAACGCAGCTCGTCGTCGTCCAGGACCTTGTACTTGACCCGTTCCAAGTCGCCCCGGATGCGAAGCACCGGCTGCTGACCGGAGATGAGGTGCAAGTCGGATGCCTTCTGGTCGTGCATGAGTTTGAAGAAGGCGTCGATTTTCGCCATCGGAACTCCTCCCTGAAGATCAGACGCTGTAGAATACCTCGTCGGGCAGACAGACGCAGGTCAGTTTGTTGCCGTAGACCGCCCCCGTGTCGATCCCGATCTTTCTTGCGTCCACGTAGGGCTCCCGGAAGGGCGTGTGCCCGAAGACCACCTTCCTGCCGAAATCATGGTCCGAAAGGATGAAATCGTTTCGGATCCAGTAGATGTCCTCATCCAGCTGATCCTCCAGTGGAACCCCCGGGCGAAAGCCGGCATGGACAAAAAGATAGTCGTCCGTTTCGTGAAATCTCTTGAGTATTCGAAGAAATTCCACGTGCCGGTCGGGCACCCGGCACCGCCCGTTGTTTCCCACCTTGTAGCTGTGGACGGTGGTGGCGCCGCCGTTGAGCAGAAAGAAGTTCACGTCCCGGCCTTCCAGGTATTCGGCCATCATGAGTTCGTGGTTTCCGCGAAGGCACACCACCTTGATTCCCTGATCCATCAGGTTCAGGACCCGGTCCACCACCGCCCGGGAATCCGGCCCCCGATCCACGTAATCCCCCAGGAAGACGAGCAGGTCCTCATCCGGCCGGAAGGGAATCCGGTCCAGGAGGCGTTCCAGCTTGAAGTGCATGCCGTGGATGTCTCCGATGGCGTAAATTTTCATTCCGTAATCCGTGAGGCGTCGGGAGCGAGGAGTAAGGAGTAAGGAGTAAGGAGTAAGGGGAACGCGATCATTCTCACCACCTGCCCCTTACCCCATTATCCCATACCCCGTACCCCTCCACCTTCCCCCTTTAATCCTTCAATCCTCTAATCCTTTAATCCTTCCAGTCAGTTGGGCCAGAGCAGGAACCGCGGCCGTCTCCGGTCCAGTCGGCGCAGGCTCGCCCGCCGGGCGCTCTCCAGAGCTTCCTCGTATTCGCGGGCCGTGATGGACCGCCGCAAGGCGGGCACTTCCCGCGCCCGGCCGCACGGCCGGTACTGGTTCATGATGTTCACATAGGTATTCGGCGAAATCCTTTCGGAAATAAAGCGACAAATGGCATCCGTACCCGCCAGGCCTTCCGGCATGACCAGGTGGCGTACCAGCAGACCCCGCCGGGCGATGCCCGAAGGATCCAGCTTGAGATCCCCCACCTGACGGTGCATCTCCAACAGGGCCTCCCGGGCCCTTTCGGGATAATCCTCCGCATCGCAAAGTTCCTTGGCCACCGACGGATCCCAGAATTTGAAGTCGGGCATGTAGATATCCACGATGCCTTCCAGGAGTCGAAGGGTGGGCACCCGTTCATAGCCTCCGCAGTTGTAGACCAGGGGCACGCGAAGCCCTCTTTCTACGGCCGCCGGCAAGGCTTCCAGGATCTGGGGCACCACGTGGGTGGGCGTGACGAAGTTGATGTTGTGGCACCCCCGCTGCTGCAATTCCACCATGACGGCGGCCAGGTGCTCCGGGCGCACCGGAACGCCGTGGCCCTGGTGACTGATGTCGAAATTCTGGCAAAAGAGGCACAGCAGGTTGCAGTGGGCGAAAAAGATCGTTCCCGAGCCGCTGCGGCCCACCAGCGGGTCCTCCTCTCCGAAGTGGGGCCCGTAGCTGGCCAGAACGGCGTAACGGCCTGTGCGGCACACTCCCCGTTCGTCCTTCAGGCGATCTACACAGCAGAGCCGGGGGCACAGGGCGCATTTTTTGAGCCACCCCAGCGCCCTTTCGATCCTTTTCTGCAGCCGCCCGGATCGGTACGCATCCAGGTAAAGCGGTTCCATGAGGCTCGCCCCTTTCACGGCCCTAAGTATGCTCCTGGAAGCGACTCAGTCCGCCGCCCCCCTGCCTTTCCCCTAACAGTCATGGCTCCCCTCGCGCCGCCCCGCATGGATGAAAGAGCGGGCCGGAGCAAGGGCATTTGTCGGAACGCCGCGATATGCCATTCTCTATGAGTCGCTGCGCGCCCCTTGCATTGCCGGGCATCCTCATTGCAGCCTTCGCAGTTTCTACAACTAAGAAGATTTGCGTCTATTCGCGTTCATTCGCGGTTCTCTTTCATATTAGCTGAGCGATTTTTTCTTCGGGTGTCCCTCCGCGTGATTAGCGGGCGGGGATAAACCCCGCCCCCACCCAAGGGATCCGTGCGTTTTTGTCGGGGCGGGCTTTACGCCCGCCCTTCACGACCTGTCCATTGAGAAAGAATCTTCCAATTCAGGTTTCTCCTTTTACCTTGTGCCTTTCACCTTTCCCCTTGTCCCTTACTCCTTCTCCAGAATCACCACCTCCACTTCACCTTCCAGGGCCTTGCGGAATCGTTCAGCGTCCTCCCGGGACCCCACGATGGCGCCGTAGTGCATGGGGACGGCCACCTTGGGGCGGATGGCTCTGGCGGCCTGGACGGCCTCGTCGGCATCCATCACGTACTTTCCCGACACGGGCAGGAAGGCCACGTCCACGCCCAGGCCCTCCATTTCGGGGATGAAGTCGGTATCGCCCGCATGGTAGTAGCGCACTCCGTCCAGCGTCACCACGAAGGCCAGCATGCCCGCTTCCTTGGGATGGAATTTCTTGTGGGTGTTGTAGGCGGGAAGCACCTGGATTTCCACGCCGTTTACGTTCAGCCGATCGCCCGGCCGTACCACCCGGACGTCCCCGGAAAGCTTCTTGGCCGAGGCGCCGTCGGTCACGATCACCGTGTCCGCCTTGCGGATCTTGTCCACGTCCGGGGGCGAACAGTGGTCGAAATGCTCGTGGCTGATGCAGATGATGTCCGCCGGCGCAGCGGCTCCGGCGATTTCGTAGGGATCGAAGTAGACAACTTTACTTCCCTCGATGCGAAAGCTATCATGCCCGAGCCAGTGAATCTTGGGGATCACTTCCTGCACGTTCATGGCACCCTCCTTGCGGTCCGAAGCCGGAAAAGGCCTCGGCCCGAAGATATGAAGAACGTGAAAACCCTTTGACTGTAGACACCTAACCGGCTCCCTTCGGCCCTGTCAACGTCCGCGACCCGTCGTCGGCCGAAGGGAAGCCGGAATCTTCGGAAAGCCCCGATTCGACATCCATGAACCGATTCCTCCACGCCCTTCTCACTCGAGACTGGAAGACCGCCCGGGTCGCCCACCACGCCGTCATTCCCGCGCATCCCCCCCGTTACGGCCGGCTCCAACGCCCGCTTCAGCGCGCCTTGACCCAGGCGCTCAAGTCGCTCGGCGTGTCCCGCCTCTACAGCCACCAGGCGCAGGCACTGGAAAAAATCCGGGACGGCCGGGACGTGGTGGTGGCCACCCCCACGGCCAGCGGTAAGTCTCTCATCTACAACCTGGCCGTGGCGGAATCGCTCCTGGAAGATCCCGACGGCCACGCCCTTTACCTTTTCCCCATCAAGGCGCTCAGCCGCGACCAGCTGGAATCCCTCCACCAGTTCTTTCGGGCGATTCCCGGTCCCAAACCCTTTTCGGCGGACGTCTACGACGGGGACACCTCGTCCTACAAGCGGGCCAAGATCCGCAAGGACCCGCCCCACGTGCTGGTCACCAACCCGGACATGCTCCACTACGCCCTGCTGGCCTACCACGACAAGTGGCAGTCCTTCTGGAGCACCCTGCGGTACGTGGTGGTGGATGAGATGCACACCTACCGTGGGATCTTCGGAAGCCACGTGGCCCAGGTCCTCCGGCGCCTGCAGCGCATCTGCCGCCATTACGGTTCGGCGCCCCGGTTCGTCTTCCTTTCGGCCACCATCGCCAACCCGGCGGAACTGGCCGAACGCCTCATCGAACGGCCGGTTCAGGTGGTGAACGAAGCCGGAGCGCCCCAGTCCAAACGTCATTTCGTCTTCATGGAATCGGAGTCGTCCCTTTCGGGGCTGGCGGCGCGCATCGCCGTCCTGGCGATTCGCGGAGGCCTCAAGACCATCGTCTTCACCCAGTCCCGGCGCATGACGGAACTGGTCCACATGGCCATCAGCCGCTCGGCCCCGGATCTGCCCCCCCGCGTGAGCTCCTATCGGGCCGGGTTCCTGCCCAGCGAGCGGCGCCACATCGAGCAGGCTCTGGCGAACGGCCGCATGGCCGGGGTGGTGTCCACCAGCGCCCTGGAGATGGGAATCGACATCGGCGGCCTGGACGTGTGCATCCTGGTGGGCTATCCGGGAACCGTCATGACCACGTGGCAGCGGGGGGGACGTGTGGGCCGAAGCGGCCGGGAGAGCGCCATCGTGCTCATTCCCCAGCCCGACGCCCTGGACCAGTACATCGTCCACCATCCGGACGCCTTCCTGGAGAGCCGTTTTGAGACGGCGGTGGTGGACCCGGAAAACGAGGCCATCGTGAAGGCGCACCTGCCCTGCGCCGCGGCGGAAATCCCCCTGACCCGGGAGGAAGCGGCCGGATGGACGGAAGCGAGACGTCTCGCCCTGGAGGATCTCACGCGCCGGGGAGGGCTCCTGCAGTCCGAAGACGGCACCCGCTGGTTTTCTCCGTCCGCACGGCCCCACCGGAACGTGGACATCCGCAGCGTGGGCCCCTCCTACACCATCCTTGCGCCCCATCCTTCCAAGAAAGGGGCGTGGATTCCCATCGGCACCAACGAGGGGATCCGGGCCCTCAAGGAATGCCACCCGGGAGCCGTCTACTTCCACAGGGGCCAAACCTACGTGGTCCGGTCCCTGGACCTGGAAAAGCGGGTGGTCCACGCCCTTCCCAAGGACGCCGACTACTTCACGTGGGTGAAGAGCGAAAAGGAGACGGAAATCCTGGAGGTGCTGGCGTCCAGGCCGTGCGCCAACTTCGTGGCCCGGTTGGGCCGGGTCCGCGTGCGGGAACAGATCACCGGCTATGAAAAGAAGCGACTCTTCACCCAGGAAGTGCTGGATTTCACTCCCCTGGAACTGCCGGAGCAGGTCTTTGAGACCGTGGGCTTCTGGGTGGAAATCGAAGAAGCCGTCGCGGACAAGATCCGCCGGGCGGGCCTTCATTTCATGGGCGGCATCCACGCCATGGAGCACGCCGCCATCAGCATGTTTCCTCTGTTCGCCCTGTGCGACCGGAACGACATCGGCGGCATCTCCATCCCCTTTCATCCGCAGCTCCAAAAGAGCGCCGTCTTCATCTACGACGGCCACCCGGGAGGCATCGGCCTGGCCGCCCGGGGCTACCAGATCGTGGAGCCGCTCCTGGAAAAGACCCTGGAGCTGGTGGAAGGGTGTTCCTGCGAAGAAGGATGCCCCGCGTGCATCCATTCCCCCAAATGCGGTGCCGGAAACACCCCGCTGGACAAGACCGCGTGCTCCCTCGTCCTGCAATATCTTCTGGGGCGCCGCCCCCTGTTTGAAGAGGCCGCTTCCCTGACGGTGGAGGATCCCTGGGATGCGGTTCCCCTGGAAGACGAACCGGCCCCGGAGCCCCGAAAACCGGCCATCGGGTTTCTGGATTTGGAAACCCAGCGGCTGGCCCAGGAAGTGGGGGGCTGGCAGAACAAGCACCTGATGCGGGTTTCCGTAGCCGTTCTCTACGACTCCCGGACCGAGGACTTTCACGTGTATCGGGAAGACGAGATCCCGGACCTCATCGGACGGCTCCGGGAGCTCGACCTGGTGGTGGGGTTCAACATCAAGCGATTCGATTACGCGGTGCTTCAGGCCTACACGCCTTTTCCTCTCAACAGCCTTCCCACCTTCGACATCCTGGAAGCCGTGCACGCCCAGCTGGGCTTTCGCCTGAGCCTCGACCATCTGGGGGAAAAGACCCTGGAACGCCAAAAGACGGCCGACGGCCTCCAGGCCGTTCGCTGGTTCCGGGAAGGCGCCTGGGAGCCGCTCATCCGCTACTGCACGGAAGACGTGGCCCTCACGCGGGATCTCTTCCAATTCGCCCTGGAAAAGGGCTTCCTGGTCTACGAAGACCGGTCCGGAAACCGGCTCCGGATTCCCACCCCGTGGAACCTGGAGAAGATGCTTGGGAAGTGATGGGTGACGAGTGATGGGTGATGAGGAAGGCGAAAGGGAGCTGCCGTCGCATGGGGCATTCCCGCAGGCATGAATGACCCATTCGCCGTTCCCACCGGCATCGACCAGGGTCCAGTAGCCGCGGGGCTTCAGCCCCGCGGAAAGACCTCCGAGGTCCACAATCTGTTCCCGGATTTCTTGGGTCGCGACCTTCCTTCCACGCCGGGGATCCATGGTGTACGGCCGATGAGGACTCCGCCCGGAAGTGGAGGAGAACGTCTTGACGCCCCCATCCCGAACCATCAGAATGAAAACAAACGGCCGGAAACACCCTGGGACGCCGCGGCATAGCCCCCCAACGGAGGGAAAGGCACATGCGCAATGAATTCACTGCCGTCATTGAAAAAGATCAAGATTGGTATATCGCCTAGTGTTTGGAGATCCCCGGTGCCAACGGAATGGGGAAGACCAAGGAAGAATGCTTGGAAAACCTCGCCGAAGCCATCAAGCTCATCTTGGAGGATCGGAGGGAAGATGGCCTGAGGGGGTTACCCTCCGACGCCGACTCGGAAATTGTAGCGGTGGAATGAAAAGATCGGCCCTGATCAGACACCTCGCGTTATCCATACCCGACATTCAGGCATCGACGGGGAGGAGATCGGAGTAGGATGCAAGCCACGGATACGAAAGGCACCGAACGGAGGGAAGAGAGGCTCATTGAGGTTCCTGAAGGTCCTGGACTTTTTCGGGAAGACGTGCCCGCCTGGTACGCCCTGTACGTTCAGGTGAACCACGAAAAGAAGGTGGCCGACATCCTTGCCAGGAAGGAGATCACCTGCTTTCTGCCTCTGGTGGAAAAGTGGAGCAAGCGGCGGGATCGGCGTCTGCGCATCCAGGTCCCCATCTTTCCCGGCTACCTTTTCGTCAACGCGGCCCTGGACAACCACACGCACGTGGAAATCCTCAAGGTCCCCGGGAGCGTCTACATCCTGAAAAACCAGGACGGGCCCATGCCCATCCCCACCTATCAGGTGGAGTCCCTCCGCACCATGCTCGGGGCCGCCAAGGATCTCACCGTCCATCCCTACCTGAAGGAAGGCGACTGGGTGCAGGTGGTTCGAGGGCCCCTGGTGGGATGCGTGGGCATCCTGGTGCGGCTCAACCCTAAACGGGGCAAGCTGGTAATCAACGTGGACGTGATCCAAAAGGCGGCCAGCGTCGAGCTCGACATGGAGGACGTGATTCGGATCGACCCACCACGGGGAGGATTGAAGGATTAAGGATTGAAGGGGTAAGGGCTATGGGATACGGGGTGTGAGGTTGAACGGGGCGATCAGGGGGAGGAGAAGAGGTGGACGGTGACGAGGGTTCCGGCTTCCAGGCCCTCCACGTGTTCCGGCACGATCACATAGCCGTCCGCCTTGGACAAGGTGCTGATCATGGCCGACTTTCCGAAGACGGGATCCGCGGTGAGTCGGCCTTTGTCGTTTGAAAGGCTCACCCGCACGTAATCGGCCCGGCCGTGGACCGATGGGATGTTCCGGGCCAGTTCCGCTTGCCGCACGTTGGTTTCCAGATTCCCGGCGTTTTCCACGCCCTGAAGCCTGAGCAGGCAGGGGCGCACGAAGGCGGTGAAGACGATCATGGCCGAAGCCGGCTGCCCCGGCAGTCCCCAAAGGATCTTTTCCCCCAGTCGGGCCAGGATCGTCGGCTTTCCGGGGCGGATGGCCACCCCGTGAGCCAGCAGCTCCGAGCCGGGAAACCGTTCCAGCACCTGGATGGTGAAATCACGGATGCCCACGGAACTGCCGCCCGAGAGAACCACCACGTCGTGGGCGGCAAGGGCCTCCCGGCACACCGCTTCCAGCTCGTCCAGATCGTCGGCCACCACCTGAATCGTTCCCACACGACCGCCCGCTTCCCGCACCTGGGAAGCCACCACGTAGGTGTTGATGTCCCGGATCTTTCCCGGGGGAAGGTCGCGGGTCTCGGGCGGGACGATTTCATCCCCGGTGGAGATGATCGCCACGCGCGGACGCCGAAAGACCCGCACTTCCTCCATCCCGATGGCCGCCAGAAGCCCCACGTCCTGGGGGCGGAGTTTCCGTCCGCGTTCCAGCACCTTTTCGCCCAGCGCCACATCGTCCCCCACCTGCAGGACGTTGTCGCCGGGCGCCACCGGCCGGGTCACTTCAATGGCATGGGCATCCAGGGGCTGGGTGTATTCCACCATGACCACGGCGTCGGCCCCATCCGGAAGCATCCCTCCCGTGGGAATGGCCGCGGCCGTCCCGGGACGAACCGCCGTTTCGGCCGGCCGCCCCATGGCCACCTCTCCGATCACCTCCAGAAGCGCCGGAAGGGATTCTCCTGCGCCGAAGGTGTCCCGAGCCCGAACGGCATAGCCGTCCATGGTGGCCCGGGCGAAGTGGGGAACGGGCTCCGGTGCCGTCACGTCCTCGGCCAAGACCCGCCCGGAAGCCTCCTGTACGGAAACGATTTCCGCCTCCAAAGGCGCAAAGGATCGGACCATCTCCACAATTTCTTCCGCGGTCTTGACCTTGAGGAATTCCGGCACGGGCTCGTCTCCTTCAGAAAGCAGCTGCATTGACCCGCCGTCGGCGGCTGTGAGAAGATGGGTTTTACCGGGCTGTCCGGCAAAAGGCAAGGGGAACGGCTCCAGGGCGGATTCAGGAGGAGGCATGGAACCCACGGGCAGGCTTTCCGTCCGGTCCAAGATCTGGATCGAGGATGAGCAGGGCAAGGTGGTTTTCGGGGCGGGGCGGCTTCGCATCCTGGAAGCTGTCGAACGCACCGGGTCGATCCTGGCCGCCTCCAGGGAACTGCAGATGAGCTACCGGGCCGTGTGGGGAAAGATCCGGGCCACGGAACAGCGTCTGGGCCGCCCGCTGCTCACCAAGAAGATCGGCGGAACCAAGGGCGGTGGCTCCGAACTGACCGGCTTCGCCAAGGCCCTGTTGCAAAGGTACCGCACCCTTCAGGCCCTCACCGAAAGCGCCGCCGACCGCCTCTTCGAAGACGTCTTCACACCGGATATCCCCGAAAACCCGGCGTCCGGGAGCTAGGGGGAGGGATCGCTACCGGATTGTTCGCAGAAGAAAACCGCCAAGGAGACGGAGACGACTGCAGGGGCGAATGATCATTCGCCCCTACAGTCCACCGCCTCTGGAAGGGACATGGGAAGACTCGCTGTTACGCCCCATATCCCATATCCCATATCCCTTATCCCAAATCTATCCCTTGCCCCTTTGGCCTCACAATCCGAACGTTTCCTTGCAGATCCGGCCCAGCTCGCCCAGGTTCTCCACCACCGTGATCCCGGCCTTCTTCATGGCCTCGATCTTGCCCTGGGCCGTTCCGCTGGAACCGCTGATGATGGCGCCGGCATGGCCCATGCGCCGTCCCGGAGGCGCCGTGAGGCCGGCCACGAAGCCCACCACGGGCTTGGTCACCCGCTCCGAAATGAACCGGGCGGCTTCTTCTTCGGCCGATCCCCCGATTTCCCCCACCATGACGATGGCCTGGGTCTGGGGGTCGTCCTGGAAGGCCTTCAGGCAGTCGATGAAATTGGTTCCGTTCACCGGGTCTCCGCCGATCCCCACGCAGGTGCTCTGGCCGATGCCCTGCAGGGTGAGCTGGTGAACCACCTCGTAGGTGAGCGTGCCGGAGCGGGACACGACGCCCACGGGGCCGGGCTTGTGGATGGGGCCGGGCATGATGCCCACCTTGCACTGACCCGGCGTGATGATGCCCGGGCAGTTGGGCCCGATGAGGCGGGATCCCGAACCTTTGAGGTAGTTCTTGACCTTGAGCATGTCCTGCACCGGGATGCCTTCCGTGATGGCCACGATGAGCGCCACGCCGGCATCCACCGCTTCCAGGATGGCGTCCGCGGCAAACGGGGGCGGGACGAAGATCATGGAGCAGTTGGCGCCCGTTTCCTTCACGGCCTGTTCCACCGTGTTGAAGACGGGAATGCCGTCCACGTCCTGGCCGCCCTTGCCCGGCGTCACGCCCGCCACGACCTTCGTTCCGTAGGCCACGCACTGCCTGGTATGAAACTGGCCTTCCCGGCCGGTGATTCCCTGCACGAGGACTCGTGTCGATGCATCCACCCAGATACTCATGGTGCCCCCCTTCTACGCCTTGGCGATGGCCGCTATCTTTTCCGCCGCATCCGAAAGATCTTTCGCCACAATGAGATTCAGCCCCGACTTTTCCAGGATTTCCCGTCCCTGCTCCACATTGGTCCCTTCCATGCGGATGACCACGGGCACCTTCACGTCCACCTTCTTGGTGGCTTCCACCACGCCCTGGGCCAGCACGTCACAGCGCAGAATGCCGCCGAAGATGTTGATGAGCACCCCTTTCACATTGGGATCGCTCAGGATGATCCGGAATCCGTTTTCCACCATCTCGGCGCTGGCTCCTCCGCCCACGTCCAGGAAGTTGGCCGGCTCGGCCCCCGCCAGCTTGATGATGTCCATGGTGGCCATGGCGAGGCCGGCTCCGTTGACCATGTTGCCGATATTGCCGTCCATCTTGATGTAATTGAGGTTGTACTTGGACGCCTCCACCTCCAGCGGATCTTCCTCGTCCAGATCCCGGTAGGCCAGGATGTCCTTGTGTCGAAACAGGGCGTTGTCGTCGAAGTTCACCTTGGCGTCCAGGGCCAGGATGCGCCGGTCCTTGGTGATGACCAGCGGATTGATCTCCAGCAGGGAGCAGTCGTAGTCCGTGCACAGCCGGTAGAGGGCGTTGACCATGGGGATGAAGAGCTTCACCAGGTCGGCGTCCAGATGGAGGCCGTAGGCGAGTTTTCGGGCCATGAAGGGCTGCAGGCCCAGGAGCGGATCCACGTGGACCTTCACGATCTTTTCCGGCGTGGTGGCCGCCACCTCCTCGATGTCCATGCCCCCCGCTTCACTGGCCATAAGAACGATGGTGGCCGTGGCGCGATCGGGAAGCAGGCTCAGGTACAGCTCCTTTTCGATCTCCAGGCCTTCCTCCACAAGAACCTTGCGCACCAAGCGCCCTTCCGGGCCCGTCTGATGGGTCACCAGTGTCATGCCCAGGATGCTCCCGGCCACGGAAGCCACTTCCTGGGCCGTGCGTGCCAGCTTCACGCCGCCGCCCTTGCCCCGGCCTCCCGCATGGATCTGGGCCTTGATCACCACGGGCAGCGTTCCCAGTTCCGCAGCCGCCGCCTCGGCTTCTTCCACGGTAAAGGCCACCTTCCCGCGCGGAATCGGCACCCCGTACTTCTGGAACAGCTCCTTCGCCTGGTACTCGTGGATCTTCATGGTCAACCTCTCTTTTTGGAAAACAGTGGAAACGTGCCGCCACTAGACAATGAGACGTGTACCCGCATGGAATCACCGCACATCCCGGTGCCCCTATCTGGCCACCTTTTCTAAAAGAAAAGATTCCTAAAGTCAAAACACCTTTGACCTCTCAGTTTTCAGCTCTCAGCTCTCCCCTTTCGCCTTTTCCCTTTCCCCTTTTCCCTTTCCCCTTTACCCCATACCCCTTCACGCCGGGGGCATTCGATGCTAAAAGGATCTGTTGTTGCGAAACCGCGTCCCAGAAACCCCTTGACCGACGAGGCGATGCCCATGCAGTTCGAAACCGTCATCGGCCTGGAAGTCCACGCGCAGCTCCTCACCAAGACGAAGATCTTCTGCAGCTGCTCAACGGAATTCGGCGCCCCGCCCAACACCCACACCTGCCCGGTCTGCCTGGGCATGCCGGGCGTGCTTCCCGTTCTGAACCGGACCGTGGTGGAATACGCCATGAAGATGGCTCTCGCCACCCACTGCCGGATTCTGCCTCGCTGCCGGTTCGCTCGGAAGAACTACTTTTATCCGGATCTTCCCAAGGGCTACCAGATCTCCCAGTACGAACTGCCCCTGGGGGTGGACGGCTGGCTGGAGATCGAAACGGAGGAGGGGACCCGGCGCATCGGGATCACGCGGATCCACATGGAAGAGGACGCGGGGAAGCTGGTGCACGACGAGACGCAGCCGGTGAGCTACGTGGACTTCAACCGCACGGGCGTGCCGCTCATCGAGATCGTGAGCGAACCGGACATGCGGAGCCCCGAAGAGGCCGCCGCCTACCTGAGAACCCTCCGGGACATTCTCCGGTACCTGGAGATCTGCGACGGGAACATGGAGGAAGGAAGCTTCCGGTGCGACGCCAACATCAGCCTGCGCCCGGTGGGGTCCAGCGAATTCGGCACCAAGACGGAGCTGAAGAACATGAATTCCTTCCGAAACGTTCAGAGGGCCCTGGAGTTCGAGGTGCGCCGGCAGAGAGCGCTGCTGGAAAAGGGGCAGGCCATCGTGCAGGAAACCCGACTCTGGGATGCGGGACGCGGAGTCACGGTGAGCATGCGCGGCAAGGAAGAGGCTCACGACTACCGGTACTTTCCCGACCCTGACCTGGTGCCCGTGGAGATCGACGAGGCCTGGGTGGAGCAAGTGCGATCGAGCCTCCCGGAACTTCCCGACGCCAAGCGGGAACGGTTCGTGCGCCAATACGACCTGCCCGCCTACGATGCCCGGGTGCTGACGGCTTCCAAGGATCTGGCCGACTACTTCGAAGCGGCGGTGGCCGCCTTTCCCCAGCCCAAAACGGTGAGCAACTGGATCATGAGCGAGCTGATGCGGGAACTGAAACGGGACGAGCGGGAGATCGAGGACTGTCCCGTGCCGCCCGCCCATCTGGCCGAACTGCTCCAGCTCATGGACCGGAACGTGATCAGCGGGAAGATCGCCAAGTCGGTCTTCAAGGAGATGTACGAAACGGGCGCCTCGGCCAAGGCCATCGTGGAAGCCAAGGGGCTGGAGCAGGTGACGGACGAGGGGGCCATCGAGGCGGTGGTCCGGGAGGTCCTGGCCGAAAACCCCAAGGAAGTGGAAAGCTTCCGGCAGGGAAAGGAGAAGCTTCTCGGCTTTTTCGTGGGCCAGGTGATGAAAAAGACGCGTGGAAAGGCCAACCCGAAGCTCGTCAACGAGATGCTCTTGAAGGCACTGAAGGGATAGCGCGGCGCCCTTTGGGCGCCCGAGCATTGGAGAGGAGAATTCATGGCACGAAAATCCTTGCAACCCATCTACTGGGACGGCGACGCCGTCATGATCGTGGACCAGAGGGTTCTACCCCATCAGGACAAGGTGCTTCGGTGCACCACGCCCCAACAGGTGATCCAGGCCATCAAGAAGATGGCCATCCGCGGTGCGCCCGCCGTGGGCATCGCCGGCGCCATGGCCCTGGCCCTGGGCGCGCAATCCATCACCGCCGCCGATCCCAAGACCTTTCGCCGCAAATTCGTGGGGCTCTGTGACCGGGTGCGGGCCGCACGCCCCACGGGGAACAACCTGGGCTGGGCCGTGGAGGCCGTCTACGCCGTGGTGGTGGAAAACCCGGACGCCGACGTGCCCACCTTGCAACGGCTGATCCGGGAAAAGTCCCAGCAGATCCTGGAAGAAGACATCCAGATCAACAAGGCCATCGGCCGCTGGGGCAGGCAGGTGATTCCCAAGGGCGCCCGCATCCTCACCTACTGCAACGCGGGGGCGCTGGCCACCGGAGACTACGGGACCGCGCTGGGCGTCATTCGGGCCGCCTTCGAAGCCGATCCCACCCTCCACGTGACCTGCTGCGAAACACGGCCTTTCCTGCAGGGAAGCCGCCTCACCGCCTATGAACTGCTCTACGAAGGCATCCCCAGCACGCTCGTCACCGACAATGCGGCGGGGAGCCTCATGCAGCAGGGAAAGATCGACGTGGTGGTGGTGGGAGCCGACCGCATCGCGGCCAATGGGGACACGGCCAACAAGATCGGCACGTATATGCTGGCCGTCCTGGCCCGGACCAACGGCATTCCGTTCTACGTGGCCGCCCCGCGGTCCACCATCGATCCCACGATCCCCCACGGTTCGGCCATTCCCATCGAGGAGCGGGACCCCAAGGAAGTCACCCACTTCCACGGCCGCCCGGTGGCCCCCGAGGACATGCAGGCCTACAATCCGGCCTTCGATGTCACGCCCAGCAAGTTCATCTCGGGCATCATCACGGAAGTGGGCGTTCTCACCCGACCGTTCAAGAAGAACATCCGGCAAGCGATGGAGAAGGGATAGAGGGGTATGGGGGATCCCCCCGGCCCCCCTTTGGAAAAGGGGGGAGAGCAGCCGCGGAGCCTCCCCGCCCCCACGCCTGACGCCTGACGCCTGACGCCTGACGCCTGACGCCTCACGACTCACGACTCACGACTCACGAAAAAAACTCATCCAGGACTTCCCGCAGGGACCGGACGGCCCGGCAGGAAACCCCCTTGGCCCCGTTGAGCTGCTCCTGGTTCGACCGCGGACACATGATGGTTCCAAAGCCCAGGGACAGGGCTTCGGACAATCTCCTGGAGGCGTGCCCCACGCCCCGCACCTCCCCCGCCAGGCCCACTTCCCCCCAGGCCACCAGGTCGTCGGGCAGGGACACGTCCAGGGCGCTGCTGAGAACGGCCAGCACGACGGCCAGATCCGCAGCCGTTTCCGCAAGGCGCACGCCTCCCGCCACGTTGACGAAAACATCCTGCTGCGCAAAGCCCACCCCCAGCTTCTTTTCCAGCACCGCCAGAAGGAGCGACAGACGATTGCCATCCACCCCCATACTGGCCCGCCGGGGCTGGGCCCACCCCGTGGGGGAGACCAGCGCCTGCACTTCCACGAGAAGCGGCCTCGTTCCTTCCATGGCGCAGGTGACCACCGAGCCGGGCACTCCGGCCGGCCGTTCGGCCAGCAGGAACCGGGACGGGTTCGGGACCTGCTCCAGGCCCGTTTCCTTCATCTCGAAGACGCCGATCTCGTTGGTGGATCCGAACCGGTTCTTGACCGCTCGAAGGAGCCGGAAGGCGTGCGTGCGGTCACCTTCCAGATAGAGCACCGCGTCCACCAGGTGTTCCAGCACCCGGGGACCCGCCACCACTCCTTCCTTGGTCACGTGCCCCACCAGGAGGATCCCCGTGTCCTTTTCCTTGGCAACCCGCTGCAGCCACGCCGTCGATTCCCGCACCTGGGAAACGGACCCCGGCGCGCTTTCCAGGAGGTCCAGGCGCATGGTCTGGATGGAATCCACGGCTACCGCCAGGAACTTCGTGGATTCCAGCAGGGGCACGACGGCGTCCACGGACGTTTCGGCACACACCAAAACATGGTCCGAAAGGCCCAGGCCGAGACGTTCGGCCCGCAGCCGGATCTGACTCAGGCTTTCTTCCCCGGAAACGTACAGAACGGGCCCGGACCGGGCCAGCCGTGCCAGGGCCTGCAGGAGCAGCGTGGACTTGCCGATGCCGGGATCCCCCGCCAGGAGCACTACGGAACCGGGGACGAGTCCGCCGCCCAGTACTCGGTCCCATTCCTGCATCCCGCTTTGAAGCCGACGGTCCGCGCTGGTCGGCACGGCCCCGAGAGGCAGGGCTTGGGCCGCCTGACCCTTGGCCGCCCGCCTGCCCGGGCCGGCCACCGCCGGGGCCTCCTCCACGAAGCTGTTCCAGGCCTGGCAGCCTGGGCATCGGCCCAGCCACTTAGGGCTTTCGTAGCCGCACTCCTGACAACGGTACAGGGCCTTTTCGCGGGCCACGGGAAATCACCTCCATCATCACATCAACCACTGCGGCCGGGCTTGCCGCCTCCCCAGGGTTCCACCTCTACCACTATAGCCAAACGCCCGGGGGTTTGTGAACGAAATGCGGCGGCGGCTGATTTTCGGGTGGACAACACCGATGGGAGCGTTTAGGTTCTTTTCGGTAGACCGGGCGCGATTGACAAGGAAAATCGGGCTGGTTTATATTCCGCCCATCGTGGCTTGAAAAGGCATGGGGATCTCCCAACGTCCCCCGCACGCCCGTCGCACAGTTTCCATGGAGGCATTGACCAATGGCTGGAAAGAACGTGATTGAAATCAGTGACAGCAGTTTCGAGCAGGAAGTGCTCAAATCCGATCTGCCCGTTCTCGTGGATTTCTGGGCTCCCTGGTGCGGACCGTGCCGGGCCATCGCTCCTGTGATCGATGAGCTTTCCAACGAGTACGCGGGCAAGCTGAAGGTGGCCAAGTGCAACGTGGATGAAAACCCCAACACCCCTGCGCGGTTCGGGATTCGGGCCATCCCGACGCTGATCCTCTTCAAGGACGGCAACGTGACAGAGCAGATCACGGGCGCCGTGGCCAAGAGTCAGATCGCCGCGGCGGTGGAGAAGGTGGTTTCCTAGCCATCGGACGTTCGATACGGCCTCACGGGAACGCACGGCGCGCGGGTGGGGCCTTTTTTGCGCGAGAGACCCCGCGATATGACCCGAAGTGACCTCTACGACATCGTCATCATCGGCGGCGGCCCGGCGGGACTGGCCGCCAGCCTTTACGCCAACCGGGCGCGGTACAAAACCCTGGTGCTTGAAAAGGTGGGCCTGGGCGGTCAGCTTCTCAGTTACGAGAAGGTGGACAACTACCCCGGATTTCCCGAAGGCATCAGCACCTTCGAACTGGTGGAGCTTTTCAAGGCTCAGGCCGAAAAGTTCGGTTTGGAACACCGGAACGCCGACGTGACCGGCATGGAGACGGAAGGCTCCATCCAGGTGATCCACACCAGCGAAGGGGATATCCGCTCCAAAGCCGTCATCGTGGCTTCGGGCTGTTCCCCCCAGAAGCTGGGCGTCAAGGGGGAAGTGGAATATACTGGCCGGGGCGTGTCCTATTGTGCCATCTGCGACGGTCCTTTCTACCGCAACGAAGAGGTGGCCGTTGTGGGCGGAGGGGACACGGCGGTGGAAGAGGCCATCTATCTCACCAAGTTCGCCTCCCGTGTCCATCTGATCCACCGCCGGGACGAATTGCGCGCCGTGAAAATCATTCAGGAAGAAGCCTTCGAGAACGAGAAGATCACCATCCACTGGAACACGGTGGTGGAAGAAGTCATCGGCGGCAACCAAGGCGTTTCCGAACTGAGCCTTCGCGACTTAGCCACCGGAAAGACCTCTTCCCTGCAGGTGCCGGGGGTCTTCATCTTCGTGGGCCTGATCCCCAACGCGGATTTCGTGCCGGCCGGAGTGAAACGGGACCCGCAGGGATTTATTATCACCGACGATACCATGGCCACGGCGGTGCCCGGCCTCTACGCCGCCGGAGATGTGCGTTCCAAGAGCCTCCGGCAGATCGTCACGGCCGTGGGGGATGGGGCGACCGCGGCCTTCAATGCCGGCCGCTACGCCGAATCCCTGGCCCATGCCTGACCACACCCCCGCCCCCACCCCGGTTTTCAGGAGTTGCCCAATGCACCGTTCTTTCATCCATGCACTGCATCGACGCTTGACGACCGGTGTCCTGCTCCTGGTGCTCAGCACCCTTCTTTCCGGGTGCGGCACCAATCTTTTGAGCTACTACTTCGACGACCTTTTCCAGTCGGGCGACGCCATTGAGCGCACCCCGGAGCAGCTGGCCTGGGACGGCGTGCAGGCCATGCAGGAGAAGGACTATGACGAGGCCCTGGACGCCTTCCAGAAGCTCAAGGAGCGCTACCCTTACAGCAAGTACGCCATCCTGGCGGAGCTGAAGGTGGGAGACGCGTATTTTCACAAGAAGAAATACGCCGACGCGGCCCTGGCCTACGAGGAATTCATCCGGCTGCATCCCCGCAACGAGGTGGTGCCCTACGTTCTTTATCAGCTGGGCATGTGCCACTTTTTGAGCTTCAAGTCCACGGACCGGGATATGGAAGAGACCCGGCTGGCCATGGATGCTTTCCAGCGTCTGATCCAGGCCTTTCCCACGTCCGAGTACGCCCCCAAGGCGGAGAAGCAGATTTACGAGTGCCGAAAGCGCCTGGCGGAGCACGAATTTCAGGTGGGGCGCCTCTATTACCGCATGGAGAAGTACAAGGCTGCGCAACTTCGGCTCACCCGTCTTCTCATGGAGCACCCCCAGGCGGTGAAGGATCTGGGCTACGAAGAGGAGATTCAGGCGATCCTGGCCGATTGCCGCGCCTGTCTCAACCGGGGCGACGACGGCAAGAGCCTGTGGACCAAGCTCGGCTTCTGAAACGAATCGAAATCGCTTGACATTCCTTCCGTGAATCCCTTATGAGACAGGGGCACGCCGACGCACGAGACCGGACCCTTCCCTAGGATGTTTACCCTGTCTCCAGCCCCCATATCTTAAAGGCGAGAGCAAGAGACCGACCCACGGCGACAGATATCCGATTGATTCTCATGGGTATTGCACATTCACACAACGGTTCGATGGCTTTTTTCGTCGCATTCTTGCGTGCCGTGTGACCCGGCAAAGAAAAGGAAAGGAGTTATGGCTGAAAACAACATGAACAACGACACTCTCAGTGCTTCGGCACGAAAGGAACTCTTGTCCCACCAGGACATGAACCTGGTGGAGCTCAAGAAGCGCAACATCAAGGAGCTCCTGGGCCTGGCCCGCCAGCTCCAGATCGAGGGCGCAAGCTCCATGCGCAAGCAGGACCTCATCTTCGCCATCCTGCAGGCCCAGGCGGAAATGAGCGGCCTGATCTACGGGGAGGGCGTCCTGGAGATCCTGCCGGACGGCTTCGGCTTCCTGCGCACCCAGGACTATAATTACCTGCCCGGCCCGGACGACATCTACGTGAGCCCGTCCCAGATCCGCCGGTTCAACCTGCGGACCGGCGACACGGTCTCCGGTCAGATCCGGCCCCCGAAGGACAACGAGCGCTACTTCGCCCTGCTCAAGGTGGAAGCCATCAACTACGAGGAACCCGAGGCGGCCCGGGACAAGATCCTGTTCGACAACCTGACGCCCATCTACCCCGATCGGCGCATCAATCTGGAGACCACCTCCGACAACTATTCCACCCGGGTCATGAACCTGCTCACCCCCATCGGGTTCGGCCAGCGCGGTCTGATCGTCGCTCCTCCCCGCACCGGCAAGACCATGCTGCTCCAGAACATCGCCAACGCGGTGGCCAAGAACCACCGGGAAGCCTACCTGATCGTGCTGCTCATCGACGAGCGCCCGGAAGAAGTGACCGACATGCAGCGCAATGTGCGGGCCGCCGAGGTGGTGAGTTCCACCTTCGACGAGCCGGCCCAGCGCCACGTGCAGGTGGCCGAGATGGTGATCGAAAAGGCCAAGCGCCTGGTGGAACACCGACGGGATGTGGTGATCCTGCTGGACAGCATCACCCGACTCGCCCGGGCCTACAACACGGTGGTACCCCCCAGCGGCAAGATCCTTTCGGGCGGCTTGGACTCCAACGCCCTTCACCGGCCCAAGCGCTTTTTCGGCGCCGCGCGAAACATCGAGCAGGGCGGAAGTCTCACCATCATCGCCACGGCCCTCATCGAGACCGGCAGCCGCATGGATGAGGTGATCTTCGAGGAATTCAAGGGCACCGGCAACATGGAGATCCACCTGGATCGCAAGCTGGCGGATCGACGCATCTTCCCGGCCATCGACATCAACCGGTCCGGCACGCGGAAGGAAGAGCTGCTGCTGCCGCCGGAGGATCTCAACCGGATCTGGATCCTCAGGAAACTCCTGTCGCCTCTGAACCCGGTGGACGCCATGGAATTCTTGCTGGACAAGATGCAGGGAACCAAGGACAACGCGGATTTTCTGGCGTCCATGAACCGGTGATTGAAAAACTCACCGCAGAGACGCCGAGGGCACAGAGGGGCCCTTTACTTTCCCTTTTCGCCGAGAGGGACCATCACGGCCCGCGCTGGGCGATTTCATCCACGACACGAAAAAGGCAGGGGCGAAAACCTTTTCGCCCCTACAGTCCGTCACCCAAACAACCCTGCTCGCCTTCATCGGCGGTTCCCCCTTTACACCATCCCCCCGGCGGATCACGAATTCCCCCCTACCCCCCTTCCCCATACCCCCTACCCCCTACCCCTTACCCCTCTAATCCTTAATCCTTAATCCTTGATCCTTGCTCCCCGCTCCTGGCCTCCCGGCACCACATGTCCACCGCCCGGCGGAGGTATTCCCGGTGCCCGGGAGCGCCCCCCAGGCCCTTGCGGCCGAAGTTGAAGTTGATTTCCACGAAGACGGGCGGGCCTGCGTCGGGAAACATGAGGTCGAAGGCGGCGAGATCGATCCCCAGCCGGTGGCTGAGCTCCAGACAGGCCCGGACGCCGCGTTCCTGCTCTTCCGGGGCCACTTCGTGGTCGATGGCCGCCCCCTTGGAGACGTTGTTGTAGAAGCCGCCGCCCCCCACCCGAAAGTAGCTCACGGCCATGGTCCCGTACACCACGACCCTGAGATCCCGCCCGCCGTGGTCGATCAGGCGTTGCAGCAGAACGGGCTCGTGGGTCGGGAGCCGGTCCAGCTTCATCCGCAGCTCGGCTTGGTCGCGGACGGGAAAGACGGCGCTGCCCCCTCCGCCCGAGTCCCCCTTGAGCACCGCCGGGTACCCCCAGGGGCTCCCCCACGTGCGCAGAGCGCTCCAGGCGTGCTCGCGGTTCCGAAAGATCCAGGTGTCCGGATGGCGCACCCCCAGCCGCCGAAAGGTCAGGATCTGGCGGGCTTTTCCCGTGAGGGATCGTGTCCCTTCCAGGCGGGGAAACCAACGGCGGGCGAGCCGCGTCACGGCGGCGTAGCGCCACGGGGAAACGTATCCGGGCAGGACCACCCCGCAGGCCGCGCGCAACAACCCCCGCACCTCGGGGTCGTCCAGGGGCGCAAACAGCGACAGATTGTGATCCAGCGAGATGTAGGGATTCAGGGACACAAAAAAGGAATCACGGGCAAAATTCACTTGAAAGACAACCTTTCGACGTTATAATTGGGAGCTCTTGAAAGAAGAACCCATACGGAGGCGAACATGAAAAAGGACATTCATCCTGCATACCACCAGACCGTGATCCGCTGCGCCTGCGGCAACGAAATCGAAACCGGATCCACCAAGACGGACATCCGCGTGGAAATCTGTTCCAAGTGCCACCCGTTCTTCACCGGCAAGCAGAAGCTGGTGGACACCGGCGGCCGCATCGAGCGGTTCATGAAAAAGTACGAGAAATTCCAGAAAAAGCAAGAAGAACAGAACAACTAGCTTCCACCCGGACTGCCTGCCGGCCGACGCAGAGGTCCGGGTTTTTTGTGCCCCGCGTCCGATGGGGGGCGGCAGGCGCTTGATGTGAGGGGTTAGGCGGTTTCCGTCCCACGGATTCCGGATCACGGATTAGGAATTACGGATTACGGACCCTTGGCGCTATGTTCGATCGTTTGGCCGCCTTGGAAGAGCGGCATCAAGAATTGGAATCCCTGCTGAGCCGGCAGGACATCCTGGGCAATCCCGACAAGTACCGCAAGGTTGCCAAGGAGCACGCCGAGCTGTCCCCCATTGTGGACGCCCTCAGGCGATACCGCAAGGCGGAGGAACAGCTGCGGGAAAACCAGGAACTGCTCCGGCGTGAAGACGACCCCGAGATGCGGGAACTCATCCGGGAGGACACGGTGCGGCTGAAGGAGGAGCTGGAAGGGCTCGAGCTGGACCTCAAGAAGATGCTCCTCCCCAAGGATCCCAACGATGAAAAGAACGTGATCCTGGAGATTCGGGCGGGTACCGGCGGCGACGAGGCGGCGCTTTTCGCGGCGGATCTCTTTCGGATGTACACCCGTTACGCGGAAAACCAGGGTTGGAAGGTGGAACTCCTGGACAGCCACCCCACGGGCATCGGCGGATTCAAGGAAGTGATCGCGGCCATCAACGGCAAGGGCGCCTACAGCCGCCTCAAGTTCGAACGGGGCGTGCACCGGGTGCAGCGGGTGCCGGAAACGGAAAGCCAGGGCCGGATCCACACGTCCGCCGTCACGGTGGCGGTGCTGCCCGAAGCCGAGGAAGTGGATGTGGAGATCGATCCCAACGATCTTCGGGTGGACGTCTTCCGCTCCTCCGGGCCCGGCGGCCAGAGTGTGAACACCACGGATTCGGCGGTGCGCATCACCCACCTGCCCACCGGCTTGGTGGTCACCTGCCAGGACGAAAAGTCCCAGCACAAGAACAAGGCCAAGGCCATGAAGGTGCTCCGGGCCCGCCTTCTGGACATGATGCGCTCCGAGCAGGAAGCCAAGATCGCCCAGGACCGCAAGAGCCAGGTGGGGTCCGGGGACCGCAGCGAACGGATCCGCACCTACAATTTCCCTCAGAACCGCGTGACCGACCACCGGATCAACCTGACCCTCTACAAGCTGGAAGAGATCATGGAGGGCGCGCTGGACCAGGTGATCGACCCGCTCATCGCCACCGCTCAGGCCGAAGCCCTGCAGGAAGGGACGTAATTGGTCATGGGGTTATTGAGCTGTTGGGTCACGGGGTAGTTCCCCACTAACGTAATTACTCAATTACCCGGTACGTCATCGAGGATGGGATTGGGTGGTGCAGGCACCAGCTCGAGATTGTCTTTCCTTCCGGCGCAGATAGAAGAGCCGGGGGCCCGTTTCGGCTTTGATCCATGGAAGAAACCTGGACCATCCTGAAGGTCCTGCAGTGGACCACCGAATACTTCCGCGGCAAGGGTCTGGAGCAGCCCCGGGCCGATGCGGAGGTGCTGCTGGCCCATGCCCTGGGTCTTCGCCGCATGGATCTGTACCTTCGCTTCGACCAGCCCCTCCACCCCGACGAACTGGCCCGCTACCGGGAACTCATCAAGCGGCGGGCGGCCCGCGAGCCCACCCAGTACATCACGGGCCGCCAGGAATTCTGGTCCCTGGAACTGGAAATCAACCCGGCGGTGCTCATCCCCCGCCCGGAAACGGAACGCCTGGTGGAGTTGGCCCTGGAGGCGTTCGGGCAGGAGCCCATCCGCGTCCTGGACGTGGGAACGGGATCGGGGGCCATCGCCATCGCCTTGGCCACGGAGCGGCCCCGCTGGGTCGTCACGGCGTGCGACATCTCCCGGGACGCCCTGCAGACGGCACGGCGAAACGCCGAGCGCCACGGCGTGGCGGATCGCATCGCCCTTGTGCTTTCGGATCTCAGTTCGGCCTTTCGCCCCGCCCCTCCCCCCTTTCATCTCATCTGCGCCAATCCGCCGTACGTGGGCGATAGGGAATGGGAAAGCCTCGCCCCGGAAGTCACGGGCCACGAACCGGCAAAAGCCCTCCGGGGCGGCGGCCCGGACGGCACCCTCGTTCCGCAAAAACTCCTTCGGGATGCCTTCCCGCTCCTTCGCCCCGGGGGTATGCTTCTCATGGAATTCGGCAAGGGCCAGGACGGGACCCTGTCAGCCGCAGCCCGCAAACTTCCCGGAGTGGACAGCGTGGAGGTGGTAAGGGATTATTCGGATATTCCACGCGTTCTCCGCGTCGCCAAAAGCGTTTGAAGGCGCGGACGAACACCGAAAGAACAGTTCACCTCTGCGTCTCTGTGTCTCTGTGGTGAAATCACCCGGACGGAAGGCTTGAATTCATGGACAAACTGGTCATCGAAGGCGGCATTCCCCTCCGCGGCACCATCCCCATCAGCGGCGCCAAGAATGCGGCCCTGCCGCTCATGGCGGCCTCCCTGCTGGCCCCGGGAGTGCATCGGTTCACCAACGTCCCCCGGCTCCGGGACATCCGCACCATGGAACGGCTCTTGGCCCACATGGGAGCCAAGAGTGAATGGAACCACGGGCTGACCCTGGACACCGCTTCCGTGGGGACTCCCGAAGCGCCCTACGAGCTGGTGAAGACCATGCGGGCGTCCGTGCTGGTTCTGGGGCCGCTGGCCGCCCGGTACGGCCGCGCCAAGGTGTCTCTTCCCGGGGGATGCGCCATCGGGGCCCGCCCCATCAACCTCCATCTTCGGGGCCTGGAAGACATGGGAGCCCGGATCGAACTGGAAGGCGGCTATGTCCTGGTCCGGTGCGGACGGCTTCGGGGAACCACCATCACCTTCGATCAGGTGACGGTCACCGGAACGGAGAATCTCATGATGGCCGCGGCCCTGGCCGAGGGCGAGACGGTATTGGAAAACGCGGCCCGGGAACCGGAGGTGGTGGACCTGGCCGAATACCTCACGGAAATGGGCGCCCGCATCGAAGGGGCCGGAACGGCGGTCATCCGCATCCAGGGGGTGGATCATCTCAAGCCCGGCCGCGCCCACGCGGTCATCCCCGACCGGATCGAGACGGGGACCTACCTGGTGGCGGCGGGAATCACCGGCGGCAGCCTTCAGCTCACCCACTGCCGGCCCGACCATGTGGACGCCGTGATCCGGAAGCTCTTGGCAGCTGGCCTGGTGGTTCAAACCGGCGCCGACACCATCCGGGTGGAGGCTCCCGCGGACGGCATCCGGAGCGTGGACGCCGCCACGTGGCCCTATCCCGGCTTTCCCACGGACATGCAGGCCCAGTTCATGGCCCTCATGACCCTCGGGGACGGGGTGAGCGTCATCAAGGAGCAGATTTTCGAAAACCGCTTCATGCACGTGAGCGAGCTGAAGCGGCTGGGAGCCGACATCCGCCTGGACGGGCGGAGCGCCGTGGTGCGCGGCGTGCCGCATCTTTCCGGAGCCCCGGTGATGGCCACGGACCTTCGCGCGTCCGCGTCGCTCGTGCTGGCGGGACTGGCGGCCCGGGGCCGCACAGACGTGAGCCGCATCTACCACCTGGAACGCGGCTATGAAGCTCTGGATGAAAAATTGCGGGCCGTGGGCGCCCGCATCTGGAGGGAGCGGGAGTAGCGCCCCGCCGGGGTCGCGGCCGCTGGTGCCCGTGGCCGTGGCGTTCGCCGGCGGCATCACCGCAAGGCACCTGGCAGGCGGGATCCCCGGGGCACTCCGGACGACGCTCCTCTCCACCCTGATCGCCCTCTTCGCCCTTTCACTCTTGGCCCTGATCCTTCGAAAGCGCCACAACCCGCCCGCCTTTCCGGGCAAACGCGTCTTCACCGCCGTCCTTTGGCTGGGCGTTTCCTTCGCAACCGGATGTTTTCTCCAGCACCGTGCCGAAGTGAAGAGCCGCTTTCCGGAGTGGCTCGCCCCGCACCTGGACGGCCCGGAAGAGACGGTGACGGCCGTCGTATCGGGTTTTCCGGATTTTTATCCGGAAAAGACGGTCCTTCCGGTGACGCTCCTCCATATGGGCAACCCCCTGAGTCATCCCTCGTCATCTGTCATTCCCGCCAGTCCGCGGATTACGGATCACAGATCGCGGATCACGGACAATCCCCCCCGGCCCTCCTTTGGAAAAGGGGGGAGAAGGTCGACACTTCTTAGAAAATCACCCGGCAACGCCGAAGATACTTTCGGAACCGATCTTTCCCCCCGTTACTCGTCCCCCATGACTCATCACCCGTCACGCCTCACTGCTCACTCGTCACTCTTCACTCATCACTCTTCACCCGTCACTCATCACTCGCGAAGCGAGGTCCTTGTGCGGCTGGTGGTGAGGGACCTGGAAGGCGACTGGCGGGTGGGCGATGTCTTTGCAGCCCGGCTCAAGCTTCGGTCCTTTCGAAACTTCGAAAACCCGGGCCGGTTCGACTACGTGGCGTTCCAGGCCCGGCAGGGCATCTTCGCCCGGGCCTTTCTCAAGACGGACCGGGCCATGGAGCGCCTCCCCGGCCTTTTCCGGTTGTCACCGCAAACAGAACCCTCCCCCATAGGGAAGTTCGAGGAGATCCCGGCCTGGCTTTCCGGAAACATCCATAGATGGGTGGACGGGATGCGCCAGCGAAGCCGCCGGGCGATCCTGCAGGCACTGGAAGGCGGCACGGCGGCGGTGAACTGCGCCCTGCTCCTGGGCTACCGCCATATGATTCCCCCGGAGCGGATCACTCGGTTCCGGGAGGCCGGGGTCATGCACCTGCTGGCCATCTCCGGCCTTCACGTGGGGATCGTGGCCTGGGTGGCCTTCTGGGCGGTGCGCCTCCTCCTGCGCCTTCTCTTTCCGAGACTCCTGGAAACCGTCCCCGACGTGCAGGCGGGATGGGCCGCCGCCCTGGCCGCCGCTGCCCTCTATGCCCTCTTGGCCGGCCTCGCCCTTCCCACCCAGCGGGCCCTTTGCATGCTGGGCCTTGCCGTGGCGGCCGTCTGGTCGTTTCGGCGCCCGGATCCCCTGTCGCTCACGGCCGCGGCGGCCCTGGCGGTTCTGGCCTCCGATCCCTGGAACCTCTTTCGGGCGTCCTTTCAGCTTTCCTTCGCCGCCTTTTTGGGCATCGCGCTCCTCTATCCGCGGATGTCCCGCCGGGTGGAGCGCCGGTGGCCGGGGTTCCGGTCGGGAAAAACCTTTTGGCTCCGCCCGTTCGTGGACGCGTTTCTTCTTTCGGCTGCGGCCACCGTGGCCGTCACTCCCCTTTCGGCCTACCACTTCCACGGACTGAGCCTGGTGGGGCTGGCGGCCAACACCCTGGTGGTTCCGGTGATGGGCTTGGCCGTGCTGCCGTCGGGGCTTGCGGGCCTTGCCTTCCATCCGGTGCTCCCAGGCACCGGATCCCTGCTGCTCAAACTTTCCGGCGGCGTGCTCCACGGGGCCCTCAAGGCCGTGGACGCCTTCGCCGATCTTCCCTTCGCCCACACCTACGTGGGGCGGATTTCCGTCGGAGGCCTCATCGCCTGCTACGGCAGCGCCTGGTTGCTGCTTTCGTCGCTGCCCGTCAAGAAAAAGGCCGCCTTGGCGGCGGCCTTGGGAATCACGGCGGGAGCGGTCTGGCTGCTGGACCGGATTCCGGATGCTTCCCCGCCGTCTCCCCTGCGGGTGACGGTCCTGCACGTGGGCCAGGGGAGCAGCACCCTGGTCCGGTGCGGGCGAGACGGCGCGCTCCTGGTGGACGGCGGAGGCTTCTACGACGATTCCTTCGACGTGGGCCGGGCCGTGGTGGCTCCCGCGCTTTGGGCCCTGGGCGTCCGAAGGCTCGACTGGGTGGTCCTGAGCCACGACCAGGCGGACCACCGAAACGGCCTGAAATTCATCCTGAAGCACTTTCCCGTGGGCCGCTACCTGGAAAGCGGGCTCACGGACGATGCCTCGGGAGAGACGCCGACGGCCGCCATCGCCGGAAAAAGGGGGATTCCCGTGCTGTCACTCATGGACCTTCGGGAGGAGAACCGGCAAACGAACGCAAAGCCCCTGGGCCCGTTTCCCTCCACCCCGCTGCCAGCGGGCTCCTTCGCCCCGCCCCGCCACGAACCGCCTGTCGCCGCTTTCCCCCTGGGCGACTGCCGCGCATGGGTCCTCCACCCCAGCCGGGACTACGTGGAAAGGGTGTGGGACGGTGTGGACCTGAACGAGGTGTCCGTGGTCCTGGCCGTGACTTACGGAAAGACGGGCGTCCTGATTCCGGGCGACATCAGCACGGAAGTGGAAGCGCACGCGCTGGCCAGGCTCCCCAAAGGCGGACTCCGCTGGATCCTCGTGGCGCCCCACCACGGAAGCGCCCACTCCACCGGCCCCGCCCTTCTGGATGCGCTCCGGCCTCAGGCGGTCTTGGTCTCCTGCGGCCATCTCAACCCCTTTCGCTTTCCGGCCTCGGCCTTCCTGGAGCGGTGCCGGACCCGGGACATCCCCGTCCTCCGAACGGACCGGCACGGAGCCCTCTTCGCCGAAAGCGACGGGCTCCATTGGAAGCTGCGAACGTTCAGCGGCGGACGCCCTGACCTGACCGAAGCCCGTTGCGGAAGCTTTTCCGGAAGCACCGGAATGTCCTTTCTTCCTGCGGCGCAGCCCTTCCGGGCCGCTAGGCGCCTGTCTGACAATGGGTTCTTTGCCTCGTTTTGTCCCCATCCGTCATCCCCGCGAAAGCGGGGATCCAGGATTCCCGGGAACCTATGGACTCCCGCTTGCGCGGGAGTGACGGGTGGCGGAGTTTTCGGACAGCCTCCTAGCCCCTCGCACAACAGGAAGACTTTCGACCATTTCCCGTAAGCCTGAGGAATTGCGAGGCCCCCTTTTCCGCGGGGCTGAAGCCCAGCGGCGACCAAGGGGCCCTGAATTCGTCGCCACCCGGGACGGGGGAGTCGCTGTCGGACCAGCGCCTCCGGGACTCTTGGGAACCGCTCCCGAAAGTGCAAACCTTTTCACACCCCCCGGGGTTTTCCATTGACTTTTTGAACCCGGGTGAATAACCTTTGTGCAAATAATTTCCATTTCTTCCCATCCGCAGGGCGGCTCGGGAAGCGGGTGCCGTAACCCCCAGGATCCTTCGACAGGTGGCCCATGAAGCGTATCTTGATCATTGAAGACGATGAAGGATTGCGTGACCTTCTTGAGAACTTTCTGGAGGAAACCGGCTACCAAGTCGTCAAGGCGGCGGATGGCTTGGAGGGGATGGATGCCATTGAAAGGGAGCAATTCGACCTGATTGTGGTGGACGTGATGCTCCCCTACGTGAGTGGTATCGGACTGCTCAAGATCGTGAAAAAGCGCAATCCCCAACTTCCCATTATCTGCATCACCGGCTACGGGAACTCCCCTGAAGAGCTGGCGGAAAGAGAGCACGCGGACCGCGTCCTGCCCAAACCATTCGACTTGACCGACCTTCTGGCGGCGGTCCAGGAGCTTCTTCCCGAACAGGCCCGCTGATTCCGGCGTGATGGACCGGGTAGAAGGCCGGAAATCGGGACAATGAGTGGTTTGGGGGATTCCTTCACCCCCCGGATCGGATGGAGCCATGCCTGACGGTGGACCTGTCATTGTAGGAATCAGTCGCAGTACGGAAAAGATCCGCGAGATCGTCCGGAAGGTGGCGGACGTGGATCTGAACGTGCTCATCTCCGGCGAGAGCGGGGTGGGCAAGGAGCTGGTTGCTCGCTCCCTGCACTACTTTTCGTCCAGGAAGAAGAGGCCCTTCATCAAGGTCAACTGCGCCGCACTTCCCGGTGAGCTCATCGAAACGGAGCTCTTCGGGTACGAGAAGGGCGCGTTCACGGGGGCGGACAAGCAGAAGATGGGCAAGTTCGAGGCCGCGGCGGACGGTTCCATCTTCCTGGACGAGATCGGGGAGATCCCTATGTCCATGCAGGCCAAACTGTTGCAGGTGCTGCAGGACCAGAAGTTTCCCCGGATCGGAGGTCACAAGGAGATCGACGCAAGGGCCCGGGTCATAGCGGCCACCAACAGGAATCTGGAGGCGGAGATCCTGTCCGGGAATTTTCGGGAGGATCTCTACTTTCGCATCAACACCATCAGCATCGTGGTCCCCCCCCTGCGGGAACGGCCTGAAGACGTGGAGCCCTTGGTCTATTATTTCCTGGATCGCCTTTCCAAGGAGCACCGTCTTCCCAAGCCGGACATATCGCCCCGGCTTATGAAGCTTCTCAAGGGCTACCACTGGCCGGGAAACGTTCGGGAGCTGGAAAACTACCTGAAAAGGCTGCTGGTGCTGGGGGAATCGAAAGAGCTGGAAGCCGAACTGGAAGCCGCCGGCGACGGGTGGAATTCCGAGACGGACACCGCCTCTTCCCAGGAGGCGGTGATCGAGGAAGCCGCCAAGGAGGTTCTTCCCAACAAGAACAGCCGGGAAAAGCAGTTCCCGTCGCTCAAGGAGGTGCGGGATAAAGCCGTCTACCGCGTGGAGCGGGCCCTCATCAAGCAGGTGTTGGAGGAAACCAACTGGAACAGGAGGGAAGCGGCGAAGATCCTTAAGATCAGCTATCGCGCCCTGCTCTACAAGCTCAAAGACATGAACCTCACGCCCCACTGACGATCGCGGCGCCTCCGCGACCTCCAAACCCGTCACCGAGTCCCCCACGGGATCGGCTTCTTCCCGTCGCCTTCCGAATACTCACCCGGATCATTTGCCAAACGGCCTGTAAAGGGGGTCTCCCACCAGGATCATCTGCCACGACAGGTAGGGCAGGCTCCCCAGGTAGGCCTCGCCCACGGTGAGCCCTTCCTGCACCAGGAGGCCAAAGAAGACATGGGGCATGGGAAAGGCCTGAAGGTAGGGTTCCCGCAGGGGGCCTAGTGTGACGGCCACCCCCTCGGCTTGGAGGTTCTTCATCCACGTGCGGGTGCTTTCGATGTGGTAGCCCACCGCCCCCGGAACCCAATCGAACGCGTCCACGTATTTTCCCACACTGTACCAGCCGCAGTAGAGAGCCGCGGACAGACACTGCCCGGACTGGAAGACGGTTTCGCCATCGTCCACCACCACCGGAAGACGACCGCTATTCCGGACGATTTCGGCCGCCTTGTGGATCGATTGGTCGTAAAGGGCATAGGCCGACCGGGATCCTTTCGGTGCGGGCCGGGATGCGGGCCATCGGGCGTCGAAGTAGGCGATGCCCTTCAGGCCTTCCCGTTCGGCTTGGAGCGTACGATCGATGAGCTTTTTCAGGGCCTCGGGCGGCACCCCGCCCAGGCGCGCCACCACCAGGATCCTTTCCGGAGAAGTCCATCGGCCTTTGGTTCCCGCACCCACATAGGCGGGATTCGGAACCCAGCCGCCCAACGGATAGGAAGGTATGAGCGCCAGGGCCAGTTCGGACTCCAGGGCGGCCGATTCCACGGGCCGGCGCATCCTGCGAAGGGCCTCTTGGATCTCCCTGAGCCTTCCTTCGAGATCTTTGCGAAGGGGGGACGCCTCCTCTTTTTGCAGCTCCTTGAGGCGTCTTCGCACTTCGGCCTCTTCCTTCTTGAGCAGCCTACGCCTTTGCTGCTCTTCGGCCGGCCTGGGCGGCGCATCCACCTGGACGGGCAGCCCGTCCATGAGCACCAAACACCGGATGGACGGAGAGCCCGCGGACGCAATGGCAGAAAGGACCGGTCCCAGGATCTTTTCCCGGTAGTCCTCACGGCTGATCCGATGCCCTCTCCCCGCATCCACCCGCACCAGGTGCGTTCGGGGGATCTTCCTTCGGGCCATGTAGTAGGAGGCCAGGTCCATACTGGTTGGAAGACCCCCGTTGGCGACCACCAGGGTCTGTCGGGGCGTGAGCGCGGCGTGGCCGGGCCGGCAGGAAACGGGCCAGGGAAGGCACCACAGGCTAAGCAGACACGCGCCGAGCTTCAGCAACCCCCTGAGGCTGGCCATCGGTTTCCTCCCCTTCCCCAACTCCATATTGGCCTTTGACAAGGCCCCTCCAATATGATTCATGTAGTGGAAACAGACGCTTCAAGGTAGGTTGGAATCCCCCCATCCGAGAAAAGCGAGGAGATGACGACGATGAGAGCAGCCCGACGGACCCTCTGGCTTCTTCTTCTGATCACCCTGGCCTACCAGACAGGCTGCAACACCTTGAAGAGCGCCATGGATGCCCGCCGCACCATGGATCTTTCGGCCAACATCGAGGCGCCCGTCCATGCGGTGTGGAACGCGGCCAACGAGACCCTGAGGCACCTGGGCGTGACGGTGCGCGGGAGCTCCTTCGACGGCCAACAGGGCTCGATCAGCGGGTCCACCCGTCAACTGGGGTATATCCGCGTCTACGTGTTCCGCGCCGGCCCCGATTCGGCCACGGTGGGAGTCCAGGCCCGCACCACGGCCCATCCCACCAGCACGCCGGACTACATCGATACGCAATTCGCCCAGAAGATCATCGACGGCATCAACGAGCGCCTCGGTACCGGTCCCGCCCCGGCCGGGGGGAGCCCCGCCTGAAAAGGCCCCGGCAGGCCCCCACGGAAGACTGGCATAGGACGCCCATGGCGAGGATGCCCCCATGAACCACGGCGTATCGCATGAAAAGATGCATCCCTGAAGCCAGTCTTTCCCGATCGGCGCTCAACAGGAACTGAAGAGCGGAAAAGGTCCGGCCGTACTTGACCACGTGCCCCTCCGTACCCAGGACGGCGAGTCCCCAACCCACCGGAACGCTCGCCGCCGCCACCGCGAAAAAGGCCAAGGGCAGGATCCGGGCCCTGCCGTCCGCCAAGACGGTCGGAAGGGACATGCCGAGGCCCAAGAGCAGCACCCAAAGGAAAAGGGCGAGGAGCCGGGCGTTTCGTCCATGGTTCGGAAGGAGCTCCGTGATGTTGTCGGTGTTGGCCCCGTGGACCACCACCACGTACCAAAGCACCACGGCGAAGGCGACGGTTCCCAGGACGTCCCACCGCAGCAATCGGCGAATACCTCCCACGGCCGCCAGGGCCGCACCGTCCAGAACGGCCAAGGGCGCCCCGAAAAGCCCGGCCAATCGGCACCCGAGCTCCATGGAATCCGGCCAGCCCAGCGTGGGGGATCCCACCAGGTCGTGAAGCGACTCGGCGGGCGCCCCGTAAACCACCAGAACAGACACAAGCAAGGACTGGACGGCCCAGAGGACCGAAATCGATCCCGCCGAAAACGGGTTCCCCGCTCCGGAACCGGGCCACGCAAGGCGGCATGCCAACAGCATCGGACTTCCCAGGACCAGGTAGAGGATCACCGCCAGAAAGAGCCCGCCCCGGACCCAACCTCCGTGTCCGAAGATTTCCTTCACGTTATAGGGGATCCCGGGGAGGTGAAGCGCCGCCCAGACCGCCAGGCAGCAAAGAACCGAAACACCCGCGAACCAAGGGATGAAACGTCTCACGGCCTGCTCCCGGTTCGACTTCCTAAAATTATTGGAAAGATCCGCGCGCCCCCCAGGGAGCCCATCACGGCCCCCACGGTCCCCAGGACGGCATCGCTCACATCGGCCACTTTCCCCGGCAGGGCCACCTGGCCCAGTTCCACGCCGAAGGCCGCGACCGCCAGAAGGGGGACAACCAGCGCCCACTTGAGCCACGCGTTCCCCCATCGATCCAGGGGCGACAGCATGCCCAACGCGAAGAACCCCAGGGGTGCGAACCACAGGAGGCGCCTCAGGATCTCGGTGAGTCCCATGAGCTCACTCCGGTAAAAATAGGTGATCAAGGGAACCCTGAGGAAGTCATGGAGGCGGGCGGAGATCTCCACCGCATTGCGCGTGAAGTTGAAAGGATACCAGAAGATCCACACGACCACGAGGCTCCAGGCGAGGAATCCCACCAGACACACCGGCCACAGGAAGGAGGCCCCGGGCCGTTTTTCGGGCGCGATGGCCGATCGGTGCCGCCACACGGCGGCGACGATGACGGCCCCAACGCCGGCGGCCACGATATCGGTCGTATCCGTCGTGCGGGAGAAGACGAGCAGCTGCATCCCTTCCAGCAGGGTCGACAGGGCGACCGTCCACCCTACGGCCGCCGCTCTGGACATGCGCGATCCCAGCAGAAACAGCGCACACACGGGAGCCCACAACACCACATCGGTTGCGAATTGATAAACGGCTTCCGCGGCGGATTCATAGGCGAACGTCCACGGTATCAGATGAACGCGGCCGTCCCTCCACTTCCGGAACAGGTCCGCCGGGCTGAGCGTCAGGTCGAGAGGCATCAATTGATACAGGAAATAAGCCCACATGTAGGCCACAAGCATGGACCTGGCAACCCGCTCCAACCGCGACTCGGAGCGAAAGGCCGAAACCCACTCATCCAGGCGGGCTCCCATGCTCCGGTGGAGGAGGATTCCGCACACGGCCCCCAGCACCTGCGCCGACAGGTCCGATGAGGAGGGCACCCTCGGCGGGAAGAAGAACTGCAGGAATTCGACGAGCGAAGAAAGGACGGCGCACGCGAGCAGGGCGGCAAGGGCGGCCCCGACATCTTTCAGGAATCCCAGCCGGGTCCGAAAGAACCCAAGGGCGAAGAAGGCCGTGGGAACAAGGATCAGGAAGTTGGCCGCCCAGTCGCTTTTGGACCGAATCCCAAAATCCCAAAAAGATGGCGAAGTGACTCTGGAAACGGCTTCCTCCAGGCCCATGGGCCGGAAATGCAGGGGAACGAGGCTTCCATAGGCCACGAAGAGGACGGAGGCGAGGAAGAGCCATCCATAGGGCCGGAGGTTTTTCCTGTTTTCCATGGGGGCCTCCATCTTCCGGTGCGCATGGCTCGGGCGCCGGAACCGGGCCGGTCACCCGCCCGGAGTTGCGCAACGAGAACCACGGGGCACTCCGGGCTGGGGAGGAGAGGACAAAAAAACGAGCCGCATCGTGGCCGGCTCGTCCGAAAAACGTTGAAATCCGCGGCTGATTGGGAAGCGCGCGATGCGCTCGCCCTCCGTCAGCCGGGCAGAACCGCGTCCAGGTGCGGCAGGAGGAGGTGCAGGAAGTCCTCCAGGCGTGCCCGGGCCTCTTCCGTGCCCAAACCGTCCCCCGACGTGGAAAGGCGGATGAAGGCCACGTCCGTCCGGTGGCGTGCGAGGCCGTCCACCACCATCCAGAGCTTCTGGAGGTATTCGTTGGCCACCGTTCGCCGGCCCGTCTGGAACCAGTAGAAGAAGACTTTCCGTTCCCCGGAGCGTTCGTAGACGGAGCGCACCACCTGGACCACCCGGCCGTCCCCGACGGGCACCTCCTCCCGCACTACTTCCTCGGCGAACCAGCCGGAACCGGGCATGCACAGCTTGGGGGAGTGGGGATGGAACTCGCTGGTCTGCTTCCCGTGGTAGGTCATGAAAAGGCCCACGGTGGCTCCGGACCCGTCGGTGTAGGTGCGAAAGAGCATGTCCGTGGGTTCCAGCACCTTCTGCACGTACGGATCCACCACCACGTCACGGCCGGAATAGGGGCCGATGGTCTTCGGGATGGAGCTCAACGGCTTGAGGGGCTTCAGTTCGGGAATGTGCTCGAAATCCTTCGTGGCCGCCCACGCGGCGGACAGAAGAAGAGCCACCACCACGGCGGGAATCCATCCTCGCGCTCCCATCATTCGTCTCCCTTCCTTTCCCATCGCCCCAGAACAAAGCTCGCCGTGAAAAGAAGCGCCAGGGCCACCCCGAAGATCACCAGGCCGGCGAATTCGTGGAAGAATCCCTGGGCCGTCTCCGGTCCGAAATGGTGGGCCAGGATCCCCGTGGCGATGATCCGCACCACGTTCACTCCGACGGCGATCGGGACCCCCAATGCCAGCAAGACCACACGATACCCCGCCTTCTTGTGAAAGAACCAGCCGATGGCTCCCGCCAGGGCCAGCACGGAAATGAGGGAGCGCATGCCGCTGCAGGCGTCGGCCACCTCCAGAGTGAGTCCCGGCAGATGCAGCACGTTGCCTTCCCGAAGGAGCGTGTAGTTCATGGCATGGAGGGCGGCGGCGGAAACCCTGGCGGCGAAGAGCTTCATGGGAACGGCGATCTCGTTGTAGAGAAAGTAGGGAAGCGGAATCATGAAGAGCAGATAGAAGATGGGAAAGCGCAGCTTCCCGAACCATTCCCGCCCTCCCAGCAGCAGGGCGATTCCCGAAAGAACCCCCAGAAGGGACAGGCGCACCGTGAACATCTCATCGCCCATCCGCCCCAGGATGTAGAGGCCCAGGGACCCGACCACCAGGAGATAGCCCAGGGGATGGGCCCCGGTCATCGGCGTTTCCTTGAGAGTCTCCCGTTTTTCCCACAGGTAGTAGGCCGACACCAGGGGCACGAGAAAGCCGTGGGAATAGTTGGGATCCTGAGACCATTGATGGACCAGACTCCGCAGGGGTTCATAATAGAGCAGCCCGAGAGGGACGGCCACCAGGATCCATTGCAGTGTTCTCATGCGCTTCTCCCCTTCCCGTTCCGGGACATGAACCGATTCGTAAGAACCCTCCCCAGCGGTTCCCCCGCCCTTCCGTCTCCGTCCTTTTCGATCCGCTCCATCAGGTGAAGGGCCAGGGAGTGGAACGGAAGCCCCCGGGCCCGGTAGCTCCGGGCTTCCCGGATGTAGGCGGGCAGATCCCTCAGATCCCGGCACCACAGCACGCTGTCCACTGACTGCAACTTGTTGAGAAACTGCACCTGGTGGTCGTCCACCGCCAGCGGATTGGCCACGGCCACGAAGGGCTTCTGCATGCGGAGGAGCTCCAGAACGGTCCCCGTTCCTCCGTGGGCCACCACGACGGAAGCCTGCCGGTACCAGGGATCCAGGCTGGGTTGGAAGGCGAAGAACCGGCAATGCCTGGGCCGGTACGTCCCCGTTCCGATCTGGCACACCACCGGGTCCCGGAGGGCGCCGCTTTCCACCAGGTGATCCACATGACGGATCAGATCGTCGAAAGGAAGGGTCGTGCCGACGGTGACGAAGATCATAGAATGTTTCCTTCGAATTGAGCTCTTTTGTAGAGTGCCCTGCTTTCGGGCCACTGGACGTAGAGGCCGTCGCACAGCTTGAGATGATCCAGGATTCTGCCCGTGAGAGACGGCACCGTGACTCGGGTGATGCTCTCCACGAAGAGCGCCCTCCTGCCGAGAACCCGCGCCCATACGCACAGCGGGATGGCCAGCGAGGTGCCCACGGCGATCACCACGTCGGGATCCACCCGCCGCACCACGCGACCCACTTCCCAGAGGGATCGCAGCAAGTCCGCCCCCACGTGGCGTTTCCGGGGTCGTCCCAGCTGGGTCAGGCTGCTTACCCGGTGCTCGGTTCCCTGGGGAACGCCCAAGGCGCGAAGCGTTTCCGGCAGAGGGCGCGTGGTGAGGTAATGATAACAGAAGCGATCGTCGAAACGGGAAAGAAGCGCCACCGTCTCCCAAAAGAAACCGCCTCCCGGCAACGTGACGAGCAGTCGCTTTTTTTGTCCGTTAGTTCGAGGCAAGGACTCCTCCCTTTTCCAGCATGGATCGATACAGGGCGTCGTAGGCGGCCGTCATGGCCTCCAGGCTGAAGCGCTCCAGGACGGTCCGACGTCCGCGCCGGCCCTGCTCCCGCCCCTTTTCCGGCTGCCGCAGATAGCTTTCCACGGCGCGCGCCAGCAGCTCGGGGTCGCCATCCTCCAGCAGGCAACCCGTAACGCCGTCTTCGATGATCTCCGGATTCCCCCCCACCCTGAGCGCCGCCACCGGGACCCCACAAGCCATGGCTTCCAGGATGGTCATGGAGATGCCCTCCATCAGGGACGGCAGGACGAAAAGATCCAGGTTTCTCAGGATGTCGGGAACGTCCTTTCTTTCGCCCAGGAAATGAATACCGTCCCCGGCCTGCGCCCTGAGGGCCTCCATCATGGGGCCGTCGCCCACCACCACGAGATGGACGTCGGGGTGCCTGCGACGAAGAAGCGACACCGCCCGGAAAAGGCTCACATGGTTCTTGATGGGGTCCAGCCGGGCCACGATGCCCAGCAGGAAGGAGTCGTCCGGGAGGCCCAGCTCCCGACGCAGCACTCCGGGACCGTCTCCGGGGCGAAAGAGCTCCGTATCCACCCCGTTGTAGATCTGAACCACGGGGCACCGAACGCGCACGGTCCGGGAAAGCCAGTGCTCCATCTGCTTCGACACGCACACGACGGCATCCATGCCGGAAGACAGCAGGCGGCGCACCACCAGCCGCTTTTTGTTTCGCCCGTCCAGATCGTCCATCACCCAGCCGTGCTCGTTGTGGAGCACGGGGCCGACGCCTCCCAGGCGGGCGGCCGCCACGGCATCCATGCCCGCCCAGTTGTACGTGCACAGAAGATCCGGGCGCCACCGGCGAAGTTCCGCAGCCAGGCGAACGAGGAAAAGGGGGGGATTGCCGGGAGGTTTTCCCAGTTCCACCACCGGCGTCCCCGGAGGCAGAAGGTTTGCGGCGGCCCCCGCCCGGCTCATGCACACCAGCGCGTGTTCGTAGCCTCTCAACCGCCCCACAAGGGACGCCACCACCTGTTCCATCCCTCCGGTGTGGAACGAGGACAGCACGTGCACGATACGCGGCTTCATGACTCTCACGAGAACTGGACGTAATAGTCAATTAAGTGTGTTAGGACCCATGTGAAAAATCTGAATCTCTATCCACAACGAGTATCGTATCAACGGGAACATCGTGCATCACTTGTTTCCATCCGTCCGGCCATCGAATTTCAATCCGATCCGCCTTGGGGTGTTCACCCAGACCAAAGTAGAGTCTATAGTGCCCCTGGGAAAAGAACGACCCTTCGTTCGTTCCCACCTGCTGCATCTGAGAGCCTCCAGGGGTGAAAATCGTGACCACCGCGCCAATGCCATGTCTATTTCCGTGGTCTTGTGAAAGATCAATCTGAAGCCAATGATTATTGGCACTCAGGTTCTTATACAGCAGGAGTTTCCATTGCTCAGGATGTATTCTCTTGGACGATAAAATCCACCAGGGTCTGTAATCGGGGTTTTCGTGAAGCGCCAGCAACACGTCTCTCCGCCCATCATTGTCCATGTCGAACCAGTTCACCAAGGCGGCCATGTATTTTTCATTTTCCGCGAACGCAAGGATTCCCGTTTTATGAAAAGAACCACTGGCATCCTGTTGGAAGAGCCCTTGGGGGAAAACATAGAGGTCCATCCTGCCGTCGTTGTCATAATCGACCCAGTTTGCCGCCATGCTCGTTCTCGGGAGCCCGACTCCAGCAACGTCGACTATAGCGAAATTGCCTTTCTCGTTGCGCAGGAACACATTTCCGCGACGGGATGCTGAAAAGATATCCAGGTCCCCGTCTGCATCGAAGTCCGCGGCCGTCATCTTTCCGTCGAAAAACCAACGATTGCTCGTACTGGCACCGATTCTCTCCGCCGACCCCAAGGGCCTTTTCAGTATCCATTCCGCTACATATTTACCATTGCGGTTCCGATATAGGCAGATCCCTTCGTCCTGAAAGGCGACCAGGTCAGCGTCGCCATCGTCTTCCGCATCGATCCAGACGTAGCTTCCGATCTGTTTTTCTGGAAGGCCAAGCCCTATTTCTTCGGCGACGTCGTGGAAATAACCATCCTTATCCTGGACATAAAGTTGTTTGGGGAATTCCCCTTCCACATGGTCTCGATCATAGCAGTTGACAAACAAGTCCAATCGATTATCTCCGTTGACATCTACCCAGTTGGCATGTCTTCCGGAACACCCTTTTTTCTCGAAGCCGACAATCGAAGCCACATCTTCATATGTACCCTCGGGTCGACTAACCAAGAACTCATCCTTTATCTTTTTCCTTATAGGTTCCGGGCATGCTACGAGGGTTCCGCTCAAAGCCCCGCGGTTGATGTAGATATCCATTCTGCCATCGCCGTTGATATCCGCCCATGCCATCGCGTGACGGTCTTGCATACTCAAGGAAAAATGAGTGGTCGGGGGAGAGACCTTGCCTTGTCCTACATAAAGCTGATCGGCTGTGATGCCTCCGGAAAAGGAAAAATGGAGGGGGAGACCTTGTCCTCCGGGCCTCAAGACCATTTTCCCATCGCCGTTTGGGGAAAATTCGACAATATTCTCAGCACAGTAGGATGAGTTCCCTTTTATGGCGACTTGAAATCCTTTGTTGCCTACGATCTTTACAGGGTCGTAGAGAACCAGCCGCCCATGCCACCGCCCCACGTCCTTTCCTTGTTTATGGACGATGACGATTTGTGTGCCATACCAGTAAACGTAAACCCCGCTCTTATCAAATTCAGGCTTCCGATAGGCCAGTTCGGCCAGAGGAAAGTTTCTGTCCTGGTCGAGACCCCATTCCGAAACCACGTCCCTGTAGAATCCCCTACCGTCCGAGATCCAGAGCACTTGCCTGAAGTGATGGTTTGATGTGTAGATGTCAAGGAACTGGTCACCATTGGCGTCCACGACGCCTATGTCAAAAAGGCGTTGGGTCACCTGTGCCGGCAGAGGGCATTCGCTAAAGTTTCCTTCTGCAGAGATCCTGTTTTGGTAGAGGAGTAAGGAAGAAAACGCAAGCAAGAGCAATGCGAGCGTTATATATACAAAGCCTTTCGTTGGTAGTCTTCCAAGCGCTTCTAAATTCATCCCGCTGCCTCGCACTCCCATTCGGCTCCTCGCACGAAAACGCCTTTCCCTTTAATTGGCACCGGCATTTCTCGGTTGTGCGGGCACAAAGTCTTCAGACTTGCCCGGACTGAAACCGACACTGTCTTCCACTAAATAGTAAGGTCGCGCCTTGATCTCATCATAAATCTTGGCGATATATTCTCCGATTATTCCAAGACTGATCATAATAAAGCTTCCCAATATGAGCAGCGTCGAGATGGTGGTGGTAAAGCCGGAAACGGCCCTGCCACGGAACCAGCCAATCAGGGCCTCAGTCCCTACACTGAAACCGAAGACGAGGGTCAACAATCCGAGCAGGGTGACAATCCTGAGGGGAGCGCTGGTAAAAGAGACGGTCGCCGTGGTGGCCAATTCAATCAGCTTCAGCAAGGACCATTTCCCCACTCCCTGCGCGCGGGGTTCCACATCGAAAGGAATGCTTGCGTGGGAATATCCCACCCAATCGGCCAGTCCTCTATAGAACCTTCGCCTTTCGGGCACCTGATTCGCAAGGGCATCGACAACGACTCGATCCAGCAGTTTGAAGTCCGATGAATCATGGATATTGATACCCCCCATCTTGGACAGCACCGCGTTGAAGGCCTTGGCTCGAAGTCTCGCAGCTATTCCGTCCCCGGCCCGATTCTTCTTGACGCCATCCACAACACGAGAGCCCTCCCGCCACGCCTCCAGCATGAGGGGAATCAATCGGGGAGGATGCTGGAGATCTGCATCCATGGTAATGACCGCCTGACCCCGGGCAACGCGCAAACCGGCTAGTATTGCGGACTCTTTACCGAAGTTCCTGCTGAAGCGAAGCGCCTTGATGCGGCCTTCCCTCGCGGCCAGGTCCCGAACCCGATCAAACGTCCCGTCCCGGCTTCCGTCATCCACCACAATGATTTCCCACTTCACCCCGCAGCTTGCGAGAACACGTGCAATCTCCTTCAGGGTACCCACAATCCCCTCGGCTTCATTATGGGCCGGCACCACCACACTCACGAAATCGGTCCGTTCCAGGTCCATTGAGTTCTCCCCCATGCCCGGAGAAAGATTGGCAAAGGTCGTCCATAGGCTGTGCAAATTCAACTCTTCAGGGCATCCAAGTGTCGATAGCCGACGATCTCAATATTCCTGCGCTGCAACCGCTCTCGTGTTTTACGGCACGTCAGAAGACGCAATTCGCCTTCCCAGTCGTGATAACGCCGAAGCACGCCGCAACGGATTTCCGAAGCATTGAAAAAGCCTGGATGGCACATGAGTTCGTAGATTCCATATGGTTGCAGATGGGAAGTGAGTCTTTCCAGGCAACTCGGTCCCAGCTTGCCACTTGATGACAGTCCCAGCATTTGCGGCGTAGCCTTGCACATGAATTTTCGATTAAGCCGATTGCAGATGTCCAAGGCAACAGAGCGAGCAAGAACTGAACCGGAGGACAAAACAAACTTGTCAGAAGCAACAAAACGAACATGACTTATTTGATACTCATTGGCCAACGCCACAACTCGTTGGTACAGTGGAGGAAACATGTGGATATGCTCATGAGAATTTATGAAACGGAGGGGCATCCCCAGCAAGAGGCACTTCTCTATCTGGGCGCGCCACTCTTTCTCTATCTCCTCTTTCTTGATCCTCCCAATGAGCAGCGACTGGACAATATGTCGTTTTCCCGGAAACCTTCCGTTCCGGCAGAGCAACTTCTTTTTCATATCCAACGTCAAGGGGCTCCCCCATGTCAGGTTCAGGTGTATTCCGATGTCCACATCGGCGGATTCCCGGAGCCATGCCCACTGTTGGCTCAGTCGGGGAGAGGTGGCCATCACACCCGTTGCCGTGACCATACCTTGAGTCGCCGCGTAGATGATTCCCCGGCTGACGCAATCAAAATAGCCGTAGTCATCGGCATTGATGATCAGATAGGCTGGTTTCGCAGCGGCCGACATCGTCTCCTCTTCCCCGGACCGCCTTCCGGAAAAAACGACAGCGCAGGCTTCTTCCCCCAAGGCAGATGGCCCAAGTCAGCAAGGCAAACCATAGCGGCGGTCTTATGATTCGTTTTCCCTTTGCGAGGGCCTGAAGGATGTGCCTGGCCACACGATCACTGGAAATGGACAAGAGGCGGCCCAGGCCGCGCACGGGCATCCGTGATTCAAAGATCCCCGGCTCGACGATGAGAACTTCCAAGGGAGAACCGTCCGTTCCCGCCAATTCCTGCTCGAGACTTTCGGACCAGATGCTCAACCCCGCCTTGGAAGCATTGTATCCACCGGTCCAGGGCATACCGTGCCACCGCCCCATGCTCGAGACCAGCACCAACCTTTTACGGGGCCGAAAACGGTCTGCGGGAGACGAATTTATACCTTGCGTGGGCACCGTTGGAGCAATCCGCTGGGTATCAGCAAGAAACCAGCCCGCAAATTCGACTGCGGAGAAGAGATTGACCTGAAAGGTTTCTCTCAGCTTACCCATATCGAGAACCGATGTTTCATCGTACTTGGTCCCCGCGCACAGTATGGCCACATCAAGAGCATCAGGGAGGATCCCTGCTCTCTCGAGAGCGGAAACCAGCGCGTCGGCCCTAGCCAAGTCGGCAAGCAGCAGTGTGACGGAAGCGGACACAGGGAGGCATCGTTCAAGTTCCTGCCGGGACGCCTCGGTTCTCAAGGTTCCGATGACATGGGCTCCCTGTCGCAGGCAGTGAAAGAGGAGCTCTTTTCCGAGCCCTCCGTTGACGCCTGTAATGAGAACCCTCTTACCTCTAAGAGTATCCTTGGACTGCCATGCCTTTTCGAGCTTGTAGACCGAATAGTGCCATGCAGACCAAGGGATAGTGATCAACAGGGAAAGAAGGAATCTTCCTCCCTCTCGAACGAGTGTCAGGATTGGGAACCATCCGGGCCCCGCGGCGGCCATTTGCCGGTATCCGAGATCATTACATTCATGCAAGGCGATCACAGCGTTCAGGATCCGGCGCAGCGGGTGATCCGGAAAAATGAATCGGGTGAGTAGATCCAATGGCACCAGTCGGGATCTTGACAGGCGCAGATCACTTAAATAAGCTGAGAAACCCCGTTGCTCCCGTTCCACATTACATCGGTCCGCCACATACCGCACCAGCTTTCGGTAGAGATCGGGATTGGGCGTGACTCCCAGATAAGCGCAAATCTCCTCGTAGTCCTTCTCTCGCACCCACATGGGGATGGTTCCTCCATGTTCCATGGACGACTTAAAGATCTGCCTTCATGGCCACACGAGTGGCATGGGCCGCAAGGGACAGCGTCATGGACTTGCTCGGCAGGGACGGAAAGGCCGCTCCATCGGCGATATAGACGTTGGAAAACAAGTTGGAACGACCTTGCGAATCACAACACTTGGGGCCTTCCCCCATGGGGACGGTACCTGCGTAATGAATGCCCGCGCCCGGGCGAGACCGAAAGACACCGCGGGGGATACATCCCAACCGCCGCAGAGCAGAATGAACCCGAGAAACCACTCGATTCACGAGATGCTCCTTGGCGCTGATATCCTCGTATGCCGGTAAAACCTTCCCCATGGGCTCGGAGGTTTCGGCAAGAACCAGACGGTTCCCTCTTTCTATCCTATCCGGGAAGAAGAGCGTCACCACTCCCAACGCCGCCTTTATGGAGAAAAAAATATTTTTGGATGTTCGGCTCCCGAAAGGCATTCTTTCAATAAGTGGGTGATACAGGAGACTGGTCAGGTGAAGCACCTCCCCATGCATATAGGTGGGCCATCCCTCCACCCGATTCTCAAGACCCATGATCAGACGATTGAACTGAAAGGATCGAGCGTCTGCCGCAGCTCCGATGTTTCTTATCAAGACGTAGGGGAGCTTGACGACCGCTGTGTCCAGTAGGCCGACCGTTTCCGGGCCGAGATCGGGGCGTGTTCGATTCAAGGTTCTAAGGAAGATGGATCCTGTACCCAAAGCACCTGCGGCCAGAAACACAATGTGGCAGGTCTCCCGCAAGATTTGTCCCGTCCGGGTATCCATATACCGGATGGAGGTCGCCCTGTTGTCATCCGTCTCGAGGGAAAGGACAAACCGGTTGGGAAGATATCGAAAGCCGGAGTGTTTCCTACAATCCGCCAGGGTGGTCACGGCCGGATTGTATATTGCCTTCTTCGGGCACCCCCAGAGGCACCGGTCACAATAATCACAGGCGTTCTCGAATCTTTGGTCGGTCACAACGGCAAGCCGCGCCCTGCCCAGTCTGATTCCCCGTCGAAGAAATTGCTTTCTTATTCGCGCGTAGGCGACCATGAGTTTTTGATCGGCGGTGGACAATTTGACAGGCGGCTGGGAAGGGGAGACCCCGCGACAATAAGGTGACAGGTCGTCCTCATTCGGGCCCGACACCGGAATCCTTTTGGACGCCTTACGATAGGCGGGCTCCAGATCCGCAAATGAAATAGGCCAGCAACTCAGGTCATCGTCGTCGAAGGCCATTACGTTGGCCCCCCATCCATTGGCAAGCCCACCCTTGGCATAGGAAACATAGGGCACGAAGTTCGTGTCTAGAAAGCACCACAAGGGATCGGACCGAGAGACCAGAAAATCGCGGGATGGGGGGTAGCGCAAAAGCTCCGGAGCGTTGGGTTCAATAATCCCCTCCAGACATTCACCAAGAAAGTAGGAAACAGGATCCTCCACGATGTCCTTGAGTTCATGAAAGGTGACGCCGTCTTGGGGGAAAGGAGGTTCCTCCCGTCCCACATCCCACAACTCAACGTTGCATCCTCTCTCCAGCAAGGTCAACGCGGCATGCGCTCCGCTGACCCCCGATCCCACAACGATGCATTTCATCGGATCCTGGTCCCGCTCTCTTCGATCCAGATTAACCCCATCACGGGCGGCCCGTGACGATGAAAGATGAAACGCACCTTTGGCAAGCAGACCCTTGATAGGGGCGAATGATTATTCGCCCCCATAGGCCGCGCACACGGACGGAACGAGGTCGCGTGTCAGATAAACAGACTATCAGGAAAGAATGAGGTAGATGGCAACCATCCCGCACGCTAGCCCGAGTACATGCCTGCCGCCCATGGCTTCACCGATGAGAAGCCCCACCAACGAAACGATCATGATCTGAGCGATCGTCATCACGGGATAAATTTTATTGAGAGCAAAATATTTTAGTATTCTAGAATAAAGAATAAAAGAAAAGCAATACACTGCGCCACTGGCCCCCATGTATACAAACCATGTGAAGCTTCTTACTTCATAGTATGAAGACTTCTTTAGTAGCACTTGAGCCAGTGCCGTAGCGACAATGGCGATAGGGACAAGAACCTTTGGCGACGGAACGAACATTTTTTTATATTCCCGGCCTAAAGTCGAATGTTCACGATAAGATTCCCGTTCAATCTTTTGAAAAGACAACCACCCCCATGCCGTTGACAACGCCCACACTCCCCGGCTTCGGCCACGGCGGGTGACTGGAGGCATAGGATAGGACCTGGGGCATGGAAGAATCCGCCTGAATGAATACAGCCTCATCACGCATCAAGGAAGCCAATTGCCTCATGTGCCTCGCGTCCATGAACTCCGTGGCAACACCCGTGGCCGGCTTGAATGGGAACGTTGAAGGCATATTGTAACTTCCCACCACGGCCACTGTCTTGCCGTCCCATTGGGTGTCGGGCAGGGATCTCAGGCGAGCCAGGACCTGTGTCAAGGTGGAATAATGGGAAAGGGTGTTCAGATAATTGACGGTCGAGATCCAATTGCATTGCGCAGCATAGCCCAAGACAAGGATTATTGAAAGAAGGACTGCCACGTTCCGAGCCAGAGGTCGCCGCCAGGAACAACTCACGATCCAAAAGGCCCCCGCCACGACCAAGGCGTATGCCGTGAGCGTCAGAACATGGTAATTGGCCCGGGGGTGAAGTATCTGCAACGTTCTCGGAGTGAAGCAGGCCGTGAAGAACAAGGCCAGTGCCAAGGCCTTTTCCGGCCGCTTAACAACCAATCGGCCGCATCCATATACCGCCAACAGAATAAGGAGTAGCTGGATTCTCTTGACAACGTTGGGAAAGTAATTTTCCGGCCACATGAAGAAGGCCCGGGTTCCTTGGAAAACGCTCTTCATTGCTGCCAGCATCTCCTCAGGATGCTGGAGGCGATAGGTGAGGCTGAAAGCCCTATCCGCTCCCTGCGATGCGTCGAATGGAATATTCATGAAAAATATAATCAGAGCGTAAAGGCTTCCTCCCACCAACAGAGACAGAATGGCGGTGACACACGGCCGGACGAGATCACATAGGAATGTCCTGCGGTCTCCATCGAAGAAAAGAACCTTGATTACAATCCAAAGCAAAAATATCGTCACGGCGTTGGCTAGTACCGATTGATAAATGGAAAATGCAAGAATATACAAGAAGGCGGCAGCCGGCACCGACAATACCGGCTTTCTCACGGAAAGAATGACGGCCAGAGCGCTCAGAAGATGAGCCAATGGGTAGGCGATCATGACCGAATTGTATTGATACACATGGGCCATGTAAGGGAATACACTCAGAATACAACCGATAAGCGCAAGGTCCAGGGTTTTGCGCGCTCCCCAAAAATGCCCGACCACTAAACCATACAACCCCATGAGGGACGTGCCCACCACCGTGTCGAGAAGGGGCACGAAACGGCCTCCTTGGACGTAGTAAAAGAGCCAGGCATGACCGAATCGGCCCAAGTAGTAGCCCACAAGTGGTTTCTGCACCATCAGATGATTGAGATCATCGTGATGAAGGGTCAAGTTGAATAGTTCAAACCCAAAAGCTAGAACGCTGCAACAAAAAATCGCTGCAAAGGCTTTCTTGTAGGCAGGATCGATCGCATCCCACCATGGTGTCAAGCGCCGCTCGATGGGCGTGTCGCCTAATCCGCCCAATGATGTCAGCCCGACGGGAAGTTTTCCAGCCATTCTCTTCAACCTAGCCCCTGATTCAGCTCTCATCGAACACGTAACCAAAGAACTTGATGTCGTTTGCGTGGCGGTCGGCCACTATCTTCTTGCTCTTTTCGGTGTAATACTCAGAATAATGATGTTTATCCGGCCGAAATCCTTTTTTCAGTGAGGGCAATTCCAGTGGAGGCAACCCGATGATTTGGCACACCTTGTTCAAATCATCCGATAGATTTTCGTAGCGAACCGCAAAATCTACACATAGATCTCCGTCAATAAGATAGAATTTATCATTAGTCTCCCATTCTCCTTCGACAAATTTATCAAATACCTTGCGGATTTCTCGAAGTTCGTTGAATGGCCAGCCCAATTTGTGATAAATTTTTCTTTGTGGTTTAAATTCCGGTTTGTTTCTGGAGTGCCAGAAATAGAGCGAGACAACTCTATCCCAAGGGTTTCTCACTATCGTAAACTTAAAATATTCTTTCCAGACTGAATCTCCGACTTTCTTTCTGATTGAGACGGCATGGTCATGTTGCCAGAAACCTTCCGCATTCATAGACTTATGGATCCAGCGCCCCTGCTCATCGCGATTGAATTTATAGTCGCCCAAAGGAGTCACGACGTCCGGGTCTTGGCAGTGTTGAGAGAGAGCAGCCTCCACGCTGGTACCCGCAGTCTTAAGGGACTTTATAAAAATGAATTTATGCGTGTGTGAAATGATCATCGCATCCTCTCCATGATGTTCTATGTCGGCGATGCCAGAAACCGATTCGCCCAGGCGTTGAGCATCAGGATGGTCCAGAGTTCCATGCTGCGATCTCTTCGGTTTTCCTGGTGCTCGTCCCACATGGCGGCCGCGACCCCTGAATCCAGGAACCGCCGGGTCCCCTCCCCTTCCACCACCAGGCTCCGGGCATGTTCCTTCAGTTCCCCCCGGAACCACGCCCCCACGGGCACGGCAAAGCCCTTCTTCTTCCGATCCAGCACCTCGGGCGGCACGCAACGCCGAAGAGCCTTCCGGAAGATGTGCTTTCCCTGCAAGCCGTTGAGCTTGAGGCGCCAAGGAAGTCCCGCCGCGAATTCCACAAACACATGATCCAAGATGGGACACCGGACTTCCAGCGACACGGCCATGCTCGCCCGGTCCACCTTGGTCAGGATGTCTTCGCACAGGTAGGTCTTGAAGTCGATGTACTGAAGCCGGGAGAGATGGTCCCGAGCCGGGGCCTTCCGGTAGAGATCCCGAAAGAGGTCCACCGTTCGGTAGCCGTTCAGCGCCTTGCGGCAGTCGCCGTTCAGAAGCCGGTTCTTGTCTTCTTCCGGCATCCCGGACATGGAGGCGAAATAGGCGTCCGCCGGATCCCTGGCCACGTTGGCAAGCACCGTCCCGGCCCGAAGGAAGCGCGGCACATCGGGCCTTCTGGGAAACAGGCCGGCCAGGGGCTCCAGGATCCCCCGGCGTAGGATCCGGGGAACGAAGCGCCGGGCTCGGTCCTCCGCCACATCGAATCGATAGCGGCTGTATCCGGCGAAGTTCTCGTCTCCCCCGTCGCCGGAAAGGGCCACCGTCACCACCCGACGCGCCATCTTGGACACATAGTAGGTGGGGACCGCCGACGGGTCGGCAAAGGGTTCGTCGTAGTGCCAGGCCAGGGTGTCGATGACGGGCAGGCATTCCGGGGTCACCCGGAATTCATGGTGATCGGTGCGGAAAAGCCGGGCGACCCGGCGCGCGAAGGGAGCCTCATCGTAGTCGTCCACATCGAAGGCGATGGTGTTGGTGGTGACAGGCTCCGAGGACGCGGCCGCCATGAGCGCCACTACGGCCGAAGAGTCCACTCCGCCGGAAAGAAAGGCCCCCAGGGGCACATCGCTGATGAGGCGCAGGCGGACCGCTTCCTGCAAGAGGCCGTAGAGGGCGTCTGCCAGATCCTCTTGGCTGCGCGCCTGAACGGTCGGTTCGAACGAGAGGTCCCAGTAGGACCGAACGGTCAGGCCCGAAGCGGACACCACCGCCTCGTGGCCCGGGGGCAGTTTCCGTATGTCCCGGTAGATGGTCTTGGGCGCCGGAATGTACTGGAGCGACAGATAGTCGCAAAGGGCCGTCTCGTCCACCTCGGGGGTCGTCCCCAGCGCCGCCAAGATCGCCTTGATTTCCGACGCGAAGTAGAGCCTTCCGCCCAGGTCCGCATAGTAGAGAGGCTTCTTGCCCAGCCGGTCCCGCACCAGCCACAGGCGGCTTTTCCGGCCGTCCCAGAGGGCGATGGCGAACATGCCCCGAAAACGCTGCACCGCGCCCGTTCCCCATTCCTCGTAGGCATGAACGATCACCTCGGTGTCCGTGCGGGTTCGGAACACATGGCCCCGCCCCATGAGTTCAGCGCGCAGCTCCTGGAAGTTGTAGATCTCGCCGTTGAAGACGACCCAGACCGTGCCGTCCTCGTTGGTGAGAGGCTGGCGGCCTGCATGGAGATCGATGATGGAAAGACGGCGGTGGCCCAGGGCGATGGGGGGGAGTGGGGAGTGGGGAGTGGAGAGTAGGGAGTGGGGAGTGGGGAGTGGGGAATCGTGAAATCGTGAAGTCGTGAAGTCGTGAAGTCGTGAGGCTGGGGGGGCGTCATCGGCGGGGGGGAGAGGCGCGGGACCTTGCGTTTCGGCTAGGGAGGCATGGCGGCCGGGTTCGGGACTCCAGAGACGCCCGTGGACGTAGTAGCCCTCGTCGTCGGGACCGCGATGGGTCAGCGTGCGTGTCATGCGGACCAGTCGATCCGGGTCCGGGGGAGATCCGTCGCGATGCAAAATGCCGGCGATACCGCACATCAGCCCATCGATCCTTTCCTTGTCCCCGGGGTTTCGTTCGCGTGCAGAATCTTTCGGAAGATCCGGATCACCTCGTCGGCCACCTGCGACCAGTCGCGGCGGGCCGCATGGGCGGCGATGGCCGTTCGGTCCCATGGGCGGGAAAGGCCCGACAGCAGGGCCTCCTCAAGCGCCCCCGGGTCCCCGGCCGGTATGAGGATCCCCAGGGTGTCCCGGCACATCACCTCGCGGTTTCCCCCCACGTCGGTGGTGACGACAGGGGTGCCGCAGGCCAGGCTTTCCACAAGCACGTTGGCCCATCCTTCGTTGGTGGTGGGAAGAACGAAGAGATCCGCCGCCGAATAGTAGGCAGGAAGCATTTCAGGGGGCCGGGGCCCCTCCATCCGGACGCGGTCCCCCAGGTTCCTTTCCCGGATCATTTTGATGAGTTCCGCGCTCATGTCCCCTTCCACGGAGCCTCCGCCCACCACCACGTAGACCAGATCGGGATGGCGGCGACAAAGGCGAGGCATGACCTCCAGCACCCGGTGGATGCCCTTCCTCCTCACCAGCGCCCCCACGGTGAGGATCACCGGCGCCCCTGCGGGAAGCCCCAACGCCCGGCGGGCTTCTCCTCTTTGCATGGGACGGAACCGGCGCGTGTCCACGCCGTTGGGGATCACATGGACCTTGGCCGGGTGCGCCCCCAGCTCCACGGCCAGCTCCCCCAGGGAGCGGCTCACGGCGATGAGGGCGTCCGCCCGCCGAAAGGCGCGCATCATCTGAGTCTTCTTGGATCCTTCCCGCGCATGGGGCACCTCGGTTCCCCGAAGGGTGATGGTGAAGGGAACCCGAAAGCGGCGGGCCAGTAAGCTCGCGGCCACCCCGTCCGGGTAGGTGAAGTGGGCGTCGATGAGCTGGAAGGGAAACCGGCGGCGGAGCTTGTGCAAAACAGGCAGAAGCGACAGGGCGTACAGGCAGCCGTCCAGGCCTTTCAGCACCCCCGGGGGGCAAAGGAAAGGGGGGTGGAGCACGGCACCGTTTTCCGGGCTCACGCGGCCGGGGATCGCCGGGCGATAGCCCCTCCTGACGGACCGGATGAGGGGATCCGCCGGAAAGTAGGGAACGGGGGCCACGACTCTCACGTCTTCCCCCCGCTCTGAGACGCGGCGCATCCGCTCGCGGACGAACAGGCCCAGGGAGGGCTGCGCAGGGTTGGGATAGACGGAAGACAGCGTGAGTATCCTCATCTCTTTCGCCTTCAGCGGACTCTTCACGCGGCCTCCCCGAGACGGATCATGGAAACGAAGGTTCCGCCGGGCTGGTGGAGGGGCACGTCACGGCTCCGCCATCCCGGAGGAGGCGGCTCTTGGCGCGGAAAGCCGGGAGGGGCTCGGTGTCCGGGTTCGTCGGCGTTGCTTCCGGGGTTGATAAGGCATGCTTCATCCCCACTCATCGGCTCATGGGGATCCCAGAAAATAAGGGTGGTCATGAGGGTGTCCCGCCTTGCGGAAAAGTTTTTCCCGGAAAAGGAAATTTTCTTCGCGCCCGTTCGCATGCCGGGATGCATCCGGTGCACCACGTAGCCTTTCCAGCTTTCGCCCGCACGAACGGAAATTTCCTTGTATCCCACCGGGCGCAGGAAGGCGTCATGGAGACGTACGGCACCGACTCCCCCGCCGGCTTTCACGGCTCTTTGGGCCAGCCGGGCGGGCACCAGGCTGTCGGTCCTCCACACCATCTGGTAAAGGGTCTCCCGGTCGGCCCCCAGGGCGCTGGATATGAAATAGCGGTAGGAGCGGTCCCTTGAAGTGGGGTTGGTGATCCGGACGGGCACGCGGATTTCGCCGCCCGGCGGCGCCACGGCCCGGTGGAAGGATGGGTCCACCTCCACCAGCCGCGGTCGGCGCTCCAGGCCCAGGCAGTCCAGCTCCCAATCCGCCCGTTCCGCATCCCCATCTCCCAGACTGACGAACTGAACCTGGCGTAGGGTGGCCCAGAAGTCGTAGGGAGCGGTCACGCCCGAGGCGGCGTACCAGTGGTAGTAATCGCGCTGCTTCTGGAAGGCCTTCTCGGAAAGTTGAACCCGGATCCATCGCCCGGAGCACTCCGGCCGGAAGGAAAATTCCGCATAACCGTGCATCATGGAATCGGTGGCCAGCCCCCGATTGCTCGGTCCCCCCACGTGCTCATCGCCCGGCTTCCAGTGGTAGGTCCACACTCCGAACGTTCTCTCCCCGGTTTTTGAAAGAAGGGGGGAACCGGAAGGAATCCGAACCCAAAACCGAAGTACGTCGGCGCCCCCGGGAACGTAACGCCCGGACCCGCTCAAAAGATAAAGCCTTCGAATCCCCGCCTGGAAGAAGACGGAGCGGTGCTCGGGCGTGAGCTCCACAACGGCCCGTCCCGTTCCGTCCACATCGTCTCCGGCCGCCCAGCGCATCACCCTGGCGTCCACCGGCCGGAATCCCAGGCGGCTTTCGCGGGCCACGGGGATTCCCCTCTCGAAGCACGTGAGACGGCCCGCCGCGACATTTTTCCCCCCGGCCCCAGCGCTACGGGAGAGCGCCAACACACAGCCGATCATCAGGAAGAGACGGATTTCCCGGCGCATTCTTTTCATGGCACGGGATATCCCAGCTGTTCCAGAACCGGAGCCGCGATCCGAGTCGCTTCCGAGATCTCCTCCCGGTCCCAATGCCGGTAGGTCTTCGTCTTGGGCTTGAACCCGCGCGCTGTTTCAATCTTGTGATCCTGCAGGCCGAAGTCATGGGGCCTTTTGTGATAGGCCAGCACGCCAGGTTCCCAAGCCTCGCCCAGGAACTCAAAGACGGGCGGAAGGTATCGGTCGGGGTCTTCCGCGTAGTCCTCGTATCGAATCCGGTGGCAGCGATCCGGATGACGCCGCTCAAAGTCGATCATCTTCCCGCATTGATCCTTCCAATAGTGAGTGAAGGCCAGGCGGGGCGAACGGGTGAACTCTTCCGCATAGCGCCTGGCCGGTCCCCCCAGGCCGTCGTTGGCGTGAACGGCCGCCATGGATTGAGCCACGTCCAGGCCGTGGCGGTAGAGCATGATGTAGCGGCATTGGGCCCCGAAGAGCAGGTCGATGAAATCGAGGATGTCCACATACGAGGGGGTCTTGTCCACCCAGCGGGCCTTGCCCTTGGCCAGAGCGTAGTCATCGTAGATGGTCCAGGCGAAGTCGCGAAGACGCTCCAACAGGCCCTCCTCATCCACGCCCACGCCACGGAGTCCCTTGCGCATCCAGTCGGAACCCCACATTTCGGCCAGACTGTTGAGGAAATTGGTCTCGGGCGGCACGGCGATCCGACTGTGGCTGTCCAGAACATAACGAAGGAGGGTGGTCCCTGAGCGGTAGACCCCGATCAAGAAGCTCGGCGGGCAACGCTTTCGTGCGGAAGGATCCACGACCTTCACCACGGTCTTTTCCCGGACCGGCGGGCCTTCGATGAGGCGGCGTACTTTGTTGATTACCCGCATCCACAGCGGGGGGCCGACCTGTGCGCTCATGTCTTTTTCCCCTTGCCCAGAATGTCCGCCGTCCTTTGTGCCGAAACATCCCAGGAGAATTCCCGATGTGCCCTTTCATAGCCTTGTTCGGCCAGCTGCCGGTTCAACTCGGTGTCGGTGAGCAGCCGATGGAGCGCTTCCGCAACGGCCGAAACGGAGGAACCGTCCACCCGAAACCCCGTCACCTCGTGGATCACGGCATCACCCGTTCCTCCGGTCAGGCCCGCGATGGGGGGCGTCTTGCACGCCGACGCCTCCACGTAAACCTTGCCGAAGCCTTCCGTGTCGTTTCCCACATCATAGTTGGGCATGGCGAAGACGTCCGCCGCCTGGTACCAGAAAAGGAGTTCCTCGTCGGGCACGGGCCCCAACAAGCGAACCCGGTCGGCTACGCCGCACCGAACCGCCGTCTCACGAAGGAACGCCTCGTCCGGACCGATTCCTGCCACCACATGAGTTGCGTTCACACCGAGATCCTTGAGAATCGGTAGGGCCTGGATCACCTGATGAAATCCCTTCCTTCGGGTGAGGCGCCCCACGGAAAGGATGATCGCCTGTCCGTTGTCAATCCCCATCCCTTGTCGGACCTTCGCCTTGTCGGCGCAGGGACGAAAAAAGTCCAGGTCCACTCCGGGATAGACCACATGAATCTTATGTTTGTCGACTCCCAGGTCTTGAAGAAGGCGAGCCGTGAACCGGCTATTTGCCAAGAGGGCATCCGCCTTGCGGAAGACAAACCGCATGAGCCGGTATTTGGCGGGGGTGCGCCAAGTGGTGATCTCTTCCCCGTGGGCATAGATCAGGAGAGGGAGGCGCCGCATCCGCGAGACGATCCATCCCACAAACCCCTCAGAAAGCACCCGGCCACAGTGGACCTCGTCAAAGATGTGAGTCCACGCAAGTGACAGGGACTTTCGGAGCAACCTCGCATAAATCAGTAGGGACTCAGGCCGAAGCCACGGCACCCTTTCCAAGGGTAGCCGATGCACCGTATTGGGGCTTTTCTTATCAAAGTCCGCGGCCCCGGGTTGGTCGGTCGTCACAATGTGGGTTCCCTTGTCGCCGATCCTTTTATAGACTTCTTCGAAAGTGGTGTTGGATCCACCCTTTCGGGGAGGGAATTTTTCCGTAATGACAAGGTAACGCTTTCTTTTATTTTCCAATGAGGCTTGATCCTTATATGGCCCTTTGGGAATTGTCAATTTCTCAATCTAACTTCTAACGCACGGACTACTCTAATCCCTGGAGGCCGATTTATATCTTACTTAATATGGTTTCAGGCTCCACATCTATCATCCAACCTAGCTCTCCTCAGGAAAAAATTCCAGCAGATCGGGGTCAGGCGATCTGTACATTTCGTCATGCCGACGAACAGCCTCAGCGATCATGACTATCCTATCCACCCGCCTGTCATATTTACCCATAATACGCTTCATCATATCTTTGATACGCATCACGAAACTGTTATTTATCTCAGGCACCCACTCTTTCCTGATGTCAAAGAACGAAGATTCCACCCACTCTCTCAAGCACCGATGAGACGGGACCCACCAGTTGCTTTTGTCATGATTCAGAATATTTTTATAATGGTAGGTGGCGTAACAATCTTTATCGTCAGAGTATATAGACCCTTCGACAATAATCATGCCCCCCGTCTTCATTACTTTCCTTAGCTTCGACAAGGCCAGCAAGGGATTTTTCAAGTGATAATACACTCCGCAGAATATTACGACATCAAAGTCATTGATGCCAAGTTGCTCGACGTCATATACATTGAGGTCAGGATAATATTGAGCCCTGGACCCCAGGACTTTATGGGCAAACTTGAACGCCGGGCTGCACCAATAATTCACGTGGGTCAAATAATCGATGGAATAGACATCCGCCGCACCTCTTTTCTCCGCCTCAAAGGACCAAAGCCCATTGCATGTTCCCACGTCCAGAACCTTCTTCCCTGAAAAATCTATTTCTTGGAATGCTTTCAGGATTCGCTGGTTTACGGGCCATTTCCCGGGCGTTACGACGCCATTTCCCAAGTCGATGGTATGCATCCAATTATAGGTATGCATTTCCTGGACGAGTCGATCCCTATCCATATGATGATATCCTCCAAGTCTGATTGTCCGCCTCGACTGCCTGCAGGAAAGACACAGAGATCCTGCCCCTTTTTATAGGGCATGCGAATATCACCGGGCAGTACCATTTGTCTTGCGTTTCACCCCAGCCACAGCAATTTTCCGGGGTCATGTCACAGCCTCATGATGCTCCCCTCATCGCCTTCCAGGCCCCCGCGGGAACTTCCATTGCCGTCAGCCCGTGCAGATAATCATCGACAATACCCTGGGAACGGCTGGTGATCACGGCCTTACCCATGGACATGGATCCCAAGAGGCGGATCCCGTCGGCTACGCCGCATCGAACCGCCTTCTCGCGAAGGGAGGCCTCGTCCGGCCCCGCTTCCCACCATCACATGCATTACGTTTACACCAAGCCCGTCGAGAAACGGCACCCTTTCCAAGGGTAGCCGATCCTTTTATGGACTTCTTCGAAAGTGGTGTTGGATCCACCCTTTCGGGGAGGGAATTTTCCCGTAATGAGCAGGTAGCGGTTTTTTTGTTGTCAATGGCCAGTTATTTTGACCCTTTTTTGGACAACAATTTTGACCCACTTGGGACAAAAAAATCAGCCTTGTCGTTTCTGTCTCAGTCGATAGCTTTCCCCTCCCATGATGAAGATGTGTGAATGGTGAATGAGGCGGTCCACGATGGGCACAACGACGTTGTCGTCATGGAAGAACTCGCCCCAGGCGGTAAACTCCTTGTTGGTGGTGATGATCACGGAACGGTATTCGTAAAGGGCGTTGACCAGCTGAAAGAGGTTGTAGCGTGCCTGCCGGCTCATGGGCAGATATCCCAGTTCGTC
>NZ_FQVB01000031.1 GCF_900129305.1 Desulfacinum infernum DSM 9756 | reverse complement strand
CGACTCCCTGTGCGGCTTCAAAATCACTTTTGCCCAGGCACAGGAGACCGAGATAGGTCTTCACCACATCCCCGTGCGAAACCCTCGGCTGCCCGGGAACTTCCTTTTCCAACCGTTCGCACAGGCTTGTATAGCCGTTGATCAGGTTCCCTACCAGAGCCAAACCCGAGTGGCTGCTGTAGAAGGCTTTCGAAGACTGTTCGATCACAATTTTCTTCATGCGAGCACCTGCCAAGTGAAAGGTTGACAGGAGACTCTATAGCACAAAACACGTGTAAATTCAAAACCCTAGATAAGGTCTGATATTTGTTTGGTTAAAATCACACTCACGGATTAAGGTCTTCTACTACAGGCCAATCTACTTCTTAGGCACTTAATTCGGCTACCCGAAAGGTTTTAAAAGGATATCCATACCTTCAGACCCCTATAATACCACCACCACAAGCTGCCTTTTGACCCGAAAGCCTCGGGGATGCAGGCAGGGCCGAGACCCCGCGCCCAGGAGCGAGGAAAGCGGTTCCGACTGCGCCACCGTAAATCCGCCACGTTTCTACTCGCGCAATGAAGATGGACATTGCACGGCAATGAATCAACGTATTCTTCATCCTCGTTTCATCAATATAGGGAGAAAAATCGATGCCAAAGCGTGCTTTCATTACCGGAATCACAGGCCAAGATGCAGCGTACCTGGCGAAATTTCTACTGGAAAAGGACTACGAAGTTTACGGGGCCTACCGGCGCAGCGCCTCGGTCAACCTGTGGCGACTCCACGACCTGCAACTGGATGGCAAGGTGAAGCTGGTGCCCATGGATCTCCTGGAGCTCACCAACATCATGCGGACTATCCAGGAGATCGCGCCGGATGAGATCTACAACCTGGCGGCCCAGAGCTTTGTGGGGATCTCTTTCGACCAGCTGATCTACACCACCAACGTGAACGCGGTCGGGGTCGCCTACCTGCTGGAATCGGTGCGGACCATCCGACCGGAGGCCAGGTTCTACCAGGCTTCGACATCCGAGATGTTCGGCAAGGTGCAGGAAGTGCCCCAGAACGAGAAGACCCCTTTCTACCCGCGCAGCCCTTATGCGGTGGCCAAACTCTACGGCCACTGGATCACGGTAAACTACCGGGAAGCCCACGGCATGCACGCCTCCTCCGGAATCCTCTTCAACCACGAATCCCCCCTGAGAGGCCGGGAGTTCGTCACCCGTAAGATTACGGCAAGTCTTGCCAAGATCAAACACGGCCAGCAGGAGGTGCTGGAACTGGGAAACCTGGACGCCAAGAGGGATTGGGGCTTCGCGGGCGATTACGTGGAAGGCATGTGGCTGATGCTCCAGCAGCCCACAGCCGACGACTACGTGCTGGCCACAGGAGAAAGCCGGTCGGTCCGCGAGTTCGTGGAGACCGCTGCGGCCCAGCTGGGGTTCCAGATCGCCTGGGAAGGCGAAGGGGCGGATACCAAGGGCATCGACAGGAAGACGGGGGCCGTGATCGTTCGGGTGAACCCGGCGTTCTACAGGCCCGCCGAAGTGGATTACTTGCTGGGCGATTCCACCAAGGCAAGAACGAAACTGGGATGGACCCCCAAGGTGACCTTCGAAGAGCTGGTGGAGATGATGGTGAAGGCCGACATGGACCGCGCGGCCCGTGGAGAACTTGAACATCTGAACTTCTAGAAGCCCCTCGGGAGCGGTGTTTCGGTTTTGACCCGGCACACGCTAACACGTTCCGCAAGATGAGCTGAGACGGTCATGCGAATTCTGGTCACGGGAGCGAGCGGCTTCATCGGCAGCGCGCTGGTGCGCCGGCTGGCGGGGCGGGAGGGCCTGCAGGTCATCGCGATGGGCCGGTCCACACCCCACGGGTTGCCGGAGGATGTGGTTCCATTGCAGACCGGTGACTTCCTCCATCTCCGGAGCAATCCGTTACCCCCCTGGAAACCGGACGTGTGCATCCATCTCGCCGCCCGGGTCGACGCGCCGCCCCGCGGGCGGGAGAACAACGAGGGATCCTTTCACCTCACCAACACGGTAGCAACGGTCCGCCTGGCCCGATGGGCCGCCGAGGCGGGCGTGCGCCGGTTCATCTTCATCAGTTCGGCCAAGGTCCATGGGGAGACGTCCAGACCCGGCCGCCCGTTTCGCGAAGATGATCCCGCGGCACCCGAGGACGCCTACGCCCGTTCCAAATGGGATGCGGAAAGAGCCTTGGAGGAAATCTCCCGGGAAACGGGAATGGAGCTGGTCGTCATTCGCCCGCCCCTGGTTTACGGACCGGGAGTGAAGGGAAACTTCGCGCGGCTCATGGGATGGATGAGACGCGGCATCCCCCTGCCCCTGGGGGCGGTTCGCGACAACCGCCGAAGCCTGGCGGCCCTGGACAATTTGGTGGATCTGATTGAAACCTGCGTAGAGCATCCGGCCGCCGCGGGACATGCCTTCTTGGTCTCGGACGGAGAAGATCTCTCGACGGCCGAGCTGCTGCGCCGCCTGGCGCTTGCCATGGGACGCCGCTCCCCAAGGCTGCTCCCCGTTCCCGCGCCGCTCCTGGAGACAACCGCCCAGCTCCTGGGAAGACAGGACATGGTCCGCCGTCTCCTGGGTTCCTTTCAGCTGGATATTTTCAAGGCCCGGCGCCTATTGGGTTGGGTGCCGCCCGTGGGCGTGGACGAGGCGCTCCGGCGCACGGCCCAACAGAAGGCGGCCGCCGCGTATACCCGCCGCCGTCCGCAGAGAATGGACCCGCGCGCAGAGCAGCCCCCGAATTCCCGCTGGATCCGCGTGTCCGATGTGCTTTTTTCGGCACTGGGACTCGCGGCGGCGGCGCCTCTCATGGCCGTGATCTGCGCGCTCAACAACCGGGACGGCCATTCCCCTCTTTTCCGCCAGGTCCGCGTGGGGCGCCACGGACAACCCTTCACCCTGGTCAAATTCCGGACCATGAAGCCCGAAACCCCTTCCGTGGCCACGCACATGGCGGATCCGGCTCACGTCACGCCCTTGGGGCGCCGGCTCAGGCGCACCAAGCTGGACGAACTGCCGCAGCTCTTCAACGTGCTGAAAGGAGACATGAGCCTGGTGGGACCGCGCCCCTGCCTTTACTCTCAGAGGGAGCTCATCGAGGCGAGAGAAAAACTCGGGGTCCACCGGGCCCGGCCCGGCATCACGGGCCTCGCCCAAGTTAAAGGCATCGACATGTCCACGCCGGAACTCCTGGCCGAAACCGATCGGCGCCTGATTGAAACCCTGACGCCCGCCGATTACTTGCGCTATATCGTGGAGACCCTCCTGGGCAGGGGACGCGAAGACCGCATCCGATCCAAGGACTAGGCGACCCGGGTAGCCGCGGGGCCGGAGCCCCGCAGCGACCCGATGGTTCTCAGCGAGGCATTGGATGATCGTGTATCAGGTCTCCGCGCCCTCCCCGTCTCCCTCTTAAAGAGGCAAACTTTCGCCGCCGTTCACAGGACTTTCAACGCGTTCGGAAGGGCCTTCGGGGGACGCCGCCGTCCGCTTCTCATACCGGAGGGGCTGGAAGACCCGGGGATCCCGGACGACCCGCTGGACCATGCGCTGGGCCATGGTGCGCGGGCCCGCCGAAAAACGAAAGATCGAACCCAGGGACGCCAAGGCGTCCTTCACTCCCTCGGCGGAAAGGGGGATGTTGATCCAGCCGCCGACGAAGGTGTCCGTCCCCCGGTCGTCATCGTCCAGCACTTCCAGGCTGATGCACACGTACGCGTTGGGACGAACCTCCAGCCTGCCCCGGAATCCTTCCAGGTTGTCCCCCACGTCCGAATCGAACCAGTAGCCCCCGGCAAAAACCCGCGTCTCCACCCGGTCGCTCACCACCGGCACCAGCACGCCCACCTCCGCGTCGAGCCCTTCCAGGGCCTCCTCATAGGCCCGGTAGGTGACCGTCGCGCCGTTGGCCGACCTCACGAAGTCCCGCTCGGGAACCCTCTCCTTCTCGTCCCCCACCGCCAGGTAGCCGTTGGCCCGGGCTTCCACCCACCGGCCCAGGACCTCCACGCCCAAACCCATGCGTTCGAAATCGTTTCCGAACCGGGTCCAGTCATGGTCGTAGTAGGCGTTGGCCCCCAGGATCCAATCCGTTCGGTGCATCAGCCGAAATCCCACGCCCACGCTCACCGTCTCCGCATCGTCGTCGTCCATGCGGCCCGTGGCGTCCAGGAATGCCAGCGCCCGGGAATCCCCCCAGAAGGGTACGAACAGGTTGGCGAACCCCTCCGCGCGGGGCTCCGCACCCCCCAAGCCGCCGAACCCGCCCAGCCGAAGCTGTCCCGGCCACGGTCCCGGGCCCCAGTCGCCCGCCGAGGCGACTCCCCCCACGGCAACCAGGACCATCCCGACCGTCACGACTCCGACCCACACAAACCGTCTGATCCCCGTCATGGCAACCTCCTTTCGGTCCTCGGGTTCCTGTGAAAGAAAACCGCGCTTGGACGCGGATGACTCATGCCCGATGCCCACAGAGGTTCGGCGGTGAAAGCGAACGGCGTCTCGTCGGATTCAGCAACCGCAGGAAAGGAAAGGCTTTTTCTGTAGATTAGAACAATCGGCGGAAGCAAGTAAAGGGGGAGAAGGCCTCACTGGAAGCGGACCCGAAAGGCATCGGCTTCCTGCACCCATACCTGCCGGAATCCCCAGCGATCCTTCCAATGGGACACGTTGCTCCGGAGCGGACCCATGACTTCGCTCAGCCGGCGGGGGGGCGCGTGGACCTCGAGCGAGGCCGGGGACGGTTCGGCATCCCCCTGTCCGGCTTGGCTCCCACCGTTCCAACGGGCCGCCGCCCGTTCCAAGGCGGCGTCCACGCGGCGGCGCCACTGGCGGGAGCGGACCAGGTGGCCGAAGGCCGGATGGCGGGGGCCGGAAAGCACCGCGCCGGGGGCGTCCAGGGCGGGATCGGGATGCAGGCCCATGCGGGCGATGGCAATGCCCGCCTTATCGAAGCGGTCCGCGGCCCAGGCGCACCGGTCCACGGCCTCTTCCAGTTCCAGGGGCCGGTAGCGGCCGTCCCGGTACCAGCGGGCCAGCATCGTACCGGAAAGGACCAGGGTCGGGTAGAGCCGCACGAAGTCGGGGGCGAGTTCCACCACCCGCAGCACGCTTCGGCGCCACCGGTCTTCCGTTTCGGTGGGAAGGCCCACCATGAGCTGCAATCCCAGCCGCCGGCCCCATTCCCGCACCGCGCGGCAGGCCGCCGTCACCCGGGCCGCGTCGTAGCCCCGCCGTGAAGCTTCCAGCACCGCGTCGTCCAGGCTCTGGGCTCCGATTTCCACCGTGCGAACGGGGTATTCCGCCAGAAGATCCAGAACGTCCCCTTCCAGGGCGTCCGGGCGGGTGGAAAAGCGGATCCCCGTAAAGGCGCCCCGATCCGTCCAGGAGGCCGCTTCCCGGAGAAGAGCCCGCAGGGACTCCCGGTCCAGCGCCGTGAAGGTGCCGCCGTAGAAGGCGATTTCGCCGGGCCTTCCCGTTTCCAGCGCCCGCCGGCCGTGTTCGGCCACCGCCTTCACGCCATGGGTCACGGCGTCCGACGGCGCCCGCTCCGGCAGGCCCGTCACGGCGTGCTGGTTGCAATAGACGCACCGGAAGGGGCACCCCTGCTGGGGCAGAAAGACGGGATAGATGACGGGCCTTTTCACGCGGAGGTCTCCTGCAGCAACTTCCGAAGCCGACGATCCCGGCCGCCCCAAGCGCGAAAGAACCGGTCGCGTGGGGGCTTCGTCGCAGCCCTCAAGGGCTGCGCTACGAAAGATGCGGTCCTTGCAGCTCACGCTCAGGGACTTGGAAGGCCCGGTGAGTGTAGGGGCGAAAGATCTTTCGCCCCTACAGTTCCGGCTTCTCGCGTCGCAAACTCACACATCGCAGTCCTTCGGCATCTCCAACCAGGACGCGGCACGCCGGGCGTACTCCTCGGGCACCCGGCCGACCTTGCGCGCCGCCCCGTGATGGCAAATATTAGGAGCCGCCATGCAGGATGTCCTTTAGGGCCTGATCAAGCAAGGGTTTCATGTCCAGGTACCGGCTTATCACGTAAGTCACCCGGTCGAGCCGAAACTCATCGTCTGCACTCGAAAGCACCCGCCCTTGAAACACTCGGAATTGAAACGGGATGGGGGTTTCATTGAGAATCCGAACATCCGCGGGAAGATTCCTCTGCAGCACGGAGCGAATCGCACCGCGCACAGCTTCCGAGAGCTCGTCTTCGTAATGGAATCGGGAAGAAACGGCTCGGTCGGCCCGCAGCCAGACGGCGATGTCCACGTCCCGGAAAGGTTCCCCGGCCGCAAAGGATCCATGGGCATAGGAAAACCTAATCTGAGCGATTTTTTCTTCGGGTGTCTCTTACACCGCGTGATTAGCGGGCGGGGATAAACCCCGCCCCTACCCAAGGGAGCATTGCATTTCTTTTGCCTAATCTGAGCGATTTTTTCTTCGGGTGTCTCTTACACCGCGTGATTAGCGGGCGGGGATAAACCCCGCCCCTACCCAATGGGTCCGGGGCTTTTTGTAGGGGCGGGCTTTACGCCCGCCCTTCAGGAGCTGTCCATTAGAAAGAACCGTCCAATTCAGGGAAAAAACAATCGCGTCCCGGCGACGCAGGACCTCCGCGATCACCTCCAGGCACTTTTCCCGCTCCCGCTCCTCGAGTCGGTGCACGGTCCACCCCGTGGGCGCCGGAACAAAGGTGGCGGCACCTTTCCTGTCCATCACGACTCCCCCAGCCTTTCCACGGCCTTTCGGGCCGCGTCCTGTTCGGCGGCCTTCTTGCTCTTTCCAGACCCCCGGGCCAAAATTTCGTCGTCCAGGGTCACGGCCACGTGGAAGGTCTTGTCGTGGTCCGGGCCGTCCTCGCCTTCCACGGCATAGGCCGGCGTCCGGCGGAAGCGGGCCTGGGTGATCTCCTGCAGCCGGGTCTTGAAGTCCTTGTCCAGCGTCCTCAAGGGATCGGCCGCCTCCGCTTCCTCTTCCAGCAGAGGACCCAGGAACTTCCGCACCACCCGGAAGGCCGCCTCCAGGCCCCCGTCCAGATAGACGGCCCCCAGCACGGCCTCCACAGCGTCGGCGATGAGCGACGGCTTGTCACGCCCGCCGGACTGCTCCTCGCCTTTCCCCAACAGGAGAAGCCGGCCCAGGCCCATGGCCCGGCCCACCTGGGCCAGGCGCCTCTCGTTTACCAGCGACGCCCGCAGCCTGGACAAATCCCCCTCGTTCAGATCCGGAAACCGCTCCACCAGCAGGTGCGCCATGGTGACGCTCAGGACCGCATCGCCCAGAAATTCCAAACGCTCGTTGTCCCCCGCCGCCTTTTCCGGGTTTTCGTGGGCGTAGGACCGGTGCACCAGGGCCTGTCGGAGGAGCGAGGGATCCCGGAATCGATGTTCCAGAGCATCGGTCAGCTTTTGCAAGGAAGTTGCCATGTCCGCCTTTTCCTGCTACCAGATAGGAGTGCCATCGTTCGGAAGGCACGCCTTTTCGAGAGTGTTCCCTGATTCTTTCCGCAACCCCAAGTCCTGTCAAGGTGCCAGATGAAAACCGGATCATCCCCCGGCATGAAAGGGCCGATCCCATGATCGTGTGGATCAACCACGTGGAGCCGGACGTCTCCCGGTTCGTCTTCCTGGACCGGGACGGGGTGTTGAACCGCGACAGCCCCCACTACATCAAGAGTTGGGACGAGTTCCACTTCTACCCGGACGCCCTGGACGCCCTTCGGATCCTTCGGGAGCGGCGCGTGGGCGTGGTGGTCGTGAGCAACCAGTCGGCCTTGAACCGCGGCCTCATGGGCTTCGACGCCTTCTTCGAGCTTCACCGGAACATGGCGGCCGAGATCCGACGATACGGCGGGGACATCACCGCCGCCTTCTTCTGCCCGCACCGGCCGGACGAGGGCTGCCAATGCCGCAAGCCCGCCCCCGGGATGCTCCGGGCGGCCGCCCGCCTCTACCCCCTGGATCCATCGCAGACCTTCTTCGTGGGCGACAAGGTATCGGACCTGGACGCGGCCCGAAACGCCGGATGCCGGCCCGTGCTTCTTCGCCGGGACGGGATCTCCGGCCCCCTTCCGGCCCACGTGCCCATTTACACGACCCTGCTGGATGCAGTAGAAGATCTTTTTCCCGGCACCGGCTAGGGGTTTGCCCGAGAGCTCCGTAAACCGTCACTGACGCGCAATCGGGAGTTCACAATGTGCTGGCAGTCCATGCTGGACCCTCGCCTTCGCGGGGATGACGGATGGCCGTTGAAAGGGCGGATCAGCAGTGCCCAAACGGCACGGTTCCTGTTCATGGTGCAAGGGCGGGCATAAAGCCCGCCCCGACAAAAGACGCTGATCCCTCGGGTAGGGGCGGGGTTTATCCCCGCCCGCTCATCCCTTGGTATAGGAGAAACCCGATGAAAAGAACGGCCATGCCCCGGGCGCTGGTGGCGCAAAGCCCTTCTCGCGCAGGCTCGGAAGAACGCCCCGGCGGAAGGGGCATGGTGGTCACGCACAGGAGGCACACAGGTGGAGGAAGGCCAAGTGGAAGCATGTGAGACCCAAAACGGCACCCCGAAAGTCCCCGTGGAGCAACAGGGCATCGCCAATTACACCCGCGTCTTTTACAATCCCCCCACCCCTCAACTCTACGAGCAGGCCATCCGAAGGCAGGAAGGGCTCCTGGCCCACCGCGGCCCCCTGGTGGTCCGCACGGGCACCTTCACGGGACGGGCCCCCAACGACAAGTTCCTGGTCCGGGAACCTTCCAGCGAGGACAAGATCTGGTGGGGGCAGGTGAACCGCCCCTTCGACGCGGCGGACTTCGACCGGCTCCACGCCCGCCTGCTGGCCTACCTGCAGGGCCGCGAAATCTACGTCCAGGACTGCTACGCCGGGGCCGATCCCGCCTACCGCGTTCCCATCCGGGTCGTCACCGAGATGGCCTGGCAGAGCCTGTTCGCCCGCAACATGTTCATCCGGATCCAGGACCCGGCCCAGTACGCGGCCTTTGAACCGGAATACACGGTGATCGCCGCTCCGCACTTCCGGGCCGACCCCGAGCTGGACCACACCCGCTCGGAAGCCTTCATCCTCATCCACTTCGGCAAAAAGCTCATCCTGATCGGCGGCACGGGCTACGGCGGGGAGATCAAAAAGTCCATCTTCACCATGATGAACTTCGTCCTGCCCCAGCGCGGGGTCTTTCCCATGCACTGCTCGGCCAACGTGGGCCCCGACGGCCGGGCGGCCATCTTCTTCGGCCTTTCCGGAACGGGAAAAACGAGCCTTTCCGCCGACCCCGACCGCACCCTGGTGGGCGACGACGAGCACGGCTGGAGCGACAACGGGATCTTCAACTTCGAAGGGGGCTGCTACGCCAAGGTGATCCGTTTGTCGCCGGAAGCCGAACCCCAGATCTACGCCTGCACGCGCCGGTTCGGAACGGTGCTGGAAAACGTGGCCATCGACGCTCGAACCCGCCTGGTGGACCTGGACGACGATTCGCTCACGGAAAACACCCGGGCCGCCTATCCCCTCCATTTCATCGACAACACCTCCCGCACGGGCACCGCTCCCCATCCCCGGGACATCATCATGCTCACCTGCGACGCCTTCGGGGTGCTGCCGCCTATCTCCCGGTTGAGTCCCCAGGAGGCCATGTACCACTTCCTTTCGGGCTACACGGCCAAGGTGGCCGGAACCGAAGCGGGCATCACCGAACCCCAGGCCACCTTCAGCACCTGCTTCGGAGCTCCCTTCATGGCTCTGCCGCCGGCGGTCTACGCCCGGCTTCTCGGGGAGCGCATGCAAAAGCACCAGGCCCGCTGCTGGCTCATCAACACGGGCTGGTCCGGCGGCGGTTACGGCGTGGGAAAGCGGATCGACATCCGATACACCCGGGCCATGGTGCACGCGGCCCTGAACGGAGCCCTGGACGAGGTTCCCTTCGAAAGGGAACCCTTCTTCGGGCTGCACATCCCCACCGCCTGCCCGGGCGTGCCCGAAAAGATCCTGCGCCCCCAGGAAACCTGGCGGGACAAGGACGCCTACCGCCGGCAGGCCGAGCACCTGAAGGGCCTCTTTCGCGAAAACTTCCAGGCCTTCGCCGATTCGGTGGATCCGGACGTGCGCCGTGTGATGGGGTGAGGGGTGAGGGGTGAGGGGTGAGGAGTTAGGGGTGAGGCGTTAGGCGGGAGGCGCTGTGTGAGAAAAAACGGGCAAGGAAGGCGAACGGGCGTTCATTCGTCATGAACGCCTTGTGGGAGCGGCGCCCGCCCTTCACGATTTCACGATTTCACGATTTCACGACTTCACGATTTCACGAAAAGAAGGGAGGAAGCCATGTTCTTTCCGCCGTTTCTCATCCTGTTCTTCTTTTTGTTTCTCTTCCTCCTTTTCTTTCTCTTCGGACTGGTCAAGTTCGGCCTCTTCGCCGTGGCCTTCGCCAAGCTGGGCATCCCGCCCGAGCAGCTCTTCAGCCTGCTCTTTCTGTGCATCGTGGGGAGCATGGTGAACATCCCCATCAAGCGCATCCGCTTGGAAGAGGAGCCCCTGGAGCTGCAGGTGGTCTCCTTTTTCGGGATCCGCTACCGGGTGCCGCGCCGGCGGCGGCCCCGGGAGATGGTGCTGGCGGTGAACGTGGGAGGCGCGGTGATTCCCACCTGCATCTCCCTCTACCTTCTGGCCCACGCCCAGCATCCCGTGCGGATGCTCCTGGCCGTGGCCGTGGTCGCCTACGTGGTCCAGCGGATCGCCCGGCCCGTACCCGGCCTGGGGATCGCCACGCCCATGTTCATCCCGCCGCTGGCGGCGGCCCTGACGGCCCTGGTGATCAATCCCCACTGGGCGCCCCCCACGGCCTACGTGGCGGGAACCCTGGGGACGCTCATCGGCGCCGACATCCTGAATCTCAACCGGATCAAGGAGCTGCAGGCTCCGGTGGCGTCCATCGGAGGAGCGGGCACCTTCGACGGGGTCTTCCTCACCGGGATCCTGGCCGTGCTCCTGTCGTGGTAAAAGAGGAAAAAGGTCAAAGGCGAAAGGTCCAAGGGAAAAGGAGAACGGGAGCCCGTCTTTCTGTTCTCCCCCTTCACCCCTAACCTTCAGCCCTTCACCTTTCACCTTTCACCTTTCACCTTTCGCCTTTTGCCTTTAACCTTTAACCTTTCACCTTTTACCTCGTCCCTCTCACGGAGGAATGCTCATGTCTCGAAGTGCCGTTTATTTCATCGATCTTCGTGCGGACGACGACTGCAACCTGCTGGACAAGATCGGCCTGCTCCTGAAGGAGGCGGGCCTGGCCAAACGCATCCCCAAGGGGGGACTCACGGCGGTGAAGATCCACTTCGGAGAGCGGGGAAACACCGCCTTCGTGCGGCCCATCCTGGTGCGACCCATCGTGGAGGCCGTCAAGGCGGCCGGGGGAAAGCCCTTCCTCACCGACGCCAGCACCCTCTACGTGGGCACCCGCGGAAACGCCGTGGACCACACCCTCACGGCCCTCATGCACGGGTTCGGCCTGGAAGTGACGGGAGCGCCCATCGTGATCGCCGACGGCCTGAACGGCCGGGACGAGGTGGGGATTCCGGTCTGTCTCAAGAACTGCGAGGAAACCTACATCGGGTCGGCCATCGCCCGGGCGGACGCCCTGGTTTCCGTGGCCCATTTCAAGCTCCACGAAGCGGCCGGCTTCGGAGGGGCCATCAAGAACGTGGGCATGGGGGGAGCGTCCCGCCGCGGGAAGCTCCATCAGCATTCGGGCGTGGAGCCCAAGATCAAGCCCAAGAAGTGCGTGGCCTGCGGTTCGTGTATCAAGGTGTGCGCCCACGACGCCCTCTCCCTGGTGGAGCGGGACGCCTCCATGGCCCGCCCCAAGGACTCGATCCGGAAGGTGGCCCGGATCGACCCGGAAAAGTGCGTGGGCTGCGCCTCCTGCATCCACGCCTGCCCGGAAGGGGCCATCGACATCAACTGGGACAAGGATCTTCCCCGCTTCATGGAACGGATGGTGGAATACACGGCCGGAGCCCTCTACGGCAAGGAAGAGCGGTCCTTTTTCATCAACTTCCTCACCCAGATCTCGCCCGCCTGCGACTGCCACCCGTCGGCGGACGCTCCCATCGTGGGGGACATCGGCATTCTGGCCTCGGCCGACCCCGTGGCCATCGACCAGGCGTCGGTGGACCTGGTGAACGCCCAGCCGGTGCTTCCCCATTCCCATCTCAGCGGCAAGGACCCCGAACCAAAGGACAAGTTCCGGGCCGTCTATCCCAAGATCGACTGGGAGCACCAGTTGGACTACGCGGAAACGGTGGGGCTGGGCCGCCGCGCCTACGAGCTCATCCGGGTGACGCCCCCCAAGAAAAAGAAGGGCCGCTGAAGCCGCCGCCCCTTGCCAACACAGAGCCGTTTGTGTAAAAGGGCGGTGGAAGTGCCAAGCTCACTGGTGGGGCTCCCGGACTTCAAATCCGGTGTGGGGCGCTGAGGGGCGTCCCAGGTGGGTTCGATTCCCATGCACTTCCGCCACACGAACAAAAAACCCCCGGAAACGGGGGTTTTTTTTTGCCCGGGAAAATCCCTGGGAGCTTCTCCGAAGCCATTACAGAAGACCGTTTTTCTCGTAGCGCAGCCCTTCAGGGCTGCGGAAAATCCCCCTAACGTCGGGTGGGCCATCGGGCCCGCTGCCTGTTATGGGGTGACGACGGCCCTTTTCCGCGGGGCTTCAGCCCCGCGGAAGAAGCGTCTCCTTGTCTTCATCGCTTATCCGTGTTTCATAAAAGATATCGGGAGACTATAAGCCAAGACAACCGGATCCGCGAGGGCGGGCCATGCCCGACTCGAAGATCAAACGGCGTGGACGCCGCCGATTGAAGAGCTTTTCCTATACGGGCACATGGGCCCATTCCATCACCCTGTACACTCACCAACGCCAACACCTTTTCAAATCCCGCCAAATCGTCCATCCTGTCCTTCATATCCTCCAAGACACGGCAGAGCGTTTCGGCTTTCGCATCTGGGCCTACTGCTTCATGCCGGATCATCTCCACATCTTGGTTCAGGGCTCCGCCCCACGGTCCCACCAGCCGGGGTTTATGCACCGTTTCAAGCAGATGAGTGGGTATGCCCATAAACGACAACACGGACGAAAGCTGTGGCAGGAAAGCTATTATGAACACATTTTGCGAACCGAGGAAACCATCGCGGCCGTTGCCAGGTACATCTTCGAGAACCCAGTTCGCAAGGGTCTGGTGGAGACTCCTGCGGAATGGCCCTTTTCAGGGTTCCTGGAAGGAATCGATCCCAAAGTCATTTGAATCAACGGGCGGCACCGGCCGCAGCCCTAAAGGGCTGCGCTACGACGAACTCCACCGATTCTTGGGGCTTGCGCGAAAGGCCCCACACGCCTGCCGGATGGCACCGGATGATTGTTGGTAGCCGCGGGGCTTCAGCCCCGCGGGAGCGTTTCCGTCAGGCAGGGGAAGCCCGGTGCGGGTTCCGCTGCTCCAGAGCGCTCAAGAGCGCATAAAGCGTTTCCATGCGGGGAACGGGAACCCCCAGGTCCCGGGCGATGCCCACGGCGTTTCCCAGGATGGCCTCCACCTCCATGGGCCGTCCCGCCTCGTAGTCCAGAAGCATGCTGGTCTTGTAGGGGGTCATCTTTCGGGTGTCGGAGATCATACGGTCCACCACGTCGTCCGGAAGCGGCCGCCGCGCCGCCGACGCCACCGCGCAGACTTCTTCCATCACGGCCCGCACCAGGCGGGTCATCTCCTCGCTTTCCAGCATCTCCCGGGTGCTGGCTCCGCCTGACAAAACCGAGATGGGATTGAAGGGGGCGTTCCACACCAGCTTCTGCCAGCGGGCCCGGACCACGTCGGGACTCACCTCGCAGGGCACCCCCGCCTTCCGGAACAGCTCCGCCAGGGCTTCGGCCGTCCCGGACGATCCTTCTGGATAGCGGCCGATGACGATGCGGCCGTAGTCTTGATGGCACACCCGGCCCGGGCCGGTGCGGCTCACGCAGATGAAGGCGAGACCGCTGATGATTTCGTTATCCGGAAAGGCCTCCGCGATGGGCCGCTCGATGTCCACTCCGTTCTGGATGAGAAGGACGGCCGTGCCGGGTCCCACCGCCGGGCGGATGAGATCCGCCACGGGGATCTCGGGAAGGACCTTGAGGCCCACCAGCACCACGTCAGGAGGCGTCTCCACTTCCGAAGCCGACCGCAGCACCGTATGGGGCCGAAAGACGAAATCCCCCGCCGGGCTTTCCACCGAGATGCCGCGATCCGCCACCGTATCGTAATCGCTTCGGGCCACCACCGAAACACGCGCACCGGCCTGGGACAGACGGCCGCCGTAGTAGCCGCCGATGGCCCCGGTGCCCACCACCAGAATGTCCATAGGCTCCCTTTCCTATTTCACCGCAGAGACACAGAGGACGCAGAGCGGACCTCGGATCGGGGCGGCGTCTCAGCACGCCGATCCGAAAAGCTCCCTCTCCGCGACCCCTGCGCCTCCGCGCTAACATTTTTCATATCCGTCCGCGCCGCGCCTCACCCCTAACGCCTAACGCCTAACGATTCACGATTCACGATTCACGATTTACGATTCACGATTCACGATTCACGATTCACGCCGGACACCTCCAGCAGGCGCACCTCCACGGGCACGCCGAATTCCTGGCGAAGTTCGAAGGCGGCGGTCCTCACGATCCGCTCCAGTTCCTTGATCTCGTCGGAAAAGAGCCGCTCGTCCACACCCAGCCGGACCTCCAGGCCCCTGTACGTCCCCCGTTCTTCCACGCCCACGTGAACCACGGACGGTTCATGGCCCAGAGTCTCCTTCAGACGCAAGACCACCTGGCCTTTCTGGATCTTCACCCCCTGGAGCACCATGAGATCGTCGATTCTTTCGGGCAGCCATTCCAGGCGCGTCAAGGTCCTCCCGCACGGGCAGGGATCGGGCACCACCCGCACCCGGTCTCCCGTGCGGAAGCGGATGAGCGGAAACGCCTGGGTGGTGAGGCTCGTCAGCACCAGCTCTCCCGGCTCCCCGAGCCCCACCGGTTTCCGGGACTCGGGGTCCAGCACCTCCGCCACGAAATGGTCTTCGGCCACGTGCAGCCCGTGGTGCTCCCCGCATTCGAAGGCCATGGCGGGTCCCGGAATCTCGCTCAGGCCGTAATGGATCCAGGTGGTCACGTGGAGCCGCTCTTCCAGAAAACGCCTCTGGGCCTCATCCACCGGTTCCCCGACCAGCACGAGGGTCTTCAGGGCGAGCTGGGTGGGGTTGATCCCGGCCGCAAACAGGCTCTCTTCCATCTGCGCGGCGGAGCTGGGCGTGGTGATGAGCACCGAGGTCTTGTAGTCGCGCAGCACCATGATCTGCTTGGCCAGATGCAGCGCGTTCAGCGGGATGACACTGGCCTGGAGAGCTTCCGCCCCGTCCTTGTAATCCCGGCCCCAGTTGGCCAGCCCGGGATGGAGGACGATCTGCACGATGTCATCGGCCGTGACCGCGGCGGCCCGGAGCGCCCGGGCCGTCAGGTCGCGCCAGACGCGGAGATCCCGGAGGGTGTAGCCGCTCACGGTGGGATTTCCCGCCGTTCCCGGAGCCGTATGGATCCGCACGATGTCCCGAAGGGGGACGGCGAAGAGCCCGTAGGGATAGTGTTCGCTGAAGTGGCGCCGCTCGGTGAAGGGCAGCTTGGCCAGGTCCTCCAGGCTCGTGATGTCCTGGGGAGACACTCCCGCTTCCAGGAACCGATTTCGGTAAAAGGGCACGTTCTTGAAGGCGCGGTTGCACGACACCTGCACCTGTTCCAGCTGCATCTGCCGCCGATCGGCCGGGTCCAGATATTCGCCGTTGCCGTTTCCGGCACCACCCATCATCAGGCCCTCCCTTCCACGAATTCCTTGTAATCCCGGCCCAGATAGGCCCGTTTGACTTCCTGGTCCTCCAGAAGGTCCCGGGCGCGGCCCTGGAGCACCATGCGGCCCGTTTCCAGAACGTAGCCGCGGTCGGCCAAGGCCAGAGCGCCCTGGGCGTTTTGCTCCACGAGAAGGAACGTCAGGCCCTCGTCCCGGAGTCTTGCGATGATCTGGAAGATCTTTTCCACCAAAAGCGGCGCCAGCCCCGTGGTGGGTTCGTCCAGAAGGAGCAGCCTGGGGCGGGTCATGAGCGCCCGACCGATGGCCAGCATCTGCTGCTCCCCGCCGGAAAGGGTGCCGGCCGGCTGGTTCCGACGTTCCGCCAGGATGGGAAAGAGCTCGTACACCCTTTGGAGTTCTTCTTCCACGCCCTGCTTGTCGCCGCGGCGCAATCGAAGGTAGGCCCCCAGCCGCAGGTTGTCCAGGACGCTCAGGGGCGGAAAGATCCACCTGCCCTCGGGAACCAGTCCCACGCCCATGGACACGATCTCCGGCGGTTTCCTCCCCGAAAGCTCCCGGCCTTCAAACAGGATCTCGCCGGTCCACTGGGGAAGCAGGCCGCTCACGGCCTTGAGCAGCGTGCTCTTGCCCGCGCCGTTGGCCCCCACCAGCGCCACCACCTCACCCGGGCGCACCGAAAGGCTCACCCCGTGCAACACCTCTATGCGGCCGTAGCCGCCTCGAAGATTTCGGATCGTCAGCATGGCTCCGTCCGTGTAAGGGGAAAGGGGAAAGGGGAAAGGGGAAAGGTTAAAGGCTAAAGGCTAAAGGTTAAAGGGGAAAGGTTAAAGGTTAAAGGGGAAAGGTTAAAGGCCAAAGGTTAAAGGGGAAAGGGGTAAGGAGAACGGGCAAGTGGCTAGGAGTTTGGGCTTTGCCTCTTTCACCTTTCACCTTTCACCTTTCACCTTTCACCTTTCACCTTTCACCTTTCACCTTTCACCTTTCACCTTTTACCTTTTACCTTTTACCTTTTACCTTTTACCTTTCACCTTTTACCTTGCCCCTTCCTCCCCAGATATGCCTCCATCACGGCCTCGTCCGACTGGATCTCCCGGGGTGTTCCTTCGGCCAGCTTTCGCCCCCGGTCCAGCACCACGATCCGGTCGGAAATATCCATGGTGAGGTTCATGTCGTGTTCCACCAGCACCACGGTGATCCCGCGGGACCGGATCTGCTGGATGAGATCGGCCAGGGCCTCCGTTTCCACGGCGTTCAACCCCGCGGCGGGCTCATCCAAAAGGAGCAGGCGGGGTTCCGACGCCAGGGCCCGGGCGATCTCCACCAGCCGTTGCCAACCGAACGGCAGATCACCGCTCATTTTGTGGGCGGCCTCTTCCAGGCCCACAAAGCGCAGAAGATCCATGGCGGCCTCCCGGGACTGTCGTTCCTCACGGCCCACCCAGGGCCAACGCGCCATGGCTCCCACCAAACCGCAGCGGGTGCGAACGTGGCGGCCCACCAGCACGTTTTCCAGAACCGTCATGCTGGGAAAGAGCTCCACGTTCTGGAAGGTCCTGGCGATGCCCCGCGCCACCAATTCATGCATGGGGCGGCCGTGGATCTCGGTGCCGTCCAGAACGATCCGGCCCTCGTCCGGAGCATAGACGCCCGTAATCACATTGAAGAGCGTGGTCTTTCCCGCGCCGTTGGGGCCGATGACGGCCTGGATGTGCCCCTCCCGCACCTGGAAGTGCACCCGGTAGAGGGCCTGCACTCCGCCGAAGGCCTTGGATACGTTCTCGATGTTTAGCATTGTCCGGTCCAACATTGCTTATCCGTCAGTCGTTAGGCGTAAGGCGTTAGGCCCTAGGCGTTAGGCGTCTCCCCCCCTTTTCAAAGCCGGCAATCACCCATACTTGAGGCCGCGGGCAGGGGGGTTGTCTTGCCGGTTCAGGGGTTGTTTACCCTGCATGCATGTGGCGGTCCCGGCGGGCGGGCATGAAGCCCGCCCCTGCAAAAGCGCATGGACCACTCGGGTAGGGTCGGGGGAATTGCCCGCAGCAGCCTCGCCCCCTATCCCTCGCCTCACGCCTTACGCCTCACCCCTCACGCCTCACGCGCTCCACCGCATCCAGCATCCCCCGGGTGAGTCCCTGGGGCAGGAAGATCATGACCACCATGAGCACCAGGCCGTAGACGGTCATTTCGTAATCGGAAAAGACGTGGAGCCATTCGGGCAGCATGGTGATGACGGAGGCGCCGAAAAGCGATCCCCAGATGCTCGCCATGCCGCCGATGACCACCATGGTGACCATGCGGATGGACATGAGAAAGTCGAAGGAGCTGGGGCTGATGAATCCCACCAGGTGGGCGTAGAGGAATCCGGCCAGGGCCGCCAGAACCGCGCTGAAGGAAAAGATGACCGCCTTGAGGCGGCCCGTGTCGATCCCGCATGCGGCGGCGGCCCCCTGACTGTCGCCCAAAGCGCGAAGAGCCCGGCCGATGCGAGAGTCCACCAGGCGGCTGCAGAGAAAAAAGGCCGTCAGCACGGTCACCCACACCAGGATCATGCCGCTTCGGCCCAGGCTCAGGACCGTCCCGCCCACCTGGAGCGGCGGAATGCCCACCATGCCCGACGCACCGCCCGTCATGGAATCCCATTCCCGAAAGATCACATGGGCGATGATCCCCAGCCCCAGGGTTCCCATGGCCAGGTAGTATCCGGAAAGTTTCAGGGTGGGCCGGCCGATGACGTAGGCCAGCCATCCGGCGGCGGTCAGCACCACGGGAAAGGCCGCCCAGGGCGACCACCCGTAATGGGTGGTGAGGATGCCGGTGCCATAGGCCCCCAGGCCGTAGAAGGCCGCATGGCCGAGGGAGATCTGGCCCGCATAGCCCATGAGCATGTTGAGGCCCAGGGCCAGCAGGGTGTGGATGCCGATGATGGTGAGCAGTTGCTGGTGGTAGGCGTTGGAGACGGTCACGGAGGCCACGGCGATGACGCCCGCAAACGCCGCCGTGGCCCAAACCCTGTTCTTTCCGGTCACAGAACCTCCCCTGGTGTCCGTCTGAACGGAACGTTGCGCTCACACGGGAACCCTCCCGGTGACCCGTCCCGTGAAAGCCCCCCTTCCACCACCCCGCACACAAACGGGATGCTTCCAAAGGGTTGGTCTATCTCTGCGCGCTTGGCGGGCGGGGGTAAACCCCGCCCCTACCCAAAAACCAAATCGGGCATGCAGCGGCGGGCCGGATACCCGCCCGTCGGAAACGCCCAACGAGAACGGAACCTCCCATTTTGCCATACACCATGGCCCGTACACCTCGGCGACGCGTTGTTCGTAGATGGGTCTCCCCCATCAACCGACAAGGGATCCGACGTCTTCCGTAGCCGCGGGGCTTCAGTCCCGCCGAGAGGATCCATCCCAGCCACACGAAACAACACGCCAGGCCCGAGGATCCATCCGGGGTTCGGGGATTCCTCCGCAGACCTGAAGGGCTGCGCTACGAGAAAAGCCGTCAACCTCAGCCTTTTGGGAGCTTGTCCGAAAACGAACCCGTAAGCCACTCCCCCTGGGAGCCCGGGCCTCCGGCCCGCACGAGAGGCGGGCGAGACGCCCGCACGCCCAGGAAAGCAGCGTTCCAGGACAAGCCCTTCAGAAACGCGTGGCCGCCTTTTGACCCAGGATCCCCGAAGGCCGGGCCATGAGGATGACCAGGAGGATCAGGAACGCGATGGCGTCCTTGATCCCGGACGAGACGAGGCCCACCCCCAGGGATTCCAGCACGCCCAGGAGCAGCCCTCCCACGGCCGCTCCCCAGTGGCTCCCCAGGCCCCCCAGCATGGCGGCGCAGAAGCCCTTGAGGCCCAGCATGGTCCCCATGTCGTAGGCGGCCATGGTGATGGGGGAGATGATGATCCCGCCGATGCCTCCCAGGGCGGCGCTCATGGCGAAGGCCAGCAGCACCATGCGGTCGCTGGGGATGCCCAGGATCCAGGCGCCGTTTCGGTTGATGGCGCAGGCCTCCATGGCCTTCCCGGTCAGGGTTCGCTTGGTGAAGAGGTGAAGCCCAGCCATGAGCAGAGCCACCACGGCCAGGATCCACAGGCTTTGAGGCATGATGGCGGCCCCCCCGATCCGGATGGGGGCCCCCGCCCCGAAGCCCGGAACGCTGTGAGGGTCCTTGCCCCAGACGAGCATGGCCAGGCCGCGCAAGAAGATGCTGGCTCCCACCGTGATGATAATGAGCGCGATGGGTTCCGGCTTCTTCACGGGTCGGATGGCCAGCCGCTCCAGCACCACGCCCAGCAGCCCCACCAGCAGGGTCACCGCGGGAAAGGCCGCCCACAGGGGCCAGCCCAGCGCAGACAGAAGGCTGAAGAGCCCCAAGGATCCCAGCATGACGAACTCACCCTGGGCGAAGTTCACCAACTCCGTGGCGTTGTAGAGCATGGTGAAGCCCAAGGCGATCACGGCGTAGATAGCCCCCGCGGTGATCCCGCTCAGGAGGTATTGGAGAATTTCGCTCATGGTATTCTGACGTTACCTACTGGAGCAGCTTCCAGGTGCCGTTTCGGATTTCCACCATGACGAAAGCGTCTTCGCCCAGGCCGTTGTGGTCCTTTTCCGAGAAGTTGAAGGTGCCGCTGACCCCCACGTGGCCCGAGATCTTTTCCAGGTTGTCCCGGATCTTGGCCTTGTCTCCGCCCGTTCCCTCCATGGCCTTGGCCAGCAGGTGCATGGCGTCGTAGGCGTAGCCGCCGAACCCGGACACACCGCCGCCGTAGCGCTTGTTGTAGTCGGCGATGTATTGGAGCAGCACCGGCTTTTGCGGATCACTTTCCGGCAGAAGATCCGCCACCAGGATCTTGCCCGTGGGAAGGCGCACGCCCTCGGCCGCCTCACCCGCCAGCTCGATGAACTTGGGCGACGCCACGCCGTGACTCTGGTAGAGCGGGATGGTCATGCCCAGCTGGCGCATGTTCTTGGCCACCACGGCCGGTCCCGGATTGGTGCCCCAACAGATGACCGCGTCGGGCTCTTCCTTGCGGATCTTGGTGAGCTGGGCCGTCATGTCCGTATCGCCCGCACCGAAGGCCTGTTCACTCACCACCTGGATGCCGTAGTTCCCGGCCTGCTGCAGCAGCTGGTCCCGGCCGCTCACGCCGAAGGCGTTGGTGACCGTGAGAATCCCCACCTTCTTAATGCCGTGCTTCTGCATGTGCTTGTAGATGGCCGCCACGGCCAGCACGTCGCTTTGGGCCGTCTTGAAAACCCACGGCTTGACCGGTTCCACGATCTGGATGCCGGCCGCACAGCTGATGAAAGGCACGCCCAGCCGTTCCACGATGGGAACCACCGCCAGCGTGGTGGGCGTGCGGCTCGGGCCGATAATGGCCACCACGTTGTCCTTGCTGATGAGCTTGTTGACGGCCAGCACGGTCTTGGTGGGATCCCCTTCTGTGTCGTAGATCACGGCTTCCACCGGATGCCCGTCGATGCCGCCCCGGGCGTTGATCTCATCCACGGCCATCTCCAGGCTCTTCTTTTCCGGGTCTCCCAGGAAGGAGGCGGGGCCGGTCACGGCAAAGATGCCGCCGATCTTGTAGGCCTCGGCGGCAAAGACCGTCGGAGCGCACCAAAGCATACCCAGCGCCACCACCAGTGCCGTCATCCAACAGATCGACTTCATGCTTCTTCTCTTCATGGCACAACCTCCCTCCCGTCCTGGGATGAAAGGGTGAAGGTCCGGAGCCGCACCGGCGGCGGCGTCCGGCCGGCACCCGTTACATGGTGTAGACCTTGCTCCCGTTGATCACCGTGACACCGTTTTCCGTGAGCACCCGAACCGCCTCGTCCAGGTTGTCGAACCGGAAGATGATCACCGCGTTGTTGCCGCTCTGCTGGACAAAGGCGTACATGTACTCCACGTTGATGCCGGCCTTGCGAAGGATGTCCAGAATCCGGTGGAGCCCGCCCGGCCGATCCTCCACCTCCACGGCCACCACGTCGGTCTTTCCCACGGTGAATCCTCCGGCCTTCAGGGCCTGCTTGGCCTTTTCGTTGTCGTTGACGATCAGGCGAAGGATTCCGAAGTCCGATGTGTCCGCCAGGGACAGGGCCCGGATGTTCACTCCGGCCTCCGAAAGGATCCGGGTCACTTCCGCCAGCCGTCCCGCCTTGTTTTCCAAAAAGACCGAAATCTGTTCCACGCGCATCCTCGGTCCTCCTTTCCTTGCTGTTGTCGATTCGTTGGGGGTTTTTGCGCCTGGGGCCTCAGGAAATTTCCTGAATCCCACTGAATTCCCGCCGGTTGCGGCAGCCGGCCCTCCCGGGCGGCGAAATGCGCTTTCGCGCCAGGGCGTCCAGGAGCCTCTCTGAAAATGGCTCATTTGCCCCTTCCAACGTCCCCTCCGTCATCCCCGCGAAAGCGGGGATCCGGCATTTCCGGCAACTTATGGACTCCCGCCTGCGCGGGAGTGACGGTTGGGGGAGTTCTCGGACATGCTCCTAGCGGGCTGTCCGGAAACGCCGCGGATGACCGCTTTTCTCGTAGCGCAGCCCTTTAGGGCTGCGGGGGATCCACCGCCCGCCGGATAGGCCATCGCATTGGGCCTGTCACTTCCCGGAGTTACGATAACTCTTTCCGGCGGGGCTGAAGCCCCGCGGCTACTAAAAGAACGGTAATTCCTTGGGAGCCTGCGTCGCAATGCCAGTGTCGGACAGCCTTCTAAAGCTTGCGGTTGTCGATCACCCGCACGGCCTTGCCCTCGCTTCGCGCGATGCTCTTGGGCTCCACCAGCTTCACTTTAGCAGAAACCCCCAGGTACTCCTTGATGTTTTTGGCAATGAGCTTTTCCAGGTGCTGCAGGCCCTTGATCTCGTCGGTGAAAGCCTTCTCTCCCACTTCCACCATGACGGTGAGCATGTCCAGCGTGCCTTCCCGGTCCACCACCAGCTGGTAGTGGGGCTCCACGCCGTCGATTTCCATGAGCACGCTCTCGATCTGGGACGGAAAGACGTTCACCCCGCGTATGATGAGCATGTCGTCGGTTCGGCCGCTCACCCGGTTCATGCGCACGTGGGTGCGCCCGCAGATGCAGGGCTCCGGATTGAGGCTCGTGATGTCCCGGGTGCGGTACCGGATCACGGGGAAGGCTTCCTTGGTGATGGACGTGAAGACCAGCTCGCCCGTCTCCCCGTAGGGAAGCACTTCGCCCGTTTCCGGATTGATGATCTCGGGGATGAAATGATCCTCGAAGATGTGGAGCCCCGCCTTGGCTTCCAGACATTCCACGGCCACGCCCGGCCCGATCACCTCGCTCAGCCCGTAGATGTCCACGGCGTCCAGGTTGAGCTTTTTCTCGATCTCATGGCGCATCTTTTCCGACCACGGCTCCGCCCCGAAGATGCCCGCCTTGAACTTCAGGTCCTTGAAGTCCACACCCATCTCCTCGGCCACTTCCGCCAGATGAAGTGCGTAGGACGGGGTGCAGGTGAGGATGGTGGCACCGAAATCCTTCATGATCATGATCTGGCGCTTGGTGTTTCCGCCCGAAATGGGGATGACGGACGCCCCCAACCGCTCCGCGCCGTAATGGACGCCCAGGCCCCCCGTGAAGAGGCCGTAACCGTAGGCATTGTGGATGATGTCGCCCCGGGTGGCCCCGGCCGCCGCCAGGGACCGGGCCATCAGCTCCGCCCACGTGTTCACGTCCCGGGCCGTGTAGCCCACCACCGTGGGCTTTCCCGTGGTACCCGACGAGGCGTGGATGCGCACCACGTTGTCCATGGGCACGGCGAACAGGCCGAACGGATAGTTGTCCCGAAGGTCCTGCTTGGTGGTGAACGGCACCCGCCTGAGATCGTCCAGGGACTTCATGTCCGCAGGCTTGAAACCGGCCTCGTCGAAGCGCTTCCTGTAGAAAGGCACCGTGGCGTAGACCCGCTGGAGCGTGGCCTGCAGGCGCCTCAGTTGGATGGCTTCCAAGGCTTCGCGAGGCATGGTTTCGAACTCGATGTCGTGGATCATCCTTCCCCTTCTCCTTTCCCTGTAAGGTTCCCCCAGCGCGAAAACGCAAAGACCGACAAAAAAGGCCGTGAGTTCCCGGTGAACCCACGGCCCTTAAAACAGGAACAGCCATGGGTTCCGTTTTCGTCCACCCATGGCTGCCTTTCTTCCTCGGCTACGGTCCGCTTCGCCTACCTTCCCCGGCCATGGGCAGACTTCCTAAAAAAGAAGCCCCCGAAAAAACCGAAAAAGCGAAAGCGAAAGAACCGGTTGTCCATGTCCGTATCGTCGTCCCTCTATGTTGCGGGTTTGTGGTTGCGGCGTTCCAAGCTGATTAGCCAATGAACGCAGGTCCTGTCAAGCGGAAAGAATCCTCGAGGGCGGGTGTGAAGGGGTAAGGAGTAAGGGGTGAGGGGGCGGGGAGATGGGCAGGGCGGCGGGGGGATTAGAAACCGATGATTGGCAAATTTCATCGGAACCCGGCACTCCGGAGATGGTTTGGGAGAGATCCCGTTGCGGCAGGAGAGGGACCCTTCCCCCTGGACCTCCTCGTCAAATCTCTGGAGATAGCTTCGGCGAGGTCCCTTTGCGGTAGGGGCGATTCGCGAACCGCCCCTACGTCGGTGGCGTCCGGCTCTTGCATCATGCAGGGGGAACGGGGCGGGCCCACGCCATGCCGGCGGAAATCGGGTGGGTCCGGGGGCCTGCCCGGGAACGGCTCTCCGACACAGGAGCCCGGGCATGGCCGCTCTCTTCGTAGCCGCGGGGCTTCAGCCCCGCGGGAAAGGGGCACCGTAACCCCTGGAAGTCGCAAGCACTCCACCCGGCGGACCATACGACATTCGGCGGCTCCTCCGCAGCCCTCAAGGGCTGCGCTACCAAAGAAGGGCCGTTCCGCCCGGTCACAACGCTCCACCCCAAAAAAGACGGGCCGAGCACGGGCGTCTTGTGGGAGCGCCGCAAGGCGCAATGGGCCTGGGCCGGCCACCCCCTGCTCGGCTTTCGCCGCTCCCAAAGTTCTTCATCGGAAGATTGGGACTTCCTGCAATTGGGGGCTTGCGGCGCTACAGGGCGTTTCTTTCCGCCTGGAGGAGGCCGTCGCCGGGATAGGCCCCTTCCGTCTTCAACGCCAGGTCGTAGTAGCCCCGGGCCCCTTCTCGGTCGCCCTTCTTGGCCGCCAGGCGCGCCTGGTGCCAGAGGCACTCGCGCTTCAGACCGTCATCGGCCTTGTCCGCCAGGCCGGACCAGGCGGCCAGGGCTTCATCCACCCGCCCCAGGGCCTCCAGGGTCAGCGCCCGACCGTAGTCCACCGCCAGGTCCAGGGACGATCCCCGGGGGATCTCGCCGGCGGCCCGATCGTACCACTGAAGGGCTTCCTCGTGGCGGGCGGCTTCCTGAAGCAGCCGTGCCATGTCCACCATGGCCAAGGCTGCGGCCCCCGTTCCCCGGTGTTTCTCCAGGAAGGCCGTGAACGCGTCGAGTCGGGCTTTCAGCGCATCCTGATTCCGGGGATCCACCGGCCCGTCGGCCGTGAGTCGCGCGTAGTCCCGGCCGGCGCTGCGCTCCTTGGACTGGTTGTAAAGCCCCACGCCCCAGACGATGAGTGTCACCAGCACGATCCCCCCGACGGCTCCGGCCAGGTAGACCATGTTCGTCCGGCCCCATTCCAGCAGGCGATCCGTGAAGCTCAGGATCTCCTCGGCCTTTTCCGTGGGCTTCTTCTTCACCTTGATCTTCTTGGCTCCCAAAGCGTGTCCTCCCTATGACGGGCAAAGTCCGGTCCCCGCCCAAGCGGCGCAGGGCACATCTTCTTCAACGGCTACCCCTGATAGCAGAGGCCCGTGGAGAGGGTCAAGGGCCGAGGCGGATACGCCGCCAACGGACCACAGCGAGGCCCTGCTGGGAGGCGGTCCGAGACCGGCACGGGCGATCGTTCTTCCCATAGCGCAAACTTTCAGAGCTGGGGAAGAGCCCCCGGAGGTCGGATAGGCTATCGGGCATACTTTCTGTCACTCCAGTGGGTTGCGATCACCCTTCCCGGCGGAGCGGAAGCCCCGCGGCCACGAAAAGAACGGAAATTTGTTGGCATCTGGAGCTGGAGAAGCCGTCTCGGACAAACTCCCCGGACCCCGTGCAAGAACGCTGCGGAGGGTGAGTGGACGACCGGGAAGGTTGACAATCCATAAGCACTCTCCTAGTGTAAAGAGGCAATGGGAGAAGAGCCGAAAGGCCTTCCGGACATGGGGTGCCGAGAGGCGCCCTTTTCATTTTCGCAGAACCCGGCGAAAGGGTGAGCACGCCATGGGTCGAGAGATTCAGGAACGGATCGTCATGGAACATTCGGAGATGGAGGGAGCCCTTCGCGACATGGCCCGGCAGATCGTCCGGGACCTGGACGATCCCGAGCGCCTGGTGCTCGTGGGCATCCACACGGGGGGCGTCTACCTGGCCCAGCGCCTGGGGCAGATCCTGGAAAGGGAACACGACCTCAAGGTCCCCATCGGAACCCTGGATATCAATCTTTATCGGGACGACTGGTCCCGCCTCCACACCCAACCCGTGGTCCGATCCACCCGGCTTCCCTTTTCCGTGGACGACAAGGACGTGGTGCTCGTGGACGATGTACTCTTCACCGGGCGGACCATCCGCGCCGCCCTGGACGCCCTCATGGACTACGGACGCCCCCGGCGGGTGCGCGTGGCGGCCCTGGTGGACAGGGGGCACCGGGAACTCCCCATCTGCGCCCATTTCGTGGGCCTGGAGCTGGAAACCCTTCCGGATGAGCAGGTGAACGTCTATCTGAAGGAAAAAGACGGCTCCGACCGCGTGGTGCTGGAATGCCGGCCGGCCGCCTGACGAGTGATGAGTGACGGGTCACAAAATGTTCCGCAGTCGCTCCACGGTGATGTTTCCGCCCGTCATGACCGACACCACCTTCTTTCCCCGCAGGCGTTCCCGGATCTTGAAGGCGGCGGCCAAAGAAGCCGCTCCGGCCACCTCGGCCAGGTTCTGGGTGTAGCGCAGGGCCAACCGCACTCCTTCCAGCAGCTCCTCTTCGGTGAGCAGCACCACGTCGCGGATGCGATCCTTGAGAACCGCCCAGGGAACCTCGAACGCCGACCTGGCCGCCAGTCCGTCGGCCACCGTTTCCGCCGCCGGCACCACCACCTTCTTCCCCTGCCGCCACGACTCGTAGAAAGACGGCATGTTGGCCGCCTGCACTCCGATCAGTTCCACCTGGGGATTGATCCCCTGGATCACCGTGGCCAGGGCCGCACAGCCCGTCCCCCCTCCGATGGGCATCAGGATCACGTCCACGTCGGGAAGCTCCTCGAAGATCTCCAGGCCCATGGTGGCGATGCCGCTGATCAGCAGAGGCTCGTTGCCCTGGCGCAGGTAGTAGTAGCCGGCGTTTTCGGCCAATTCCTCGCAGTAGTCCTGGGCTTCGTAAAAGTCGCTTCCCTGCTCGATGAGCTGGGCTCCGTAGGCCAGGATGTTGGCGTTGAGTTCCGGGTTGTTTCCTTCCGGAACCACCACGTTGCAGAAGATCCCCTTTTCCTGGGCCGCCCAGGCCACGGCCAGCCCGTGATTGCCCTTGGTGGCCACTACCACGCCGTTTCGCACCACCTCCGGCGGCACGTTGGCCATGAAGTTCACCGCTCCCCGCACCTTGAAGGAATTGGTGGGCAGATGGTTTTCGTGCTTGACGTAAACCTCCGCACCCAGCTCTTCCGACAGACGCCGGTAGGACGTGAGGTGCGTCTTTTCCAGCACCCGCTCCACAATGCGACGCGCCTTGAAGACTTCCAGCATGTTGACCTTCGAGATGGCATCCTGGTAGTGCTTGTCCATGATTCCTCCTCACCGGCTTGGGAAACGGGATGAGACGGGGCGGGAACAAGGGTCCGAATAAAACAAAGTTTCACAAGATCAAATCCCACGTTCCGCGCCAAAAGGCAAGGTAAAATTTCCGTTGAAAAGGAGGGCGGAGCGTGTTACATATCCTGCGCTCGTGCGGGAGTAGCTCAGCTGGCTAGAGCATCAGCCTTCCAAGCTGAGGGTCGCGGGTTCGAAGCCCGTCTCCCGCTCCAAAGAACGTTCAGACCGCCAGGCCCCAGGGGTCGGGCGGTTTTTTTTGCGCAAAGGCCCTCACTTGTCGCTGAACAGGTGGAGCACGTCCTGGACTTTCGCCTGCACGCGATGGAGAAGAGAAGTGAAGTCTTTGTCGGAAATCTTGAGGGTCCGGCGGACCGGGGAGAGATCCAGGTCCGGAAGCCGCAGCGGGCCGTATTCCAGCTTTTGGGCCATGAGGTCCGCCATGCACACCACGGCGGGCATGATGGAACGGCCGGCCGCATCCCGCGGCCGGTGGTGATAAGCACACGACACCACCGCCTCCTCGCCGCACTGCCACACATCCAGGGCCACCGCCCCCACCCGGCAGTGGTCGATGCCGATCCGCTCCCTTTCCAAAACCACCGATGAGCAGTTGTCCCACTCCTGGCAGCCGTTATACTGATCCTGGATGATGGATCCCATGGAATCCGGAAAGCGCGTGAGCAGGAGCATCTTTCCCACGTCGTGCAAAAGTCCGCACACGTAGGCCGTTTCCGTCTGCTTGGACTGGACCCGGCCGATGATTTCGGCGGCGGCCACGGCGGCGGCGATGCAATGTTCCCACAGGAGGTTTTCCAAAAGGGAGGAGCGCCGGACGAGGCTCCTGACCGCATAGCTCAGGACCACCGATTCCAGCGCCCGCCGTCCCAGGATGTTCACGGCTCTGGAGACGGTCAGGGTCGCGGCGGCGGCGAAACCGCGCCGGTGGAGGGGGGAGTTGGCCATGCGCAGGACGAAGGCGCACAGGGCCGGATCCCCGGAAATGATATCCGCCAGCTCCGCCAGGGTCGCGGCGGGGTCCTTGATGCGGTCTACGAGCCTGGCCACCACGCGGGGAAACGGCGGGATTTCCCCCACCAGCCGGAGCACTTCTTCGGTGGGAAGGTCGCGTTGCAGTGAAGCCATGCTGTCCGATCCGCGCAAGCTGGAAACGCTCAACCCTTTTCGCATCGGGTCACTATAGCCCAATGGAGCCGTGAGGCAAGAAAATGATGGACCACGAGACGCAAGACAGGGCGCGCGAGCAGATCCTGCTCTGGGCCCGGGAAGCCCACGAAGCCTGTGCACGGCGTCGCTTCATTGCCGCGTTCCGCTACTTCCGGCGGGCCCTGGAGCACGCCCGGGACCACGGCCTCCATTTCCTCCAGGCCCAACTCTGCCGGGACGCCGCCTACGTGTATCTGCACCACGGAGCCACGCAGGAAGCGCGCCGGCTGCTGGACGAAGGCCTTTCGCTGGACGTGGAGGACGTGGCCCTGCGCTTCGGCCTTTTGAGCAACCTGGCCACCGTCGAACTTCTGGAGAAGAACTATCACGAGGGGCTGAACGCCGTGGAGAGGGCTCTGGCCGTCTTCCTGCACGCCTACCCTGCGCTGGAAGGGGCTCCTTTCGCCCTGGTTTCGTCCTACACGGCGCTCTACAAGTTGCGCCGGACCCTGCGGCAGGTGGTGTCGCTGCTGGATTCGGGAATCAACCCGGAACGCATCCGCATCTTCTACCGCCCGGCACCGCCGCCGTGGACCCCCGCGCCGTGATCCTTCCAGGATGCCAGCAGCATCCCCAGCGGCCAGGCCGCCACCGGCCTCCACCGGGTCCGAACCAGCAGGAATTCCCCGTTGCGATGGAGACTTCGAAGCTCCAGTTCCGGCTGGCGCTGCCAGGCCAGCAGCGGAGCATCCAGGGACTCCAGCGCCGCGGGATGCCTCAACTCCTCGCCTCCCGGCACCAGCTTGCCGTCCCAGGTGAACCGGTAGACCTCTTCCACCGGCCTGCCGCCGCCGGCGGGAACATAGCACAACCGAAAGGAACTCCAGGGAAGCACGGGCCTCTCCAGCACCGGCTCCCCGCCGGGCCACCCGCAAAACTGGGCAAACGGGATGGGGATCAACAGGAAAAGGGCCAGCACCCCCGTTACGATCACGTCCCACCGGCGGGCCCTGCGCTCCAGTTCCCCGTCGGAAATCCGTTCCTCATGGGTCCCGTGTGAAGCCACGCTCCGATCACCTCCAGTCTGCCTTCCCGACTGCGTTCCCAAGGAGCTTGTCCGAAAACGCCGTGGATGACCGCTTTTCTCGTAGCGCCGCCCTTCAGGGCTGCGAAGGAGGCCCCCGGACATCAGATAGGCCATCGGGTATCGTTCCTATCACTTCAAGGAGTTACGATGGACCTTTCCCGCGGGGCTGAAGCCCCGCAGCTATGAAGAAAAGGCGAATTCCCCGCCCTCTTGAACGGGAGAGCCGTTGTCGGGCAAGGTCTCGGACTTGCTTTCCCGGCACCATGTGTTACCACTGTCCCTTCGGGATGGGAACCGGCAATTGGCCGCACGTGAGAAGCCGTGACCGCGAAGCGTGGAAAGGATGAAGAGCCCATGAGCCCTCAGGAATGGATCGCCGAAGAAATCGAACGAGTCATGGATCAATGGATCGCCGAAGGCCGGTCCGCCGATTATTGGAGGCGCCCCGTGCTGGTGGGAATCGCCTCCGCGCAGGACCCCCTCTTCAACGAGCTGCCGCGGGTGGCGGCACCGGACCACGCCTTTGCCACGGATCTGCTTGCCGACGCCCGGTCGGTGGTGGTCTTCTTTCTGCCGTTTCAAAAGGACGTGGTCCACTCCAACAAGCGGGAACCTTCCGGATTCGCATCGCGTACCTGGGCCGAAGCCTATGTGGCCACCAACTCCCTCATCGGCCGCATCTGCGATCATCTCCAGGACCGGCTGGCCGTCGATGGCCACCGGTGCGCCGTCACGCCGGCCACCCACAACTTCGACGAGGAACGGCTCGTCAGCCGGTGGTCCCACAAACACCTGGCCTACATCGCCGGCCTGGGCACCTTCGGAGTCCACCACCAGCTCATCACCCGCGCCGGATGCTGCGGCCGCCTGGGAAGCTTCGTCACCTCGGCCGGGTTTCCCCCCTCCCGGCGCCCCGACGCCGAATTCTGCCTGGTCAAGGCCGGCAAGGAATGCGGAAAGTGCGTCTCCCGGTGCGTGTACGGAGCCCTCCGCGAAGACGGTTTCGACCGGCACCGGTGCTATGCCCGCCTTCTGGAAAACGACCGCCACTACGCCGATCTTCCCCTGGTGGACGTGTGCGGCAAATGCGCCGCCGATGTTCCGTGCAGCTACGGGACTCCGGGCGTGAGGGAGGGGTAAGGAGGGAGGAGTTAGGAGTTAGGGGTAAGGAGTGAGCAACTGTGTTCAATGCCAAGCCGCATGGAGCGATTCATCCCAACTTTCTCCAGTTCGAGCCATGGCATTGAGAATGGTCAGGAGCTTACGCATGCAAGCCACGATGGCAACTTTCTTGAGTTTACCTGTGGCGATAAGTCGATCATAAAAACGCTTGATCACTTTGTTGCAACGGATCGCAGCCAATGTTGCCATATAAAGACAGTGTCGCACCTGAGCTCGCCCTCCGAAAATAGTTCGTTTTCCGCGCATCTGCCCTGAATCCCGGTTAAAGGGGGCAACACCTATCAAGGCGCTGATTTCACGACGGGACAGTTGTCCCAGCTCCGGGACTTCAGCAATAAGCACGGCGACGGTGGTCGGTCCCACACCGGGCACCGTGATCAGAAGGTGAGCAAGATCAGCATGGTGAATCTTGATATGTACGGAAATCTTGCCTTCAATTTCCTTCAATTCAGCACGGAGGGTTTGAATGACGGTCTCAATGCTCTTCTTTGTGGAGACATGGCAGCTGGAAAGCCTTTGGGTCTCAGCGACAACCATTTCCACAAGTTGACGGCGTCGAGCAACCAGGGACTGCAGAGCCTGTCTTTCCGGTGTCGGCAAGGGCCTCACGTAGCGATGTCGATCCGGGCGGTTCGCCAGGAAAAGGGCCAGTTCAGCCAAGGCTCTTGCGTCGATTCGGTCGGTCTTGGCCAGGTAGCCCATGGCCTTGGCGAAGTGGCGTGCCTGGCGGGGATTGAGCACGGCCACTGCATAGCCGGCCGCTTGCAGGCTACAGGCCAGGGCCCGTTCCAGACCACCGGTGGCTTCCATGGCAATCAGGTCCACCGAGTGGCCGGACAGTTTGTTCAGCAGGGCCTCATGGCCGTCGTCGTCATTGGGAAAGGTTGTGATGGTTCCCCCAACGCCAAAGGCCACGTCAAAGGTTCGTTTGGCAATGTCGATACCGATCACGATTGTTTCAGGCATGTTCCTCTTCTCCCATCCTTGCAAATGCGATTTTGGGCCAAGCAACTGTTCGGGCTCCAAAGGAACGGTCACAGCGGTGCGCCATGGGCTCACTCACGGGCTTGGTGTCCCAGAGGGGTAAGAGGCTGCACCGCCGTGCCTGAAACGGCAGCCCACAGGCCGCCCGCAGGCCTGGCCGGCGAGTGCCAATAACGGCTGCCAGTACATACTAGGTACCGCATGTTCATGGTGCCAACAACATACAAGGGGTGAGATGTGAGAGGGTAAGATGGAGAAACCCCACAAGAAGCTGGAAGCATGGAAGCTGGGCATCGAAGTTGTAAAGCACATATACAAATTGACGTCCGGCTTTCCCAAGGCCGAAGACTTTGCTCTCACGGCGCAGTTGCGAAGGTCTGCCGTCAGTATTCCGTCCAATGTGGCCGAAGGCGCCGGGCGAAAAACCAACAAGGAATTCATCAATTTTCTTCACATTGCCCAGGGATCTTTGAGTGAACTGGACACCCAGTTGGACATCGCCTTGGAACTTGGTTACCTGTCCCGCCAGGATCGGAAGGCCATCGACGAACTCATCATTAAGTTGGACAAGATACTGACCGGACTTATACACTCCCTGAGAAGGCCCGAATAGGTCCAATGCGAAACTCATACAAGGCGAGAACAAACGCTGCCCCTGATGGGTTATCCACCCCCTTAACAGATCCGCTCAGGGATTTCCCTCCATCCTGGACGGCACAGCAACACCCCTAACTCCTCACCCATCACTCGTTACCCCTTACCCCTTACCCCTTACCCCTTACCCCTTACTCCTCACTCCTCACTCCTCACTCCTTACTCCTCACTCCTTACTCCTCATTCCCCGCGAACGCTCCGCGCAGGTGATCCAGCCACACATCCACCACTTCGGGAATTTCGGCCGTGCCGCGGAGGACCGGAACCGCCTCGATCCCCTGGGCCTGGAGGAGGGACTTCCAGCTGTCCGGAGCGTCCCCGGCCATGTCGTTTCGCACATGGTCCCCGGCCACCAGCATGAAGGGAACGAGATACGCTTTGGTGATCTTTTTGGCCTTCAGGGTGGAGATCACCTCATCCAGGGAAGGATAGCCCTCCACCGTGGCCAGAAAGGCGTTGGGATCCGCTTTTTGGAACAGGGCGTCCATGGCCGTGTAGATCGCGTCCGCCGGGTGGTGCTGCGAGCCGTGACCCATGAAGATCACGGCGTCCTGGGGCCGGCGTTCCGAAGGGAGATGAGCCAGCATGGCCCGCACCACCCGCGTCATGTCGTCGTGGGACGACAGGAGCGGGCGCGCCACGCTCACCCGATGAAAGCCGCCGGCCATTCGAGCGAAAAGGCGGGCATTGGTGAGAAGCTCATGGAACTCCGCCCCTGGGATGGTGTGCAGGGAACAGACGGCCACCTGAGTGACCCCGTCGTCCATGAGCCTTGCCAAGGCCGTTTCCGGGGAGTCGATCACGGTGCCTTGGGAGGCCAGCTTCTTCCGGATGATGGCGGACGTATAGGCCCAGCGGACTTCCACCCCGGGAAAGGCCTCCCGGACCCGCTGGTCGATGGCCTCGAAGGCCTTCTGCGCCTGGGGCACACTGGTTCCGAAAGCCACCATGAGGATCGCTTTCTTTTCCGGCCTTTCCCGACCGTGCATTGCCCGGGACTCCCGCACGTGCAACCCTCCCAGCATGAGACACACCACCGCACCAACGACTAGCCATCCAAAGGACTTCCGCACCATACGACACCTCCCGTGATTGAAACAACCCAACAATCCCGAAACCCGTGCGGCCCTTCAACCGCATAGGCGCAACGGTGCACCGACCACGTCCATGCCGTCGCCGTCCACCCGGGCCCGCACGCACATCACCTCCTGCATGCCGCGGGTGAGCATCCTCCACCAACAATAGGCGATGTCCGACTCGTCGCGGGCTACGCCCACCTCGTGGGCCGCATAGCGGTCCATGCAGGCATAAAGTCCCCAGCTGTCTTCGGCCAGTTCACCGCCGCCCGTCACATAGACGATCAGGCCTCTTTTCATGGTTCCACCTCCGTTTCGTGGAAGGGCGCCCGCGGCGGCCGAGCCGCCGCGGGCGGTCTGGGGGTTGAAGGAAACGATGAGGAGGGTGGTGCCGGGGAAAGGATGGGCCGTCCTTTCCCCCAAAAAAAAATCCTTAGAGCTTGCGGCTCTAAGGATTGCACCCGGTTTTGCTTGGTCCTTGCGCTTGGAAACTCAGGGCATACACCCGTACCCCGTTTCCGGCCGGTCAGGCAGGTCTTCTGGCTCACGGATCCACCTACTCTCCGCACCTTCCCGCTCCGCCGTCGGCGGTGCAGTGGCTTGCACGCGGATTTCGTCCCCGTTCACAGCGGCGGGACCGCTCCCGATTTCCACGGGATTCCCTCTTAAGCCCCTCTTGGGGCACCTGACCGCTCGATTCGATTGTCATGAAACCTCTATCAACCCTCGTCGTTCCATGTCAAGCTCAAAAGTAGGCCCCGGCTAAGTTGGACGATTCTTTCTCATGGACAGGTCCTGAAGGGCGGGCGTAAAGCCCGCCCCTCCAAAAGGGCACGGACCCCTTGGGTAGGGGCGGGGTTTATCCCCGCCCGCTAATCACGCGGTGTAAGAGACACCCAAAGAAAGAATCGCTCAGTTTAGACCCTATTCCTTCCCGATCACCATCCGCACCGACCCGGGTTCCTCTTCCACCGCCTCCAGGACCCGCCCTCCATTGTGGGTCACGACCCGCTCCATCTTGGGGCGCTGATCGGAAGTCACCCGCACCACAAACGCCTCCCCGGCCTTCACGAAACGAAGACGTAAACTTACGTCCAGAAAACCCGCTCAGCAATCGCCCTGATAATCCGCGATCCCTCCCCTTCCGGGGTCCTTTTCCACCATTTGCGCCTCCTCGATGTTTCGTCGGACTTGACAGGACGGGCCACATGCGACACATTTCACACACCATCGGGAAGCCGAAACTTCCCTCACCGCCCCACCCGAAGGTGTTTATTCCCACAAAATCGACCCAAGAAGCAAATCCCGCGGTCAGGAAGACCCTCCCACGGCCCGAAGAAACGGCCGAGACGTTGCTGTGTGTCCGTCGGCACTCCGCCGGACACCCCCAAACCCACACGTTGGCACAGGAGGAAAAAATGAAGCGTCGACCCACCATCTTTTCGGCCTTTGCCGTTGCGGCGGCTCTGTTTTTTTGCCAGGCACAGGGAGCTTTCGCCCATTTCGGCCTCATCCTGCCCTCGGACGACATCATCTCGGCCGACGAGTCGAAGAAGATCACCGTCCAGGTGAAGTTTCTCCACCCCCTGGAAGGCCACTACATGGAGATGGCCAAGCCCAAGCGCTTCGCCGTGATGAGCCGAGGCAAGACGACGGATCTCCTGGATACCCTCAGCGCCCGAAAGGGGCGCTCGGCCGACCAGGAAGGCGAGTTCACCTTCTGGGAAACCACCTACACCGTGAAGAGACCCGGGGACCATCTTTTCTTCGTGGAACCGGCGCCCTACTGGGAACCGGCGGAAGACAAGTTCATCGTCCACTACACCAAGGTGTGCGTGCAGGCCTTGGGGCTCGAAGAAGGATGGGACGAACCCGTGGGGCTGGAAACGGAAATCATTCCCCTCACCCGCCCCTACGGCCTCTGGACCGGAAACGTCTTCACCGGCCGGGTCCTTCTCAACGGAAAGCCCGTGCCTTACGCCGAGGTGGAAGTGGAATACCTCAACGAATCGCCCGACAACCCGTCCCGAGTGACGGCTCCGGCCGACGCCTACGTGACCCAGGTGGTGAAGGCCGACGGCAACGGCGTCTTCACCTACGCCATGCCTCGAGCCGGCTGGTGGGGCTTTGCGGCGCTCAGCGACGCGCCCTGGACCCTGCCCAAGGACGGCGTGGAAAAGCCCGTGGAGATCGGTGCCGTCCTCTGGGTCCACACCACCGACATGAAGTAACCGGACGAATCCGGCCATTGACAGGCGCGACCGGGCTCCTTCATGATGAGCCCGGTTTCGCCCGCCCATCGTTTGTTGCGCTCTCTTTTTCAAACCGCCACCTGAAAGAGCGAGGATCCCCATGAGCCATCAACACTCGCACCCCCATTCCCACGACCACGGTTCGGACACGGAAAGCCCACTCAGCACCCGACAGAAGCTGGCACGAATGATCCACCACTGGATCCATCACACGGAAGACCACGTGAAGTCCTATCGGCAGTGGGCGGAAAAGGCCCGTCAAGAGGGACTGGAATCGGTGGCTCAAGCCTTGGAACGGGTGGCCGATGGGTCCCTGGAGCTGAACCGGATCCTGGAAGAGGCCGAAAAGCAGCTGGACTGAGCCGAGGAACCTGTCTGAAGATGATTGGTTTGCGCCGTTCACTGGCCCTTCGCCATCCCCGCGAGGCTTGTCCCCGGCTTGAACGGGGAGCGGGGATCCAGGATTTGCGGGAAGTTATGGACTCCCGCTTGCTCGGGAGTGACGATTGGCGGAGTTCTCAGACGACAGGAGTCCCCCATGAACCACGAATGGTTCACCACCCACTGCGCCCGGTTCGACCACGGCGGCTGCGGCCTGAAGGTTGAGGTTGCGGACGGTCGCATCGCCAAGGTCCTTCCCGACCCCGACGACCCCTTCAGCCGCGGATGGGCCTGCCCCAAGGGGCTTTCGGCCGCCGAACGTTTGGAAAGCCCGCATCGGCTGCGCAAGCCCCTGAAACGCAAGGGAAGCCGCGGATCCGGCCGATGGGAAGAAATCGGCTGGGACGAGGCCTTGGATCTGCTCACGTCCGCCTTCCAAAAGGCCATCGCGGATTCCGGACCCGAAGCCGTGGCCTTCGCCCAGGGGGCTCCCAAGGGGCCGGAATTCTTCCTGATGCTCCGACTGGCCAACCTGCTCCAATGCCCCAACGTAGCGGGGACCCAGCACGTGTGCCACATGCCGCGGGAACAGATGGCCATGGTGACCTGCGGGTTCTTTCCCGTGGCGGATCTGGAAGGACCCGCCCAATGCGTCCTGCTCTGGGGCAGCAACCCGATCCACACCAACGAAGAAGGAGTCCTGGGCGGGCACCTGAAGGAATGCCTGGATCGCGGCGCCCGCTTGATCGTGGTGGACCCCTACCGGACCACGCTTGCCGAAAAGGCGGAGATTTGGCTTCCGATCCGGCCGGGAACGGATGATGTCCTGGCCCTGGGGTTTCTCCACGTGATCCTTCGGGAAGGACTCCTGGACCGGCCGTTCGTGGAAAAGTGGACGGTGGGCCTGGAGGATCTGGCCCAGGCCGTGGAACCGTACACGCCCGAAAGGGTGGCGAAAGCCTGCTGGATCGAGCGGGAAGCCCTCCTGAACGCGGCCCGGCTCTATGCCGGCTCCCGCCCGGCCTGCCTCCAGTGGGGAAACGCCGTGGAACACACCCCCAACAGCGCCGCCACTTGCCAGGCCCTGGTGCATCTCATGGCCGTCACGGGCAACCTGGAAGAGCCGGGCGGAAACATCCGGGCACAGGCGCCGCGCCTTCTTCGCCTGAGCGACTTCATCGCCCTGGACGCGTTTCCCGAAAGGCCCAAGAAGCTCCTGAACCGGCACCACGGCATCATTCCAAGGCTCATCAGCGTGCCCGGCTGGATACTCATCCGCTCCATCCTGGACCAGGCCCCCTATCCCGTCCGTTGCCTCTACACCCAGGGCACCAACCCCATGATGACCTATTCGGACGCCGATTCCGTCCGGCGGGCCCTTTCCCGTCTCGATTTCCTGGCCGTGGCCGACCAGGTGCTCACGCCCACGGCGGCCCTGGCCGATCTGGTCCTCCCCGTGACCCTGCCCATGGAAACGGACGACCTGGGCCACTACGGGCTGCCCCACGGCTTCGTCACCGCCCGCCCCAAGCTGGTGGACCCTCCGCCCGAATGTCGCTCCGACCTGTGGATCCTGAACGAATGGGGCAAACGCATGGGATTCCGGGATCGGTTCTGGGATCGCCCCGAGGACATCCTGGACGCCATCCTGGCTCCGTCGGGACTTTCCTACGGCGACTTCCGGGAAAAAGGCGTCCTTTTCGGACCGCGAAAGGCCCGAACCTATCTGGAAAAGGGGTTCAAGACCCCTTCGGGCAAGGTGGAACTCAAGTCGAGCCTGCTGGAAAGGTGGGGATTCCCGCCGCTTCCTCACGCCAGGGATCCCGAACCTCCCGGAAACGACTTCCCCTTGATTCTCACCAGCCGAAAACCCAAGGACTTCTTCCATTCCGCCTACCGGCATCTGGACCGACTGAGGCGTCGCCACCCGCAACCGCAAGTGCACCTCCACCCGGAGACGGCCGGAGAACTGGGCATCCGGCAAGACCAAAAGGTGGTGGTCGAAACCCCCTGGGGCGCCGTCACCCAACGGGCGCACCTCACGGACCGAGTCCACCCCCGCGTGGTGCTGGCGGACTACGGCTGGTGGTTTCCGGAACGCACGGAAGATCCCCTGCGGGGCTGGGCGGAAGCCAACCTCAACCGGCTCACCCCCGTGGACGAAACGGATCCCGTCATGGCCACCCCGCGGGTGCGCGCCCTTCCGTGCAGGATCCGTAAACCGTGATCCGTAATTCGTGATCCGATGAGTGATGAGTGACGAGTGACGAGTGATGGGTGGCGGGGGATGGGGGGATGCCCGTCGTCCGAAGCCCGGCCGATCCGGATCCCGATCGCTGAACCTTTCGCCCCCTCGTCTTCCAATCCTTGATCCTTCGATCCCCAGAAGGGTTTCTTGTCAGCAAATAGGATTAATATATTTGAAATCACGTCCAAATTTCTTGTCTCCCTCCCGACTCTCGGGTTGACATTCGTCCCGCCGGCATTGCAGTTTTTGGGGACCGTGAGCGGCGGCACTTTTGGTCTGTTCCATCTTTTCACCCTTATGAGCAAGGAGGGCTTCCATGAAACGAGGCGTGCTGACGGCGGTTCTGGTGTTTGCGGCGGCGATGGCCGTGGTCTTCTCGCCGGTTTGGGCGGCCGACTACAAGGCTGAGTACAAGATGAGCATCGTGGTGGGGCCCAAGGGGCCGTGGGGGGAAGGCGCGCAAATGTTCGCCGACCTGGTGCGGGAAAGAACCAACGGGCGCATCAACATCAAGTGCTACTTCGCCGGACAGCTTTTCGCCGGCAAACAGACCAACGAATTTCTGCTCATGCGCCAGGGCGTCATCGACTTTGCCTTGGCCTCCACCATCAACTGGTCTCCCCAGGTCCCGTCCCTCAATCTCTTCGCCCTTCCCTTCTTCTTCGAAGATTATGAACAGCTGGACGCCGTGAAGAACGGGGCCCCCGGCCAGGAACTCTTCCGCCAGATCGAGGAGAAGGGCGTGGTGGGCCTGGCATGGGGCGAAAACGGCTTCCGGGAACTCACCAACCGGAAACAGGCCGTGGATTCCCCCGATGATCTGGAAGGCCTCAAGGTGCGCGTGGTGGGATCGCCCATCTTCATCGACACCTTCCGGGCCCTGGGCGCCAACCCCATCAACATGAACTGGGGAGAGGCTCAGACGGCCTTCCAGCAGGGCACCGTGGACGGCCAGGAAAACCCGGTCAATGCGGTGATCATCCCCTACCAGCTCTGGCAGGTGCACAAGTACATCAGCATCTGGCACTACGCCATCGACCCGCTCATCCTGGGCGTGAGCAAGAAGACTTGGGATTCCTTCTCGCCGGAAGACCAGGCCATCCTGAAACAGGCGGCAGCGGACGCCTGCGCCTGGGAGGTGGCCCAGGCCAGAAAGGGCCTGGAGGGAGACATGCCGGCGCTTCAGACCCTTCGCGATAACGGCATGGAAGTGACGGTCTTCACGCCGGAGATCCGTGCGGCCTTCCGGGAAAAGACGCGATCCGTCTACGACGAATGGCGAAAGAAGATCGGTGAGGACCTGGTGGCCCAGGCCGAAAAGATCCTGGGACGCTGAACCGGTTGGAGCCTCCCGTGAATCGACGTGTGTTTTCCTGGCTGTGGAATCATTTTGAAGAGGCCGCCTGCGCGCTCCTTCTCCTGGTGATGGCGCTCATCGCCTTTGCCAACGTGACGATCCGCTACCTCACCAACTACTCCTTCGCCTTCACGGAGGAGGTGGAGGTGAGCGCGCTTGTGTACCTCACCCTCTTTGGAGGCGCCGCCGCGTTCCGGCGGGGCCTCCACCTGGGCCTCCATTTCGTCTACGTCCGGCTGCCCCCGCCTGCTCGACGGGTCGTGCTGGTGCTTTCCCTGGCCCTGGTCCTCTTTGTCTTCGGCACCCTCGCCTACTACGGCATCTTCCAGATCCGGGACGAAATGGACCTGGAGACCTTGTCCGAAGCGTTGGAGGTGCCCCAGTGGATCTACACCCTGGCGGTTCCCCTGGGCAGCGTGCTCATCGCGGTGCGGGCCGTGGAGAGAACGGTGCAGTTGTGGGCGCAGCAAGAGATGAAAGGTAAAAGGTAAAAGGTTAAAGGCGAAAGGTAAAAGGGGAAAGGGGAAAGGCGAAAGGTAAAAGGGGAAAGGGGAAAAGGGAAGGAGGCGGCCTGTGCCTCCCGCACCAGCAGGACTTCGTACCCGGCTCAATGCCCCGGGGTCCCGCTCTTTTCGCCTCGAACCTTTCTCCTGAAACCTTTGGCCTTTTACCTTGGACCTTTACCCTTTAGCCTTTAGCCTTTGACCTTTAGCCTTTGACCTTTAGCCTTTGGCCTTTAACCTTTCCCCTCGTTCCCGATCCCTGAGGTGACTCTTTCATGGATGCGGCGTTCTGGCTCTTTTTCCTCTTTCTCGTGCTGCTCTTTTTCGGCATCCCCATCGCGGTGGCCATCGGCGGGGTGGCCATCTTCATGATCTGGCAGTTCGACCTGGGCATCCAGGTGATTTCGTCCAACTTCTATGCCGGCATTGCCAAGTATCCGCTGCTCGCCATTCCGTTCTTCATCCTGGCCGGCATGATCCTGGAGCGGTGCGGGGTTTCCCAGCGGCTGGTGAACCTGGCGAGCCTCCTGGTGGGATCCATCCCCGGAGGGCTGGCCATCGTGGCCATTCTGGTCTGCGTCTTCTTCGGCGGCGTGAGCGGATCGGGGCCGGCGGACGCCGCGGCCATGGGCGCCGTGCTCATTCCGGCCATGGCCCGCAAGAACTACGACAGGGAATTCAGCGCCGCCCTCATCGCCGCGGGCGGATCCACCGCCATCGTGGTGCCTCCCAGCATCGCCTTCATCCTCTATGGGGTGATCACCACCACGTCGGTTCCGGCCCTGTTCGCCGCGGGGGTCTTCCCGGGCATCCTGGCGGGCCTTTCCCTCATCCTACCGGCCTATTGGATCAGCAAACGCCGGGGCTATATGGGCGAGGAACGGGGGGACCTTCGGAAAATTTGGGCGGCCTTCAAGGACGCGTTCTGGGGGCTCATGGCTCCCCTGGTCATCCTGGGGGGCATCTACGGCGGGATCTTCACCGCCACGGAAGCGGCCATCGTGGCGGTCTTCTACGGCCTTCTTCTCGGTTTCGGCATCTACCGCACCCTGGACCTCAGGACCTTCTACCGGATCCTGGTGGATGCGGCCCTCTCCTCGGCGGTGGTCCTTCTGATCGTGGCCCTGGCGGGCCTCTACAGCTGGGCGGGCGCCACGCTGGGCGTCATGGAACGGATCGCCGGCGCGCTGCTCACCCTTTCCGACAACCCGTGGGTGGTGCTGGCCCTGGTGAACGTGCTCATCCTGCTGGCCGGCATGCTCCTGGACGCCATCTCCATCTACTACGTCTTCCTGCCGATCCTGTTGCCCATCGTGGCCCACTTCGGCTGGGATCCCCTCTGGTTCGGCGTGGTTATGACCCTGAACCTGGCCATCGGCCAGTTCACACCGCCCGTGGCCGTGAACCTCTACGTGACCACCAACCTGGCGGGCATCCCCCTGGAAAAGACGTCGGCGGCCACCCTGCCGTTCATCGCCGCCATGGCGATGGCTCTCATCCTGGTGATCCTCTTCCCGTCCCTGAGCCTCTACCTGCCAAAGCTGTGGGGGCTCTACTGATCGGTTCCGTCACCACCCGCGGCCGAAGTAGAAATGCCACCAGATGGGCGGGTATCGGTCATAGTAGTAGGGATCCCGAACCACCAGAGGTTCTTCCGGCCACAGGTGCAGTTCCAGCACATCCAGCACGGGGTAGGTGTAGGGAACCTGTCCCACCCGGCGGGTTTCGGAGCCCGCCACGGTTCCCGCCACCGTGACGAGCCGGTCCGGGGCGTAGAGGGCCGTATCGAGAAATCGCTTGTCCCGGGCCAGAAAGCGGCCTCCGGAACGCGTGAAGTCGCTGGGCTTCCCCTGCCGGTCCGCCGGAAGCTCCAGGATCTCCAAGACCGTCCCGTCGGCCCGATTTTCGCCGGAAAGAATCCGCCCGCTCCAGATGACCACCTTTCCGCGGTAAAAATCCGGATTCTTTCGGACTTCCGACACGGCGAGATCCCATTGCGCCTGCCGGCGGATGTCCGGGGAGACCACGTGGGCGCATCCCCCCAGAAGCAGCGTCAGCCCTACAATAGCCGCCCATCTGAACTTTTCCATGGCCCCTTCCTTTCATTCCACGGTGCACGACGGGGCGTGGCGGGCCAGGATCTCGGCCACGCTGGTCAATTCCAGGAACCACTGGCCGCGGGGCCTGCCCGTCTCCAAGTCCATCTCCTCCAGGGCCTCCCGAAACGGGACCGCCTCCACTCCCCGGCCCCGAAGCCCCAGAGCCACCGCCTCCGCGCGCCCCTGCTCCAGCAAAAGGCTCATCTCCCGGGCCGCGGCCGATCCCATGCGGCAGGCCAGAATACGGTCGAAGGCCGTGGGGGCGCCGCCCCGCTGCAGGTGGCCCAGGATCGCCGTCCGAACCTGGTAGAGCCCTCGGCTTTCCTCCTCCAGGAGCCGCGCGATGAAATCCGTGGTGTAGTGGCGGGACGCGTTTTCGTTTCTCAGGAAGATCACCATGCGTTTCCCGCACCGGAAACTTTCCTGCAGGGCCGCCACGTCCCGGTTGAGTTCCGCCAGGCAGATGCCCTTTTCCGGAAGGTAGGCCTTCTCGGCCCCCGACGCCAGAGCCCCCGCCAGCGCCAGGAATCCCGACTGGCGCCCCATGACCTCCACCACAAACGCCCGGCGGTTAGCCCCGGCCGTGTGGCGGATCTTGTCGATGGCCTGCACGATGTTGTTGAGCGCCGTGTCGCAGCCGATGGTGAACTCCGTGCACGGCAGGTTGTTGTCGATGGTGGCGGGGACGAGGACCATGGGAAGGGCCAGCTCGGGAAGGGACTCCGCCGCCGCCGCGAGCCGGGCCGCGTTGAGGTAAGTGCCCAGGCCCCCGATGGCGATGAGGCCCCGGATGTTGCGCTCCCGGATGTTTTGCGCCATCCGTTCCAGATCCCGGCCGTTCACGTCGTGGCGGGCCGTTCCCAGTTCGGAACCCGGCCGGTTCACCCAGGACGTGAGCTCGTTCCATTCCAGCTCCTGGAAGTCCCCGGCGATGAGGCCCCGGAAGGCGTCCCGGACGCCCACGACGGCGTAGCCTTCGTTCAGAAGGCATCGGGCCGCGATGCTCACCGCCGTGTTCATCCCCGGCGCGTCGGCCCCGCCGGTGAGGATCGCCACACAGCCATCCCCTTTGGGGGAGGAAGCGGGTTCGATGCGGGTGAGGGTCTTGACGAGCTCCAGGGTCCTGGCAAAACTTTCACCGCGGAGCTTTTGGGCTTCCCGATAGTTCCCCTGGTCGATGTGGCTGCCCACGGCCCGGCTCTTTTCCACCACCTCGGAAAGGGGCGTGGCGGTCACCCGGTTCTTCTGGAGCCCCAGCATGTGGCAGAGGGGCTCCTCGCTCGCGCTCAGGAGCAGGTCCACCGCCGCCACGCCCAGCCGGGTGGCCAGGATGCGGTCGAAAGCGGAAGGCGGCCCGCCCCGCTGCACATGCCCCAGGACGGTCACCCGCACGTCGATACCCAATCGTTCGGCCAGGATCTTTTTCAGTTCTTCCGTGCGGATGGGCAGGCCGTCCGGGTGGCGGGCCCCCTCGGCCACCACCACCATCTGGTGGGGCCGACCGATAGCCCGGGCCCGCTCGATGGCCCGGCTCATCTTCTGATGCCACCGGAGATCCAGCTCCTCCTCGGGCACCAGCACCCAGGACGCGCCGCCTCCCAGAGCGCCCATGAGGGCCAGGTAGCCGCAATGGCGTCCCATGGTCTCCACGATGAAGGTCCGCTGGTGGGAAGCGGCCGTGGAGGTGAGATCGTCGATGGCGTGCACGATGTGGTTCAGGGCCGTGTCGGCCCCGATGGACATGTCGGTTCCGTAGAGGTCGTTGTCGATGGATCCGGGAAGGCCCACCACGTGGAGGCGATCCGGCATCCGTGCGCACACGTCTTCGGACGCCTGCCGCCGCAGCTCGGCGCAGTGCGTCACCCACTCTTCGGCCAGCACCCGGGCGCCCATGAGCGACCCGTCGCCTCCGATCACCACCAGCGCCTGGACGCCCCGCCGGCACAGGTTCTCCACGGCCTTCCGTCGTCCCTCCACCGTTCGGAACCGTTCGGAACGGGCCGTTCCCAGGAAGGTGCCGCCCCGGGGGAGAATGCCGCCCACGTCGTTCCAGCCCAAAGGACGGATGGCATCGCCTCCGGAGACCAGACCTTCGTAGCCGTTGTGAATGCCGTAGACCTCCAAACCGCAGTCCAGAGCCCGCCGCACCACGGCGCGCACCCCGGCGTTCATCCCGGGTGCGTCCCCTCCGCTCGTCATCACCGCCACGGTTCGAACCATCGTCTCTTCCCCCGTCCTGATCTCCACCTATCCACTTGGACCCAACGCCCTTCGCCGTTAAGATACGCATATCCCCCCGGCCCTTTCCCGGCAATGGGTTTCCAGGGCCGGGACCAAGGCCGGGTCAGGCCGATGCATCCCTCCGGCACACCGTCACACCCTTGGAAGCTATCGGCTTGCCCCGGGAGATTTCAAGAGGAGGAATCCGTTCATGGCAGCCTTTCGTCACGGCAAGATCTGGCCGCCCTATCCCACGGGAAAGGGCGGTCGCTGTTTGGAGAGCCATCTTTTCGAATCCATCTGCTCGGAAAAACGCGGCGTCAATCCCAAGACCCTGGAAGCGGTGATCACCCTGGCAGTGGAGATCGCCCGGGAAGGGCGGGAAGGCCGCAAGGTGGGGACGCTCTTCGTGGTCTCCGACTCCCAAGAGGTCTTGAAGCGTTCCCGGTCCCTCATCCTGGATCCCCTTTTCGGCCATCCGGACGAGGTGAAATCCGTCGAGGACCCGGACATGCGGGAGACGGTCAAGGAACTGGCCCAACTGGACGGCGCCTTCATCGTCTCCGATGACGGGGTGGTGCTTTCCGCCTGCCGGTATATCAGTGCTTCCGCCGAAGGCGTTTCCCTTCCCCTGGGCCTGGGGAGCCGGCACATGGCCGCCGCTTCCATCACCCACCAGACCCGGGCGGTGGCCGTGGTGGTTTCCGAAAGCTCCATCGTGCGCGTCTTCGACGACGGAGAGCTCATCAGCGAGATTCTTCCCGAGATCTGGCTCTTCAGCCGCTTCAGCCTGCACCTCACCGGCCCCGTTTCAGAGGAAACGGAAGCCGACGTCATGGTGGTGAGCAAGAAGGAAGATTAATCGCTTATCGTAGGAGGGAAAGAGATGAAAAAGTTTGGTGGTCGGGGCGGGCGGATTTGAACCGCCGACCCCCTGCTCCCAAGGCAGGTGCGCTGACCAGGCTGCGCTACGCCCCGACACTGGAGAAAATGCCACCGGATCGGCCTTGGTCCGTATCACAGCATCCCCCAAAAAGCAAGATGAATCCAGGGTTCACGGCTCCTGCCCCCGGCTCCCAACCCTTCACAACCCCGTCGCGGACAATCCCCCCGGCCCCCCTTTGAGCAGAGGAAAGCCGCATCCCCGTCACCCGTGACTCGTCACCCGTTACGAAAACGATTCACGGGTCCCGTCCATCTTTTGCCTTGACCAGCCTCCGGCCTTTTCGCTAGCATGCGCGGCTATTGAATGGTGCTTCACTCAAAGGCCTCTCGGAATCCTTCGAGGGGCTTTTTGTACTCGTTCTGGTGTGGACAACGCAGATTCCCCTCGGATGTCGGCTTCATGCGCCGCCCTGGCCAAGGTGCCCGGCCGCCGCGGGGGGCAACGCGAGAAGAGGTGGCCCATGGAAGCACAGCAGATTCTGAAGCCGTTCGTGGAAGTGAGTCGGGCCCTGTGTGACGGCGCGGACAGCCGGAGCGTCATGAATCTCATCGCCCGTCGTCTCACGGAAGTACTGGGATTCAAGGGCGTGGTGGTCAAGGTCTACGATGCCGACAGAAGGCGCCTGGAGCTCTTTTCCAGCTACGGGCTCACCGAGAACTTCCTCTTTTCCAAACCCGCCCCGGGAAGCGTTTGCGCCGCCGTGCCCCCCAAGGTGGTCCAGATCGAAGACGTGGGCGCATCGGACAATCCCGACTACGAGGCCATGATGGTGGAAGGGATTCGGGCGGCCGCCATCATCCCCGTGGAGGTGGAGCAGCAGCCTCTGGGCATGGTGGTTCTCTTCTCACCGGAACCCCGGACCCTGACCAAGGAGGAGCTTCAATTCGCCGAAGCCCTCTGCAGCCGGGGTTTTCTCTCCATTTCCTGGGAACGGAGGGTGGAGGGCCTCATCGAACGGGAGCGCCACTACCTGAAAAACTTCCAGGAGATCGCCCAAGCCATCAACTCCACACTCACCATCAACAAGGTGCTGCAGCTGGTGGTCACCAAGATCACGGAGGTCATGGGGGTGCTCGGCACGTCGGTGCGCCTCCTGGACAACAAGACCAACACCCTGTACCTGGCTCAAGCCCATGGCCTGAGTGAGCGTTTTCTCAACAAGGGCCCGGTGGACGCCCAGAAGAGCATCGCCGAAAACATGGCCGGGCGGATCGTGGTGATCGAGGACGTCTACACGGATCCGCGGATCCAGTACCGGGCGGAAGTGATCGAGGAAGGGATCCGCAAGATCCTATCCATCCCCCTTCAGGTGCGGGGCAAGGTCATCGGGGTGCTTCGCATCTTCACGGGAGACCGGGAGCCTTTCCACGATTTGGAAATCCAGTTCGCCGCGGCCGTGGCTCAGCAGTGCGCCATGGCCATCGAGAACGCCCGCATGTACCAGAGGGTGAAATACGAATACCAGCAGCTCCTGATCGATTTCGGCTACGAAGGCAGCAGCAGCTGAAGCATCTCCAGTTCCCGACGAGCGACACATCGGAATCGGACGCGCCATGAAAAACGGTCAGAATCTCCTTCGCATCCAGGAAAGCCGCGACGCCGGATTTGTAGAGCGAGTGGAACGTGAAAGCGGGCAACGGGTGTCCCAGTGTTACCAGTGCGGCAACTGCAGCGCCAGCTGCGCCTACACCCACGTCTATGATTTTCCCGCCAACCAGATCATGCGTCTGATCCAGCTGGGTCAGAAGGACGTGATCCTCCGGTCCCGTTCCATCTGGCTGTGCGCCCAATGCCAGGCGTGCACCACCCGGTGTCCGTGCAACATCGACGTGGCCCGGGTCATGGAAACCCTCAGGGTCCTGGCCGTGGAGGCCGGCGCCGTCACCCAGAAAGACATCCAGCTCTTTTACGACGAATTTCTGAAGTCCGTGGCCGCCTTCGGCCGCGTGTTCGAAACGGGGCTTCTTGCCTCCTACAACATGAAATCCGGAAAACCCATGACCGACGCGGACCTGGCCCCCCAGGTGCTCCGCAAGGGGAAGCTGGCCTTGTTGCCCCACCGCATCCGGGGCCGAAAGGAAGTGGCCGCCATCGTTCGCCGGTTCATGGACGGAGCCCCGGAACGCGGGTAGAGCACACCGGCGGCAGCGTGACACGGAAAACCGCCCTTGCCCACGGCTCCGACGCCGACGGAGCCCGTGACGGTGGGCATCTTGGCGGACCGTGCGTCGATTTATGGTCGGAGCCCATCGGAAAGTCTCCGGGAAAAGTGGAATGAAAGCGAAGCCGATGAAGAGAACCATCGCCTATTATCCGGGTTGTTCGCTGGAAGGACTGGCCGAGGAATACGATCGTTCCACCCGGGCCGTGTGCCGGGCCCTGGGCCTGGAGCTGGTGGAGATTCCCGACTGGAACTGTTGCGGGTCCACGCCGGCCCATTCCTACAACCCCCTGCTGTCGGCGGCCCTGGCCGGACGGAACCTGGCCCTGGCCGAGGAAGCCGGCCTGGACACCGTCATGACTCCCTGCCCCGGGTGCCTCAAGGCGCTCAAGGGGGCGCTCCACAAACAGGGTGAAGACCCGAATGGCTTCCAGGACGCTCTGGGGCGCCCCTTCGAGGGCAAGGTTCGGGCCGTGTCCGTGTTGCAGCTCCTGGCGGAAAGGATCGGCCCGGAGGCCCTCCGGAAGGCCGTGCGGCGCCCCTTCCGGGATGCGCCCGTCGCGCCCTATTACGGCTGCCTGCTCACCCGGCCGGCGGCCTTCGCCCAATTCGACGATCCGGAAAACCCCGTGTCCATGGATCGGATCCTGGAGGCCATCGGGTGTGCGGTCCCGGACTTTCCCTTCAAGACGGAATGCTGCGGCGCCACCTACGGAGTCACCCGCAATCCCATCGTGACGCGCCTTACCGGGCGGATCCTGGACATGGCCGTCCGCGCGGGGGCGGCGGCCGTGGCCGTGGCCTGCCCTCTGTGCCAACAGAACCTGGACCTTCGTCAGGCCCAGGTGGAAAAGGCCGCCGGCAGGCGCTTTCGCCTTCCCGTGGTCTACATCACCCAGCTGGTGGGGCTGGCCCTGGGGCTCACCCCGGAAGAAGTGGGACTGGACAAGCTCTTCGTCTCCCCGGAATCGCTCATCATGAACCTGGATGCGGAATCGGAAACCGCCGACTCGCTTTCCAACGCGGGCTGAGGACTGAGATCATGCGCATCGGTGTTTTTGTCTGTCAGTGTGGAACCAACATCGCCGGCACCGTGGACACCCGGGCTGTGGCCCAGCGGGCCCTGGACTATCCCGACGTGGTCTTCGCCACCGACTACATGTACACCTGCTCGGAACCCGGCCAGCAGGAAATCCAGAACGCCATCGCCGAACACCGCCTCCAGGGCGTGGTGGTGGCCGCCTGTTCGCCCCGCATGCACGAACCCACGTTCCGACGGGCCGTGGAAAAGGCGGGACTCAACCGCTACATGTTCGAGATGGCCAACATCCGGGAGCATGTTTCCTGGATCGGCCAGGACCGGGCCGCCAACACCCTGAAGGCCATGGAGCTGGTGCGCATGGCCGTGGAAAAGCTCCGCCGAAACGAGCCCCTTTTCGCCTCGGAAGTCCCCATCAACAAGCGGGTGCTGGTGATCGGCGGCGGCGTGGCCGGCATCCAGGCGGCGCTCGACTGCGCCGACGCGGGCCTGGACGTGGTGCTGGTGGAACGGGAACAGTCCATCGGCGGCAAGATGGCCAAGCTGGACAAGACCTTTCCCACCATCGACTGCTCCTCGTGCATCCTGGGCCCCAAGATGGTGGACGTGGCCCAGAAGGAAAACATCACCCTGCACGCCTACAGCGAGGTGGAATCCGTGAGCGGCTACATCGGCAACTTCACGGTAAAGATCCGGAAGAAGGCCACCTACGTGGACTGGGACGCCTGCACGGGATGCGGTCTTTGCATGGAAAAGTGCCCGTCCAAGAAGACCGTGGACCGCTTCAACGAGGCGCTGGGAGTCACCACGGCCATTCAGATCCCCTTTCCGCAGGCCATTCCCAAGAAGGCCCGGATCCAGAAGGACGCCTGTCGGTACTTCACGACCGGGAAGTGCAAGGTCTGCCAGAAGATCTGTCCCACGGGCGCCGTCCACTACGACATGGAAGACCGGGAGGTGGTGGAGGAGGTGGGCGCCATCATCGTGGCCACGGGCTACGACCTCTTCGACCCCGCGCCTTACGGTGAGTACGGAGCGGGCCGCTATCCGGACGTGATCACGGGGATCCAGTTCGAGCGAATCCTGAGCGCCTCGGGCCCCTTCGGCGGCCACGTGAAGCGCCCTTCGGACGGAAAGGAACCCAAGGACATCGTCTTCGTGGCCTGCGTGGGATCCCGGGACAAATCGGTGGACCGGCCCTACTGCTCCGGCATCTGCTGCATGTACATCGCCAAGCAGGCCATCCTGGCCCGGGACCACCTGCCGGGCGTCAATTGTTACGTCTTCTACATGGACATCCGGTCCCCCGGCAAAAACTACGACGAATTCGTGCGGCGGGCCATCGAAGAGTACGGCGTGCAATACATCCGGGGCCGAGTGGGCAAGATCTATCCCAACGGCGACCGGATGGTGGTCCAGGGGGCCGATACGCTCCTGGGGGCCCAGGTGGAGGTGGAAGCGGACCTGGTGGTGCTGGCCACCGGCGTGGAATCGTCCCGGGGCGCCAAGGAACTGGCCGAAAAGCTCCGGATTTCCTACGACCAGTACGGCTTTTACATGGAAAGCCACCCCAAGCTGCGCCCGGTGGAAACCAACACGGCGGGGGTTTATCTGGCGGGAGCCTGTCAGGGGCCCAAGGACATCCCCGCTTCGGTGGCCCAGGGAAGCGCCGCGGCGGCAAAGGTCCTGGCCCTCTTCGCCCGGGACACCATCGCCACCGACCCGCAGGTGGCCGGCGTTCTGGAAAGCGCGTGCATCGGCTGCGGCAAGTGCCTGAGCGTGTGTCCCTTCGGGGCCATCCAGTGGAAGACCCTTCGCGACGGAAGCCGGAAGGCGGACGTGCTGGAGACCGTCTGCCAGGGCTGCGGCCTGTGCAACGCCACCTGTCCTCCCAAGGCCATCCAGCTCCGGCACTTCACCGACGACCAGATCCTGGCCGAGCTGGACGCCCTGTGCGCGTGAGGAACGTGAGGCGTCAGGCGTGAGGCGTGGTGGCCGGGGGATTCCCGGCTTAGTCACGGACGGGGCGAGGTTTCATAAACTGAAAACCGATGGCTGAGAGCTGACAGCTGAGAGCTGAGAGCTCATTCCACGAGGCGGTGAGCGTGAGCGAAAAGAACGAGAGACAACTTCGCATTGTGGGATTTCTTTGCAACTGGTGTTCCTACGGCGGTGCGGACACGGCCGGAGTGTGCCGTTTCAAGCAGCCGCCGCTCCTTCGCATCATCCGCATCCCGTGCACGGGCCGCATGGACCCGCTTTTCGTCGTCAAGGCCCTGGCCCAGGGGGCCGACGGGGTTCTGGTTTCGGGCTGCCATCCCAAGGACTGCCACTACGCCGTGGGCAACTTCTACGCCCGGCGCCGGCTGGAGCTCGTCAAGCGCTTCTTGCCCTTCGTGGGCCTGGATCCCCGGCGTTTTCACTACACCTGGGTGTCGGCGTCCGAAGGGCAGCGCTGGCAGGAGGTGGTGACGGAATTTTCCGCGGTGATCCAGGAGCTGGGACCCAACCCGGGCATCGGTGCCGATACTCCAATGGAAACAGCGGGACAGGCGGCTTCCGCCTTTGCGTGAACACGGGACACACAGCAGGGAACCAATCCGAGGAACCTATGGACACATTGCACGCACACCTGGAGGCCCTCTTCGACGACCTGGAACTGGTGATCGGCTGGGAGACCGGCTATGAGCCGCTGCGGCCGACCCCCGCTTTTCTAAGAAGCCGGGAAGATCTTTCCCGACTCGTTTGGAATCCCCTGTGCGCCCCCAACCTTTCCGTGTACCTGCCCGGAATCCTCAAGGACGCCAAGGAAACGGGCAAGAAGATCGGCGTCTGCCTCAAGGGCTGCGACTCCCGTTCCCTGGGCGCCCTGGTCCAGGAAGGCTTTGTGGAAAGGGAACGGCTGTACGTGGTGGGACTGCCGTGCCCGGGAACCGTGGATCCGGAGGCCCTGGCGGAAGCGAGGAAGAGTTCGGCTCCGGTCACCCATGTCTCCTTCCGGGACGGCCTTCTGGCGATCACGTCCCGTGACGGTACGGAAGAGATCGAGCTGGAGCGGGTGCTGGCCCGGCGCTGCCGCCGATGCCGCCATCCCAATCCGCTCCACGCCGATGTGATCTTGGGCGATCCGGTGCCCCCCCGCCGCACGGAACCCTCCTTTTCGGATGTGGACGCCGTGGAGGCCATGTCCCTGGAAGAGCGGCGGGCCTACTGGGAAGAGGAATTGAGCCGCTGCCTTCGCTGCTATGCCTGCCGAAACGCCTGCCCCCTGTGCGTCTGTCGGGACCGGTGCCTGGCCGAATCGCGCACCCCCAAATGGACCACCCAGCGGGACGGGGTGCGGGACAAATTCCTCTTCCACATGATCCACGCCCTGCACCTGGCCGGCCGGTGCACCGAATGCGGAGAGTGCGAGCGGGTGTGCCCTGTGGGCATCCCCGTGGCCCTCTTCAAGGAAAAGATGGCCCGGATCGCTCTGGAGCTGTGGGACTACCAAGCGGGGACGGATCCGGCGGCCACGCCGCCCTTGCAAACCTTCGACCCGTCCGAGACGGGAATCTGAATTTCGAGAGTTAAGCACATGGAACAGGCCTTTTTTCTCGCAGATGCGGAACTTCAGGAAGCTCTGGCGGGTCTGAGCGCCCAGGCGGATGTGTGGGTGCCCGCCTCCGACGCCCGAAAGCCCGGACTGGTGCGGTTCCGGCGCTTTCAGCCCGGGCTCACCGTCCGGCTGGATGCCCGCAGCCTGGTGTCGGCCAAGGAAGTCCTCTTTCCCCGGTCGGAAACCCTGCTTCGCTTCACCAAAGAAAAGGACCTTTCGGTTCCCGCCGGCCACCGCATCCATTTGGACGACGCCCGTACCGTCCGCCCGGTCGTGGTCTTCGGCTGCCGGCCTTGCGACGCCCGCGGCTTTCTCACCTTCGACCCGGTCTTTACCAAAGGGCCCTACCGGGATCCCTACTATTCGGAACGGAGAGAAAAGACCACCTTCGTTTCCCTGGTCTGCCGGGACGCGGACGCGGCCTGCTTCTGTTCCGCCGTGGGAAGCGGCCCCGCGGACCCGGAAGGAAGCGACGCCCAGCTCATACCCGTGGACGGCGGCTACGTGCTGCGGCCCGTCACCGAACGGGGCGCCGCCCTGCTGGAGCCGATCGGCCGCACGGCGGCACCGGAACAGATCCGGGAAGCACAGGACGTGCTGGACCAGGTCGGCCGGGAAACCGTGGGGGAGGGCTCTCTCACGACCCTGGCCGAGGCATTCCGGGCCCGTTTCCAAGACCCCGCTTTCTGGCACGCCCACATCGACAAGTGCCTCAGTTGCGGCCTGTGCACGTTCGTTTGTCCCACATGCTACTGCTTCACCATCACCGACGAAGCCCGGGGCCTCAACGGGGAGCGCATCCGGTCCTGGGATGCGTGCATGTTCCCTCACTTCACCCTGGAAGCCAGCGGACACAACCCGCGCCCGTCCAAGGTGGAGCGCTACCGGAACCGGGTGGGGCACAAGTTCAGCTACTTTCCCGCCAGGTACGGTCAGGTGGCCTGCTGCGGCTGCGGCCGGTGCGTCCGGCACTGCCCCGTGTCGGTGGATATCCGTGCGGTGGTCCGCGATCTACCCGCCCAGGAGGAGGCTCATGCCTAAAGTGGTTACGAATGACAATCCCTATCTGCCGCACATGGGCACCATCCGGGAAATCATTCAGGAAACGCCCAACATCAAGACCTTTCGGATCGTGCTGGACGACCCCGAAGAGATGGCGGCCTTCCGGTTCGAACCCGGCCAGGTGGGGCAGCTGTCCGTCTTCGGAGTGGGAGAATCCACCTTCGTCATCAATTCGCCGCCCACCCGCCGCGAATACCTGCAGTTCAGCGTCATGAAGACGGGCGAGGTGACCCGGGCCCTGCACCGCCTCAGCGAAGGAGATCCCATCGGCGTCCGCGCTCCTTTGGGCAACAGCTTCCCCGTGGACGAGCTCAAAGGCAAGGACATCCTCTTCGTGGGCGGCGGCATCGGCATGGCGCCGCTGCGGACTCTGCTGCTCACCATGGCGGACCGGCGTGAGGAATTCGGGGACATCACGGTGATCTACGGCGCCCGGTCGCCTCAGGACCTTTGCTACCGGTACGAATTCGACGAATGGAAGGCCGCCGGAGTGAACCTCATCCTGACCGTGGACCGCGAGTTCCCCGGCTGGGAGGAACGGGTGGGGTTTGTGCCCACCGTCTTGGCGGAAGAGGCGCCGAGCCCGTTCAACCGGGTGGCCATCACCTGCGGCCCGCCCATCATGATCAAGTTCGTCCTGGCGGGTCTCAAGGAACTGGGCTACGAAGACGACCAGATCCTCACCACCCTGGAACGGCGCATGAAGTGCGGGATCGGGCTGTGCGGCCGGTGCAACATCGGAGACACCTACGTGTGCGTGGACGGTCCGGTCTTTTCCAACACGCAGCTGCGCCGGATGGTCTCCGAGCTGTAGGGGCGAAGGGGCCGGACCGTTTATTTTGCCGGTTATTTTGATGGAATTATCGGGACACCTCGGACGGGCCTGATTGCATCATGTTCTGCGCGGCGCGGACGAGAAATGCGGATCGGGACATGCCCCGCTTCCTGGCTTCGGCGTCAATCCGCCTGAGCGTCGTTTCCGGAACGGTAATATTGATCCGGACCGTTCGTGGACGGCTATCGGGAGCTTCAATGACCAGGAAGGCCACGGCATCCGCAAAATCGGGATCGGCTGCAACCTCTTCGAGCTTTGACGGAACGGGCAATCTGCCCCCATCCTCCAGTATGCCATGGACATGGAGACGGAGCGCCTCCTGAGCCCTGTCCTTGGCCTCGTCCATGTCCTTCCCCGCCGTAATACAGCCGGGAAAGTCTGGAAAGGACACCCCGAAGTCACTGTCGGGATCTTTGTGAACGACGGCAATGTAGTGTGCCATGGCCTCACCTCAACTGAATTTGATTCCCGATTGGCGTTCGATGCTTCTCAGAGTGCCGACGGGAATGTCTTTCTTGACGAACAGGGCGACATGCGGCAGGCGCTGAGCGCCGGCCCCGCAGGCCTGAAGGGCTGATCACACGAGAAGGGGCCGCCTGTCTGGCATTTTCGAGCGGTCAGGACCGGCTCAGGGATTCCGTTTCTTCGGGGAGGCGCTGGGCGGCCTTCATCTGGCACAGGGCCTTCTGGGCGGCGTCCAGCAGATCATGGGCCCGCTCCATGGCCCCGGTGAGGCTGGCCACGCCGATGCGAGGACGGATGAGAATGGCGGTGCGCTCGCGGCGGAAGGGCGAACGCCGGATCAGATCGAAAAGGCGGTCCCGAAGCACCAGCGCTTCCTCCTCGTCCGCATACGGACACACTACCAGGAACTCCACGCTGCCGTAGCGCCCGATAAAGCCTTCGCCGTCCGGAAAGGTGGAGCGCAGGAGTTCCCCCACGTGGCGCAGCACCGGATCCACCATGTCCTGATGCCCGAAGGCCTCGTCCACGAAGTCCAGGTCCACGGCCAGCAGGGACAGGGCCGTTCCTTTCCGCCTGGCCCTCCGGAATTCCCGCTCCAGAACGGAATGAATCTGGAAGAAATTGAGCAGCCCGGTGGCCTCGTCCCGGTCGGAAAGCTCCTTGACCCTTTCGTAGGCCAGGCAGTTTTCCATGCAGAGCGCCACCTTGTGGCCCATCTGTTCCAGCAGCTCCGTGCCGTCTCCGGGCCGGTAGTGATCGGGATCGCGGCTGGCCAGAAGCAGCAATCCGAAAAAAAGATCGTGGATGCGAAGCGGAACCAGAGCCGCGGATCCCACGGGCGGAAAATCCTCGGGAAGGGTCAGGATGGAACCCACGGCCTTCCCGTCCAGAAGTCGCGGGGCTTGGATTTCGTCCAGAGGGTTTTGCGAACCGTCGTGGGCAGCGCAGGCCAGAACGCACGCCCCTTCCCCGGCCCAGAACGTCCTGGCCCCGTTCCCGTTGGCCAACTGGGGGAAGAACCGCTCCAGCACGTCCGGATGTGCCACCGCCAGAGCCACTCCGTCCAGGTCGAAGCGCCGCCGGATTTCTTCCAGAAGCTGCGAAGCCAGAAGATCGAATTCTCTGGTGCGGAAAAGCACCTTTTCGATTTCCACCATGTGGCGCCAGATGGCTTCGTTGGCCGCCGCCGTGCGAACCACCGTCTCCAGTTCCCGCCGCAGCGCCTTGTTCTCCCGGATCAGCTCCGCCAGCGACATCCGCTCCCTGGGTGTCTTATCCGTCACGACGCACTCGCTCCCTTTCCCTCGGATGATTCGATCCGTTCCCGAGCCTCCGCCACGGCCCGTTCCACAGCCTCTTCCGGCGACTCCACGATCCGGGCCCCCGGAACCTCACACGGCGGATGAATGCAAAAGACCGGCTTTCCGGCTTTGAGGGCCAGGGCGATCTCGGAGAGCGTCCCGTAGCCGCCGTAGACCGACACCACGGCATCCGCCGTCTGCACGATCACGGCGTTTCGCGCCTGGCCCATGTTGGTGGCGATGGGATAATCGATGAAAGGATTGGCCTGGGATGTGTCGGGACCGGGCAGAACCCCAAGTGTGACGCCGCCCGCCTGCTTGGCCCCCCGGGCGGCCGCTTCCATCACCCCGCCCAGCCCGCCGCAGATGAGCACGGCTCCCGATCGTGCCACGGCCCGCCCCACCCGCCGCGCTGTGTCCCGCGCAGCTTCGGAGGCTTTTCCGGCTCCCACCACGGCCACGATCGGACGACGCACCTACTCCTCCCAGCCCCACTTGCCCACGAGATCCACGAAACGGCATCCGCCCAGATGGCTCTTCCGAATCCCTTCCGGAACACGCTCCACCAGAACCAGCTCCTGGGTGAGCCGATCTCCCACGGGCACGATCAACCGCCCTCCCATGGCCAACTGATCCACCAGGGGCTGGGGCACTTGGGGCGCTCCGGCGGAAACCAGGATGGCGTCGAAGGGGGCCTCTTCGGGCCACCCCACCGTCCCGTCGCCCACCTTGAGCACCACGTTCCGGTATCCCAGCTGTTCCAGGGTCTTGCGTGCCCGGTGCAGCAGGCTCGGAAGCCGCTCGATGCTGAAGACCGTATCGGCCAGCTCGGCCAGAATCGCCGTCTGGTATCCGGACCCGGTGCCGATCTCCAACACTCTTTCCGTCCCTTGAAGCTGAAGGGCTTCCGTCATGAGGGCCACGATGTAGGGCTGGCTGATGGTCTGCTTGTCGCCGATGGGCAGCGGATGGTCGGCGTAGGCCTGGCTCTGGAGCGCTTCACTCACGAAGAGATGGCGGGGCACCTTTCGCATGGCGGCAAGAACCCGCGGATCGTGGATTCCCCGCGGAATCAGCTGGGTCTCGACCATCCGGTCGCGTGCTTTCTGAAAATTGTGCGTCATGATCTCGTGATCTGTCGATTGTCCAGAGGTGAAAGAAGTCGCACTCAGCGAGGCTCGTTCGGCCTGACTTTTCCATCGAAAAAGCACCCTACCCCATAGAACTATCCGAGAACATTGTCAATTCCTTTTTCCAACCCCAAGACGACGGAGGCTCCCATCATTGTCAATGGCCAATTATTTTGACCCTTTTTTGGACAACAATTTTGACCCACTTGGGACGAAAAAATCAGCCTTGTCGTTTCTGTCTCAGTCGATAGCTTTCCCCTCCCATGATGAAGATGTGTGAATGGTGAATGAGGCGGTCCACGATGGGCACAACGACGTTGTCGTCATGGAAGAACTCGCCCCAGGCGGTAAACTCCTTGTTGGTGGTGATGATCACGGAACGGTATTCGTAAAGGGCGTTGACCAGCTGAAAGAGGTTGTAGCGTGCCTGCCGGCTCATGGG
>NZ_FQVB01000055.1 GCF_900129305.1 Desulfacinum infernum DSM 9756 | reverse complement strand
CGGCTCCAGGTCGAAGTTTGTGTTCTCCGTTTCTCGCCCTTTCGTCTGCGAGTGCCACAGTATCTCGACCATACCTTGCCGCTTTGACACGGTCTGGACTTCGTCCTTCCCTAGGAGACTCGTCGAGTCGTAAGGCCGAATCGCGTTCGTCATCCTGCGGACTGTGTGTTCGTCTCCGGTTGCTTCCCACCCCGCCTCACGGCGACGCAGTTACCTTCGACTACCGGGAGCGGGCATCTCCCGGAAGAGGACTTTCACCTCTCTGATCACGCCTGCTCCCAGGCGCACTAGGGGCGAAAGATTTTTCGCCCCTACAGCCGCCGGATGACGTACCGCTCACTAATGGCGTCGGGACAGGCTCCTGGGAGCTTGTCCGTGAACTTTCCCAACCGTCACTCCCGCGCAAAGGGGAGTCCATGAGTTGCCGGAAATCCTGGATCCCCGCTTTCGCGGGGATGACGAATGGGCATTGAAGGGCGCAAACTAACCGTTGTCGGGCAGGCTCCTAGTCACAGCCCTTCTGCGAATAGAACTTCAAGAGGAATTCCGCCTCCTTGGGCGAAAGGTCGAAGCGCGTCACCGCTTCGTTCACCAGCTTCGCCACCGGCTTATCCGGTTCTTCCTGCAGGCATTCGGACACCCATTTCACCGCCTTTCGAATGGCCTCGCCCTGGGGCATCACTGTCGTCATGGTCCCACTCCTCCGCTGTGGTGTTTCTTATATTTCCCGGTCGGGACGAGGTCGCTACCCGCCCCGACCCGTCTCTCCGTTCCGCGCCCTCCTGTCTACCATCGACCGAAGGATCTGTCACCCGGAGAATGCGCTTTTCTTCACAACACCCTTTCCTCTCGACCGGACGGCCCTCAAGACTTAACAGAATGGGTGATAGAAAAGCGTTATGAACTGAGAACAAAAGCGGTGAGCTTCGGAAAGGATGAACCATGATCGAACTGGCAAAAACCTGTATCCCTTTGGAAGAGGCGATGCTCCGCCATCGCGTCGCCCTATCCCACGCGGGCGGTGATCTCGACTACGAATCGGCCCGGCGTCTCGCCGATGCGGAAGCGGCACGTCGCGACCCGGATCCCATGCTTCTCGCCTGGTACGACCGACGGGCGGGGCGGTTTTCGCCCAACGTGGAATGCTGTGACGAGACCAGGCCGGCCTGGCTTGCCTATGCGGAATCGCGGGGCGCGGACCTGGCCGTGACCGTGAACGGCCTGGACTACGTTTTCGTGTACCGCTTTGTAAAGGACGACTGAAAGGAGAGGCGGGCGGGGATAAACCCCGCCCCTGCCCGGAGACTCGGTCCGCTGCAGAGCTGGGCTCTATTCCCGCCCATCGGCACCGCGCAGCAGGAAAGAGTCGGCCCATTTTGCAATGCGGCATTATTAGCATGATCGGCACTGGGGGCTTGCCCTGCAATGGCTCTCTGAGTCAAGAAGCCGTGGAATTTCCATTCTCTTCGTAGCCGCGGGGCTTCAGTCCCGCGATGGAGACTCCCGTAACCCCATGAAGTTCTTCCGCAGCCCTGAGAGGCTGCGCTACGGAAAAAGCACCCATCTCTTCCGTTCTCTGGCGACTCTCGTGCGCGCGAGTGGCGGTTTGTGATGTTCACATCCTGGTTGCAGGGCGAAGTACCGCGGCCAGGCCCAAAGTACTGTCGGCCCGTTCTCGGACAGGCCCCGAGGCAAAGGCGGCCAGGGGCGTCACCGGGCGGCCAGGCCGGCCTTTCGGAGCAGAGCCCGGACGTGCTGGGCGGGCACGGCGAAGGTGATGCCGCTGGGCCGTTCCAACACCTTTTCCTTTCCGTGGGTGAGCAGCACCTTGTTGATGACGCCGATGACCCGACCGGTTCGGGGGTCGTAGAGGGGGCTGCCGCTGTTTCCCGGGTAGGCCGTGGCGTCCAGCTGGTACACGTCGAAGGCGTTCTTGAGGCGCTGCACCATGTCGGGATCCAGGTTCCTGCCCGAATGGGTGGGGATGGCCATGGGGCTGACGGCCGAGACGATCCCCCGGTGGGTGACGGGATAGAGGCCCAGGACCATGCCGATGGGAAAGCCCGTGAAGGCCACCTCCTGGCCTTCACGCACCCGGGCATCGCTCAGGGCCAGAGCCGGCAGGGGATCTCCTCCTTCCATCCGAAGGACCACCAGGTCGTGCACATCGTCCCGGGCCGCTTCCGTGACGCCGCGGACCTGCACACGCCTTCCCCGCCCCACGAAGACCGCCAGCCGTTCCCGGTGTCTCTTGTCCAGCTTATCGGGAATCACGTGGGCGTTGGTGACCACATGGCGCCCGTCGGCCACCACGAATCCCGTCCCCAGAAAGACCGACGGCGGTCGGCGCATGGCCTGGTAGGTGCCCACGGCCACGATGGACGGCCGGATCCTCTCCACCGTGTCCGGAAGGTCCGCCCGACCGGCTGCGGGATTCAGGAGCAGGACGCCCCCCAAGGCAATGAGGAAAATCAGCTTGTAAAGCGGCTTCCGACCGTTTCCCTGGCTCCCCGCAAGGCCCATCATCCCAAGAGCCCCCTGTTCCGGTTCTACATCCATTCCCGTTTTCGCGGAAAATGCGGGTTGCGGTGGCCCCTTTCTGCGGGGCTGAAGCCCCGCGGCTACGAAGGATGTCGCGCCCCTTCCCGGTTGATGGAGGAAGCCCGTTCCCGGACACGCTCCCGGGAAGACGAAAGCCCCGAGAAGAGCTCCTGCAGGTGATCCAACCCGCGCCGCACGTCTTCGTCCGAAGTCCCCGGCCGGATTTCCACAACCCACGGCACCTCGCCGCCCACGGCCTTCACCACCGGCGCCGGATCCAGTTCGCCGGTCCCGGGCGGAAGGTGGTCGTCCCGACCCCGCGCGTCGTGCACGTGCACACCGGCCAGCCGGTCCTTCAAAAATTCGGGTGGGTTCAGGCCGTCCCACAACCCCAGCAGGCAGTGCAGGTGCGCATGGCCCACATCGTGCCAGTAGGCCAGGGGCGCCCCGTCCAGTTCCCGAAAGATCTCCGGAAATTCTTCCAGGCCCGGCAGTTCGTGGTAGTGGGCCCGGTTTTCCAACGCCAGGATCAGGTCCAGCTTTTCCGCCTCCCGCGCCAGCCGGTCCAGGCTCCAGAGCAGGGCGTCCAGGTAGGGAGCGCGTTTTTCCAGCCTTTCGGCGCACTTTTGGTCCAGGAATTCGCGAAAGCGGGGATCTTCCGGGCCGTCGCACCGTTCCAGCATCCCGTGTAGGCGATCCAGCTCCGGGTCCATGTCCACCCGCCCGCAATGGAGGATCACCACGGGAGCTTCCAGGTCGTTGGCGTGTTCCAGGGTCTTCACGGTCCAGCGGACCGCCTGCATGCGATCGTCCCGGTCCAGAGCGCTGAGATCCAAGAGGTCGCCGCCCGTCTTTCCCGGAGGCACCATGGGCGGCACGGGACAGAAATTGTGAACGCTCACCACATGCAGCCGGGATTTTTTGAGCGGCCCCGCCAGCTCCCGAAAGACCGGATCGGGAATCCGGTAGTCCAGTTCCACCCCGTGGATGGGAAACCGCTCCAGCCGTTCCAGAAGATCGCGCCCTTTCCGGGCGTCCCGGGACGCAAACGACGTGGAAAGAAAGAGCTTCATGGGCCGTCCTTCCAAGTAAAAATCATCCAAGAGCCTGAGAGCGTGTCCGAAAACGCCGGCGATGACCGTTTTTCCCGTAGCGCAGCCCTTCAGGGCTGCGGAAGATCCCCCGGATGTTGGATGGGCCATCTGGTATCTGTTTGTCACTTCGTGGGGTTACGATGGCCCTTTCCGCGGGGCTGAAGCCCCACGGCTACAAAGTGAACGGAAATTCCCTTGCCTCTTGAGCCGGAAAAACATTGTGGGACGGGCTTCCGGGAGCTCGTCTCGCGATGGAATGACGATCATGACGGAGCCGCCCCGCGCCGGGATGCAGGAACCAGCCCCGCCGTGTTGTCCGTCCATGGCCGACCGTTCCCGTTCATTGGACGCTTTCTTTCGCATTGGGGCGCAAGAACCATTGGGGCGAAAAATTTTTCGCCCCTGCAGGTCGCGTCCGTGGACCAATCACTTCCCGCTTCACGGAAGGGTGTCCTAGCCCGCCAGGTCCTCCAGGTGGAACACCGCCACCAGCGGCGTGTGATCGCTGGGCTTGGGGCGGGTGCGCGGCGCCGTGTCCACGAAGCAGTCCCGGGCCGCCCGAACCAGGGGTCGGGTCACCAGCATGTGATCCAGCCTCCAGCCCAGGTTGCGCTGCACGCTCCGGGGAAGCCGATAATCCCAGAAGGTGAACTGTTTTTCTTCCGGATGGAGGTGCCGGAAGAGATCCGTCAGACCCCAGGAAAGGATCTCCTGGAAGAGCTTTCGCTCCTCGGGATGAAACCCCACCTTCCCGTCCAGCCGCTGCGGGTCGAAAACATCCAGCGGATCCGGCGCCACGTTGATGTCGCCCGTCCAAAGAACCGGATCCTCGGGCGTGAAATGCGAAGCGATCCACCGGGCCGTTCGTTTCAGAAAATCGAGCTTGTAGGCGAAGGCGGGGTCGTCCGGCGATCGGCCCTGGGGCACGTAGGTGTTGATCACCCAAACGCCCCGGGTTTTGACGGCCAGGAACCGGGCTTCGGAATCGAGAATTTCGTCCCCGGCTTCCGAAACCACCTGGTCGGGCGGCTCCGTGGAAAGCACCGCCACGCCGTTGAAGGATTTCTGGCCCTTCCAGACCGCGCGGTAGCCCGCCTCGGAAAACGCGGATTCCGGAAAGTCCTTGTCCTGGCACTTGATTTCCTGGAGGCACACCAGGTGGGGACGTTGGGCGTCCAGCCATTCCAGCAGGACCGGAAGCCGAGCGCGGATGCCGTTCACGTTGAAGGTGGCCGCCTTCCAGTCCGTCACGTCTCATCCCCCCCGACACGTTCTTCCTGGGGCCGGCGCATGGCGTCCCGCTCCTCTACGAGGTGCTCCGCCAGCTTGCTGAACGGCCACTCGATGGAATGCTCCGTCACCACGGCGAAGATGGGCTTGGGAAGGCCGGCGTCCTTGAATTTCTGGATGAGAAAGAAGATCCCCTTCTGGGGGATGTTGTAGAAAAGCACGATCTTTTCGTCGCACCGGAAGGGCTCGTCGGCGGTCTTTTCCGTATGGAGGATGTCCCGGACCACCAGGTGGCCCCGCTCCGGGGCGATGGTGTGGGCCGGCGGCGCCTTGACCATCTCCAGCATCCGGTCCAGCCGCTCCTTTTCCTCCGCCGTGAAGTTCCAAACCAGCAACCGAGGGCTTCCGTCCATGGCCGTTCCTTTCGGGCGCTTCGGTTCGCCGCCGTCCGCGCCATTTCATCACTCGATTCGCTTTATCGACCGTTACGGTTGAACCTTCCCGCAGGGCGGGGCTTGAGCCGCACCGCCCTTCTTGAGCGGCGCGAGTCAAAGAAGGCGCCCTCTGCGCCCTCCGCGTCTCTGCGGTGAATTTTTCTGCTAAATCTCCTGCACCAGGCGGTCGATGGCCTGATAGAGCCGCCCCACGCTTTCCGTCACCACGTGCTCGTCCAGGGAGTGCTGCGTGTTTTCGCCGTCGGCGCCCCAGACGATGCCGGGAATGCCGTGGGCGGAAAGAAACCTTGCGTCGGACGCCCCGTGGGCCTGGCCCAGCCGCACGCCGGGAACCAGTTCCATGAGGCGCTCCACATGGGCGGTCTTTTCGCCGAAAAAGAGCGGCTCCCGCTCCAGGACCTCCACCCGGGACCGGACCCTCTTTTTCACCTCTTCCACGATCCAGTCCGTATCGTCGTTTTCCGTGTAGCGGATGTCCAGCTTCGCCTCGGCCACGTCGGGAACCTGGTTCACGGAGGTGCCCCCGCGGATCCAGCCCAGGTTCAGGGTACGGTGCCAGTGGTCCGGAGCGTCCAGGTCGAACAGGGGGCGGATGGCCCGGATGTCGTCCATGAGGATCTCGATGGCGTTTTCCCCGAGCCACGGCCGGGCGCCGTGGGCGGTCTTTCCGTGGGCCGTGAGTTGGAGGCGCAGGATCCCCTTTTCCTTCAGGATGATTTCTTGGACGCTCCCGCCGTCCAGGGCGATGCAAAGATCCGCCCGAACGTCCTTGAGCGCCTCCCGGGCGCCCCGGTAGCCTCCGATCTCCTCGTCTCCCGTGATGAGCACCCCGAAGCCCAGGGCCTCCTGACCCTTGCCTTCCTTCCGCAGCCGGTCCAGGTGCCGGCGAAGGAGCACCAGCGAAAGGGCCACGGCGTACTTGTCGTCGATGGCCCCGCGGCCGTAGAGCTTACCGTCCTTTTCCACGGGCTCGAAGAGCTCCTCCGGCGCGTCCACCACGTCGATGTGGCTCATGAGAAGCACCGGGGCATAACCCTCGCGAGGCGTCACCAGAAGCGACGGGATGCCCTCCACATCGTAACGTTTGTAGGCCGCACCGGCTTCCTCCAGGTAGCCGGCCACAAAGTCCGCACACCGCCGAATTTCTTCCGGCCGGGAATGCATGGACGGAAACCGGATCAGTTCCTTGGTCAGTTCGATCACTTCTCGCATGGGATCCTCTCGTCACGGCGGCCGAGGCCGCTCCCGGGGGTTGGGGGAAGTAGCACCGGCGACGGCTCGCGCCCGTTCACCGTTTCCATGGCAGACGGCCGGTCTTCCGGCCGGATCGGCCCGCCGGAACCCTGGAACGCCCGAACCGGCGGGCGGCTCAAACCAATGGGGCATGGCGCTTTCCGGCGTCATGCCCCTCCATGGTATACCGCACCCCTGGGGATCTCAAGGAGCGGATTCGCTTTTTAGCGGCATCCGAACCGGAAGCTCTACCGGACCCCCTGCTCCGCCCCGGGAGATCCGTGGAATGGGCCCGCCGGCCGGAATCCGGGAGGAACGCCTCTTTTTTCAAGGCACGCAGGCACCGTGACGATTCTATGGATGAAGCTTCGCCCGGGACGGTCGGATCCTGCGAAGGGTCTTTTCCCTCGTTGGAGGACCGCTCTGGCCGAAATCCTTCCGTCCGGCTATGATTCTTAAATCCGTTGTCCTTTCTTGATGCAAAGGGGGTCTTCTTCCATGAAAGCCAAAACCGCGCTGTTTGTCGCCGTCCTTTTCTCCGCCCTTGCCGTTTCCGGCCTTCCCTGCAAGGCCCAAACACCCACGGGAAAGGAGATCGCTCGAAGGGTTTATGATCGGAACGTGGGAAGCGACTCGGTGGCCGAAGCCGAAATGACGCTGGTGAGCAAGAGCGGCCACGAGAGGGTCCGGACGCTCAGGGCCTACACCAAGACCGACGGGCCGGTCCGGAAGGCCCTCATCCGTTTCCTTTCCCCCGCCGACATCGAAGGGACGGGGTTTCTGGTGTTGGAAAGGGAAGGGGCGGAAACCGAACAGTTCCTGTATCTTCCGGCCCTCCGGAGGGCCCGGAGGATTGTCTCTTCCCAGAAGTCGCGAAGCTTCGTGAACAGCGACTTCACCTACGAAGACATGGAACGCCGGCCGGTGGAAGACTTCGAGCACACGCTGGCGGGCGAAGAAGCCGTGGAGCAGGTTCCCTGCTGGGTGGTGGATTCCACGCCCAAGTCCGGCGTCCGGAGCCAGTACGGACGCATCCGCAGCTGGGTGGCCAAGGACCTGGACGTGCCGCTCCGCATTCACTACTTCGACAAGAAGGGTCGGCCCGTGAAGACCTACCAGGTGCAGTCTCTTCAGCAGATCGAGGGCATCTGGACCGAAACGGCGGTGGTCATGCACAACCTGGAAGACGATCACCGAACCCTCGTGAAGACTCTCCGGATCGATTACAACACCGGGCTGGACGATTCCGCTTTCACCGTGCGGGCCCTGGAAACCTGGTAGGGGAACGGCCGGGCGACGAGGGAAGGCACTCATCGAACCACTTGAAATTCCGGATATTCCTTGCCCTTCCAGATCCCTTCGGGTACGATGGGGTTCAAAAGCATTCCGAAGGAGAGTCCCCGCGGCGGCCTCCCCCCGGGAAGGCCCGCCGCCCCCAAGAGGTGGAAGCATCATGGGCATGAGCGTCGCCCTCTACAGAAAACTGGAACGCGTGGCTCCGGACCTTCGAGATGCGCTCTTGAGCCTCTTCGAGGAAGTGGAGCGAAACCGCGAAGAATCGGTCACCAAGCGCGAATTCAACGAGCTGAAGGACGTGGTGCGCCAACTGGCCGAGGTGCAGCTCAGAACCGAAGTGCGGTTGGACAACCTGACCGCCAAGATGGAGGAGCTCGTCGAGGCCCAGAAACGCACGGAAGTCCGTGTGGAAGAACTCGCGGAAGCCCAGAAACGCACCGAAGAGCGCCTTGAAGAGCTGGCGGAAGCACAGAAAAAGACCGAGGCCCGTCTCGACAGCCTTACGGTCAAAGTCGAAGAGCTCGCCGAAGCCCAGAAACGCACCGAAGTCCGTGTGGAAGAACTCGCGGAAGCCCAGAAACGCACCGAAGAGCGCCTTGAAGAGCTCGCCGAAGCTCAGAAAAAAACCGAGGCCCGTCTCGACAGCCTCACCGTCAAGGTCGAAGAGCTGGCCGTGGCGCAGAAGCGCACGGAAAAGGAAGTGGCGTCCCTGGCCCGGAGCCTCAAGGCCACGCGGGAGCAGGTGGGAGGGCTTTCCCGGAGCATGGCCTACGCGCTGGAAAACGAAGCCTACCGGAAGCTTCCCGCTTACCTGGCGGCCAATTACGGAATCCAGGTTCTGGACCGCATCGTGCGGGCCGACGTGGCGGACGAGGAGATCAACTTCCTCGCTCGCGCTCAGAAGAACGGCAAGCCGGTGATCCTGATGGGCGAATCGGTCCTGCGCCTGGACGACGCCTCCAAGCTCAAAAGCGTCCGGCGCAAGATGGAGAAGGTGGCGTCGGTTTACGACGAAGAGCCCCTGCCCATCCTCGTCGCTCACTACGCCAAGCCGAAGGTGCTGGAAAAGGCCCGCAAGGCCGGCATCCTGGTCATCCAGAGCTTCGAATGGGATTGAGGGGACGCCACCGGAAACCTTGCCCTCCAGATGCTGAGCGATGCCGATGAGCCCTGCGACCGAGGAGGGCCGCGAAAGCGGAGCTTCGGTTGATCCTTCGCCGAAGGAGAGAAATCATGATGGAATCGGCAGGGTATGAAATCATCAAGAAAGAAGGCTTTGATGAAGGCCTGCAACAAGGCCTACAACAAGGCTTGCAACAAGGCCTCTAGCAGGGCCTGCAGCAGGGAATGATCGATGAGGCGCGGGAAGCGGTGCTGGACGTCCTCCTGGAGCGCTTCGGGAAGTGCCCGACGGAGGTGGAAAAGGTCGTCCTGTCCATGGAATCCATGGTCACGCTGAAGTCGCTCCGCCGCCAGGCCGTCCGTGCGGAAAGCCTGGACGCCTTCCGCGAGTTTCTGGAGTCCTGCCTGGAATGACGGCCGGCCGAACCACCAACGTCCCCCGGGCTTTAGCGACGACGCCTTCACCCTCGGCGCCCTCGAAAACCGCCGAGTGCGATCCCCATCGGACGATTCCCCCTCAGAGCCCGGCTTCGACGGGCGGGCATGAAGCCCACCCCTACAAGAGCGGACATCCTTGGTGGGGCGGGACTTCTCTCCGCACCGCCGAGTCCACAGCGATAAAAAACGCCATCGTTCCGTTGGGTGCGGTGTCAGATGATTTACGACGTTGCCACCAAGGTTTTACTGGACCGGTGCCGGGACGAAATACTTCGATCCCTGGTGGGCATACCGGTTTTGTCAAGCACCCTGCTGGATCTGGCGCCACAAGAGACGGCGACGGTCCGCCGAGTCGATTTCGCCATTCGCCTGATAACCGACGACGGATCAAGGCTGTTGGTTCTTCTCGAAATCCAAAGCCGATGGGACGAACAGATTCCGCTTCGACTGTTGGAATATCGCACTCGCCATCTGCTTCAGGAGGGGTTGCCGGTTCTTTCCGCCGTTCTCCTCTTGAAGCCTGCGGATCGTGCTGCCGATTTTTATCAGGACTCGGAAGTAACGTTTCGGTTCAAACTCATCCCCGTGTATGCCATGGACGGGCGGCGTATCTTGGACGAAGGCAACCTTTGCCTTATACCGCTGGTTCCGATCATGAAAGGTGGGGAAGAGATCGCCTTCGAAGCCCAGGATCTGCTGGCCCAAAGCCCGTTGCCTCCCGTCGTCAAAGCCGATATGCTGGCATCGATGGCCTTGTTGTCCGGCTTGGTATCGAAAAGGCTTGCCTCGGAGCTCATCGAGCGACGGAGGGATATCATGAACGAATCGGCGGCGTATGAAATCATCAAGAACGAGGGAATTAAAGAAGGATTCCAACAAGGCCTCCAGACAGGGATTGAGCGGGGAATCGAACAGGGAATTGAGCAAGGCAAGGTGCAGGAGGCTCAGGAGGCCGTTCTGGACAATCTGGAAGCGCGGTTCGGGGCGGTGCCCGTGGACCTGGTGCGAAGGATTTACGGCACTTCGGACTTGCAGCACCTGAAGGAACTTCGACGCCAAAGCGCCACGGTCCCGACCCTGCAGGCATTCATGGAAGTCGTGGAAGAAAAACCCCGCAGAAGGCGAAGGAAACGCTGATATGGCGGAGTGATCCCGTTGAGCCCTGCGACCTCGGAGGACCGAAATGGGGGGATACGATGCGGCCGTGAAGGTGATCCTGGATCGGTGCCGGGATACGGCCCTTTCGTACTTCCTGGGTCTTTCCGTGGAAGAGTCGGAAATCATGGAGCTTCCTCAGGAAACCGTCACCGTGCGGCGCGCGGATTTTCCCATTCGAGTGACCACGGTGGACCACGAGGAATTGATCGTGGTCTTGGAGGTGCAGACACGGTGGTCCTGGGACGTGCCCCTTCGACTCCTCGAGTACGAAGTCCGATACCGGCGGCGATATCGCATGGGAGCCATGGGGGCGGTGCTGCTTCTGGCTCCTTCCGAACGCTGCGTGGACCATTTCCAAGACGGTGGGATCCATTACCGTTTCGTTTTGGTTCGATTGTGGGAACTGGACGCTTCCGAAGCCGTCCGGACAGGCCTACCGTGCATCATGCCCTTCGTTCCCCTGATGAAGGACGGCCCGACTTTTGCCGAAGAGGCGGAACGACGTATCAGTGAGAGCAACCTGAACCGGCAAGCCAAGGGGGATCTCCTCACCGGCATGACCATCCTCTCCGGGCTTGTTTCGGAAGAAATCCCGCGGTTGATCCTTCGCCGAAGGAGAGAAATCATGATGGAATCGGCAGGGTATGAAATCATCAAAAAGGAAGGCTTTGATGAAGGTCTCCAGGCAGGGATTGAGCAAGGCAAGGTGCAGGAGGCTCAGGAGGCCGTTCTGGACAATCTGGAAGCGCGGTTCGGGGCCGTGCCCATGGACCTGGTGCGAAGGATTTACGGCACTTCCGACTTGCAGCACCTGAAGGAACTTCGGCGCCAAAGCGCCACGGTCCCGACCCTGCAGGCCTTCATGGAGGTCGTGGAAGAAAAACCCCGCGGAAGGCGAAGAAAACGCTGAAAAGAGGGTTCGTCAGAACCCCGGTGGCCTGGTCCCCTGCGCGGCGTCTTCACGGTGCCGGCCGTGTGCAGAGGCACGGTTCCGGCCGGGCGCAGAGGCCCGCAAGTCCGGCATCCTGGTCATCCAGAGCTTCGAATGGGATTGAGGGGACTCCGCGGAAAGCCTGGACGCCTTTCGCAAGTTTCTGGAGTCCTGCCTGGAATGACAGCCGGCGGGACCGGCAATGTTTCCGGTCTTTCGGCCAGGACCGACGGCGCTGGTCAGGTTGGGCCTGCCCGGTCGCATCAGGCAGCCACCCGTCCTGGCGCCTTACCATTTACGATTTCACGATTTCACGATTTCACGACTCACAACTCACGACTGACGACTCACGACCATGGACCCACACACCTACTACCAGACGGCCTTCTCCCGAAACATCGGCATCTTCACGGAAGCCGAACAGGACCTGCTGCGCCGTTCCCGAGTGGCCGTGGCGGGCCTGGGGGGCGTGGGAGGCCTTCACCTGATTACCCTGGCCCGCATGGGCGTGGGTGCGTTCCACTTGGCCGACATGGACGTCTTTGAAGCGGCCAACGTGAACCGCCAGTACGGGGCCAAGGTCCAGAACTTCGGCCGTCCCAAGCTGGACGTCATGGTGGAGGAGGCCCGGGCCGTCAATCCCTTCCTGGAAATCGTCTCCTTTCCCGAAGGCGTCACGGAGGAAAACCTGGACCGGTTTTTGGCAGGCGTCCACGTGGTCCTGGACGGACTCGACTTCTTCAGCTTTCACATCCGAAGAAAGCTCTTCAACCGCGCCCGGGACAAGAGAATTTACGTGGTGACGGCCGGTCCCCTGGGATTCAGCACCGCCGTTCTGGTCTTTTCCCCCTTTGAAGGCCTTTCCTTCGACGACTATTTTGATATCCGCCCGGGCTTGACAGAGGAGGAGCAATACCTGCGGTTCGCCATGGGACTGGCCCCCCGGCCCACGCATCTTCGCACCATGGACATGAAGCGCGTGAGTCTCACCCAGCGCGCCGGGCCGTCTCTGGATTCCGCCTGCCAGCTTTGCGCCGGCGCGGCCGCCACGGAAGCGGTGAAGATCCTGCTGGGACGAGGCCCCGTCCGGCCGGCGCCTTACTACCTCCAATTGGACCCTTACACTTGGACCCTGCGGCGGGGCCGCCTGCCGCTCGGCAACCGGAACCCGGTGCAGCGGCTCAAGCGAGCCGCCGTGAAGCACTTCTTGCTGTCGGATTCCGCCTCCTCCCGCCCCAAGGCGGGGCGTCTTCTTCGCCCGTTTTTGAAGCAGGAACCCGTCTTCGGCGGCGACACGCCCGACTGCCGGCCCCGCCCGGCCGTCCCGCCCGGCCCGGTCAAGACCCGGCCGATCCCCAAGCCCGTTCTGGATTACCTGCTGGAGGCCGCCGTCCAGGCCCCGTCGGGCGACAACGCCCAGCCCTGGAAGTTTTTGCTGGAAGAAGACGCCGTCCGGATCCAGGTGGACCCGGACCGGGACCGGTCCTTTTTCAACGTAGACCAGGTGGCGTCCGTCATCGCCTGCGGAGCCGCCGCGGAAAACATTCGGATCGCCGCCACCGCCTTCGGCCTGGAAACCCGCATGGAGGTGTCGACCGGCCCCGACGACGAAAGCCTGAGCGCCCGGTTGGTCCTGGAACCTTCCCCCATCGCCCCCGATCCGCTCCACGACTGGATCTGGAAGCGGCACACCAACCGAAAATCTTTTGCCAAGGGAACCCGGCTTTCTCCCGTCGCGGCGGAAAGCCTCCGGCACGCCCTGGAAGCCTTTCCCGGCTCCAGCCTCCACCTTATTCAGGAAAAGAAGCGCCTCAAGCACCTGGCGCGCCTGGTCTACCTGGTGGACCGGATCCGAACCGAAGACCGACGGCTCCACGAACACCTCCACCGGATGATCCGCCGATCGGACGCGGAAGCCCGGCGGACCCGGGACGGCTTTCCTCTGAAGAACCTGGAAGCGGGCCTTGCCGGGGAAATCTTTCTGAGGCTGAGTCGCCCCTGGGCCGTGATGAACGTGCTGAACCGGCTGGGCATGGGCCGGGTCGTGGCCGTCCATGCGGCCCGGGGCATGGCGGGGGCGTCCGCGGCGGGGCTTGTCACCGTATCGGGAACGGCGGCGGGAGATTTTTTTCAGGGGGGACGGGCCCTGCAGAGTATCTGGCTCACGGCCGCCGCCCACGGGCTCGCCTTCCAGCCCATGGCGGCCGTGACTCTCTTTTGGACCCGTGCCCAGCGCCAAGGGCTCACCCCGTTCCAGGCGCGCCACCATCGGCTGCTGGAACGGGCCTTCGCGCTCTACCAGGAAATTTTTCCCGATGTGGACTTTTACGGCGCAGGCCATGTGATGCTCTTCCGGCTGGGCCACGCCCCGCCCATTTCCACCCCCACCCTGCGCCGCCCGCCTGGAGCAGCTGAAATTAGCATGAAAAACATGGATATATCCTGTTCGTTAGAGCGACCGGGTTCAATCTGCACCGGGGATGATACCACGCCCAACTCTCAGACCATCTATGAGCCCTGAGGGAGCCCTCTATGCCTCTCATTGAAGCAAGATCCCTGTCAAAGATATACATGCTGGGCAAGACGGAGGTTCATGCGCTAAATGCGGTGAATCTCACGGTTGAGAAGGGGGAATTCATGGCGATCGCCGGACCGTCCGGCAGCGGCAAAACCACCCTATTGAACATCCTCGGTTGCATTGAAAAGCCAACCGAAGGTTCGGTCCTTTTTGATGGGAAAAATGTCGCTCAGTTGAGCGGCAATCAACTGGCGGATTTCCGTCTCAACCACATCGGCTTCATATTTCAGACATTCAACCTCATCCCAGTCCTCACGGCCATCGAAAATGTGGAATTTCCCTTGCTAAAAATGCCTTTGTCTAAAAGAGAAAGAAGAACTCGGGCCCAAGAGGCTCTCGAGTCAGTTGGATTGGGCGGCCTAGCCCATCGCAAGCCCGATGAGTTGAGCGGCGGTCAGCGGCAAAGAGTTGCGATCGCTCGGGCTCTAGTGGGAAGGCCGAACATCGTCCTGGCCGATGAGCCCACTGCCAATCTGGACCACGCCACCGGCCTGGCAGTGCTTGAGCTCATGAGCGACCTGAACAGCCGTTTGGGAACGGTCTTTGTGTTCTCCACACATGATCCCAAGGTGATGTCCATGGCCCGCAGGGTCATTTCGCTCGTGGACGGAAAGATTGTAGAGGAGACAACAGTCCCATGACTTTCTGGCGATTCGTGCCGCTGGCATTCAGGAATATCCGCCGGAATAGGGTGCGTTCTTCAATAACGCTTGCCGCCATTGCCGTTGGAGCCACCGCCCTACTCTTGGCAGGGGGATTTTTTCAGGACACTTTCCTGCGCATGCGGGAGGGCATCATCCACTCGCACTTGGGGCATGTCCAGATCTTCAAGAAGGGCTATTCCCAATATGGGGCAGCCCACCCCTTTGATTATCTGATCCAGAACCCCGCCGCATTGGTATCCCGAATCGAGAACCTGCCCAACGTGGAACTTGTGACGCAACGCATCCTCTTTTCTGCACTGCTGAGTACCGGCGAGAACACGGTGGCGGTGACGGCCCAGGCCATTCAACCCGGCAGGGAAGCACAGCTTACCGTTATCAGAAATCTACGACATGCGGACACCGGCTTGGCCATTCTCCACGGTGAGAATCTTTCGGAGGAGTCTTCCTTTGAAATTTTGCTGGGTCAAGGTCTCGCCAGATCCATAGACGCAAAAGTAGGGGATGAGCTGGTTATTCTCACCAATACAATCGGTGGGTCCCTCAACGCTTTTGACGTAACCGTGAAAGGAATTTTTGCCTCCCCTTCAAAAGAATTCGATGACCATGGCATTAGGATCCCACTTGAAACGGCGTCCAAACTACTTCGCACCGACGCGGTTCAAAGCCTCGTGGTTTTACTCACAGAGACCGACCTGACAGAGACCGTTCGGGCCAGCATAGAGCAACTGGCTTCTTCCGAAAACTGGGAGGTGGAGGTTTTGGCCTGGCCTGAGCTCGCAGACTTCTACAACAGGGTCGTGGCGCTCTACCAAAGGCAGTTTGCCGTTCTTGCCTTGATAATAGCACTGATTGTCGTGCTCAGCATATTTAACACAATGAACATGGCGATCTCGGAAAGGACCAGAGAGATAGGAACCATTATGGCGATCGGCTACCGTCGCCGTGATGTTCTTAGCATATTTCTACTGGAGGGGCTTTTCTTAGGGCTTTTGGGCGGACTCTTGGGACTTGTTTTCGGACAAGGACTCGGGTTTGTCCTTTCCGTTTCAGGGATACCCATGCCGCCCCCCCCAGGGGGGTCCGTGGAATGGAAGGCTGGCATCGAGATCACGCGGCAACTTCTACTGCAGGCTTTCGGCATGTGCGTACTTGCTTCCACGCTGTCTTCGATTTATCCTGCATGGCGAGCTTCCAGGCTTGTCATTGCAGATGCATTGAGACATACATGATCCCATTAAAAGGCGAAGCATTATGAATATCTTGTTTTTGATCGCCGCACTGGCGACTTTCTGGCTGTGGATGTCACCCCAGACCATCATCGCGGCACAAACGGATCCCGTGGCCGCCAAGATTCTCGAGCGAGCAGACACCATTCGAAATCCGCAAGGGGATTACGTCGTCCATGTCCGCATCACGGACTACAAGCCCGAAAAGCCTCCCAAGGTTGCCGAGTACGAAGTGCTTGTCAAAGGGCGAGACAGGACCGTTGTGAAAACTTTAGCGCCTCCTTTGGATCGCGGCACCACCATGCTCATGCTGGGCTACGATATGTGGGTTTTCATGCCGTCCATCAGAAAACCTTTGAGGATCTCCCTCCAACAGAGACTCCTGGGGGAAGTGGCCTACGGAGATATTGCCCGTGCCAACTTTTCGGGAGACTACGTCCCTCGTCTAGGAAAAGTCGTAGAGCGGAAAGGCGTCCCCTGCCACGAATTGGAACTGACGGCTGTGAATGAAAAAGTTACGTACCATCGGGCAAAGCTTTGGGTGGCGACGGAAGACAACCGCCCCATCGCCGCCGAATTCTATGCTTTCTCAGGAAAACTTCTGAAAACCTGTACATTTGAGGACTACAGGCCGGAAAAGGGCGTCACAAGACCCCATCGACTGGTGTTACGTGACCCGCTGAAGGAAGGCTACTATTCCGTCATGGAATACATCCATATCGAAGAACGGGAGCTTCCGGGCAAATATTTTACGAAAGAGTATCTGGATAAACTCAGATATTGAAAACACTCTAGGACGTCAACGTTATGCGCTTCCTCCTTAAATATTTTTTCATTGTGGTTGGATGGTTTTTTGGGGCGTCACTCCTGTTTCTTGGCCCCACTTCAGCCGAAGGAAATACCTTTGAATGGCCTGTTGTACATGGCTATATCAAGAACGAAACAGCGGTGAGGACCGCATCGGACACGCAGCTCACAAAGTCAAAAAATATCCTTTATCTTTCTTCAATATACCCCATCACCCCAGACATCACACTTCACGTGGCGGGGCGGTTCTTTTATGACGCGACCTTCTCCTTGACCAACCATTACAACGAGGTCGTCCGGGAGGATCAGGAACATGAGGCCGCGTTGAGGCAAGCTTACGTACATGCCAGCATGGGCAATCTGGATCTGAAATTGGGCAAACAGCAAATCGTGTGGGGCGAGGCGGTCGGAGGCCTTTTCGTGGCGGATGTGGTAAACCCCAAGGACCTCCGAGAGTTCATTTTGCCGGATCCCGCCGAGATAAGGATTCCTGTTTGGGCTGCAAACATCGAGTACTTTCTGCAAGGAATCTATTTGCAAGCAGTATGGTTGCCTATTGTCGAATTCAACGATCTGCCCGAACCGGGTACTGAATTTTACGAATATCCCGTTGGTTTCTCAACTACTGCCCGTTCCAGAACGCCTCGCGAACCTCCAAGAACTCTGGGAAACAGCGCCGTGGGCATCCGCCTTTCGCGCATGATTCATGACTGGGACCTGGGAGCTTTCTATCTTTATACCTACGACTATTTTCCAACACGGTTTCTCACTCTCACACCGTCTCTTTTGATCATAGAGCCTTCATATCGACGACTACACATTCTGGGTGGAACTTTTTCCAAGCCGGTGGGGGAAACGGTTTTCAAAGGCGAAATGGTGTTGAATCTCGGAAAGTATTTCAGTACGCACGACCCAATGGATTCAAGAGGTGTCACCAAGAAGAACTCCCTGGACTACTTGCTGGCCCTTGATAGGACGATTTGGGGGCGCCTGGACTGCAATGTTCAATGGCTTCAGCACATCGTCTTGGATCATGAATCCTCTTTAATCGAAAAGAAAACAAGAAGCTACGTTTCCACCTGGTTTAAGACAGACTTTTTGGATGGACGCTTAGAGCCCGAATTCTTTTTCGTATTCGGCCTCGATCGCGGCGACCTTCTTCTAAGACCGAAGATGAGTTTTCGCTGGGGGGGACGATGGAAGGTCACCGTCGGGATGGATGTATTTGAAGGTTCCTCAGACGGTGATTTCGGCCGATTCGATTCCAAGGATAGGGTGTATGCGGAAATCTCCCGCAGCTTCTAGAAAAACGATTTTGGCTTTACTCTACGGCTACACGCTGAGCCACGTCAGTCGCCCTTTGGTGGTGGCCGAAGAACTGCGAAAGCGGGGTTACGATGTCGTCTTCGCAGGGAGCGGGGCTGCATTGCGATTCCCCGCAGAACGCGGATTCACCGTTTATCCGTTGGAGGAGATTCCCTACGAAACGCTCTTCGGGCGCATTCGCAAAAAGAGGCTGAGATTTATTGAAACCGACGAGCTGTGGCGTCTTGTCACAGCCGATTTGAGGCTTCTGACAAGGCTTTCACCGGACCTGGTTCTTTCAGACGGGCGCCTAAGCGCGAGACTGTCAACAGCCTATTTGGGAATCCCCCACGCGGCCATTGTGAACGTGTCCAGCACCCACCATAGGAGGGAACCTTATGTTCCCCTCTTTGGTACTGTTTCAGACAGCCGCTTGAAAGCAAGACTGGATGTCTGGAATCTCCACATTGAAATGAAGGTGTTCGATCTCGCAGTCCCTGCCTTCCGAAGAGCGTCGAGGCGTCTGGGCATACCTGGCAATGTCGGGGCAACCAACTGCCTGGAAGGGAACGATCTGACCCTACTGCCGGATCTGCCAGAATACATGCCTAGCATTGGTCTTCCGGATACACATTATTATGTGGGACCGCTTGTACCTCATATGCATGTACCAAGGCCCCCCTGGTGGCAGGAGATTCTTAACCACCATCGAGCCGGAAAGCGAATATTATATTGCACACTGGGAAGCACTGGATCTATGAAAATTACTCGGCCTATTCTTTACCTCTCTAACAATAAAGACTGGACAATAATTGTTACCACCGGCGGGAGAAAGGTTTCCATTGCAAATTGCGATAATGTTTTTGTTTCTGATTTTATCGATGCTGATGAAATACTTCCGATTACAACTACCATTGTTTGCCACGGGGGGAATGGGACTATCTACCAATGCCTATCGCATAATGTACCTATACTTGGGATCCCGGATATTCCTGATCAAGTCTACAACATGCGAAGAGTCGAAGCACTTCGTGTTGGCCATCGAATTCAATACTCGGACATCTCCAGCGCTAAGTCTTGGCAGACACTGCTAGAAAGGTGGTCCAGGCCACTAAGCTCTCATTTAGGCCGTGCAACAGCTCAAGCGCGCAAGAAATCCCCTTCGAGAGCCGCCGACCTAATACAAGGGCTCCTATAGAGCATGCTTATTTCATCCTTAATCCGTGAGTATGTTTTTAACCAAACAAATATCAGATCTTATCTAGGATTTTGAATTTACACGTGTTTTGTGCTATAGGGTCTCCTGTCAACCTTTCACCTGGCAGGTGCTCGCATGAAGAAAATTGTGATCGAACAGTCTTCGAAAGCCTTCTACAGCAGCCACTCGGGTTTGGCTCTGGTAGGGAACCTGATCAACGGCTATACAAGCCTGTGCGAACGGTTGGAAAAGGAAGTTCCCGGGCAGCCGAGGGTTTCGCACGGGGATGTGGTGAAGACCTATCTCGGTCTCCTGTGCCTGGGCAAAAGTGATTTT
>NZ_FQVB01000007.1 GCF_900129305.1 Desulfacinum infernum DSM 9756 | reverse complement strand
ATCGTCCGCGACTCCCTGCGCGGCTTCAAAATCACTTTTGCCCAGGCACAGGAGACCGAGATAGGTCTTCACCACATCCCCGTGCGAAACCCTCGGCTGCCCGGGAACTTCCTTTTCCAACCGTTCGCACAGGCTTGTATAGCCGTTGATCAGGTTCCCTACCAGAGCCAAACCCGAGTGGCTGCTGTAGAAGGCTTTCGAAGACTGTTCGATCACAATTTTCTTCATGCGAGCACCTGCCAGGTGAAAGGTTGACAGGAGACCCTATAGCACAAAACACGTGTAAATTCAAAATCCTAGATAAGATCTGATATTTGTTTGGTTAAAAACATACTCACGGATTAAGGTTGATGACCTAGCGGCAAAAGGATTGTTACCGCCTATTATGAAGGACTGGTCTGATCATGTTCGTGAATTAGGGAATGAATCTGCTCATCCAGTACCAACGCAAGCTCCTACAAATCCGCAAGATGCCCAAGATATTGTCAGATTTCTAGACTTTTTACTGGAATATCTTTATTCTCTTCCACACCGTATCCGGCAATATAGGGAAAGAGAAAATAAAGAAGAATGAATATAACCGACTCATAACAAGGCGCTGCACCGGACCGCCATTTCGCTGGCGCTTCGTGGCGGCCGGTGAGCTTTGTCGTTCATGGGACGCTACGCGTCCCACGAACGGGCGCCGCGGAATGGCGTCCACTATGCGATCTCTCGCGTCAGATACTGCCGAACCAGATCCCTCCGGCCTTCCCAACCCCGCGTGACCAAACGACCTCCCAACAAATGGTGCTCAGGAAGAAGGGAAAAGCTTAAAGACGCTTAAGTCAACAGCATTGTCCCCGGCGCCCATCCTCACGTTGGATGCCTCCCCGGTGGGCACCCCGGCTCTCGGCTGCTGGCAGGCATTGGGAAAATTCCCGGTTTGTGATGCCGCCGTGAGCGGACGGTGATCCGGCTCGTGCATCATTTTTTTGGTTCCAGACTCGCGCGCATGGCCGTTGGGGCTTCTTTTCCCGGAAAATCGATACGACTCAGTCGCCCAAGTGTCTGCTGGAGGCTTTCGTGGCCAACATCAGCGGCATCCATTCGGTGGGATCTTCCATCGCCACCTTTCTGGATCGGGCCTTTCGGGCCCTTCCCCCCGAAGTTCGCGAACCCCACGCGTGCCGCTTCCACGTCTTTTCCAGCAACGAACTGGCGAGACTTCAGGAAGGGGACGTGGAAACCACCGTGGGCCTCTACCTCTACCGGGTCACCTGGAACGAGCACCGCCGAAACCGCCCCCCCTCCAAAAGATCGGCCGGCGGAAGGCCGCCGATCCTCCTGGACTTGCACTACCTGGTGACCTTCTGGGCGGACAGCCCGCTCACCGAGCACGTCCTGGCCGCCTGGGTCGTCCACACCCTGGAGACCCATCCCGTGCTGGACACCTCCATCCTGTCCCCGGAGGCGGGATGGAACACCGGTGATCTTCTCCAGGTGGCCCCCGAGGATCTTTCCGCGGAGGACATGATGCGCATCTGGGACGCCCTGGCTCCTTCCTATCGGCTTTCCCTGGCCTACGTGGTCCGACCGGTTCCCCTCGACGTGGACATGGAGGCGGCGGGGCGCCCCGTGGCCGCCGTCGCCTTCGGCCTTGGAGACAAGGAGGCATCCCGTGCCGACGGCTAGCGTGGAACCCCGTCTTCTTGCGACCCTGAGGTCCGTGGAATGGCGAACCCGGCGGGTTCTCGGGGCCGTCCGGTTCGAGGACCGGGCGACCCGCGATCCCGTGTCCGCGAGGCTGCAGGTGCGGATCCCCGGGGTGGAGGTTTCCTGGAACCTTTCCGGACTGGCCGTGCTGGTCCGAGCCCGGGGCTTGGAGCCGCACACGGAAGCCTTCCGAGTCGCTCCCGGGGATCCTCCGCCGGAATCCCTTGCCTTTACGGGAACGGTGGAGGATCCAGCGGGAGGTTATCTCCCCCGTTCCTTTTCCGTCCGGCTGCCGCGGGATCCCGACCCGAACCGCCATGAAGATCCCCGTTCGCTCTTCCAGCCCGTTTCCGTCGCCCTTTTTCCCGCTCCGTCCGCCGGAACCGCCCATCCCTTGTGGAGCCGGATCCGCGTCTCCCTTGCCCGATCCGTCGATGGAGAAGAAGAGCCCCTTTCGGGGGCGCTGGTCCGGATCACCGACGCCGCGGGAGACGTGCTGCTGGGAAGCGGCCTCACGGACGCACGCGGAGAAGGCATCGTCTTCCTTCCCGGTATCCCTCCGGCCCGGTCCTCGGAAGGGGGGAACGGGGACGAGGAGGAACCCGTGGTGGTTTACGAACTTCCCGCCCGGATCCAGGTGGTGTGGGAGCCGCCGGGAGAGGCGCCGCCGGACCCGGATCACCTGGAAGCGGCGCGCGAAGACCTGGTCCGCAGCGACGATCCCCTAAGCCTCAAGGCCGGACGGACGGAAAGGTTTCGAAAGACCCTGACCTAACCCATCACCAAAGCAGGAGGCGGAGCCATGCCGGAATACCTTGCCCCCGGAGTGTATGTGGAAGAAGTGAGCTTTCGTCCCAAATCCATCGAAGGGGTCGGGACGAGCACTACGGCCTTCGTCGGTCCCACCCGAAAGGGCCCGCTTGCCGAAACCCCCGTGTTGGTGACCAGTTTTGGGGAATTCGAGCGGATCTACGGAGGTCTGGAAAACCTCTCCTTTTCCGCCTCCACGGACACGGATCCCGCCACCACCAACCACATGGCCCATGCCGTGCGCGCCTTTTTCGACAACGGCGGATCCCGACTCTACATCGCGCGCACCTTCGTGCCGCGAACGGACGGGGGCGGTGCGGTGTCGTCCGACGGCAAGGCCCGGTCCGACCTGGTGGTGGACTCGGGCGGGGTGCAGGTCCGCTTCACGGCCCGCATGCCCGGTTCCGGCCTGAACGGGCGCATCACGGTGACGGAAAAGACGGTTCCCGTGACCCTGGCCACCCTGCCCAAGGCGCCCCTGGGATCTTTGCTGCGCATCCGAAGCACTCAGCCCCAGGCGGCCGTTCTCATGGGAGGCGCGCCGCCCTTTCGGCTGGAGGACGGGGATCAGCTCTCGCTCACCACCTCCGCCGGACCGGGAGACATCACCTTCGACGGCAACGCCGCCGAGGTCCAAAGCGACTCCCTCGCCGATCCCGTCGCGATCCCTGCAGACACCGTGCTCCGGGTCACCATCGGCGGGACGGCCCAAAGCATCCCCATTCCGGAGGGCAACATCACCCTTTCGGATCTCGCCGCTCACATCAACACGCGCATCCGAAGGGGATACGCCCGCATCGAGGGAGGCGACCGGCTGGTCCTCGGAACGGACGCCCGGGGAACGGCCGCATCCCTCAACGTGGCCGCCTCGCCAGCCCTGGGCTTTCCGGACGAACGGTCCGCTTCCGGCACGGGAAACGTGCCCAGCCTGGATGCTGTCACCCCCGAGGAGATCGACGGGCTGCTCCAGGCGGCGGGAATCCCGGTGCGCGCCACCACGGATCCCGCCACGGGCCGACTGGTGCTGAGCACCACCGAGACGGGGGAAAGCGCCCGACTCCAGGCGGCGGACACTTCCGTCCGAACCGCCCTGGGGCTCCCCGCCGAAGAGGCCCGGGGCCGCGCCGCCCAGGGAACCCTCTACTACGTCAAGCGGAGCCGCCAGTCGGACGGCTGGGTGGGCGGCGCCGACCGGGCGACCCCGCTCAACACGGCCACGCCCCTCCCGGCGGGCTCGGTGCTGGTGCTTCTGAACCTGGAAGCGCGGGATGCGGACAACAATGTGCGCCTCTACGAGGACGTGGGCTTGTCGCCGCTGCACCCCCGATGGCTGGGAGCGGTCCTCGCCCCCGCGCCCACGCGGCGATCCGAGGCGCTTCAGAACCCCTACGCCGTGGACATCCAGGGAGACGTCCATCCCTTCGACCTGCGCCAAGGGCTGCTGGGATCCGCCTCCACCCGCACAATCGCCCTCACGGGGGGAAACGACGGCGCGGAGCCTCCCGAAAGTACCACGGTGGAAGGCGCCGTGGCCTACGCGGACGCCCTGAGACTCCTGGAAGACGTGGAGGACGTGGCCATCGTGGCCGCTCCCGGTTACTCGGCCTTGTCCCGCTACGCCGGCATCCAGCAGGCCCTCATCACCCACGCGGAAAACATGAAGTACCGGATCGCCGTCCTGGACAGCCCGCCGGGCGTGGACCCCCAGGAGGTCCGGGAGATCCGGGGCGCCATCGACTCCAGTTACGCCGCCTACTACTACCCGTGGGTGATGGTCTCCAATCCTTTGGCCCGCCCCGGAAACGACCGCATCCCCCAGGAGATCGCCCTGCCGCCCAGCGGCTTCGTTACCGGCATCTACGCCCGAAGCGACGTGCAGCGCGGCGTCTGGAAGGCTCCCGCCAACGAGGTGGTCCGGGGCGCCGTCCGGCTGGAGCGGGATATCAACCAGGCCCAGCAGCAGGTCCTGAACCCTTTGGGCATCAATTGCCTGCGATTCTTCCCCGGGCGGGGATACCGGGTCTGGGGCGCGCGAACGGCCTCGTCCGATCCCGAGTGGAAGTACGTGAACGTGCGCCGCTACTTCATCTTCCTGGAACATTCCATCGACCGGTCCACCCAGTGGGTGGTCTTCGAACCCAACGGCGAACGGCTGTGGAGCAACGTGCGGGCCACCGTGTCCGCCTTTCTTTACAACCAGTGGGTCAGCGGGGCCCTGCTGGGATCCAGCCCCGAGGAAGCCTACTTCGTCCGCTGCGACCGGTCCACCATGACCCAGGACGACCTGGACAACGGGCGCCTCATCTGCCTGGTGGGGGTGGCCGTTTTGAAACCGGCGGAGTTCGTCATCTTCCGCATCGGCCAGAAGACGGCCGACGCCCGGGAATAAGATGTGAAGCGCGCCTCCGGGTCGCGCCGGACAAACCATGCCAGACAGGGGAGGCGAAAGATGGCTGCAGACAGGACGGTGCCTTACGGCGCTTTCAACTTCATCGTGGAAATAGACGGCATTTCCGTGGCCGGCTTTTCCGACGTGTCGGGGCTCAACACCGAAATCACCGTGGCGGAATACCGGGAAGGGACCTACCCCATGAACCATGTGCAGAAGGTTCCCGGCATCTTCAAGGTGGGCGATGTGACCCTGAAACGGGGCATCATCGATTCCAAGGAGTTCTGGGATTGGATCCAGCAGGTCCGTCGGGAGGGGGTGGGAGCCCAGCGCAACATGTCGGTCGTTCTGCTGGACGAAAGCCACAACGAGGTGCAGCGGTGGAACCTTCGGGGAGTCATTCCCCTCAAGTGGACCGGCCCCACCTTGGCCGCCAAGGGAGGCGGCGACGTGGCCATGGAGGAGCTGGTGCTTTCGGCGGAATACCTGGAACTGGGTTGAGGCGCTCGCCATGCCGGCCATCTGGTTTGAAGAGAAGACCCCGGAGCCTTCCGCGGATCCGTACCGCATGGACGTGGCCCTTTTTGTGGGCCTGGCCCCCCTGAGGCCCCTGGATCGCCCGCCCGAGGCCCTGGAGCGGTGGCTCCAGGAAGGGGGCTGGCTGGACCGGGTGGTGTCTGCCGCGTGCCTCCGCGACGTGCCCGTTCCGGTGGATTCCTGGGAGGCCTTTCAAGGTTTCTTCGGCCGGCCGGAAGAGTCGGCCGGCGAGGCCGCCGGCCTTTGTCCCCTGGCAAGGGCGGTCCGATCTTTTTTCGCCCAAGGGGGCCGGAAGGCCTACGTGGTCTCCATGGGAAATCCCCTGCCCGAAGGGGCGGAAGCGGCCCGGCGGGTAAAAGCCCTGGAGCGGCTGCTCTACGGCGAGGAAGGCCCCCTGGACGGCCAGGAGACCCTGGAGCGCCTGGCCTCCTTTTCCTTTCCGCCCCTGGGGTCCCCCGAGGCGGATACGGGCACATGGCACGGCATCCATCACGGAATCGCCCTTCGGGACGTGGCTTTCGCCGCCTGCCCGGACCTGCCGTACCTGGTGGCCTCGCCTTCCGATCCCGTGTCGGTGGAAATCCCTCCCCGAAGGGATCCGGAGATCTTCGTGGAATGCTCCGAAACGGAACCTCCCGTCGCCGCCCGCCGCGTGTGGATCCCCACGGCACCCCGGTGTGACCCAACCGGCCTTCAGGTGTGGAGGAAGGCGGTTCAGGCCATCCTTCTGTGGATCCGCCGGCACGCCCGGGAATGGATCCTGGCGGCCGCCCTGCCCGAGCCCGAACGGGAGGCTTCCTGGTGGACCGAGGACGTGCAGAAGATCCTGGCGGCGGAACCGGAAGAGGGTGGCTGCGGAAGCGCCTTTTTCCAGTGCGCCTTCCCGTGGCTCACGGACCCGCTGGAACCCGGCCGCCTCCTCGCCCCCGACGGCCCGCTCCTGGGAATCCTGGCCGCCAACGCCCTGGAACGGGGAACCTTCCGGAGCGCCGCCGGGCGTCCCGCCCAGGGGGTTTCGGGAACCGTTCCCGTCCTTTCATCGGCGGAGCGGGAACGGACCCCGGACGCTTCCCGCGCCATGATCCGGCGTCTGTGTCTCTTTAACGGTGGCCCTACCGGCGTCGTTCTGGCGTCGGACCGAACCACGAGTCTCGATCCTTCCCACGGGCCCGGCCCGGTGAGCCGCCTCATGGGATTCATCCTCAAGGCCGCCCGCCGCCTCGGGGACACCCTGGTGTTCGAAGACTCGTCCCCGCGCACCTGGAGCCGTCTCCAGCGCGCCCTCAGCGGCCTGCTGGAGTCCGTCTATCTGGCCGGAGGCCTGGAGGGTTCAAGCAGCCGGGAGGCGTTCCATGTGATGTGCGGGCCCCAGACCATGACCCTCCAGGACATGGATTCCGGGCGCCTGGTGGCCCGCATCCTGGTGCAGCCGGCGGTCCCGGTGGAAGCCCTCCAGGTGGTGCTGGCCATGGAACCCGACGGAAACATCCGCATGGCATGAAGGAAAAAGGTCCATGAGTCCGAGCTCCGATCATCCGCTTCCCGTTTTCCGGTTTCGCGTGGATTTCTTTGCCAGCCCGTCGGCTTCCGACGGCGGCGGCGATCCGGTACCCCTTTGCAGCGGCCGCTTTGCTGAATGCTCCGGTCTGGAGGCGTCCATGGAACCCAAGGCCATCAAGGAGGGCGGGCGCAATTACGGGCCGGTTCAGCGGGCAGGCCGGGTTTCCTTCGGCACGGTGGTTCTTCGCCGCGGCGTGACCACCACCCGCGATCTGTGGCGATGGTTCGAACTGGTGGCCAAGGGCGGATACGCCTACCGGCTGGACGTGGTGGTGAGCGTGCTGGACATGGGCGCCGATCCCCGCTCCGACGACGTGGCCCTGCGGTGGCGGATGCGCCGGGCTCTGCCGGTCAAGTTCAAGACCGCGGACCTCAACGCCAGGACCTCCGACGTGGGCATCGAGGAGGTCCACTTCGTCCACGAAGGCCTGGAACTGGAAGGGAGTTGACGGTGCCCGAGCCGACCAAAGCGTTTCTCACGCCGCTCACGGACGAGGACGGCCGAAACCTGTCCGAACAGGACCGGGAATCCAGGCGCGTGGAAGTGCATTTCAACCCCGAATCCCTCCAGATCACCCTGACCAACCGGGTGCAACAGGGACGGGGGGCCCAGGCGGCCCAACACGTGACGGACGCCACGGCCCAGCTGACCGTGGATCTGGTCTTCGACACCACCCTGGTGGGAACGGACGTGCGGGAAGACACCCAGAGGATCGGCCGGATGATGGATCCGGTATTGAACCGGGGCGCCCGCAGGGCCCGGGACCGGAACCGCAAGATCCCCGCCGTGGTGGTCTTTGAGTGGGGCACGGTGAAGTTCACGGGTTACATCTCCAGCTACAAGGAAACCCTGGATTTCTTCTCTCCGGAAGGCATCCCGCTCCGGTCCGCCGTGAACCTCACGATCCACCAGCAGGAGCGGGTCTTCGAGGAAGGCGAGGTGAGCGCAGAGGAGCGGGACGCCCTCCGGGAACGCACCCAGGCAACGCTCATGGACTTGGGACCGGAAGAGAGCCTGACCCAGAGCGCCGCCCGGGCCGGGGACCCCCGGGCGGCCAAAGAGCTGGCCCAGGCCAACAACCTGGACAGCCTGCGGCGCCCCGGCGTGGGAACCGTGGCCGTCTCGGCCGGAATGCGCCTTCAGGTCGGGTTTTCCGCGGGCACCCGGGCGGGCGCCGAAGCGGGTTTCGGCATGGGAGGCAAGGTGCGGGCCACGGCCGGGGCGGGCTTTCGAGCCGACGTGGGAGCCGGTGCCAGCCTGAAGGACCGTATCCGATTCGAGGAGGAATGAGCCGTGCCCATCGTCTTTGAGGAAGTGATCGCGGAAACGGGCGAGGAGCCCCGAACCGTTGACCGTCCGGAAGCTCCGCGGGTTGCAGAGGGAAGCCCCGAAGAGGATCTGCGGATCTTCAGGCGCCTGCAGGCACGAGCCGATTACAGGGCCTCGCGGCTCTCGGCGGACTGACGATCACGGAGGGAGCATGCCAACCGCCCCCGGAGGTCCGTGGGGGCGAATCCTCATGCGCCCCTGCGGTACCGGGCCGGATGGGCGCGAATGGACGCAAACGGGGTCGGCCTCTGGGAAGCCATGAGCGCCGACCGGCAACGAGGAGAACCCATGAGCACGGAACGGGCCCTGAGCCGGGCCGCCCTGTACGCCGCCCGCCCCACCCTCCTGCTGGACGGGCGGCGCTCGCCCTTGGCCGACGAGCTGCTTCTTTCCGCGCAGGCCAACGAGCAGCGGGAGGGTCCGGCCTGGGCGGAACTCCGGTTCGCCAACGTTTCGCGTTCCTCGGAGCGGGGCATCGGCTGGGCGTTCGAGACCGAAGAGGAAAGCCCCATCGGCCTGGGGATGGCCCTTGTCCTTTCCATGGGGGACGAATCCGACCCCCGGGAGATCTTTCGGGGCACGGTGAGCGGCCTGGAGGCGGTCTTCGGACCGGAACACCCGCCGGAGCTCATCGTCCTGGCGGAAGATCCCCTGCAGAAGGCCCGCATGAAGAGAAGAACCCGCACCCATTCCGAAACCACCCTGGGCGATTTGGTGGAAAGCCTGGCCGCCGAGATGGGCCTGAGGGCGCGGGTGAGCCATCTGGACCATCCGGTGGGAACCCAGGTGCAGATCAACGAGACGGACCTGGGCTTCCTGCGGCGTCTCTTGGAACGCCACGACGCCTGGATGCGGGTGTCCGGCGGGGAGCTGCACGCGGCGCCCTGGGGAGAGGGGGAGGGTTCCGGGGAAGAGATCACCCTGGAGCTCCACAGCCAGCTCAAAAGGGTGCGACTTCTGGCGGATCTGGCCCACCAGGTGTCCACCATCTCCTACAGCGGGTGGGACGCCGCCCAGGGGGAAGCCATCCGGGTGGAGAGCGACGGATCCCTGCCTCTGGGCCCGGGCTCGGGCCGAACGGGCAGGCAAATACTGGAAGAGGCGTTCGGACCCAGGACGGAACACGCGGGCGCTTTCCTTGCCCGCGACGAGCGGGAAGCCCGGGCCTTGGTGCAGGCGGTCCATCTGGATCGGGCCCGGCGGTTCGTTCTGGTGGAGGGGTGCACCCAGGGTCATCCCGACCTGCGGGTGGGAAGCCGGGTGCGCATCGTGGGCGTGGGGCCGCGCTTCGAAAACACCTACACGGTGACGCGCACCTGCCACCGGTTCGATCCCCAAAACGGCTACGAGACGGATTTTGAGGCGGAAGGGGCCTATTTCGGAGGTTGACCATGGAAGGATCCTTGGGCTGGCGGCCTTCCGTCTGGCTCCAGTCGCACCTGGCTCAGGTGGTTTCGGTGAATGATCCCGACGGACGCCATCGGGTCCAGGTGCGGCTGCTGTCCTTCGACGGATTCGACCAGCAGAACGGACCGGTCTGGGCCCGGGTGGCCGTGCCTTTCGCCGGTCCGCAGCGCGGAGCCTTCTTCCTCCCCGACGTGGGTGACGAGGTGGTGGTGACCTTTGTGGGCGGCGATCCCCGCTTCCCGGTGGTGGTGGGGTCCCTGTGGAACGGTTCGGCGCCCGCTCCGGAAACCCTGGGAGGAAGCGGCGAGGAGGTGGACCGCTGGACCCTGGTGGGCAAAGCGGGAACGCGCATCGCCATCGAGGAACCCACGTCCGGAAGCCCCACCGTGCGGATCACCACACCGTCGGGGGTGGAGGCGGAACTGACCGACGACGGCGGGGGAAAGATCGTGTGTCGAGCCGCCGGAAGCACCATCACCCTGGACAGTGCGGGCGTCTCCGTCCAGACCCCCGCCACCGTGAGCGTGGAGGCTTCCCAGGTCCAGGTCACTTCCGGCATGGTGCAGGTGGACTCCGCCATGGCCACCTTCAGCGGGGTCGTCCAATGCAACACCCTCATCACCACCACCGTGGTGGCTTCCACCTACACCCCGGGAGCGGGCAACGTATGGTAGGCATCCAACACACCATCCGAATTGCGGGGCCGCCGGTTGCGGCACGAGCCCCGGTGGATCCGAGGCCGCTCATCCTCCAGTACGGGGAGGCCGACTGCATTCCCAGGCTTCTGGAGACCCTCCGGCGGGAAGATCCCGGGGAAGATCTTGCCCGGGCGACCGCCGACAGTCGCACCGAGGAAAAGGTCCTGCGCCTTTTCCAGCCCGTGCACCGGGTCTTTCACGTGGTGCTGGTCCACGCCGCATGCACGCAGCCGGGGGAGCCCCGTCTGGACCCGGATCGGGTGGAGAAGGCGGGTGTGGTGGTAAGACGCGTAACGAACGGCAGGGTTCAGGGGTGGATGCGCCGGAAGGAAAGCCCGGTGGGCTGGGTGGATCTTCCCCAGGATGCGGCCCGGGGCGAGTCGAGCTACGATCCGGACCCCCTCGTTCGCAAGGAACGCCTTCTCGGGGCCAATCTCCGGCTGCTTTCCAAGGCGCCTCCCGCAGACCTTCTGGAAGAACGCGAAGAGGTCTTCCTGCCTCTCTTCGCGGCGCCCCCCGATGTCTGCCGGATTCAAAAGAAGACCTTCTTTTACGGCATTCTCACCCTGACGAGCGACGAAGCCGCTCCCGGCCCGGGCGCCGCCCCCTTCAACGACGCCCTGCTGGCGGAACGCATCCCCCGCCTGCTCAAGGCTGGGGACGGCAAGGAAGCCGCCACCCGGACCACCGCGGAGGAATTCCTGAACCTTCTCCGATTTCTGGAAAGGGACGCGGGCGCCTTCACGGGATCGCAGGAGGGGCGTCATCTTCTCAAGGTCCTCCAAGCCATCCCCATGCCCGCCGGGTCTTCGGAGCCCACGGTCGGTGCGGTGGTGGAAAAGGCCCACCGGGAAGTGGAACGGGGCGGAGAAAAGGACCTCCGATCCGTTCCCGCGTTCTGGCCCGTTCCGAACTCCAAAGACGCCCGGGCGATCGAAAGGGCCGTAAAGGCGGCCCTGACGGCCCGCTGGCGGGACGTGGCTCCCCGTCGCGGCCGCTTCGACGAGGAAGGAGCCCGGTACCAGATCCGGGTTTTCCTGCGCATCAAGGGAGAGAACGGCTGGCCCTGCCGCACGGTGTGGAGCCCCCCGTCGGAGTCCTTCCGGATCGTTCCCTGGTACGAGAGCAGCGGGCAACCCCCCGTGCAGGTTTCGCTCCCCGCCCTGGACAAGAAGGCCCTTTCCCGGCTGAAGCCGAACGTGGCCTTCCGGGTGCCGTCGTCCCTTCGAAAGAGCCTGGAAAAGCTGGACATGGGAGAGCTCCTGGACGGATCCCACGAAGAGGGATCGGGGAATTTCGGCATGATCTGCGGATTCAACATTCCCATCCTCACCCTGTGCGCCTTCATCGTTTTGCAGATCTTTCTTGTGCTTCTCCACATCGTCTTCTTCTGGCTGCCCTTTGTGCGCATCTGCATTCCCTTTCCCGATTTCGGCTCCGGATCGGATTCGGAAACCTAGAAAAAACGGGGAATCCCGGCCATGGAAACCAAGACAAAGCACCTTCCGCCCCCACCCGTCACCTGGCCTCTGCTCCCCGTTCCGGACGGGAGCGGGCGGCTCCGTTATCCGTCCCTGGAGGAGAGCATCCGCCAGTGCATCCGCATCATCCTGACGACCGCCCCGGGAGAGCAGCTCATGAGACCCGGTTTCGGAGCGGGCCTGGGCCGCTTCCTCCACGAACCCAACACGCTCGGCACGCGCCGCCGCATCCACGATGCGGTCCTGGACGCCTTGGACAGGTGGGAACCCAGGATCCAGGTGGAGCAGGTGTCGGTGGAGACCGTAACGGACCGGCGGGATCAGATCCGGGTGGAGATCCGCTACAGGGTGCTGCGGACCCGTCGCCCGGCCCGGGCCGCACTGACCATGACCTTGGAGAGTTGAGCCATGCCGCTGACCGTTCCAACGCTGGACGACAGGAACTTCGACGATCTGGTTCGGGAGCTGCTTGCGCGGATTCCCGGGCACACGCCGGAATGGACCCATCCGGCGCCGGGCGACCCGGGCCGAACGATCCTGGAGCTGTTCGCCTGGCTCGTGGATACGCTCCTGTATCGGGTGAACCGCATTCCGGAGCGCCAGCGTCTGGCGTTCTTGAAACTGCTGCACATCCCGGTGAGGCCCGCAACGCCCGCCCGGGGCCTGCTGGTTCTGGAACCGGCCCATCCCAAGAAGCCGGAAGTGGTCTCCGTTCCCGTGGGCACAGCGGTCACCGGCCCCGTTCCTTTCGAAACGACCGGGGAGATCATGGTGTGCCCCTTGGAAGGAGAGGCCTACGTGAAGCGCGCCCCGACCCCGGACGAAGCGGCCCGACTTCAAAGGGTCCTGGAAGGCTTACAGTCCATTTACGGCCTGAGCGGCTCCCGGGACGCCCCGGCCGCCATGGCCTACATCACCACCCCCGTCTTTGAGGAAAGAAAAGCCCAGGCTTCCGGGGTGAACATCGCCGACGCCGTGGACGGGTGCCTGTGGATGGCGCTCCTTTCCCCGTCCGGGGCCGATCCGGAGGCCGTGCGGCGGTCCCTTTCCCGGGGGAACGCGGGCCCGCGGGTGCTCAACATGGGATGGTCTCCCGCACTCCAGGTTCCCGGCATCCTGGAGATCTTGGGACCTCGGGGCGCCGTGGCCCATGAGTGGGAAATCACGTCGAGCCGGGCCATGCCCACGGGAGATCCCGAATACCTCACCCTGGAAGTGGTGGACGATGGCACCCACGGTCTTCTGGAGGAAGGGGTCGTTCGACTCCTTCTTCCCGACATAGACGATGTGGGGGCGCCGGAAAACGACCTGGAAAAGGACCTTTTCGCAGGCGTGGGAAACAGGCCTCCGCGGCTGGACGACGACGACAAGGCCTCACGCCTCATCGCCTGGATCCGCCTTCGCCCCACGCAGCCCGTGCAGGATCTTTCGGTGACCTGGGCCGGAATCAACGCGGTCTGCATCGATCAGAGACGGACGCTTCGAAACCTGATCGTCGGCGTCTCCGACGGCACGGCGGATCAGGAATTCGACCTCCCGGGCGCCTCCGTGGATCCGAAATCCCTGACGCTCCAGGTGGAAGAGGCCCGGCAGGGCTTCGTTTCCTGGCGCCGCACGCCGGACCTCGCCACCGCCGGGCGGGATGACCGGGTCTATGAACTGGACTCGGAAGCCGGATCGGTTCGGTTCGGGGACGGCGTTCGCGGGCGCATCCCTTCGGCGGGAATGCGGATCCGGGTGGAAGTCATGCGATTCGGCGGCGGCCGCAGCGGCAATCTTCCGGCCGGATCCCTCACGGCCGTATCCCACCCCAAGTGCAAGGCCTTCCAGCCCCTGGCCACCAGCGGGGGCGAGGATCCCGAAAGCCCGGAAGAGGCGGAAAAGCGCATCCCGGCCGTTCTCCGCCACGCCAACCGGGCCGTGACCGAGGAAGACTACCGTCAGCTCGCCGCCGAAACCCCGGCGGTTCGCCTGGGTCGCGTGGAAGTGCTGGCCCGTTTCAAGCCCCAACAGCGTCGGTTCGACGTTCCCGGGGTGGTGAGTGTCCTGGTGCTTCCCTGGAAGGAGGACCGGCAACCCCCGTGCCCCCGCCCGGACCGTCTCTGTCTGGAGCGGGTTCACGCCTACCTGGATGCACGCCGTCCGCTGGGCACGGAGCTCTATGTGATCGGCTGCGAATACAAGCCTGTGGCGGTCGGCGTGGCCGTGCGCATCCGGGAGGGCCATCGCAGGGACCTGGTGCTGCAGAACGTGCGGCGGGCCTTGCGGGAGGTGCTCTGGCCGCTGACTCCCGGAGGGTTCGACGGTGCGGGATGGCCTCTGGGAGGGGCCGTGGTGGACAGGGACCTGGAGGTGGCCGTGGCCAGGGTGACCGGCGTGCGGCAAGTAACGGACTTGCGCCTCTTTTCCCTGGATGCGGACGGTTGGAGGCCGCTCCACCCCACGTCGCAGGGAGCGCCGGTGGTCCTTGCCCTGGAACCCTGGCAGCTCCCCGAACTCCTCCAGGTGGTGTGTCTGGAGGGCGATCGGGCCCCCGAAAGCATGGAGCGGTCCCCTCTGGACCACCTGGATCCGGGCACGCCGGTGCTTCCCATTCCCGTGGTTCCGGAGGTCTGCTGATGGACAGCAACGGCCTGAAGTTCTGGATGCTGAGCGGCTCCGAGGACTGGGCGTTGGACGACAACGCCTCCTGGGACGAGGATCGGCGTGTGCTGAGGCTGGCATCCCGCCGGTCCGTCCAAAGGCCCGCCCAGGACAAGGCCTCGGCGCGGGCCGCCGCCGAGCGGGTTCGGACCGCCGTGGACGCCTTCGGCGCCTGGGCCATGGTTTCCCCGGACGGGAGGACCGTGACGGCGGCAGGCGCCTTCCCGCATCCCGTGAAGATTCACAAGGTCGGTTCCTCCGAGCGGATCCTGGATCTGGCGGCCGGGCCCGAAGGGGTCTTGTGGCTGGTGGTGCGCAAAGCTTCCGGCGAGAGCCATGCGCTCATGGTGGACCTTCTGAAGCGCTGGGAGCCCGTGAGGCTCTCCCGCACCGATCTTCAAGCCGACCGCATCCTTGCCCGCCCGTCGGGGGGAGCCTGGCTCGTGGACAGAAAACACAAGAAGGCGGCGCGCATAACGGGAATCCCCTTCCCCGAACACATCCACCGGGATTTTTCCCCGCAGGTGGGACGCCCCTGCGTCGAAAACCCGGGCCCGCCCCAAGTCCTGGATCCCGTGGACCTTCCCGTTCCCGCGGAATGGGAACTGGTGTCTGCGGCGATTTCGGCCGAGGGCCGCCTGGCCTTCCTCTTCTGGGTGAAGGACGCCGAAGCACAGGTGCTCATCTGGGATGAAGACACCTTCTTTCCTCCGGACGCCCTGCGGGGCCTGACGGCCCCCTTTTCCATCGGTTGGGTCGAACGGGATCGTTGGGCGTCCCTGCTGGAAGGCGCACGCGACGCGCCCGTCTTTCGCCTTCCCACGAACGCGGGCAAGGGCGCGGATCCCGTGGGTTCCCTCTATCCGCTCCCCGGCTGGGACGGAGGGCCTTTTTGCAACGGCTGGGCGAGCCCGGTTCATTATCTTGAAGAGCAGGCCGCGTCCGGGGCGATGGAGGCCCGCGTCCAGATACGTCCCAAGCCCCTTCACCGCCTGTCCCACCCCTTTCTGACGACCCACGCCGTGGTCCGGTCCGCGCGGGTGCTGGACAGCGGAGATTCCAAAACGGTCTGGCATCGTCTCTACCTGGAAGGAGTCCTCCCGCCGGGAACGGGCCTTCAGGTGCGGCTTGCCGCCGGAAACGGACCGGAACCGCCGCCACCGGAGCGCTTCGTCCCGGTTCTGTTCGGGGCTGTTCCCGCCGACCCGGCGGAATCGGAGGCTCGCGCCGTGGCCCGCGGGGCCTGGGTTCCGGTCCCTTCGGAAATCCCCTTCCATGAAGGGTTCCTGGACTGTCCCCCTCAAAAGGACCGGGCGGGCCTTTTCACCGCCCTGATCCAGAAGCCGTCCGGGAGGGTGCGGCGCCTCCAGGGCCGCTTCCTCTGGGTGGAGATGGAGCTTTGGGGGACCGGACAGGCGAGCCCGGAAGTGGCGGCTCTTCGGGTGTACGCGCCCCGCTTTTCCTATCGGGACCGGTACCTTCCGGAAATCTACCAGGAACCCCTGGTGGGTTCGGAAGCCGAAGCCGAAGGGGACGCCACCGGAGCCGACTTTCTGGAACGCTTCCTCTGCCTTTTCGAAGGGATTCTCACCCCCCTGGAAGATCGGGTGGCCGCCGCCCATGTGCTCACGGACCCGGACGCCGCGCCTTCAGAAGCCCTGGAATGGCTGGCCTCCTGGATCGGCGTCAGCCTGGAACCCGCCTTTTCCCTGCCCGCCCGAAGACGGCTTCTCAGAGAAGCGGGACTCCTCTTCCGGGAGCACGGAACACTAGTCGGCATGATCCGCGCCCTGGATGTTGCCACGGAAGGAGCCGTCCGTCGGGGCCGCATCGTGGTGGTGGAGGATTTCAGGCTGCGCCGGACCTTTTCCACTCTCCTGGGTGCGGACCTGGACGATACCCGGGACCCGCTCACCCTGGGTGTTTCCACGGGAGGAAACAGCCGGGTGGGGCGCAGCCTTTTCCTGGGCGCCGAGGAACAAAGGGAGTTCCTGGCCCTCTTCCGCCCCGGCGTTCCGGATGGAGAGGACGAGGAGGAGGTGACGGCCGCCTTCCACGACGCCTTCGCCCACCGCGTGACGATTCTGGTCCACACGGAGACGGCCCCGGAAACGGTGGACCTGGTGCGGCGCGTGGCGGCCCTGGAGGCGCCCGCGCACGTGGACGTGCGCATCGCGGCCGCTTCCGAGAACTTGGTGGCGGGCATCGCATCACTCCTGGGAGTGGACACTGCGCCCGGAAAGAGAGCACCGTTGAGTCCCGTCTGCGAGGACGCCTCCCGCCTCGGCAGGGACTCTTCCCTTTTGGACACCCCAAGCCTGGATCCGAGGTTTGATTAAGGAGGTCCGCCATGCCGCGAACCACTGATCCCCTGACCCGTCCCGTACCCCCCGAGCGTCTGCATTACGAAACGGGCATGCTGCTGGACGCCGAAGACTTTCAGGACGAACAGACCTACCACCGGGGCCGGCTTGCCCGCATGGCGGCCTATCTTCACGGATACGGAACCGTGGCGGGGCTGGAGGTGCAATGGCTTCCCGCTCTGGAAGCCCTCACATCTCCGCCCCGGCCCGCCCGGGAGGAGCAGCTGGTGGTGACGCCCGGGCTGGCCCTGGACCGGCTGGGAAGATTCATCGAAGTCCGCCGGCCCTTGTGCCTCCGCCTGGCGGTGTGGTTCGAGCAGCAGGCTGAGGACCCCGCAGGGCGTGACCGATTGTCCAACGCCTACCACGCCGCCGCTTCCGGCTTTCCCGACGGGGTCTGGGCGGACGTATTCATCGCCTATGCGCCCTGCCTTCACGGCACGCGACCGGCCTTCGTCTCCGGAAACCTGGACAAGCTGGACGGAGTGGCGCCCAGCCGGGTTCGGGACGGCAGCCTGCTGAGCCTGGTCCTCCGGGAGGAGGAAGATCCTCGCATCCCCCGCCGGCCGTTCCCGGACCTGAGCGGGCTGAGCGATCCCGAGGAACGGCGGCGCCGCTTCGTGGAATTCAAGCTGCGGGAGGCCTGGCTGGAGGACGCCCTGTGGGAGAGCGGCGGCGACCGTCTCTCCCATCTTCCCGAGCACACACAGGATCAGGACGGAACGGAGCTCTTTCTCGCCCGGATCGTCATTCCGGCCCGTCCCGGACCGCCCGTGGTGCGGGACATGACGCGGGACGTGGAGGTTTTCAACGAACTCCGGCTCTTTTCCTTCTCCACGGCCGAGCTGGCCTGGCTGGCCGGCCACACGAGGTGACAAGTCATGGCGGAATGGATCACGAAACGAGGACGCGTTCCCCTGGACGGGGAAACCGTGAGGCGGCTTTCCCAGGCGGGACTGCTGGTGACCGATGCGAGGCGGAGCCGCCCCTTGTGGTTCGACGGTCGGTTCCTGACGGCCCGGGACCTGCAGCGGGAGCAGACCTATTTTCTCGCCCGGCAGGCGGACCTGGCCCAGGCCGCAGGCTATGGGGTCGTACGCGGCCTCCGGGTGACACCGGGCTCCAAGGCCACCCGCCTTCGGGTGGGGCAGGGGTTGGGAATCGCATCCGGCGGCGAACGCATCGTGCTCTCCAGGGACGTGGAAGTGGACCTGGGCGACCTGCCCTACCTGGATCAGATCAACCGGATGCTGGGCCTTTCCAAGGAACCCGTTCCTCCCTTCCGGACCCTGACGGGACTCTTCGTCCTGGCGGCCCGGGCGGTGGAGTTCACGGCCAACCCGGTGGGAGCCTACCCGTCCCGGCTGGGCGATGAGCGGCAGGTGGAAGACGGCGATATCGTGGAAGCCGTGGTGTTGACCCTCATCCCGTTCACCGCCTCGGACGCGGCCGTCCCGGCCGGTCTGAGGCGGGCGGCGGCCGCCCATGAACTTTTCGTCAAGGGCGCCGGGTATTCCCCCCCGCCTTCCACCTTGCCCTTGGCCATGGTGGAACTGGACCGAGGGTTCGTCCAGTGGGTGGATCCGCCCATGGTGCGACGGGAGATGGGAAGCAACGACGTGGACGTCCTGGGGTTGGGCATGGCCCCGCGTTCCGTCCGCGTCTCCCATTTTCTCCAGGCAAGCGGAATGTTCGATGAAATCATGGAAAGCCGCCGCCTGGCGGGGCAGCCGCCCGCCTTCGCCGCCTCCGATTATTTCCTCTCCCTTCCCGCCGCGGGAAGGCTGCCCACCGCCTGCATCGACCCCGGGGCCCTGACCCAGACCTTCTTTCCTCCGGCGGTCCAGGTGGATCTGTCCATCCTTCCCGAAGATGAGCTCCCCTGCCTGGTGGAGGAAAGCTTCCTGCTGCCGCCCCTGGATCTGGCCGCCTCGGAAGAGGCCCTGGCCGCCACATCGGTCCTGGTGCTCATTCCCCTGCCCAGGAACGTCTATCGCCAGACCGCCGCCGAACTGGGGGCCGTGGAAACGGCGCTGCCTTCCGCCAACTCCTTGCGCACCGCGGATGCAAAACAACCGGCCTTGTCACGAAAGTGGCCGACCCTTTCCACCAAGGCGGACATCCAGATCTCCAAGGTGTCTCGATGGCAGGCCCTCCTGGCCCGAAATCCCGTGCTCTGGTACGTGCGCCGAAGGAACCTCCCCTACCGGGAAGACGTCACGGGGGCCAAGATCCCCGTTCTGGCCGATGAGTTCCGGGACGAAAGGGACATGCGGGCCTACCTCAAGGAGAAAGGCCTGGCCAACAAGTACACGCGCCTCAAGGTGCGCGCCAGTGCGGAAGCGGACCTCATCATGGCCTCCATGCTCACCTCCAAGAAGTTCCAGGAATCGGACACCCTGCTCCAGGCGGCCGTGCGGGAACTGGAGAAGGCCAAACGGCTGGACGCCGCCACCGCCCGGGAGATCATGAAACGCTACGACGATGAAGCCCTGGGGGAAGGCATCCGGGTGGTGGAGGAGAAGATCCTGGAACCGGAAACCCGCCCGGACGGTACGCCGGACAAGGAGGCCGCCAAGAGAAACGAGCAGGTGCGCAAGAAACTGGCCGAAGCCCAGGTGGTTCCCGAGATCGACCGGCTCATGCGGCGTCTGAAACCCGAGGCCAAAGAAAAGTTCCTGGAGGATCTGAACAAGATGCTGAAGGAGCCGGGCGTGGAGCCGACGGCACTGGCCGAATACGTTCAGGAGGCCTTGAGGAGTCTCAAGTCATGAAGATCTTTCCGCCCCGACGTTGGGAAAAGGACGAACGCGTCGTCCTCATGGAGCCCGCCCCTGCGATCCGGATCACGGAAGGCTTCCGGCGGCTTCACCACTACGCCGGAAGAACTCTCACCAAAACGGCCCTGGACAGGGAATCGGACCACCGCGAGCGGCACCTGGCCCTGGCCGGCATGGAGCGGTCGGCGGGCGTGGTCTTCGGACTGGAAGTGGGTGTGGAAGCGCCGCTGGCCCTGGACTTGGAGCCGGTCCGGGAAGACAGGGCGGTGGTGGAGATTGGCGACGAGGTGGAAAGGCGTCTCCCCCCGGTGCATAGAAGCTGGATCGTGACCATCTCGCCGGGACGGGGGCTTTGCACCAGCGGGGAGGACGCGACGGTGGCCCGCCCCATGAGGGCCACCGTGGATCAAATCCCCACCTGGGGAAACGACAACGAGGAATCCCCGCCACCCCGGGGGGTGGGCGTGCTCGTCCTGCAGCCCATTGTGGTGCACCTGCCGGCCGAAGCCGACGACATGGACCCTTGCGAATTGGACCCCCGGGAGGAAGCCCACGTGGACTACCAGCGTGTGGACGGCTGCCGCCTGGTGTGGATGCCCTGGCCCTCGGCGCACATCTCCATGCCGGCATCCGGAGCCCGTTTCAGGAACCGGCTGGCCTACCAGATCTTTTTCCAGGAGGCCGCGTCTTCCGATGCCGACCCCGTTTTCCCCTGGGAAGAGGTGGGACTTCCCGTGGCGCTTCTCCAGATCGCCTCAAACGGCGCCGTGGTGTTTGCCGACCGGTTCGCCGTGGTACGCAGCGGCGGAGCGCCCAGACCCCGGCGCCCGATCTTTCCGGCCCGGGGCACCCCCTTTCTCTGGCAGGCGCGCATGGACCAGTTCCACCAGCATCTTCGAGAGATCCTGGCCGAGGGCCGGCCCCTCGATGACGCAGCGGCGGAGTTCCGATACCTCCCCCCGGTGGGCGTGCTGCCCCTGGAGGTGCTGGATCTGGAACACCGGCGCGTCGGCTTCTTTCCGGGAAACTATCGGCTGGAGGCGGCTCCGGTCCCATTGGAGCAGGTGGAGTGGATCGTAGAGGCCGCCGTATCCCTCAAACCTGTGGACCTTTTCAGTGCAGACGCTCTCATGGTCTATGTCCCCGTTGCTCAGGAGCTGTACGATCCCCGGTTGCTGCTCACCGAAGAAGCCGATCCCTCGCTCCAGGAGACCGTGGACGCCCTCCTGCAGGACATCGGCCTGTGGCTGAGCCGGCGCACGGATCTGCGTTCCCAGGCCCCTGTGGTGTTGGGAAGTGTCGACCTGACAACGATCCCTTCCTATCCGGATCCAGACCCGGACGCCCAACCTGGAGAAAAGGTCCTGTGGAGCAAGGTTCTCCGGGACATCTACAAGAAAAAGACCCTGGAGGCCTTGGTCCGGCTCGTGGACCAGACCCTTTCGCCCTACTCCCTGACCACGGAGGAAAAACAAACGCTCCATCTGCTCAAGACGGGGGCTCAGGACAACCCCGAATACAAGGACCTGAGCACCTTCGTCGCGGAATTGGACGACAAGATCCGGCGAAGCGACGATGCCGTGGATCTGGGATTTCTCAAGGTCCAAACGGACATCTACCGCGTGCGCCAGATTCTCCTGGGCGACGAAAAGGCCACCCGGCTGGCCACGAGCCCCGTGCTGGCCGACATCGCCAAAGGCGAAACAAGCCGCGCCACGGAGCTCCAGCTGAAAGGCTTCTTCGAAAAGGCCAAGGCGCGGGAGAAGGAGGCGGTCCTGGCCCGGGCGGAAAATCCCGAAGCCACCGCCGGCACCAGTTGGACCGTCTCCAAGAGAGTTCAACCCCTCGCAGTGGAACCCTCGAGCATGGTGGAGGCAACGGCTGCTGACATTCAATTCAAAAACCCGATCGTGGGAAGGGTCCTCGATTTTCGAAGCACCACGGTGGCCGAACGCATCGCCGATCCGCTGGCCCCGGAAGCCAAGAACTACGCCGTGGCCACCAAAGCGGGCATCCTGCAAAGCATCCTGGACATTCCCATCGAAACGGGAGATCTGAAGGTTCCCTTGTCCGACGGAAGTACGGCGGTCTTTACACGAGCGGATTACAGTCAGTTTACCAAGAACCACCCCGAAGCCGCGAGCCGACTTTAGGAGTGGAAGCGCATCCGGGAGCAGGGCCACTACGTGCTGGTGCGCCTCAAGGGACTCTCTTCGGAAGAGCAGCAGGCCCTGGGGCCCGCGTTCCAGGTTTTGCTGGACCATCGTGAGTGTCCGTTGGACGATCCGGGGCTTCCCCTCCTGGTGACGGCCGGGATTTTCGATCCCGATCCGTCCGTCTTCGACGAAGCCGCCTACCTTTCTTCGGGAGTCACGGCGCTGGAGAGCGCGGTGGGGATCCTTCGCCGGATCGAAGCGCGCATACTGGACTACCGCACCGTAAGGGACAAGTGCCTGAAGTGCCTCGAAGAACTCAAAGGCATCGCCGACCAGTGGGCCCAGGCTCTCAAGGTGGTGGACGACGAGCTGGCGGAGCGGCGCCATGACCTGGTGGTGGCCCGCTCCCTGCTGGAAGAGGAAACGGCCCGGGTGGAGGCCGTCAACAGGCGACGCCGGGAGATCCTGGAAAACCACGTGCCTTTCGTTGTCTACGCCCGCCCGAGAAGGAGTTCCGTCACGCAAAATTCCGTGCCTCGGCTTTCCCTGCACGGCCTGTGGAAGCCCCCTGTTCCCGCCTGTCTGGAAGAAGACCATCCGGCACCCGAAGAGCTGGAGGCCATGTTCGCCCACCTGCGCGCCCTGCCCTTGGCGTGGTTCCCGTCTCTGCAGAAACTCCTGAATCACCTGGACCGCCCCCAGAGGATCCTGGACGTTTTCAAGGTGGTCCGGAACCGGGCCCAGGCCATGGTTTCCGATACCCAGGAGGCCGATACGAACGGAAAAGAGATGACACCCTTCGGCGTCGTTTCTTTCCAGAAGACCGTCAAAGCCATTTCGGAATCCCATTCAAAAGCGGTTCGAACCCGGTGGGAAAAGAAGGCCCTGCTGGACTTGGGAGCCCTGCAGCGCCTCTCCTGGAAGGGCTTGAAGGAAGAGGCGCAGAACATCCTGTCCGTGGAGGATCTCCTGAGCGGCGGGCTCGGCCGATTCCAGGCCGCACGACAGGCTTCCCAGGAGGTGCAGGATATGGAGGACGTGGCCGCCTGCCTCTATGCCAGGGCGGATCGGGTACCGGCCGCGGTGCGCCTGGAATGGGCGCAGCGGATCAGCCGGTACGACGAGCCGGCGGACCTGAGACGGTTGAGCGTTCTTCCCCGCTGGAGCGAGCTGTCGATGGAACTCCGAAAAGATCTGCAAGGCCTGGCCGACTGGCTCTTCGCCAAGGTGGACCCCGGCATTCCGGAAGCGGTGGACTTCATGAACGATCTGGTTCGCGTGGCCCTGCTCCTGGCCAGCCACGCCCCGGTGGGACGGATCGTCTCCGGTCACGCCCCCGCACCGGCCACGGGCAGGACCGGCGACTGGCTGGACTTGGTGATTGAAAAGGGCTTAGCGCGCATCGGCATGCAGGTCTCCATTGAAGAGGCGGCCGGAAGCACCGTGCAGGCCGTGGTGGAGGATATGAGCGGGACCGAGGTTCGCGTGAGGGTCACCCGAACGGAAAAGGCCACCTTCCACATCCTCGCGGGAGCCAAAGCGACCTTTCTGGGAAGGTGAAAGAGACTTCTTCCGTCCGCCACGCCATGGCAAGGGGAGGGATCCCATAACGTGTTGCAATCCTTCGGCTCCATCTCCGCGGTCCAGATGGAACAATTCCCCACGCTTTGGGCCGCGGGGAGGCAGTCGCGACGGGCGGGCATAAAGACCGCCCCTACAAAAGCGCATGGGCCTCTTGGGTAGAGGCGGGGTTTATCCCCGCCCGCCAAGCGCGACATTCCTCCTGGTCGCACGACTGATCGCCACACCCAGACGGAGGAGTTTTTTCATCATCCCAATGAAGAGAAAGCTGGGCATTGAGTGTGCGTAACGATCAAGACGGCCTCAAGAAGCGCGGCGCTCGGGAGACCGGAAGGCGGAAAAGGCATCCGGCGCAAGGACGATCATGGATTGTCGGATTGGAAAACTGAGGGTCCGCGCGGCTCGGGACACGCCCGTGGCCCGCGTGGTCCACTGCCTGGAAAACGCGCTCCGCACCGCGTCCTTTCCCGGCATGGGATCCGGTGCCTTGGTGGTGGTGCGATCCCTCGCCTTGCGCATCGGCACCGACCCCATGGGTTTTGTGTCCGCCTCCAGGGTGCTGGATCAAACCATCCAACGGCTCACCCGGGAGGCGGTGCCGGCCTGGTCTCCGGCCGCAGGGTCCGCCCCCGCCGTCTGGTTTCGCGACGCCTTGGATCCGCCCGCCTTGCTGGCCTTGAGGCTGGTCCAGGGCCGCCGGGCCGCAGAGTGGTTCTGGAAGAGCGCCGTCCCCGGCTGGCGGGACGGATTCAGCCGCCCGGCCGGCCTTCGGTACCTTGTCAAGAAGGCGGGCCGTCTGCACCCCGCCCGCCCCGCCGTGGCCCGCCTGATCGCTACCCTCCAGGGCGCTGGCCGGTTGGATCCGCTCCTGGAGGCCCTGGATCGGGAAGACGGAGAGGAGCTGCTCCGCCTCTTTGGAACGGGAAACGAAATTTCCCCCTACCTCGGTTTTGGAGCCGGGCCGTTTCAGAGCCTTCTCAACCGGCTGAACGCCGAGTGGCGGAGCGTGCTCGACCGCTGGAGCGCCCGGTGGGGGGAAGATGATCCCCGCACTTTGTGGCTCACGGCGGTGGCTCTCTGGATCCTTCGTCCCGGGGAAATGGAGCTCCGCTGGAGCACTCCGGCTTTTCCGCCCCCTGCCCCGGCATCCCAACCCGAGCGCTCCCAGCACACCGTCCAGGAACCGAAGGATCCGACCGGGCACTCCCTCCTCGAACAAGCGACCCGGCCGAGCATCCCGGATCCCCACAGCCGGGAAGGGGAAATCCGCCCCCTTTCCATAGAAGGCGGGCCATCCCGGGAAGAAAAGGTCCGCCGGGAAGAATCCTCGCCTTGGAAAGACCGTGGAAGGCGGACGGATCCCACCCGGAAAGAAGGCGGAAAGGCGCAGGGCGTGGAAAGAACCCCTCCGGACGGCGGTCTGAGGTCTCTTCCTCTTCCTGAATCCACCGCCCGGGCAACCCTCTTCCCCCCTGCGGGAGATTCCCAGGTTGAAGGGAAATCCCTGGAAGGTGGACCTGCAGCGCCCCCCGTCGCGGCGCACCATGAGGCATTCGATGGGGACGCAAGGCGGTACGCAACGCCCACCGAATCCGCACGCCGGAACCCGCCTCCATCGATTCCTTCGGAGACATCCGGGGAAACGGACCCGAAAGGCGCCGGGCCGGTCGAGAAAAGGCGTCCGTCCGGCGAGTGCCGCTTGGTCCGTGAGACCGAACCGGAGAAGGCATCGTACCCGAAGGAATCCGGCAAGAAATTTCCAAGGAACGTGCCGCAGCCGGAAGAAGAAGATGGCCTTTCCCTTGCCGGCGTCCCGCCGAGCTTCGAGCCTGGGAAGGCGCCCGAGGCACCCCTTGAGGACTTCAAGGGCCGGGAGGGGCCGAGAGCACCGGGGCGAGGCCCGATCGGCAAGGATGCCCGAACCGATCCCGCCGCAGGCCGGGATTTCTCCTTCTTCCAGCAAACCCGGTGGAGTTCCTTCGCCGGCTTCCTCTTTATTTTGGGCATATTTCGAGCCCTGTCCCTGGAGGATCTTTTCTGCCGACATCCCTTTTTTGCCGGACAGGCCGCGGGAATCCGGTTCCTGAAATACATGGCCCGCCTGCTGTCGCTCCCGGAAGACGACCCCCACTTCATCTTGCTGGAACAGCTCGATCTTTCGCCAGAAAAAAGCTTCGGCCGTCCCGGGGGCGTGCTTCCAAGGACAATCCCGAACTGCGGCGAGCCCCAGGACAAGGGGCCCCTCGACGAGGCTCTCCGCCAGGAGACCGGGTTCTTCCCGATCTTCGAACCACCGGCAGCCTGGATGCGCCTTCTGGAGGAACGGCCCCGCGCGCTGAGGCGGCTCGGACTTCACACGAGGCCGGCGGGGGAAGGCTTCCGGATGCTGACGGACCGTACGGGCCGTCTCCTTTTCGGCATCTCGGCGGTTCCCGGAAGGGACGTCCGTCCACCCGGCACCCAAGCCCGGATGCCCGACTTGAATCACGAAGAATCCCGGGATTGGGTCCTGGAAGGGGTCTTCAGGGCGGCGCGTTTCGCGGCTTCGCTTTTCCTTTGGCGGCGGGAAGGGTTAACGTTCCGAAAGATGGCGCAACGCCCCGGCAGGATCGTCGCGGGCCCCACCCACGTGGATGTCTTTCTTCCGCTGTATCGGATCGACGTGCGGATCCGGCGGCTGGGACTCGACGTGAATCCCGGCTGGGTCCCTTGGCTCGCCCGCGTGATCACTTTCCATTACGGCGACTGAAGCAAGGCTTTGGAATTGTGGAAGTTTCGCGTTTCATCCCGAACGGACCCAAGAAGGAATAAAGGGAGAAAAGCGGTGGGGACGAAGGAAGCCACGTCTCTGGAACAGGCACCGCACGGGGTCCGAGGGGCCGGGATGCCGTCCCTGGCCGTGGCGGCCATCTGGCCGGCGGCGTTTTTCTATTTCCAGGACGAGGAACGCCGGCCACAAAGGCCCGAAGAGGCTTCCCTGTACGCGGTACGGCAAAGGATCGGATCGGTCCGGCACTGGCACGAGCTGCTCCGGGAGCTGTTCCTGCAGCCCGCGTCCCGGGACGTCCGCCTCGTGGCACTGGCTGGCATCCTTTCCCTCTCTTCCCTGGAAATCCTGACGACCGCTCTGTGTCTTGCGGTGGAAGAAGATTCCCACATGGCGGCCATGGTCGCCCTGCTCCAGCCGCACATAGGATCGGCCCGCCCCTCGGTGGGTCTCGTGGCAGACACGCTGGGATCTCTCCTCACGGGCTCCGTGGAGGAATCGCCGTCGTATTTACTGGCCACGGGAACCGCCGCCCGAACGGGCCTTCTCCGCCGGATCAACGAATCCGCACCGTTGTGCGACCAACAACTGGGTATTCCCGCTCCGCTCACCTATTCTCTCCGAGGGATCTTTCAGCCCTGGCCCGGAACCCGGTTCGCTTCCCGGGCTGAACCCGAAACGGTGCCGGAGACCCTGACACGGGAGGCCCGGGCACACGCTTCGGCCTTGAGCGAAACCTCCCGTTGCCATCTCGTCATCCGCTCGCCTTCGCCCAGGGAGGCGGAGATGGCGGCCGTTCAAGTCTGCCGGGCTCTGGGCAGACGTCCGGTCTTCGCCCGGGCGGCTTCAATCCCGCTCGAAGGATTCGGCCTTTATTGCACACTGGAAAGATTGGTGCCCGTCTTCGTCCTGGAAACGGCCCCCGGCGTTGTCGTCCCCCTGCCCTCCGCGCCGGGCTACTCGGGGCCCGTCCTGGCCCTGGCGGGCCCCGACGGCGCCGTGCAATCGGACGAAAACGAGGTGTACCAGTGGCGGACTCCCCTTCCCGGCCCCGAGGAAAGGCGCCGGTTGTGGCTGAAGATGGTGGAAGATCCCGTCCTCGCCCAATCCCTGGCCGCTTCCCACCTCCAAGGGACGGACCGCATCCGCAGCCTGGGAACCCTGGCACGCATGAAGGCACGGGTGAACGGGCGCTTCCAGGTGCAATCCCAGGACGTGCGGCGGGCCGCCTTTCAGGTGGGAGGGTTGGAAACGCTGGCTCAGCCCGTACCGGAAGAAATCCCGGAAAAGGCCCTCATCCTCACCGAATCCACCCGAAAAACGCTGGAGATGCTGGAAGCCCGATGCCGTCACCGGGAGGACCTGCCGCACCATCTGGGAGTCACCCTGGAGGCTTCCTATCGGACCGGGGTAAGGGCCCTCTTCGTGGGCCCTTCGGGAACGGGCAAGACCCTGGCGGCGTCCTGGCTCGCCACCCGGCTCGGCTTCGCCCTCTATCGCGTGGACCTGGCCGCCGTCATGAGCAAATACGTGGGGGAGACGGAAAAGAACCTGTCCGCCCTGCTGGCCGCCGCCGAAGAAGCCGACGTGATTCTTCTCTTCGACGAGGCCGACTCCCTCTTCGGCAAACGAACGGAAGTGAGGGACGCCAACGACCGCTTCGCCAATGCGCAAACCAACTACCTGCTCCAGCGGCTGGAACACTACCGGGGGATCGTGCTGCTGACGAGCAACAGCCGGGCCCGTATGGACGCCTCCTTCAGCCGCCGCATCGACCTGGTGGTGGAATTTCCCGCCCCCGGCCCCGAGGAGAGGCGCGCCTTGTGGAAATCCCATCTGGGAGACGCCCACGACCTTCAGCCGGGGGACGTGAATCTTCTGGCCGCCCATGCGGATCTTTGCGGCGGGCACATCCGAAACGCGGTCTTGGCGGCGGCCGTCCGGGCCCTGGAGCAGGGACGGCGGGTGCAGTGGCGGGACGTGCTGGAGGGGCTCAGGCTGGAGTACGCCAAGCTGGGCCGGCAGATCCCGGCCGAACTCCTGGGCGCGCCCCGCGGCGGTTCGTTTGAAAGAGAACCGCAAATCAACACGAATGAACGCGAATGAGCCCCAATGGATGCCACACCGGGACCAAGGCCAACGAAAAAGGGCAGACAGGAGAACTCATGGATCCCATCATCTTCAGGCCCTTGGAGCGGATTCTGGCCGTTTTGATCGGAGGCGTCTCCATCTATCTCGGATACCGGCTTTTTCTGCATCTTCCCGAAAAGACGGACAGCCAGGGTCGGATCGTCCTACCCGGAAACATCTCCGTGTATCTGAGCCGGGTGGGACCCGGTGTCTTCTTCGCCCTTTTCGGCGCAGCCGTTGTGGCCCTGTCCCTCTATCGGGCCGTGCAGTACGAGGCGTCGGGCCCAGCAGGGGAACAGGCCGCCCGCGCATCCAGGGCGCAAGTGCTCTACCACGGCGCCGTGGATACGGCCGCCACCGAATCCGGCGGGGATAATCTGGAGATCCGCAGAGCCCACCTGGCAACCCGGTTGGCCCGGCTCAACCGCATCCCCTCCCTGCTCCGCCCGGACGTGGATCCCGGTCTTCGGGTGGACACGGTGGACCTGCTTCTGCCCGAGATCAAGCTGAGCCTGCTTCAATCCGTCTGGGGACCGGATTGGGGGAATTTCCAGGAATTTGAGCAATGGGTTCGAAACGGCGCCGTGGGAGAACCGCCTCCGGGATGCAGGGCACCCGCTGATCTTTTCCGGCGCGGCGCGGCTGAGCCGTGAAAGGAGGCGAACCCATGAAGTTTGGAAAGATCGTGTCCACGGTTCTGGTCTTTTTCCTGGGCGCAGCCGCCCCAGGGCCCCTCCGGGCCATGAACCTGGACGAACTCTATCCCCGCCAGGTGCTCCAGTACTGGCAGGGCCGGTACCGAGACAACCTGGAGTGGAACTTCCGGAACGTGGTGCTGGCGAACCTCACCGCCGCGGAAAGACGCCGGGTGGAGGGAACGTCCCTGGATATTCCTCTCATCGCTCCGGAGCAGAACGTTCCCGTCAATTTCTACGCCTACCGTTGGGGAAACAGCGGGCGGATCGTCATGCCCGTGGTCTCCGTCAAGTTTCTGGACGATTTCGCCATCGCCTCCGCCTGGCTGGAATTCAACGGCTTCAGTCAGGAGACGGCCTACAACTACATGTCCATGCTCAAGTACAAGTGCCTGGGGTCCTCACAGCCCCGGTGTCCGCCCCCCCTGGAAGCCCTTCGGATCCCGCCGGACGCCTTGGCCGATCCCAACGTGGACTCGCTTTCGCAGAAGATTCTCAAGAGCGCCGTCGTCTTCATCATGGCCCACGAACTGGGTCACCTCTACCACCGCCACCCGGGATACGACATCCCGGTGAGCCAGGCCCAGGAAAACGAGGCCCAGGCGGACGCGTTCGCCTTGGAAGTCATGAGGCGGATCGGGACGGCGCCCATGGGCATGGTGCACTTCTTCATGGCAGCCCTCTACCTCATGCCCCATCGCGGCGATTTTGGTTCGGAAAAGGACTGGGAATCGTACCTTCGGGAAAGATCCACCCATCCTTTCACGGGGGAGCGACTTCGGCGCTTTGCAGAAGAACTTCGGAACAAGTCCCGCGATTTTGCGGCATCAGAACCGGACCTGCAGGCGGCCACGGCCAGGGTGGGCGCCATGGCCGGCGAGGTGGAAAAGATCGCCGCCATCCTGGAAGACTCCAACATCCAGAAGACCTTGGCCCGAATCGGGCGGAGCACGGACCTGGACTCCCTTCGACCACGGCCCAAGGGCGGCATCGGTCGGGTCCTGGAAGAGGACGACCGTAACCCGGGAGAGGCCCGGCTGGCCTTCGACGGCCTTTACCGGGGAAGTTTTTCCGCCCACGGCGGAGGAGAGGCCGTCCCCATCGATGTCAAGTTCGAGCGGACCGGAGACCGCGTGACGGGAATCTACTCCTACGGGCTCGGCCAAGGACGCATCCGGGGAAGGATTCGCGACGGCCGCCTGTACTTCCGGTGGGAGGAGGGAGCGGAAACGGGAGGCGGCGTGTTCATACCCCAAAACGACGGAAAGACTTTCCAGGGGACCTGGGGATACGAAACGTCCCGGGACAACGGAGGGTCCTGGATCGGAAAACGCCCATGACGGCATCCAACGGCGCAGTGAATCGCGAAGTCGGCCGGAGAGAGGATCAACCATGACGACGGACATCCTTGGAAAGGATGGAAAGGACCGCAGCCGGGAAATCCGCATCGCCCTGGTGCTCTACGGCGGCGTCTCCCTGGCCGTTTATGAAAACGGCGTCACCCGGGCCTTCTTCGACCTGGTGAGGGAGAACGGTCCCTTCGGACTCCTTCTGGAGATACTGGACGCCAACGCGGTGGTGGACGTGGTGGCGGGAACATCCGCCGGCGGCATCAACGGCCTTTTTCTCGCTGCGGCGCTGGAATCCGGAGGCGACTTTGCCAAGACCGCGGACCTGTGGAGAAAGCACGGAGACCTGGGGGCTCTGCTTCGCCCGGTCACCGCAGCCGATGAGGCCGTCTCACTCCTGGACGGCGAAGGCTACTACCAGCAACGGCTGGAAGAAGCCTTCCGCAGCATTCTCACTCCCACCCACGTTCGGGCCCCCAGCCCGGGTGAGATGGATGTCTTCATTACGGGTACCAATCTGGAAGGGGTCTTGTCCACCTACTGGGACTCCCTGGGCGCCCGGATCGACGACAAGACCCACCGAACCGTCTTCCGATTGCAGCACCGGCCCGGACGAAAGGTTCTGGGGCTGGGGCCTGAGGACCCCGCGCCGAGAGACACGGCACCGCTCAGGGCCTGCATCCTGGCCTCCATCGCACGAATCACCTCCACCTTTCCCGTGGCCTTCCCTCCCTTTTCGTTGGAGCAGCTTCCCCCGGACCGTCGTGAAGCGGTGAAGGAGGCCCTGGAGCGATCCAGCCGCACCCGGCCCACCCATCATGTGTACGTGGATGGAGGCGTTCTGGACAACAAGCCCTTCGGACCGGTTCTGAAAGCCATCTTCTACCGCATGCCCCACAAGCTGGTGGACAGAAGGCTCTTTTACGTGGAACCGGATCCCGCCCATCTCACGCCCTTGACCGACGAGGAGTCCCACCGCCTTCAGAATCCCTTCCGGGTGGCCGTGGCCTCCTTGAGCACCATTCCTTCGCACGAAAGCATCGGGGAAGACCTGGAAAAGCTGAAGGCACACAACGCCAGGATCCGTTGGCTCAACCGCATCAAGGAAAACTACCTGGAACTGGCGAGGCCCGGTGCTCCCGGGCCCGACCCCGCCTCGTGCCACACCCCCGGCGAAGTGTACCGAAGAGTGCGCATCGACAGCCTGTGCACCCTGATGGTGTCGGATTCGGACGACGTGCCGTCGGCCAAGACGGAAATCAGCCATCCAGAGAGAAAGCGCCTCTTCCAATCCCTCCGCGGGACGCTCCTGGAACTGACGGCAGCCGAAGACACGGCGCCCCCGGGAAAGGGGCCCGCCGGATGGCTCCATTCCTACGACGTGGAATGGCACCTTCGGTGCGCCTTCCACGTGCTTTACCACCTCTACCAATCCATGGGCGCATCGCCGGAAGACGAACAGCAGGAATTGCTCCAAGCCGTGAAGGCGGCCGGAAGAATCATCAAGGCGCTCCACATGATCCGTAACCGCCTTTATCTGCTCCGGGATACACTCTTCGAAAAGACGGAAGCCGGGCTTCGCCTGGCTCCCTCCTTCTTGCTCAAGTCCTTCGCCGCCTTCCTGGACCGGGAAAGCCCCTTGTGGCACCCGCTCTTGAGCGAATTCCCTTCGGAAGCGACGGAAATGCCCCTGCGAGACCACCTCCGGCTGCTCGCCGACCGGGAAGCGGGACCTCTTCGGTCCAGGCAGCTCACCCGGGCGGCCTCCCAGGCGTGGCAATGGATCCGTGAGACGGACCCGGAGAAACTGGAGCGTCTGCATCTGCCCGAAACACCGCCTGAAACCGTTTTCACGGCGCTCCATGAAGTCCTGCACCTGCTGATCCGTTCCGTTCCGGAAGCCGGGAACCCCATCGAAGACTTCGTCATCCTGGACAGAGCTTTTTATCCCGTGGAATTCGCCGCCGGAATCCATGAATTGGACGAGATCGAATACGTGCGCATCAGCCCCCGGGACGCCCAGACGGGCCTGAGCGCCGTGGCGCCGTCCCTCAAAGTGACCGGAGACGACATGGCCCACTTCGCCGCCTTCTTCCGACGGGACTGGAGGGCCAACGACATCCTGTGGGGGCGGATCGACGGCATCTGCCAGATCGTCCGGAGCCTCCTGGACGAAGGAGCCCAACAAAGGCTTTGGCGAAACCGTTGGCACCTGCCCGATGCCATCACCACGGAATCGCTGGACGAGCATTTCCAGGGCTGCCCGCTTTCCCAAAGGAAGGCCCTGCTCCGGTCGTGGCGGGAACTCCTGGACACCCGACCGCCCGAGGACTGCTCCGAAGCGGAAAAGGCCGACTGGCTCCTGAAGCTTTCGGCCTTCCGGGACCGATTCATCACGGCGGCGCAATACCACGCCGTGTGCCAGGACCTGGGAACCCTCTACGAAGACCTCTACTTCCAGGAAATCGTTTGGGGCACGATCTCGGATGACACGGGCGTGGGGCCGCAAACCGGCGAGACGGTCGTGGAAGCCCGCGCCAGGGAAAGAGGGACCCAGGCCCGGGATGCCGTCCGGGACTGCGGATCCGATTTGCAGGAAAAGGCCTTGGGATCCCAGACGGTGGTGGGGCCCAAAGGGGCGGTGCCCGCCCATATCCTCACGGAATACGCCTGCCACGCCTACCTGCTGGTGTGGGGCCTGCTGCGGACGGCTCTCCAGGGCCACCAGAAACTTTCCGGTTTCTTTTCGAGGCGAACTCCCCGCTGGATCCTGAGAACCCCCATCGCCTTTTTCTACCACCTGGTTCGAGCGCAAAGGCGCCAGCCCCGCTCCTTCCCCGTTCTGGTCGTGGGGAGCGTGGCGGCCCTGCTGGCATGCGGTTTTACCGGACTTTTCTTCGGAAACCCTTGGTTCGTCCTGCCCATCGTCGCCGCCCTGGCCGCCATGGGCATCACGGTTTGGCTGAAGCCGGAAAAGAAATGAGCGCCCAGCGGCGCGGCATAGAGGGGCTGCCATGTTCGCCTTGAGTAAAAAGAAAAAACACGCCGGAGAAATCAGGGGAAAAGGGAGCTCCTCTCGCGTGCTGGATCGAAAGGCCGCTCGCGGGGCACCGAGCCCGATCCTCCAACGATCGCCCGACAACGGGGCGGAGACCGTTCCCGCCTTCCCCCGGCTCACCCTGGGCACATCGCCCTTCTTTCATGCACCGGGACTTGCGCCCCGACTGAGTCTCGGCCTGCCTCCCCTGGAACTGCGCCTGGATCCCGAAATCGAACGGCAGATCCAGCAGATCCTCGAGACCCGGCTGGATCCCCTGGTTTTACAGAATCAGCTCCAGGAAGCGGCCGCCCGGGTGGAAACAGCTCCGTGGCTTCCTTCCCCGACGAGGGAACGGCCGGCCGAAGCGACCCGTGAGCGCCCCCCTGCGCCGGGACCCTCTCCCCTCCGCGAGGGATCCTTGGGGGACGTGGCCAGGGCCCTGGCGGCCACCGAGCCCGTGGCAGGCATGCTCCGGAATCTTCAAGACCAGGCCCGGGATTTCGCATTGGGTGTCTGGGGCCGGGCCACCCCCGGAGAACGCGGCCTCATTGTCACTTCCTCCGTCGTGGTCGGAGGAGGCGCCCTGGCCGGCGTTTTGGCAAGCCCTTCCGCCAGGGATCGCGTTCTCCCGCTCCTCAACGGACGCCCCCTTCCCATACCGGGGGTGGACTGGCTTCATGTGGAGATCTATACCGACGAAAACAGCGTGATGTTCGGAGCCCATCTGGACGTGGGCGCTCTGCTTCCGCCGGAATGGGGATTCGGCCCGGGATCTCCCAGGGCCATCGGAGGGCCCCCATCTCCCGAACCCTTCCCGCCTCTGCAACGAAAGGAGGAATCCCCGGGCGCCTCCGGGCAGCCGGTGCCATGGGTTGCGCCGCATCTGGAAAGGGCCAGGGGATCCGGGAGGCTCCTGGACCCGGACGTTCGGACACGGATGGAACACGAGCTGGGAGCCGATCTTTCGGCCGTGAGGGTCCATGAGAACGCCGCATCGGACGGGCTGTCCCGGTCTTTGCGGGCCAAGGCCTTCACCTGGGGAACGGACATCTTCTTCCGGCAAGGGGCCTACAATCCCCGCAGCATAGAAGGCCGGCGCCTGATCGCACACGAGCTGGTTCACACCCTCCAGCAGGAACAAGGCCTCACTCCCGCTCTCCCCCAAGGGAAAGGGCCGGTGTTTTCGGCCCGCGAGGATCCTTTGGAAGCTCAGGCCGATCGGATCGCCCATTCCCTGGATTTGGACGGGATGGCGCCGCTTTCTTTTCGAAAATTCCCTGTTCCGAAAGACCGCCACGGACCCCTCCATGCGTCAAGAACAAATGGGATACGGCGGGATACCGGGTCCCGGCGCGCCCGGGATCCCAGGACCGACATCCCCCGGGTGGACGCCGAGGAGATCCTAAGCCGCGACTTTTCCCACCTTGTTTCGGTGCTTTCTCCGGAACAGGTACGACAGATCCAGGCGGTGCTCGACGCCAAGAGGGAACTGGAGCGCCTGGATCGCCTCATGGAACCCCTTCGTGGATCCATCCTTTCCGTGGACGTGAGGCGCCGAGAGCGACTTATGGAGCGCGCCCAGAGGCACTCGGATATCGTCCGTGAAAACAGGTTTCTGCAGGTTCCCACCGACCGGGTCCTGGCCGATGACGTGGTCACGGCCGAACGTGAGGATCCCCCGGAGATTCACCTCTTCAAGCAGCGCCTTTACCGGCAACTCATCGTTCATCCCATGATCTTAGCCATACCCGACGGATATCCGCCCCGGCCCCTGCTCCTCTACCAGTGGGGACCCGGCGGCTGGCGCATCCCTCACCGGAACGGCCAGGTCCGATTCGAAGACCTGATGACCATCCAGCGATTCAACCTGGACTATCAAAGGGTGCTCCTGCACGGCATGGCCGAAACCCTTGAGGAGATGCTGGAGCTGAGGCGCCGGATGGGAGGAATGATCTACGATGCGCGGGGCCGCGTGGTGGGCGAGATCGACGGATGGATGTGGAACACCACGGTCCGGGTGGGATGGGAGATCGGACGCCTCACAGGCTACTACAACGACGGACGGGGCCGCCACGAGATGCTGGGAGATCTGTTCCGGCTGCGGGGCGCCCGAATCGTTTTGCGGGCACCGGACAATTGGCTCCATATCTACTCCTTGGATCCCCCAATACATCTGAGGGATCTCACCAGCCCCGGGGACGACGGCTACGGATACATCCTGAGACGGGGCACTCAGGTGAACGTGCACCAGATCATCACGTCCGACGGTGCCTGGCTGGAAGAAACCCCGGCCGGATGGCGCCACGAAGAGTACTCCACCGGCCTCAACGTGGTGGAAGAATTCGCGGTGGGGGCCATCTTCGGCGACTGGTACAGGGAACCGTCCACGGCCGCCACCATCGGGCAGATCCTCATCGGATGCATCCCCATCGTGGGACAGATCGCCGACGCCCGTGACGTGGCAGCCGGCATCTACCGGATGTGGGAAACCGGGGGAAGCGACGGCAAGCTCCAAACCGTTCTGGCGCTGGTGGGATTCGTTCCCCTGCTGGGAGACGCCATTCGAAGCGCGGGGAGGGCCGGAGGCCGCAGGGCCGCAGCCGAGGCCTTCGAACGGGCCGCCCCGGACATCCAGAACCGTCTTTCTCGTGAGCTGCTGAGGGATGCCGATGACGTGGCCCGGCGTTTCCCCGGCCTCTCGCGCGCTCAAGTCGCAGAGCAGGTAGCTGAAAATGCGGCGCTTCTGAGACGTGTTACGGAGGAAGGCGGCGAGGCGGTTCAGGAATACGCCGCCCGGGTGGCCCGCCAGTTGGATGAGATGGGAGGCAACGCCGGTGCGGTGATTCACTTGCACGGAGGCGCATGGCAGGATGTGGCCCGAGCCTTGGCCCGGGCCGGAGATCAGGGAACGGAAATCATGAATCGAATGCAGGCCTGGAGGATTCGCCAGTTTGATCGTTTGGGTCAAGAAGTCGACAGCGCATACCGGGAAATGGGCATGGGCTTCACGGGAAGAACTTTGGGCCCGCCCCAAATGCAGCGCACCGGAACCAATGCCATGACCAGCGACGTGGACATAAGCTTTTTGGGGCGTGACGCCACCTTCTACCGCAACTACGCCGTCTCGGTGATGGAAAGGCGCTACGGGCCGGGATGGAAAAGACTGCTCGATGCAGACATCTTTGCCGACCCCAGGCGCCTGCACCTCTTCACCGAACTTCCCGGCCGAGCCGCCCGGGAAGTGGAACAGCGCATGGTGAGAGAAACGGAAGTGAACACCTTGGCCCGAATGCTCCGGGAGGGTACGCCGCGCGAGACCGTGGAGCGCTACGCAAGGGATGCGGAGGTGCCCATGGAGAGGGTGACGGAACGGCTGGCGGAACTGGAGCGCCTCGCATCGGACCCGACCCTCCGACGCCGGCTGGAACTTCAGATGGACGATTTGCACCGCCAATTCGAATTGGAAACGAATCCGGCCCGGAAGGCCGCCTTGGCCGAAGAGATGGCGCGGCTCCAATCCCGCATCAACGCCGCCATCGAGGGCCCGTATGTGAGCCCGGGAGGTGCGGCTCGCCATGTGACGCGGCGGGAAAATATCGGCCGCATCCGGTCCGGGGCCTTCACCCCCCTATCTCCCGCCATGAACTACATGTCCGTTCTTGACGATCTGGCCATGATCTCTCATGTGGCCACGGAAGCCGCCAGGGAAGGCTTCCGTGCCTCCACAGCCAAGGGACTCATGAAGTACTGCGACCGGCTCCTGGTGGCGGCAGGAGCCAACGGGGTCGATCTGACCCGCATTCATTCGGCCCGAACCCTCTACGAAGACACCTGGCAAATCCTTGATGCAGCCCGCCGAGATCCTCTGGGAGCGGCGGACCGGGTCGGTCCTCTGGTTCGAAGGGCCCAAGGACAACTGGACGAAGCCATAGACGACTTGATCCGCGCCACCCGGACCAACGCCCAACGCTACTTGGCCACTCCGGTGCCCGGCGTCACCCGACAGGCCGTCCTGGACACCGTGGAGCGGTCCGTGCGGACTCTCCATTCCCACAAGGCGAATCTGGCCCGAGCCACCTCCATCGCGTTCAGACGACACATGGTCATGGAACAGGAAGAAACGGCGGAACCGGAAAGAAGGGGATTGTCAGAGTAGCGGCCGGCGGGAAATTTCCTCCACCCGTCGCTCCCGAGCAAGCAGGATCGTCAGCCGTGGTGGCGGGTGGCGCTCTCCGCCTCGCTATCCAGTGGAAACTGGAGGACAAAGGTGGTGCCTTGTCCCGGTTCGCTGTGGAATTCGATGACGCCGCCCAGCTCCATGACGATCTTCTGGGTGATGGCCAGTCCCAGGCCCGTCCCCCGGGCGCCCTTGGTGGTAAAAAGCGGGCGGAAGATCCTGTCCCGGATTTCGGGAGGGATGCCCCGGCCCATATCGGCCACTTCCACACAGATCCACCGGCCGTTTCGAACGTAGCTTCGGATGTCCACCCGGCGCGGGCCGCTGTCCTCGGAAAAGGATTCCATGGCGTTGGTCACCAGGTTGAGCACACAGGAGTGGAACGCTTCCGGGTCCCCGAAGATATAGGGAAGGCCGCAGGAAAGATCCCGCACCAGCTCCACCTTCTGCTCGGATGCCCGCCGTTCCAGCTCCTGGCACACGTCCTCGATCACCTCGTTGATGGGAACCGCCTCCCGCTTCCGGCTCTTGGTCCGCGCATAATCCAGCATGTCCAGGCTGAGGCGCGCGATGCGGTCCATGTTTTTCTGCACCATGCGCCAGCCCTTTTCCAGACGCTCCCGATCGGATCGGGCCAGGCCCTGCTCCACCATGTAGGCCCCCAGTTTCATGCCGTAGAGGATGTTCTTCACCCCGTGGGCCACTTCCGCCATGGCCTCCCCGATGGCCGCCAGCCGGGTCTTTTCCAGGAGGCGCTGCTGCAGCTCCTTGATCTGCGTCAGGTCCTTGAAATAGCCCACCGTGGCCACCTCTTCCCCCTCTTCGTAGAGGACGGTGGCGGAAAGGAGGATGGGCACCAGGCGGCCGTCCTTGGTCCTGGCGGTGGTCTCGAAGTTGATGAGTCTTCCCGGGCCCCCGTATTCCTCGGAGAAGATCATCTTCTTGACCCGGCGGGCTTCGCCTTCCGGATACAGCTGGGAGACATGGAGTCCGCAGACCGCCTCCTCCCGCGTGTAGCCGTAGATGCGCGAGGCCCCCTCGTTGAAGATGAGGATGTTTCCCTCCCGGTCGTTGACGATGATCCCGTCCATGGAGGTGTGCACGAGACGCCGCTCGAAGTCGTAGCGCTTCTGGATCTCTTCGGTGGCCTGCTTGAGCATGCACTCCAGGTTGGTGGTGTAGTCCCGGAGCTTTTCGCGCATCCAGATCCGCTGCTCCGCCCGGCGCAGCGCCACGCTCAGGGCCTGGTCGCTGATGGGCTTGTTGATGAAATCGGACGCCTCCAGCTGAAGGGCCTGGATGGCCAGGTCCATCTGGCCGTGGCCGGTGATGACGATCACCTCCACCTCCGGGTTCAGGCTCTTCAGGCGCCGGAGCAGCTCGATGCCGTCCATGCCCGGCATCTTGATATCGGTGAGCACGATCTCGGGCTCCTCCTTCCGGTAGAGCTCCAACGCCTTGTAGCCGTCTTCGGCGCACACCACCGGATAGCCGTCGCTTTGCAGACTGAGGGACAGCAGCTCCCGGGTGCTTTCTTCGTCATCCACGATGAGTATCTTCCTCATGACCTTCATCCCGCTGCGGCCCATTCAGAAAGGCGCTCCAAGGCCATTCCCCCGTATCCTTGTAGACGGGAAAGGAAAGGCGAAAGGTGGTCCCGCGGCCTTCCTCGCTTTCGATCTCCACGGTTCCTCCGCATTCCTTGATGATCCCGTAGCTGATGGAAAGGCCCAGGCCCGTTCCCCGCCCCACCTCTTTCGTGGTGAAGAAGGGCTCAAAGACGCGCTCCCGGATCCCTTCCGGGATTCCCACTCCCGTGTCGCTCACCGTCACCACCACGCGTTGGCTTTCCAGGGAAGACCGTATTCGCAGAACCGCTTCCCAGCCCTCTTCGGCTCCCTTCTCCCTCCTTTCTTCCATGGCGTCCCGGGCGTTCATCACCAGGTTCAGAAAGACCTGCTCCAGCCGGTTGGACACTCCCAGGATGGGCGGAAGATCCGGCTGCAGGTCCAGTTCCACCCGGATCTCCCTCAGCCGAAGCTGTTGGCCCAGCACGGTGAAGACGTCCCGAATAGGCTGGTTCACATCGATGGGCTCCATCTCGAAGGCGTCGGACTTTCTTCCGAACTCCCTGAGATGATTGATGATACCCGATGCCCTTTCCACCTGCTCCACCATCTGGGACGCCACGCGCTCCAAAACGCCCGCGCCCACGGCCCGGCCCCGTCGGATCTGCTTCATCAGGAATTCGCAGCCGATCCGAATGGCGTTCAAAGGCTGATTCAGCTCATGGGCCACACCGGCCGACATTTCGCCCAGGGTGGCCATCTTGCCCGCCTGAATGAGTTGGGCCTCCGCCTGGACCCGGTCCGTGATGTCCGCAATGTTGGCGATGATCACATCCCGGCCCAGATGCAGGCGCGGACACGAATGGATGTTCACGTAAAGGGGCTCGCCGTTTTTCTTGTGGTGACGGACCCTCGGCAGAAAGATGCACGCCTTCACCGCCAACTCCTGGATCTTAGTTGCTTCGCGTTCCCCGCCCAGGTCGAGAAAGGACATGTTCAGGAACTCCTCCCGGCTGTAGCCGTAGGTTTCCACCGCCCGGATGTTCACGTCCAGGATGCGGAAGGTTTCCAGGTCCAGGACGAAGATGGGGTTGGGATCGTTTTCGAAAAGGGAACGGTACTTTTCTTCCGACTCGCGAAGTTCCCTTTCCGACGCCCTGAGCCGGGCCGTCATGAGATTGAAGCTTTCGGCCAGGGTACCGATCTCGTCCCGGGACCGCACCTGAATGGGGGTGGAGAGATCCCCCGCCCCGACCCGTTCGATCCCTTGGAGCAGCTGGTGCAGGGGGCGGTTCAGAAACCGTTGGATCAGGAAGGCGACGATTCCCGAAATGGAAACCACGGCCGTCACGGCCAGGAGGAGCATCTGCGTTCGAATGCGCACCAGCGCCCGGTCTACGGCCTCCAGACTCACGTCGATGTCCAGCACGCCCAGAACCTTCTGATCCCGGGGGTGGACATGGCAGGCGGCGTTGTAGCAGTCCGGCTCGTTGTAGATGGGATTGATCATGCCCAGGACGCGGTAGCCCGCCTCTGAACGGAAGATCCGCGTTCGTTCCGAGGTGTCCAGGCGCTCGAAGGTCTTTTCCCGAGTGTGGCACGCGTAGCACTGCTCGGCGGACTTATCCAGATAGGCCCCCATTTCGGCCTTGTCCGACGAATAGATGATCCGCCCCAGAGCGTTGAAGATGCGCACCTTTTCGATGCGCTCATGTCCCCCGATGGTGTCGATGGCCCGGTGGAGCCGCTCGGGCTGGTACTGGAGCATGTCGTAATGGAGGGAGCGGCGAACGATCTCGCTGGCAAGATGCACGCTTCGAATCATCTCCTGCAGGGTCTCGCGGCTCTGAGCCTGCAGGGTGACATAGAAGAAGACGCCCACCACGAGGGCCACCACCGCCCCCACGGACGCCACCAGTTTGAAACCAAGGCTTCGGAACCACATCACATTTTCTCGTTTTTACGGCGTTACACCGAGCCCGCGCACTTCCAGCCGCCGAACGCAGGACCGGAATGGGAGCGGATCGCTCCCGCACGGATCCGAAGGAGTTCTCGGCGGTCCACAACCAGGGCAGGACGAATGACAGCAAGGCGAGCGTCGGGAACCGGTTCAACGGGAAGGAGCGATGGAGGCGCGAGCGTTGCGGAGGATCAGTCGTGATCTTCCCTCAGGAGCACTCGTACATTGGTGAGGAGATCCTCCGGGTCCACCGGCTTTTCCATGAAGATGTCCGCGGCGATCCAGTCCAAATCCTCATCCAGGGACCGTCCGTAGCCCTTTTCCGCCGGCGGCCGGCCCGAAACGATCATGATGGGCAGCCCGTAGGCCCCTTCTTTCTTTTTGATCCTGGTGGCAAAATCCAGGCCTTCCTGCATGGTGGCCATCATGATGTCCAATATCAGCAGATCCGGACGCTGCCGGTTCAGAATCTCCTCTCCACGAACGGTGTCCGTGGCGGTGAAGACCTGGTAGCCGTTGTCGGACAGGATGGCGTCCATCGCCTGGCAGATCTCGGGATCGTCATCTATGACAAGGATCTTCTTTTTTTCGGCCATGATGCCCCTCCCCCGGAGCGCCCCGCTGCTCCCCGCAATAAAGGAATAACTTACAGGTAAACGTGGATCTCTGAATTGTGTTCATTGTAACCGTCGAAGGAAAAAAGGAAAACCGGCAGCCGTTTCCAAGGTCCCGACTCAATCGAAGAGCAGCGGAAGCCGATCGGCGATGAGCCAGCCCTCGAGGGTGGGACGAAGGCGCCCCCGAGCGAGCGCCAGCAGCCCGTCGGCCACGGCGGCTTCCACGGCCCGTCGCACCCGGTGGGACTCCCCCACCAGGTGGAGGGGGACGCCTTCGCGGGTTCGAAACCCCAGCAGGAGAGCCTCCAGGCGGCGCTCGTCCGGGCCCGGAACCTCCTCTCCGGCCACAGGGGTTGCCCCCCCTTCCAACCTTTCGCAGTAGGCCCTCACCGAGCGCACGTTCCACCAGCGTCTCCGCCCGTCGAAGGAGTGAGCCGAAGGCCCCAGGCCGAGATAGGGGACGTGGTGCCAGTATTTCCGGTTGTGACGGGACTGGAACGGCTCGCCCCGGGCGAAGTTGGAAATTTCGTAGTGCACGTACCCGCGGGTTTCCAGAAAGCGGGACGTGGTAGTGAAAATCCGGCGGGATTCTTCTTCCGACGGCAGGGAGAGCTCGCCCCGAAGCGCCCTTTGATGGAAGGGCGTGCCCCTTTCCAGCGTGAGCTCGTAGCAGGAAAGGTGTTCCGGCGAAAAGGCCAGGGCCCTTTCCAGGGTGCTTTGCCAGTGGGCGAGGGTCTGTTCCGGCAGTCCCCACATGAGATCCACGCCCAGGTTGGAAAAACCGGCCTCCCTGGCGGTTTCCACCGCGGCGACGGCCTGGGAGGCGTTGTGGCGGCGGCCCAGAAGGCGCAGCATCCGGTCGTCGAAGGACTGCACGCCCAGGCTCAGGCGGTTGATGCCCAGCCCCCGCCACAGGGACGCCCGATCCGGGCTCACGTCGTCCGGGTTGGCTTCCAGGGTGATTTCGGCGGAGGCTTCGAAATGGAATCGCTCCCGGAGTCCCGTCAAGAGTCGCCTGAGATCTTCCCCACTCAGGAGGCTGGGGGTTCCGCCGCCCAGATAGAGCGTATCGAAGCGGGAAAAGAGGTCCTTGTAAAGGTCCGCCTCCCGAAGCACCGCGTCCACCCATCGGAATGCGAGGGCTTCGGAAGGCTCCGAATAGAAGTCGCAGTAGGCGCACTTGCCGCGGCAAAAAGGCACATGCACGTAGAGGCCCGGCAGGGCGGACACGGCTCCTATTCCTTGTCCGTTTTCAGGACCGCCACGAAGGCGCTCTGCGGAATGGACACCGACCCCACCATCTTCATGCGCTTTTTTCCCTTCTTTTGCTTTTCAAGGAGCTTGCGCTTTCGGGTGATGTCGCCGCCGTAGCACTTGGCCGTCACGTCCTTTCGGAAGGCGGAAATGGTGGACCGGGCGATGATCTTTCCGCCGATGGCCCCCTGGATGGCGATCTTGAATTGGTGACGGGGGATTTCCTCCTTGAGCCGGTCGCAGACCTGCACGGCCCAGGAGCGGGCCCGGTCCCGGTGGACAATGATGGACAGAGCATCCACCTTCTCGCCGTTTACCAGAAAGTCCACCTTCACCAGGTCGCTTTGGCGGTAGTCGGTGATTTCGTAGTCGAAGGAGCCGTAGCCCTGGGTGACCGTCTTCAGCCGGTCGTAGAAGTCGTAGATCACTTCGGCCAGGGGCATGTCGAAGATGATCTCCACCCGGCCCGGGGTGGGCACGTTGAATCGCGGGTTTTCTCCGCGCCGTTCCGTGCAGAGCTTCATCACGGCGCCCATGTAGCGCTCCGGACACAGGATGCTGGCCCGGATGAAGGGTTCTTCCGTGGACTTGATGTGCACCGGATCGGGGTAATACTGCGGGTTTTCCACCGTCACCGTCTCCCCCGTATCCAGGGTGAACCGGTACTGGACGCTGGGCACCGTCATGATGATGGACTGGTCGAATTCCCGCTCCAGGCGCTCCTGGACGATCTCGAGATGCAGCAGGCCCAGGAAGCCGCAGCGGAATCCCTGCCCCAGGGCCGCCGAAGAGTCCTTCTGGTAAACCAGGGCCGCATCATTCAGCTTGTACTTTTCCAGGGCCGCCGCCAGGGAAGGGTAGTCGTCGGAAGAGACCGGGTAGATGGACGAAAAGACCACCGGCTTCACTTCCCGGAATCCGGGCAGAGGTTTGGAGGCCGGGTTTTCGTCCAGGGTGATGGTATCGCCGATGCTCACATCGCTCACCGTCTTGATCCCGGCGATGATGTAGCCCACCTCCCCGGCCTTCAATTCCTTGCGAGGCTCCCGCCTGAGCTGGAAGACGCCCACCTCCTCCACCTTGTGCACGGCGCCGTTGGACATGAACCGGATACGGTCTCCTGCCTTGATCGCCCCGTCGAAGACACGGCAGGCGATGATGGCCCCCCGGAAGGAATCGTAGTGCGCATCGAAGATGAGCGCCGCCAAGGGGGCGTTCACAGACCCGCGGGGTTCCGGGATCCGCTCCACGATCGCTTCCAGAACGTCCTCGATCCCGATCCCTTCCTTGGCCGAACAGAGCACCGCCTGTTCCGAATCCAGGGCCAGCTCGTTTTCGATCTCCTCCTTCACCCTTTCCACGTCGGCCGAGGGCAGGTCGATCTTGTTGATCACCGGGATGATGGTGAGATCGTGTTCCATGGCCACGTAGAGGTTGGCCAGGGTCTGGGCCTCCACGCCCTGTGAGGCGTCCACCAAGAGGAGCACCCCTTCGCAGGAGGCCAGGGCCCGGGACACCTCGTAGGAAAAATCCACATGGCCCGGGGTGTCGATGAGGTTCAGGGCGTATTCTTCGCCGTTGGGGCGCACGTAAGGCAGGGTCACCGTGTTGCTCTTGATGGTGATGCCCCGCTCCCGCTCCAGATCCATGGTGTCCAGGATCTGGTCGCGGAACTCCCGCTCATCCACGAGCCCCGCCGCCTGGATGAGGCGGTCGGCCAGGGTGGATTTGCCGTGGTCTATATGGGCGATGATGCTAAAGTTTCGAATCTTCGTCATGGAGATGCGTCCTTCCCGTCGTTCGGTCGGAATTCATGAGAGCGGGAGATTATCAGGCGCACGGACCGGAGGCAAGAGCGGAAAAGCGCCCCGGGCACGCCGGTCGCTTGTGGCAGACGCTTGAACCGTGCTACAGGGAACGGACGAAAGGAGGATGATCGCCATGGATCCCAAGGACCGGGTTCGCTGGATCTGCTCCTCCAAGGACATGGAGGAGCTGTGTCGTCGCTACGACGCGTGGGCCGATCGCTACGACGAAGATCTTATTCAAGCGCACGGCTACCGCGGCCCCCAAAAGGCGGTCAGTGCACTCATGGAGTTTGTAGCGGACCGCAACGCCCGCATCCTGGATGCAGGGGCCGGGACCGGCCTGGTGGGCGAACTTCTCCACCAGGAGGGGTACCGCCATCTCGTGGGCATTGACCTTGCCCAAGGGATGCTCCGGGTCGCTTCGGAAAAGGCCGTTTACGGGAGCCTCCTTCGAATGGCCCTGGGAGAGTCCCTCGCCTTTCCGGACTCGCACTTCGATGCCGTGATCAGCGTGGGCGTCTTCACCCAAGGTCACGCTCCGCCAAAGGCTTTCGACGAGTTGGTTCGCATCACGCGGCCCCGGGGGGTGCTCGTCTTCACGCTCCGCTGTGAAACCTATGCCCAGATGGGGTTCAAAGAAAAATTCCAGGAGCTGGAACAAGCCGGACTCTGGAAACTGGAGGGCGCCTCGGAGCCCTTCCCATCCACTCCCCGTTCGGACCCCCACACGTGCGTGCAGGTCTGGGCATTCCGCCGCTGCTGATCCAACCTTCAGCGCCTTTCTTGCCACCAGGCGGAGCATGGAAGGGGCTCGACGGCTCTCCCTATTTCTTTTTCAAAGGGCGCTGCGAAGCGGCCAGGATCGTCTTCCGAAGCCGGATGGACTTGGGGGTCACCTCCACCATCTCGTCTTCCCGGATGAAGTGGAGCGCCCGCTCCAGTGTCATGGGCGCGACGGGCGTGAGCAGCACGTTGTCGTCCTTTCCGGCGGCCCGCATGTTGCTCAGCTTCTTTTCCTTGCAGGGATTCACGTTCAGGTCGCTGTCCCGGTTGTGCTCGCCGATGATCATACCTTCATAGACGGGATCGTTGGGAACGATGAAAAGGCGCCCGCGGGGTTCCAGGTTGAAAAGCGCGTAGGCCACGGCTTTCCCTTGCCGGTCGGAGACGAGAGAACCGGTGAATCGGCTGGGAAAGTCGCCCCGGTACTCGTCGTAGCCCGCGAAATAGGAATTGAGGATCCCGGTTCCCTTGGTGTCGGTGAGGAATTCGTCCCGGTAGCCGATGAGGCCCCTGGAGGGGATCATGAATTCGATGCGCACCCGCCCGGACCCCTTGTTCACCAGGTTGGTGAGGGTGCCCCTGCGGATGGAAAGCTTTTCCGTCACGACACCGATGAAGCTCTCCTCGCAGTCCACATAGAGGTGCTCCATGGGTTCCAGCCGCCGCCCGTTCCGTTCCTGGTAGATCACCTCAGGACGGCCTACGCACAGCTCGAAACCCTCCCGGCGCATGGTCTCGATGAGGATGGCCATCTGGAATTCGCCTCGGCCCTGGACCAGGAAGCTTTCCTTGTCCTCCGCCTCCTCCACCCGGATGGCCACGTTTCGGAGCGTCTCCTTGTAGAGCCTTTCCCGGATCTTGCCCGACTGGACGATGGCGCCTTCCTTGCCGGCGAAGGGAGAGTCGTTGATGGTGAACTTCATGGAGACGGTGGGCTCGTCCACCCGGATCCGTTTGAGGGCCCGGGGCGCTTCCGCCGTGCAGATGGTATCTCCGATGAGCACGTCGTCGATGCCGGCCAGCACCACGATGTCTCCCGGGCCGGCCTGATCGGTCTCCTTGAGACTCATGCCTTCATAGACCTGGAGTTTGGTGATCTTGAGCGGGCGTGTTTCGCCCTCCTGATTGATGCGCACCAGCGGATCCCCGGACCGGATGGTGCCGTGGGCGATCTTGCCGATGGCCAGCCGCCCCAGGTAGTCGCTGTAGCTCAGGTCCGCCACCAGCATCCGGAAGGGCGCACGGGGATCCCCCGCAGGCGGGGGAATTTCGTTCAATATGGCGTCGAAGAGCGGGCTGAGATCCCGCCCCGGCTCATCAAGGCTCGGCGACGCCACCCCGTCCCGGCCCACGGCGTAAAGCACGGGAAATTCCAGCTGGTCGTCCGTGGCGTCCAGATCGATGAAAAGATCATAAATCTCGTCCAAGACCTGGTTCGGGCGGGCGTCCTTGCGGTCGATCTTGTTGATGACCACCAGGACGTTGAGACCGGCCTCCAGGGTCTTTTTGAGAACGAACCGGGTCTGGGGAAGCGGTCCCTCCGAGGCGTCCACCAGCAGGAGCGCTCCGTCCGCCATGGCCAGGGCCCGTTCCACCTCGCCGCCGAAGTCCGCGTGGCCCGGCGTGTCGATGATGTTGATCTTCACCCCTCGCCAAGTCACGGAACAGTTCTTGGCGGCGATGGTGATGCCCCGCTCCCGCTCCAGGTCCAGGCGGTCCATGAGCCGTTCCGGAACGTCCTTTCCGGCCCGCAGCACGCCGCTTTGCCGGAACATGGCATCCACCAGGGTCGTCTTTCCGTGGTCCACGTGGGCGATGATGGCGATATTTCGAAGGGAGCTGCTGTCCTTGATATTTCTCACGGTATGGCTTTCCTCTCGGTCTTGGGATCGGATCAAATGCCGGGGACACATACACCAAGGTCATAACGGCGGCAACCGGTTTTTCCGGCAGGGGGCACGTCGTTTTTTCTCGCCCCGCCGGATCCCCCGCTGTGGTAGGGAAAAGGGGCAGGGAGACAACTTCAGAGGAGAAAACACGTGAACATTTGGATCGATGCGGACGGATGCCCGGGGGACATCAAGGAGATCGTCTTCCGGGCGGCCCAAAGGCTGCGTCTTCCCGTTTTCGTGGTGGCCAACAGGCCCTTGGCCGTGCCCCGCTCATCGCTTGTCACCATGGTGCGGGTGAGCGGGGATTTCGACGCCGCCGATCAAGCCATCGCCCAGCGGGTGGCACCGGGGGACCTGGTGATCACCGCGGACGTTCCCCTGGCCGCTCAGGTGGTGGACAAGGGAGCCGTGGCCATCGATCCCCGGGGGCAGAGCTACACCAAGGAAAACGTAGGGGAGCGACTCTCCATCCGGAATTTTCTCCACGATCTTCGAGGCGCCGGTCTGGCCCAGGGCGGCCCGGGCCCCCTGAGCGAGAGCGACCGGCGCCGTTTCGCCTCCGCCCTGGACCGGGCCCTCACCCGAGGACTCAAGGCCGGAGGCCAAAATCCGAGTTGAGGTTCGGGGATCCGAGAGGCCGGCCGAGCGTTGAAGTCGCGAACGAACACGAAACGATCCATTCGCGTCCATTGGCGTTCATTCGCGGTTCTCTTTCACTTCAACTCTCATCGCGCGGAGAGAAACAATGAAAGAGGAAACGCACCTTTGGGAAGCGGACCCTTGTAGGGTCGACTGATGATTCGCCCCTACAGGCCGCGTGCACGAACGGAACGAGGTCGCGTTTCATGCAAACGGCGGGGATCTCCGCGGCGGGTACGATTCAGACCAGCAGACCGATGACCGCTCCGGTCATGCAGGTGGCGAGAGTCCCCGCCACAATGGACCGAACCCCCAGTTCCACGATTTCCGGCCGCCGCGCGGGCGCCATGGCCCCCAGTCCTCCGATCATGATCCCCAGGGATCCCATGTTGGCGAAGCCGCACAGGGCGTAGGTGAGGATCAAGCGCGAACGGGGGCTGAGCGCATCGGCGGGCAGGGCCGCCATCTGGAGGTAGGCCAGGAATTCGTTGAGGATCGTCTTGACTCCCATGAGACTCCCCGCCGTGTGCGCCTCGGACCAGGGAACGCCCATGAGCCAGGTCACCGGCGCCATGATCAACCCCAGAAGCCGCTGCACGGTCCAGGGCTCTCCGCCCCAGGAGGGGACCCATCCCAGGATCATGTTGGCCAGATGCACCAGGGCCACAAAGACGATCAGCATGGCGATGATGTTCAAAAGAAGGGAGAGGCCGGCCAGGGTGCCCTGGGTTACGGCGTCCATGGCGCTTCGGGCCTCCCGCTCCAGGGCCAAGGAGCCCTCCACGCCCTCCTCCACGGGCGGCACCATGAGCTTGCTCACCGTCACGGCCGCCGGCGCGCTGATGATGGACGCCACCAGCAGATGCCCCATGACCCCGGGGATGACCGGTTCCAGGATGGAGGCGTACAGCACCATGACCGTGCCGGCGATGGTGGCCATACCGGCCGCCATGATGGTGAAGAGCTCGCTTCGGCTGACCCTTTCCAGATACGGGCGGACCAGGACCGGGGCTTCCACCATGCCCACGAAGATGTTGGCGGCCGTCCCCAGGGCCTCCACACCGCTGATCCCCGTGGCGCGTTTGAGCATCCAGGCCAGGGCCCGCACCACCCGGGGAATGATCCCCCAGTGATAGAGCAGCGCGGACAGAGCGCTCATGACCAGCACCAGGGGCAGTCCCCGGAAAGCCAGGATGTAGGTGGACGCCCCGGGCCGGACCTGGAAGGGCGGATCGCCGCCGCCCAGGTATCCGAAGACGAACCCGGTTCCCGCCTCGGTGGCCGCCGAAAGGGCCTGAACCGCCTGGTTCAGCCAGGCGAAGACGAGGCGCGCCCCGGGCATCTTCAAGAGGATGAAGGCCAGGGCGACCTGGAGAACGATCCCTCCCGCCACCTCCCGCCAGGCCAAACGGCGCCTGTTTTCCGAAAATCCCCACGCCAGAAAAACCAACATCACGAGGCCCAAAGCGCTCTGCAGCTGCAACATCCCTCTCGCTCAGCCTCCATGCGAACAGACAAGACCAAGGCCCGCTCCCCAAGCCGTTTATGCCAACTCAGGGGCAAGCATCCAGGCCACCTGCCAACCCTCCGCCTCCCGGACGAGACAGAGGACGGCCCCCTGCCGGAAACGGATCAAGGGCGGTTCGTCCCGGAGCCCCGCCGTGAGGAGGCGGGTGGCCAAGCGCCCCAGGTGCGGCAGGTGCCCCACCACCAGGCACTCACCCGTTGCGGCCTCCAGGTCCGCCAGCACGGACCCCGGGTCCGCCAGCGGCGCCAGATCCTCCCGTTCCTGCAGCCGCCCCTGGCCCCCCAGCTTCCTCCAGACAATGCGTGCCGTTTCCTTGGCCCTTTCCTTAGGGCTGTGCAGGAGGACCTCCGGGCGAACTCCCGCCGCCGCAAGGCGTTCCCCCACCATCTCCGCGTCCCGCACGCCCTGTCGGGAAAGGGGCTGGCGGGGATCTTCTTCCTTGGGTACGGGCCGGGCGTGTTGCATGAGGTAGATTCTCATGGGTCGCCTCCCTTCCATTTCCTCGCCGCCGAGAATCAGGCTGTAGATTCCACATGAATTTGAAAACATTAGCAGCGTCTCCGTTTCTGCGTCAACGCTGCGGCACCCGCTCGCCCTTCCCTCCCGATTCCTTCCTTGACACCCCCCCTGCTTTCCTCTATAGGCTGCGCCTGAAGCAGGCATCCGAACGCCGTCAAAGAAAGGAGACGCCCGTGGCCGTTCACGTCGTCGACCACCCCTTGGTCCGCCACAAGCTCGGCATCATGCGCAAACACAACATCAGCACCAAGGATTTCCGGGAGCTGGCTTCCGAACTGGCCCGGCTGCTCACCTACGAGGCCACCAAGGACCTGGAAACGGAAAAGCGCACCATTCAGGGCTGGAGCGGCCCGGTTGAGGTGGAACGCATCAAGGGCAAAAAGATCACCGTGGTGCCCATCCTGCGCGCCGGCCTGGGCATGATGGACGGTGTCCTGGACCTCATCCCGGGCGCCAAGGTGAGCGTGGTGGGCCTCTACCGGAACGAGGAAACCCTGGAGCCGGTCCGCTACTACGTGAAGCTGGCCAACAAGATGGACGAGCGCATCGCCCTCATTCTGGACCCCATGCTGGCCACCGGCGGCACCCTGGTCCTCACGGTGGACCTTCTGAAGGAAGCCGGATGCACCAACATCCGAGGAATCTTTCTGGTGGCCGCCCCCGAGGGCATCCGGCGACTGGAAGAAGCCCATCCGGACGTGGACATCTATGTCGCAGCCGTCGACGAAAAGCTCAACGACATCGGCTACATTTTGCCCGGCCTGGGAGATGCCGGAGACAAGATCTTCGGCACCAAATAGCTCGTTCCGAAAGCACGCAAAGCGTGCTTTTTTTTTGCCTTCCCACCGGAGAAAGCACTCCAAGAACGACGCATGTCAAAAGGAGGAATTTCATGGAAAAAGGCATTCATTCTACCGAGTATCACCTTCGATTCAAGGACACCCTGGTGGGTGCCCAGATGCTCTTCGTGGCCTTCGGCGCCCTGGTCCTGGTGCCGCTCCTGACGGGTCTGGACCCCAACGTGGCGCTTTTCACGGCCGGCGCCGGCACCCTGCTCTTTCAACTGATCACCCGGGGGAAAGTCCCGGTCTTTCTCGCTTCCTCCTTCGCCTTCATCGCCCCCATCATCTACGGGGTGAAGACCTGGGGCATCCCGGCCACCCTGTGCGGCCTGGCCGCCGCCGGCGTGGTCTACGTAATCTTCAGTCTGATCATCTTGTGGCGGGGAAGCCAGGTGCTGGACCGGATCCTCCCCCCGGTGGTGATCGGGCCCGTGATCATGGTCATCGGCCTCATCCTGGCTCCCGTGGCCGTGAACATGGCCCTGGGAAAGACCGGGGACGGCGCCGCGGTGCTGGTGCCCGAAAAGACCGCCCTGGTGGTCTCCATGATTTCGCTGGCCACCACCATCCTGGTGTCTCTTCTGGGGCGGGGCATGCTTCGGCTCATCCCCATTCTGTGCGGCATCGTGGTGGGCTACGTTCTCTCCATCCCCCTGGGGCTCGTCAATTTTGAACCGGTCCTGAAGGCCCCCTGGTTTGCCGTGCCCAACTTCGTCTTTCCCGAGTGGAACTGGCAGGCGGTTCTTTTCATCGCCCCGGTGGCCATCGCCCCGGCCATTGAGCACTTTGGGGACATCCTGGCCATCGGATCGGTGACCGGAAAAGACTACATCAAGAATCCCGGCATCCATCGCACCCTCATGGGCGACGGTCTGGCCACAGCCCTGGCGGCCTTTCTGGGCGGACCGCCCAACACCACCTACTCGGAAGTGACCGGCGCGGTGGCCCTCATCAAGATCTTCAATCCGGCCATCATGACCATCGCCTCCTGCTGCGCCATTCTGCTGGCCTTCGTGGGCAAGCTGGGTGCTCTGCTCCAGACCATCCCCGTGCCGGTCATGGGCGGCATCCTCATTCTGCTCTTCGGGGCCATCACCGTGGTGGGCCTGAACACCCTGGTACGGGCCGGCGATGATCTCATGGAACCCCGCAACATGGCCATCGTGGCCCTGGTGGTGGTCTTCGGCATCGGCGGCATGGCCTTTTCCGCGGGAGAATTCACCATCAAGGGGATCGGCCTGGCGGGTATCTGCGGGGTCATCCTCAACCTGATACTGCCCAAGCGGAGGGCGTGATCCGTCATCCGTGATTCGTCATCCGTTTCTCGTGGTGACGGATAATGAGTGACGAGTAATGAGTGATGAGTAATGAGTGATGGGTGATGGGTGATGGGAAGTCGCCCCTTTTCCGAAGGGGGTGGGGGGATTGCCCAAGATCCCTTTGCCGACAGAAAAACCCCAGGTCCGGGTTTCGGGCCTGGGGTTTCTTGCGTTCCCTTTCGGGGGAGTTCGGCGGACGGCTGGCGGCGAACAGGATCCCTATCGGGGACCTTCGCCGTCGGAAGGCGGGCGTCGCGCCGCATCCTTCTCCCGAAGCTGGTTCAAGAGGTTGCAGACGCTGCAGCGGGTTCCGTAGCAGGGCTGACCGCACTGATCGCAGGTACCGAAGTCGTCCACGGGCTTGGGCGGCTCCTTGGACTCCAGGTAGGAAAAGAGAAAATCCCGTTTCGTTCCGGGCATCTTCTTTTCGAGAAACTGGAGGACTTCCTGAAAGGTGTGGCTGGTGGCTCCGCGGGACAAGGGGCACGAATCGGCCAAGTATTCGATTCCCTCCACCCGGCAGAAGGTCCGGATCTCATCGGCCGAAACCCGATAGAGGGGTTTGATCTTCACCGGCAGCCGAGGGTGAGACGACGGCAGATAGGGGTACTGCTTCTCGATGTATTCCCTTCGATTCCGCACCAGGTTGCCCAAGAGCCGCCCCGCTTCATCGTCCAGGTTGTGGCCGGTGGCCACCACCCGGCACTCTTCCTGGAAGGTGAGGCGGTTGAGCACCTGGCGTTTGACCGTGCCGCAGACCGAACAGATCTTCCGGCGGGTGCGTTTTTGGATCTCGGGAATGGTGTACCCGAAGACCTCCTTGAGCGAATAACGTACCCATGAAAGGCCTCTTCGAGCCGCGAAAGCATCGATGGCGGCGGCCGAAGCTTCGGAAAACCCCTCGATTCCCAGATCCACGTGGATTCCCTTGGTCTTCCAGCCCAGATCCTGAAGGACGGCCCAGGCGGCCAGGGAATCCTTGCCGCCGGAGACCGCCACCAGAATCGTCTCCCGGGGATCCACGGGGAACTTCTTCATGGCCCGCTGCACGCTGCGACGAAAAAAGAAGCGAAAACAGTCTTCGCAGAAGTTGGCATGGTGGCTCGGAAGCGCAATGGTCGCCTGCTCCCGGCACCGTGTGCATTTGGCCCCTCGAGGGAGCCGCCTGGTTTCATGACTCATGATCTATCCCAACAGATTCGCGCTTTTCGTTCCCATTTATGAAACACGACCCCTCCTTGCATGCGGGCTGCAGGGGCGAATGATCATTCGCCCCTGCGGTGGGCCGCATGACAAAGGCGCTCTCATGGCTCGCAGTCCCGGGTCGTCCGTTCCGTGATGAGGACTAATACTCCTCTTCGTCCATGACGTAAGGCGCGGCGTCCGTGGATATCTGGCACGGAGTCTCCAATATCCGGGTTACATACCCGGGAAGAGCGGAAGCGCGCGGGTGCATCGCCGGGTGGTAGTAGTAAAGATGCCCGATGTTTCGATCCCGAAGCCGCTCCCTCAGCACCTCCTCCGACACGTCCAGCACATCCTCCCTGGAACAGATGGAGAAGGCAAAGTCCAGCATGTATCCCACGATGTAGGTGAGATATTGGCGCCGGTAGGGGAAGACGGAATCCAAGGTCTTGGAGATCACGTTGAAGGCTTCCGGATAGAAGAAGGGGGAGTCGTTGTGAAGGGCCAGGATGCCTCCCGGACGCAGCCGGTCCCGGCAGAGAGTGTAGAATTCCTTGGTATACACGTACTTGGACGGTTCCAAGGGATCCGTGAGATCCAGGATGATCACATCGAAAGTCTCGTCCGTCTCTTCCACGAACTTGCGCCCGTCGCCGATAATGAGACGGGTCCTGGGATCATCGAAAGCATCGCCGCAGATGGACCGAAGATGGACCTTGGCGATGTCCACCACTTCGGGGTCCAGTTCCACCATGGTGGCGGACTGAACCGACGGATATTTGAGGGACTCTTCCAGGGTGCCGCCGTCCCCCCCTCCGATGATGAGAACCCGCTCCGGGTTGGGATGGGTCATCATGGCCGGATGCACCAGGGATTCGTGATAGAAGAATTCGTCCTTTTCCGACGTCTGGAAGCGCCGGTCCAGAAAGAGGGTGATCCCGTAGTCGCTGGTTTCCACCACTTCCACCAGCTGGAAGGGGGTCTTCTGGGTGTGGATGTTCCGCGCGATGCGAAACCGGCGGCTCATGGTGGAAGAAAAAGGCTCGTTCAGGATGTTGTTCTCGGTCATGGCGAAGGTCCTCCTCGCTTGAAAATTTTGGAACGGGCCAATATATAGGAGCGATTTGGAAATCTCAAACACAGAATAGCCCTTTCCGATCCGGAGAAACCAGAACATGGACGGACTGCATTACGAAGGCATGATCATCCGCCCGCCCAGCGAGGCGGAAAGCATTATCCTACAGGTCACACGAGGCTGTTCCCACAACAAGTGTACCTTCTGCGGCACCTATAAGGGAGTGCGGTTTCGGATCAAGGATGACGCCATCATCGATCGGGACATCGACTACGCGGCCCGGAATCTTCAATTCCTGCGTCGCGTCTTTCTGGCGGACGGCGATGCGCTCATCATCCCCCAGGGGCGGCTTGCGGGGATTCTCCAGAAGATCCGCACCCGAATGCCCTGGATCCAGAGAGTGGGGTTGTACGGCAACGCCAAGAGCATCCTGCGAAAGAGCCCCCAGGAGCTGGAGGAGCTCCGGGACCTGGGGCTGGGGATCGTCTATCTGGGCGTTGAGAGCGGAGACCCGCAGACTCTCAAGGACATTCGCAAAGGGGTCTCCCGGGAAAAGATGGTGGAGGCCGGAAGGCGGATCCGGGAGGCCGGGATCAAGCTTTCGGTCACCGTCCTGCTGGGCGTCGCCGGGCGTGAGCGATCCCTGGAACACGCCCGGGCCACCGGATCCATCTTGAGCGAGATCGATCCCAACTACGTGGGCGCCCTCACCCTGATGGTGCTTCCCAACACGGAGCTGGGGCGCCGGGCACAGGAGGGCGCCTTCGAGCTCCCGGAACCCCGCGAGCTTCTGGTCGAACTGAGGGAGATGCTGGCGCATACCCACATGAGCCGGGGGCTTTTCTTGTCCAATCACGCTTCCAACTACCTGCCCCTCAAGGTGAAGATGCCGTCGGACAAGGAGAAGGCCCTGGCTCTCATCGATGCGGCCCTGGAAGGCCGGGTGCGCCTCAAGCCCGAATGGATGCGCGCCCTCTAGGAGGCTGTACGAAAACTCCACCACCCGTCACTCCCGCGCAAGCGGGAGTCCATAACTTACTGGAAATTCTGGATCCCCGCTTTCGCGGGGATGACGAGTGGGCGTTGAGCGGCGCAAATCTGCCGTTTTCGATCAGGCGCCCAGGATGCTGTCCGAAAACGCCGCGGACGACCTCTTTTCTCGTAGCGCAGCCCTTTAGGGCTGCGGAGGAACCCCCGGCCGTCGGACAGGCCATCGCGTATTCCCTGTCACTTCATGGAGTTACGATGACCCTTTCCGCGGGATTGAAGCCCCGCGGCTACGAGGAGGACCCAAATTCCTCGGCCTTGTAAAGCGGAGAGCCATTGTCAGGCAGCCTCCTAAGGCGGCCCACTTCAGGCCTGCCCCCACTTCAGCTTGGTACGCAGGATTTCGAAGTAGTCGGTGCTGGTAGGCTTGATGAGGCGCAGCGGGTAGGGCGACACACGGATGTGGATGCTGTCGTGGGCGGCCAGGTGGCAGCCCACCTGGCCGTCGCAGGTAAGGGCCACGTCCTGGGCCTCGTCATCCAGATCCACGCGGATCTCCACCGTTCCGGGCAGAATGATGGGCCGATTGGTGAGTGTAAAGGGGCAGATGGGCGTGAGGATCACCGCCTGGGCCGTGGGATACACGATGGGTCCGCCCGCCGACAGATTGTAGGCGGTGGATCCGGTGGGGGTGGCCACGATGAGGCCGTCCGCCCGGTAGTGGGTGAGATAATTTCCGTCGATATGGGTGTAGAGGTCCACGATGCGGGCCAGGGCGCCCTTGTTGATCACGGCATCGTTCAGCACGGTCTGCTGGAACACCGTTCGGCCTTCGCGCCGGATGGACACCGTGAGGCGCATGCGCTCCTCGATGTCGTAAGCCCCCTGGAGGACCTGCTCCAGATCCTCGAAGCAGCGCTCTCGGCTGATTTCGGTCAGGAACCCCAAGCCGCCCAGATTCACGCCCAGGATGGGAAGCGGCCGGTTTTCCAGCTGGCGGGCCACACTGAGGAAGGTGCCGTCGCCGCCCAGGACCACCACTGCATCCGCCGGCACCTGGGGAAGCGCCGACAGGGGCTTGTCCGAAACGCCCATATCGGCCACATTCTGCTGGGCCGTCACCTGGATTCCCTTCCGGTTCAGCCACAGCACCAGACGCTGGGCCAGCTCCGCAGCGTCCCCCCGCCCCCGCTTGTAGATGAGAATGATGTGGTTCATGCTTTCCCTTCCGAGCGTTTTGCCGGCCCCGATGATAGGGGAAACGCCTCCGAAAGGCCATAGGAAACGAATTGCAAAGAATAACGAAAGAGGCTATTCTTGTTACTTATCCCCAAGGGATCTCGCAACTGCCGGTCCGGGTTGAAAGAAATGGAAAAAGAGACCTTAGACATCTACGGCCCCCAGAACATCCTGGTGGTGGACGACGAGCTGAGTGTCCGCGAGCTGGTGGCGGAAAGCCTGGAGCTCATCGGCCACAGGGTGGAGACCGCCGTGGACGGCCTGGACGCGGTGGAAAAACTGGAAAAGAAGACCTTCGACATCGTGGTGACCGACATGGACATGCCCCGCATGGACGGCATCGCCCTCATCCGCCACATCCGCGAACACCACCCGGACGTGGACGCCATCGCCATCACGGGCCATGCGGTTCGCTACAAGTACGTGGACGTGATCCATGCGGGAGCCGCCGACTTCATCACCAAACCGTTCAGCCTGGACAAGCTGGACGCCAAGCTGCGCCGGCTCATGCGGGAAAGATGGCTGAGGCGCGAGCTGGAGCAACTGGCCACCCGCGACCCCCTCACGGGCCTCTACAACCGCCGCCACTTCCGAAAAGTCCTGACCCAGGAGGCGGTGCGCTCCATCCGGTACGGACACCCTCTGTTTCTCCTTTTCATCGATATCGACCGTTTCAAGGAGTACAACGATCAGGAGGGCCACCAGGCGGGAGACGCGCTGCTCATCGAACTGGCCGAGATCCTGCGCTCGTCCATCCGCGAACACGTGGACAGCGCCTTTCGCTACGGTGGAGACGAGTTCACCGTGGTGCTGCCCTACCTGGAATCGGAACAGGCCACCAAGGTGGCCCAAAGGATCCAATCCAAGTATGCGCGCTTGGAAGCCGCGCCCACCAGCCTGTCCATCGGGGCCGCGGCCTTTCGTTCTCTCAACGGACACGTGGATCGAAGCATCGAAGACCTGATCGCTCGGGCCGACAAGGCTCAGTACCGAGCCAAGAAGGACTTGGGCGGCGACCATCTGTGCCTGGATGCCGCCGCCGAGGTGTGCTCCCCATCCGAGTCGGCTTGACCATCTTGGTCGCCCCTGCATTCCACGCATAGAAACGCCAAGGGCACGTCTCCCATACCTGCGCCCCCCGGTCCGTCCCCTTCCCCTCTGCCTCCTTCGGCACCTTGGAACTCACGATCAATTTTTCCTTGACACCCCCCCTGCAGGGCTTTATACAAGGCGCGCTTTTTTAAACTTTTGGTTTAATATAGGTAAACCATGGGAGACGAGATCAAGATCGGCGAAAAGCTCCGGCGCCTGCGGATGGAAAACGGCCTGACCCAAGAGGAACTGGCCAACCGGGCCTACCTCACCAAGGGCTTCATCTCCCAGCTGGAGCGGGATCTGACCTCGCCTTCCATTGCAACCCTCAAGAGCATCCTGGATGTGCTCGGGGTGGAGCTGGCCGAATTCTTCCAGGACATGCCCCATCCCGGCGCGGTGGCCAGAAAGAAAGCCCGGGTGCTCAGCTCGGAATCGAGCGACGAGTGCGAGATCTACTTCCTGTTGCCGAGGGCCATGGGACGCCTCATGGACCCGGTCTACGTGAAGCTGCACCGGGGAGCGCGGACCCCCACGGATACGCCCCATGAGGGGGAAGAATTCGGCTTCGTCATCAAAGGCTCCGTGACGCTCTGGCTGGACGGAAAGCAGCACAAGCTCAACCCGGGTGACTGTTTCTATTTCAAGAGCTCCACTCCACACTGGGTGGAAAACACGGGCCGGGGAGAAGCCGTCCTCCTGTGGGTGGTAAGCCAGTCCCGGTTCTGAAAAAGCGAACCATCCGAGAACGTGGCCCCCCAAGATATATGGCGGGGGTGATCTTCACCATAGGACGGGGAGGTGGTTGACATGAATACGAAAAAACCTGAGTTCGGCTTCGGGGTTCATCTCATGCTGGACGGCTACGGCTGTGACCCCGGCCTTCTGCAGGACATCAACCTGATCTACGATTTCCTGGACAAGTACCCCACCGAGATGGACATGACCAAGATCATGCCGCCCTATGTCTTCCGCTACAAGGGAGCCGTTCCCGAAGACTGGGGCATTTCGGGGTTTGTTCTCATCGCCGAGAGCCACATCAGCATCCACACCTTCCCCGACAAGGCCTATTTGAGCCTGGATATGTTCTCCTGCAAGCCGTTCGACACGGACAAGGCCATCGCCACCATCAAGGAGCGTTTCCGCATCCAGAAGTGCGAGATCAACGTGCTGGATCGCGGCCAGGAATTCCCCAACAACATCGCCGACTCCGCCCAGGTGGTGCGCATGGATCGGATGCTGCGCCAAAGAAGCCGTTGACTGTCATGACCGACACGCCTTCTCGCCCCTTGAGGACCGGGATCCAGGAGCATCTCGGTCCTTCCTTGTCTTTTCTGGGGCTTCCCCGTAGCCCGGAGGCGCTGGAAAACGCCGAAGCGGTGATCGTGCCGGCCCCCTACGACGGCACCACCACCTATAAGTCCGGAACCCGGGAAGGGCCCCGCGCCATCATTCTGGCCTCCCGGGAACTGGAATTCTACGACGAGGAGACGGAAACGGAGCCTTACCGCCGGGGAATCGCCACCCTGGACGAGGTGGCGGTCACTGTGGCTTCTCCACGGCACATGGTGGAGCGCATCAGGACCGTGGGACGCATGCTGTTCGAGGCTGGCAAGCTCCCCGTCCTCCTGGGCGGCGAACACCTGCTGTCGCTGGGGATGATCCAGGCGGCCGCGGAATCCTTCGACTCCCTGACGGTACTTCATTTCGACGCCCACCCCGACCTGCGGCCCGAATACCAGGAATCGTCCTTCAGCAATGCCTGTGTCATGCATCACATCTTGGACCACGTCCCGCTGGTGCAGGTGGGCATCCGGTCCCTCACGCGGGAAGAACACCAGCGGATCCGGGAACGCTCCATTCCCGCCTTTTTCGCCCATGAAATCCACGACAGGGAGGATCTGCCCCAGCGCGTCGTGGAAACCCTGAGCCCCCATGTCTATGTCACCATCGACCTGGACGTGCTGGATCCGTCCATCATGCCGGCGGTGGGCACCCCCGAACCCGGAGGCCTGGGCTGGTATCAGCTTTTGAGAGTCCTGCGGGCCGTGAGCCGGAAGCGCCGGATCGTGGGCTTCGACGTGGTGGAACTGTGTCCCGTCCCGGGCATGCCCGCTCCGGACTTCTTGGCGGCCCGGCTGGTCCACAAACTGCTCGCCTACATTTTTCTAGACAGGAGTTGAATTCTCTTGCTAGAGTTACCATGTACCTCTGGGGACGACTCCGTAAGACTCTGGAAACATTCGTTATCCTTAACGCAACCTTTCGAGGATAAGCTTTGGACGAAGAGTCAGCCAAGGGTTTGCAGCGGTGGCTGAAAAAGGCCTTCCGCCGCCTGTCGAAGCTCGATAAGCCCAAGGATCTGGAAAAGGAAATCCAGCAGCTCATTGACGAGGGGGAAGAGCGCGGGCTCATCTCCGAAGACGAAGGGGATATGATCCAAGGGATCTTCTCCTTTCGAGACACCGTGGCCCGGGAGATCATGGTTCCGCGCACGGACACCCTGGCCGCCCCCTTGGACACCCCCATCGAGTCCATTATCCGCCTCATTGTGGAGTCGGGGCATTCACGGATCCCCATCTACCAGGATTCCATCGACAACATCGTCGGGATTCTCCACGCCAAGGACCTGCTCCAGTACTGGGGCAAGGACTCCATTGAATTGCGCGAGACCCTGCGCCCCCCTTATTTCATCCCCGAGTCCAAAAAGATCAGCGATGTGCTCCGTGACCTCCGCCACCGGAAGTCCCACATGGCCATCGTCATCGACGAGTATGGCGGGACGGCCGGCGTTTTGACGCTGGAGGACATCATCGAGGAAATCATCGGCGACATCATGGATGAATACGACTCGGAAGAAAATTGGCTGATGGAGCAGGAAGACGGATCCATCCTCGTGGACGCCCGCTTGGACATCGAAGAGCTGGAGGATTATCTGGACGTGGAATTCCCCGAAGGGAAGTTCGAATCCATCGGCGGTTTTGTCATCAGCCGTCTGGGCCGCGTTCCCGGCGTGAACGAGAAGATCCAGTTCCAGGGACTGGAGATGGTGGTGGAAGCGGCGGACAGCCGGAAGATCGAAAGGATCCGCATCCGCCGTCTGCAAAGCCCCGTGCTGGAGTCGCTGCCGGACGAAGGTTCCGCATCCTGATGATCCGGGCGTTTGGCTGCTGATAGCATCGTGCGAAGACTCTTTCCCAGACGCAACCACCCGCCGTCCCATGGCCCCCGGACCGCCTCACCCCACCCCGGGGCGCTCGCATTGGCCGCGATCTCAACCGGTCTTTTCCTGAGCGCCTCCTTTCCCAAGCTTTCCTGGTATCCCCTGGCCTGGATCGCTTGGGTGCCGCTTCTTTGGACCATCCCGCACGTTTCCCCGGGCGGAGCCTTCCGGCTGGGATTTTTGGCCGGTCTGGTCCATGCCGGAACGACCCTCTACTGGATCGCCTACGTGGTTCAGCGCTACGGCGGCCTGCCCCTGCCGGTGGCCCTTTCCGTCCTTTTGCTTCTTTGTGCCTATCTGGCCCTCTATCCGGCCGCCTTCGCCTGGATCGCCCGGCGCTGGCTGTCCCGGCCCGCATGGTGGGCCTGGGGCCTTGCCCCCGCCTGGGTCGCCCTGGAATGGGTTCGAGCCCATCTGTTCACGGGCTTTCCCTGGACCCAGCTGGGCTACACCCAGACCCCCCTGCTTCCCCTCATTCAAGTGGCCGATGTAACGGGGGTTTATGGAGTGAGCTGGCTCGTGGTGCAAGCCAACGCGGCCGTCCTGATCGGATGGAGATTCAAAAACATCCGCCCGGCTCTGGCCGTTTTTCTGTGTGCCGGGGTGGCCCTGGCGTACGGATCCTGGCGCCTGCAGACCGGAAACGACGCCGCTGGGACGGCGGAGGAATTCCGCGTAGGTTTAGTCCAGGGAAACATCGATCAGTCGGTCAAGTGGGATCCCGCCTACCAGGCAAAAACCCTCGACACCTATGAAGAACTCTCCCGCCAGCTCGTGCGCCGAAACCGGCTCGACCTGGTGGTTTGGCCCGAAACGGCCGCTCCGTTCTTCTACGATATGGAAGCCGGCCCCACGGCCAGGCTCCACGAGACCCTGGAAGCTCTGAAGACTCCCCTGCTGGTGGGCATCCCCGGCGTCGTCCGGGTGGAAGGCGCCCCAAAGCTCCAGAACCAGGCCCTGTTGCTGGAACCCTCCCGGGGCGTGACGGGGCGCTACAGCAAGCGGCACCTGGTGCCCTTCGGCGAATATGTGCCGCTCAAGAAGGTTCTCTTTTTCGTGGAAAAGCTCGTGGCGGCCGCCGGGGACTTCCAGCCGGGAAAAGAACCCGCGGCCCTGCCGTTGGGACGCCATGTTCTCGGAGTCTTGATCTGCTACGAGGCCATCTTTCCCGAGCTGGCGCGCGATGAGGTGCGGCGGGGGGCCACGGTGCTGGTGAACCTCACCAACGACGCCTGGTTCGGCGACAGCTCCGCCCCTTACCAGCACAAGGAAATGGCGCGCTGGCGCGCCGTGGAATTCCGGGTGCCCTTCGTCCGCTGCGCCAATACCGGCATCAGCGCCGTCTTTGCCCCTTCGGGAAAGACCTTGGCCGACCTCCCTCTGAATACGCGCGGCACCCTGTCCGCCACCCTCCCCTCTCCCGGACCCATCACCTTCTACGCCCGCTTCGGGGATCTCTTCGCCTGGCTTTGCACCTTGACGACGGCCACCCTGGGGGTGTATGGGGCGCTGCGGAACCGGCGGACGCCGTGAACCGAAATTGTCCCCTGCTAAGATCTCCGTCTCGTGTTAGAATAGCCCCGCTTCCAGGAACAAGCCGGGGAGCAGACGAGCCTTAGGGCTTCCACAATGGAAAGGAGACCATCCATGATCATTCAACCCGCAGAAATCCGAGGGACCCTCAAGGAGCTGGTCCACAAGTTTGAAATCCTCGGAGGGTATCTTTGACATCGCCGGCAAGAAGAAGCGCCTCCAAGAGCTGGACCAGCTCATGGCCAAGCAGGATTTCTGGGACGATCCCGACAAGAGCAAGGACATTCTCAAGGAACGGGCCCACCTGACGGACATCGTCAAGGACTTCGACGAGCTGGGAACCGAGCTGGAAGAAAGCGAACTGCTCCTGGACATGGCCGTGGATGAGGAGGATGCGGACACCATCAAGGAAGTGGCCGCCAAGGCCCGGGCGCTCCAGAAGAAGATCCGCGCACTGGAAGTGCAGCAGATGCTCAGCGGGGAAAACGACGACAAGAACGCCATCGTGAGCATCAACGCGGGAGCGGGCGGCACCGAAGCCCAGGACTGGGCCCAGATGCTCCTGCGCATGTACCTGAGGTGGTGTGAACGCAAGGGATTCAGTACGGAGATGGTGGATCTGCTGGAAGGCGAGGAGGCCGGCATCAAGAGCGCCACCTTCACCGCTTCCGGCCGCTTCGCCTACGGGCTCCTGAAGGCCGAATCGGGCATTCACCGCCTCGTTCGCATCTCTCCTTTCGACGCCAGCGGCAGGCGGCACACGTCCTTTGCGGCCGTCTTCGTCTATCCGGAAATCGACGACACCATCGAGATCGACATCAAGCCGTCGGACCTTCGCATCGACACGTACCGGGCCAGCGGCGCGGGCGGACAGCACGTGAACAAGACCAGCTCCGCCGTGCGCATCACCCATCTTCCCACGGGCATCGTGGTGCAGTGCCAGAACGAAAAGTCCCAGCACCGCAACCGGGACATCGCCATGAAGGTCCTGCGCGCCCGACTTTACGAGCGGGAACGCCAAAAGCAGCAGGAAAAGATGCAGGAACTCCACGACAATTTGGACGACATCGCGTGGGGGAACCAGATCCGCTCCTACGTGCTCCAGCCCTACCGACTGGTCAAGGATCACCGCACTCAGGTGGAAAAGGGCAACGTGGACGCCGTTCTGGACGGCGAACTGGACGAGTTCATCGAAGCCTTCCTGCTCCAACAGCTGAACGGGCAGGCGGCGAACTAGCCCCCTTCATCAGACGATCTGGACCCGAAAGACCTCGTCCCGGGGCGCCAGGCGCTCGATCTTGATGCGCACCATCTCCCCTGGAGAGACCGGATTTTCCTCGGGAAGCGGTGCATTGGCTTCCATGAGGAAATCCGGGATCAACAGGTGGGCGAACCGCGCATTCTTGTCCAGCACCAAGGCGTTCAGGGTCTGGATGTCTTCCTGCTCCAGGTACTTGAGGAGCCAGTAGCGGGTCCACTTTCGCTGGACGAAGGCGACCCTGCCCTGCTGGACCCGGATGCGGGTGATCAGCGCGTCCAGCTCTTCTTCCGAGTAGAAGGGTTCGTCCGTCCGGAGGGCGTGCTTGAGCTGCCTCTGGACCACCAGGTCCATATAGCGGCGAATGGGTGAGGTCACCGTGGTGTAGGGATTCATGCCCAGGCTGCAGTGGGGCCCGGGGCGCGTGGCCAGCTCCGCGCGGGCGAACAGCCGCCTCTGCCGGTAGATATGGAAGATGGGATGATCGCTTTGGACCGGGTCCGTCTCCGGCCGGCATTCGTCCTGGATCCGGTAGATGGCGGGGATATCCCTTCGGGCCAGTTCGGACGCGGCAAGACCGTTGGCCGCAATCATCCACTCCGAGACGATGACCTGCCCCGGAGTCTCCTTCTCGTAGCGGGAGACATGGATCATGCCGTGCTCGTTGACGTAGACTTGGATTTCCGGCAACGGCAGGAGCACGGCCCCCCTTTCGATGCGCATCTGCCGAAGCTGCATCGCCAGCCCGTGGAGAACCCGCAGGTCCTCGTCCTCTTCCACGGCTTGATCCACATCCTGGTAGGTGAGGCGCCGCTTAACCCGAATGAGGCTCGGCTCCACGCGGCTCTGGTGGATGGTCCCTTCTTCGTCCACCTCGAAGATGAAACTCACGGCAAGCCGGTCTTCCCCCAGCCGCAGACTGCACACATCCTCGGAAAGCCCCGGCGGAAGCATGGATATTCTGGCGTCCGGAAGGTAGACGGAGGTGATCCGCTCCGCCGCCTCCTTGTCCAAGGGATCGTCCGGCTGGACGTATTCGGCGGCATCGGCTATGTGCACAGCCACACGCCAACGGCCGTCGGGAAGCTTTTGCAGGCTCAGGGCGTCATCGAAATCCCGGGTCTGGGCGCTGTCCACGGTGAAGGCGTCCCAGTCCCTTAGATCCCGCCGTTCCGGACCGCTCAGTTCTTCTGCGGACAAACGCATCTTCTCCCGGGCCGCGGCCAGCGCCCCGTCGGAAAAGTCTCGGGAGATCCCTTGCTGATGGAGGTAGAGGTTTTCGTCCTTGGACCACACGCCCAGGCGGACGAGCAGGCGAAAAGCCGTGTTCTGCTGCGGGGGAATGCCGGCCCGTTTGAAAAGCTCCTTGACGAGGGCGCTCTCCTCCGCCTCTTGTCCAAAAAGGCAAAAGTCCTTCAGGTGGTCCAGGATTCGGGGGTCCGGCGGATCCTTCCGGGCCGGGGACCTGCTGCCGTGGACCTGCTTCAGCCAGGCGGCACCCGCCTCCAGGAGGGCCTCCCGCTGCGCCTCCTGCTCCAGTTCCAGCCGGCGTTGCTCCACCTTTTCGGCCGTTCGGGGCACAAAGAGGCCGTCCTTGTACTGGAAGTAGAGACGGTCCCGGAGAAGCACCCGCTGGAGAGCCGCCACCTGATCGTCGCTCACCTCGCCGGAGAAATACAACTCGGCCAGATAACGCGGCTCAAAGCCTTCTTCTTCGCCCTCCAGCACCTCCCACAGTTCTTCCACCCGGACGGTTCCGGCCAGATCCTCCCGCCGTTTTCGAATCCCGAGCAGGAGACGCACCAGATCATCGCGGCTCGCGGAGGGATCCAAGGCTCCGGGCGATGCAAAAAGGACCCTCCTGCGGGACAGGTTCATCTCCCGGTTCGTTTCCGTGAGGATACTCAATCGTTGGTCTTTGACGGCCAGGCAGACACCCAACAGGATATCCTTGGACTCGAAGAATTCGACGACCGTCCCGGCGGACATCTCCGGAGGCACCAGGGAACTCATGCGCCTCCCTCCAGGGTAGCCACCTGGTTCATCACTTCCACATAAGCCCGAATGCCCTTGGCGATGCCCTGGGCCACCGTCTTTTGAAACTCCTTGTCGGTCAAAAGCTTCTCCTCTCTGGGGTTCGAAATGAAAGCCGTCTCGATGAGCACCGCCGGCATCTCGGCTCCCAACAGCACATAAAAGGGCGCGTGCTTGATGCCCAGGTCCCGGACGTTCTCGTACTTTCGTACCCTGTCCACCAGCTCCCGATGCACTTCCTGGGCGAGGCGGGTCGATTCGCTGATCTTGGTGTTCTGCATGAGATCCTGGAGAATCGCTTCCAGGTCGCTGATCTGCTTGGCGGAAACCGCGTTTTCCAGGGCCGCCACCCGCGCGGATTCCCGGTCCGTGGAAAGATTCAGGATATAGGTCTCCACGCCCCCCAGCGAGCTGTCCTTGTGGGCGTTGGTATGGATGGAAATGAAAAGATCCGCCTTGTGCGTGTTGGCGATGGCCGTCCTCTCCTCCAGGCTCAGGAACCGGTCCGTGGATCTCGTGAGAACCACTTCAAAGCCGCCTTCCTTTTCCAGGAGACGCTTCAGGGCCTTCGCCACTGAAAGGGTCACGTCCTTTTCGTACACCCCGCTCGGGCCGATGGCCCCCTTGTCCTTCCCGCCATGGCCCGGATCGATCACGATGCGCCGAACGGTCAGCCCCAGCTGTTGGGCCATGCTGGGCAGTTTCGCCGCCTTTCCGGCAGCCGCAGCGTCGGTGGGAATCAGACGGCGGGTGCCCCGCACGTCGATCACCACCCGGAAGGGATCGGCCAGGGAAAAGATCCGATGGGACTCCATGGATTCCAGATCCAGCACTACCCGGGCCTTTTCCGGGGTGTACTGGCCGATGCGCACGTCCGTCAACAGCCCGTCCCGGATGTCGATCTTGTTTTTCAGGGCGGGGCCGAGCTCCGTGTTTTCGAAGTCCAGGTAAATGCGGGCGGGCAATCGGCCGGTCGGATCGGGCGGCAAGGTGTTGGGCACATAGCGCACCGGCTCGCTGAGATACACCACCACCCGCGTGTATTCGGCCGCCGACCAGTATTGGACCTTTTCCAAATAGGCCGGTGATCCTTTGGACGGGCCGCCCCGGACGGTCGTTTCTTCGGCCGGGGGGGCCTGTGTGACGGCCACCGGATGCTCCATGGCCTTTCCAGATGCCTTTTTCTCGCCCATCGGCGCCTCGGGATTCAGCTTGGCGGCCAGGCTTTGGGCTCTTTCCCGGGCCCTCGGAGCCATGTCTCCCTGAGGGTAGAGGACGGTGACGCGCACGAATTCCAGGTAGGCCTGGGTCGGATCCCGCCCTTCGTAAAGAATCCCCCTGAGAAACTGCGCATCGTCCGCCAAAGGGCTCTTTGGGTGTTCGTCGGTCAGGCGCTTGTAGGCCTCCAGCGCGGCGTTGAAGTCATCCGCCCTGCCGAGGGCATCGAAGAGATGATGGTGGGACTGGCCGATCATAAAAAGGCAGCGGGCGGTCAGAGAGCCTTTGGGATCGGCTTCCAGGATATCTTGAAAGATTTGGATATTGCTACGGAAAAGGGATTCCGTTCCGGGTTCGCGGAGGTCGTCCAGCAGCTTGTGATATTGGCGCCGGGCGGATTCGTAGCGGTCTTCCGGAGAAGAGGCGGCCCGAGCCCGGTGCGGGCCACTCCCCGGTTGCAGGCCGGTCAGCACCCAACAGAAGAAAAGGCACAAAAAGAAAAGACCTTTTGTCTTTTTCTTGTTCATTCTCCACTCTATATCGGTTTTTCCACCAGGATGACACGATCATCCCGAGACTGCAAGGCACGGAAGGCGTCCGCCGGTCACTTGGCGGGCGGGCCGGCCTTGATCTGTTCCTTCAGGGCGTAGAGGGTCTGCAAAGCCGCCAGGGGCGTCATCCGGTCCAGATCCAGGGCCACAATCTCGTCCCGCAGCCACTCCAAACTCGGCTGAAACAGGCTCATTTGGAATCCCGCTTTCTCCTTTTTCCTGGAACGCTTGCGGGACCCCGCCGAAGCGGGAGGCTCGGGCGGCCGATGATTTCCCGATTCCAGGCGGGCCAGGATCTCCCGGGCCCGCAGGATCACCTCCTGAGGCAGTCCGGCCAGTTGCGCCACATGGATCCCGTAGCTCCGATTGGTTCCTCCCGGAAGCAGGCGATGAAAGAAGAGGATGTCGTCTTCGAATTCCTTGACGGCCACGTTGTAATTCTTGGCCCGCGGCAGCTTTTCGGCCAGTTCGGTCAGCTCATGGTAATGGGTGGCGAAGAGGGTCTTCACACCCTGGTCCTGGTAGTCATGCAGGTATTCCGCCACGGCCCAGGCCAGGCTCATGCCGTCGAAGGTGCTGGTCCCCCGGCCGATTTCATCCAGAATGACCAGGCTGCGCGGGGTGGCCTGATGGAGGATATGAGCCGTTTCCTGCATTTCCACCATGAAGGTGGACCGGCCGCGCGTGAGATCGTCCGAGGCGCCCACCCGGGTAAAGATGCGGTCCACGAGGCCGATCCGCGCGCGGGAAGCCGGCACGAATCCCCCCATCTGGGCCATGAGCACGATGAGGGCCACCTGCCGGAGGATGGTGGATTTTCCGGCCATATTGGGACCGGTGATGATGAGAATCTGGTTCTCCTGCTGATCCAGCACCACGTCGTTGGGAACGAAGGCCCCGTCCTTCAGGAACCGTTCGATGACCGGGTGCCGTCCGTCCCGGATTTCGATGACGCCGCTCTCTTCCAGTTCCGGGCGGCAGTAGTCGTGGCTTGCCGCGATTTCGGCCAGGGAAGCTGCGCAATCCAGCTCTGCCACCCGGTCGGCCATGGCGAGGATGCGCGGCGCCTCCTGGGCCACCCATCGGCGCAATTCCACAAAGATCTGTTCTTCCAACTGGATGCGCTTCTCGTCCGCCTCCAGCACCTGGGTTTCGAAGGTCTTGAGTTCGTCGGTGATGAACCTTTCGGCGTTCACAAGGGTCTGCTTGCGAACGTAGTGGTCGGGCACCAGCGCCAGATTCGCCTTGGAGACCTCGATGAAATATCCGAACACCTTGTTGTAGCGCACCTTGAGACTGGAGATGCCGGTCCTTTCCCGCTCCTGGACCTCATAGTCGGCCATCCAGCCCTTGGCATCCAGGGCCAGGCGCGTGTACCGGTCCAGATCCGGATGCACCCCCCGGCGGATCACCCCGCCGTTGGCAAGACTCAAGGGGGGATCGTCCACCAGGGTCTCCGTGATTTTTCCCACCGCGTCTTCCAGCGGGTCCCATTGGCTCATCATCTCCTGAAAGAAAGGGCTTTCCGCCTGGGCCAGCGCCTCTCGCATCCGGGGAAGGATTTCCAGGGAGCGGGCCAAGGCCGTCAGATCCCTGGGATTGGCCGTCCCCACGCTCACGCGCCCCATGATCCTTTCCACATCCAGGATCTTTCCCAGGTGCTCGCGCAGCGAAGCCCTGAGAAACCCCTTGTCCACCAATTCGGCCACCGCCTCCTGGCGTCGCCGGATGGGCTCCAGGCGGACCAGGGGGTAACGGAGCCAGCGCTGCAGGCGCCTCCCGCCCATGGGGGTGAGGGTGGCATCCAGCACGTGGAGGAGCGATCCTTTGCGTCCCAGGGTGGAGGGGGAAGACAGAAGCTCCAGGTTTCGGACCGTGGCCTCGTCCAGGTGCATGAAATCCCCGGGGGCATAGGGAGTGATCTTGCGCAGATGGGCGCAGTCCCCCAGGTGGTTTTGCCGGATATAGTCCAGGATGGCTCCGGCGGCCTGAACGCCGGGCCCCATGTCCTGCAGGCCGAAGGATTCCAGGGAGTGGATTCGAAAATGCTCCACCAGCCGCTCTTCACACCGCTTGCGGTCGAAGGCGCTTTCTTCCAGCCACGTGACCGCCGGATCCCGCTGGACACGGAAGGTTTCCAGCCAGGAGGCTTCCCGCCCCTTGGGCACGAGCAGTTCCCTGGGGGCCACCCGATAAAGTTCGTCCAGAAGCGCCTCCTGCCCGGCCACCTCCACCACCTGGAAATCGGCCGTGGAGATATCCAGATAGGCCAGTCCGTAGGTGCCACGCGCCTCGGCCACGGCGGCCAGGTAATTGGGCTCCTTGGACGAAAGGTTGCGGCTTTCCACCACCAGCCCGGGGGTCACGACCCTCGTGACCTCCCGCCTGACCAGCCCCTTGGCCTTCTTGGGATCCTCCACCTGGTCGCAGATGGCCACCTTGTGGCCCGCGGCGATCAGGCGGGCGATGTAGCTGTCCGCGGCATGGTACGGAACCCCGCACATGGGGATGGGATTCTCCGCGTTCTTGTCTCGCGAGGTGAGGGCGATTTCCAGGATCTGGGCGGCGGTAACGGCATCCTCCATGAAGAGCTCGTAGAAATCCCCCATGCGGTAGAGCAGGAGCGCATCGGGATAGCGGGCCTTGATCTCCAGATATTGCTGCATCATGGGGGTGACTTTGCTCATGAACCCTGACATCCTCCTGCAGAAGACTTCTTGGATTGCGGCATCCCTTTCCGAGCGGGACCTTTCCTTCCCGTCTCGTCCGCCGCGGCTTGGAATGTAGCCCAGGCGAAATCCGGGACGCAATCCTTATCCGGGAAACGTCGTGGGCACTGGCGATTGGGAAAACGGGCGGAAGTCAAGGCGGGCGGAAATGGGCGTTCCAGGAGCGTGGCCGCCCCCTGGGTGGAGGAAAAAACGGAGGCGGGATCCCCCCGCCTCCCAAATGGATGGATCGGGTCAGGCCGGGCTGGCTTCGGGCTCCTCGGGCGGCGGCACAGCCTCCTCGGCAGCGGGCTCCTCCGCAAGGACTTCCCGGCTTTTCACTTCCTCCTCGATCCTTTGCAGAAGCCGTTGGTTTTCCTGCCGCTCCTGCTGCAAGGCCCTTCGGGTGTGGAGGAAGGGTTTCAACATGAGAAAGAATCCCACAAGGAATCCGACAAAGCCGGAGAGGAGGATCAGTGTGGACACCCGGTGGGTCCATCGAACCTCCTCGCGAATGAACAGATCCAACGAAAATTCCAGGGTCTTGTTGAAGGTGGCAAGGTTCTGCCGGACAAAAAGCACGATGACGGCCAAGAGAAGAAGGGTCGTAAACAGCCTAAACAGCCTCATGGATCTTCTCCTTCTTGAAGTAGGGTAACAGTTTGGCGTAGGTCTGCCTGAGATGTTCCGGAATGCTGCGCACGTCGGCAAAGACGGTCATGAAGTTGGTGTCCCCTTCCCACCGGGGCACCACATGAAAGTGCAGATGGCTTTCCACGCCGGCTCCCGCCGCAGCGCCCAGGTTCAGACCCACGTTGAAGCCGTCCGGACGCATCACCTTGCGCAGGATCTGAACGCACTCGCGAACCATGCGCATGATATCGGTCATTTCCTCTTCCGTTAAGTCTTCGATGGAAGCCACATGGCGCCAGGGAGCCACGAGAAGGTGACCGTTGTTGTAGGGGTATTTGTTCATCATGACCATGGTCAAATCGCCTCGATAAAGAATCAGGCGTTCCTCATCGCTCAGCCCATCCCCCTCGGGACAAAAAATACAGTAGGACTCCCGCTTTCCCAGGATGTATTCCATTCGCCACGGCGCCCACAGATTCCGCATAATCCGCTCCTACAACCTCACGATCTCAGCCTGGAGGGTCCTGCCCACCGTCAGGAGGCCCAGGCTGCGGCCCGAACCCCTGCTGGAAAAAACCGATCCCGGATTGAAAAAGAGCTGTCCGCCTTCCCTTTCCACCAACGCCCGATGAGTGTGCCCGAAAAGGATCGCGTCCACGCCGTCGAACTCCCGGCGCAAGGCCTCTTTCAGGTCCCCGTAGAACCCGTACCCGTGGGTCATCCCGATGCGGAATCCCCCCACTCGGATCACCTGGCGCGCCGGAAGCTGCAGACGCACCGCCATGTCATCGGTATTCCCGCTCACGCCTTCCAGGGGATATTGTTGAAGAAAGTTCAATACCGACGCGGAAGTCCAATCGCCCAGATGGATCACCCTGTCCGCATCACGGCAATAGTGGTCACAGATGGATTCAAACTCCTCCGTGACCCGGTGCAGGTGTGTATCCGAAAAGACGACGATTTTCACGGCCATGGGCTCCAGCTGGAAGGACCCCAAAAAATTCTTTTAATCCCAATGGTTAACAGGAACATATAACAGCCCCCCGGGAAAACACAAGGCATTTTTCCCGCAGCAGCCACCAAATGGATGGATCCGGAAAGCTTGACGGGCGGGCCTAGAGCCCGCCCCCACAAAATGCATTGTCGTCCGGAGTGGGGGCGAGGTCCCGTTTCATATAAAGAGGGGCTGGAAAATCTCAGGGCACGGTGAGCTCCACGGCTCCCCAGGCGGCCAGCTTGTCCCCGCAGATCGCCAGAGCCCCCTCCACCCCCGGAATGCTTCGCACCCAATCCATGGCCGGATCCAGATCTTCGGGGCGTCGAATCCGGTTTCCCAGGGCCGTGGCGCAGGCATCCGCCAGGGCCGCATCCTTGGCGAGCACCGTGGCGGCATCGGCCCGGCCCAGGCTCAACGAGTGCCCGATGGAAGCGGACGAGGTGCACACGGCCCATGGAAAGGTGTCCGCGGGCAAACGGACGGCGAGGGAATCCCGAAAGGGGGAATGTTCGCCCGGGTAGATGGAGACCACCAGGTCTTCGGAGGCCATGAGGTAGCAGTCGCCGCCGTTTTCCACCAGGACCGACGGGCTCCAACGACTCAATCGCTCGGCCACGGCCTGGGCGATGGCCCCCGCCACGGCCGCCATGGGCCCCACGCCGGCCGCCCGACCGGCCCGGATCATGGCCTGCACCAGCGGCGGAGCCAGGGGGTCCTCCTCCAGGGGCTCCAGGGCGTGCAGGAAGCGGGGGGCGGAAGCAATGTATTTTCCCAGCTGACGCCGAAAGGAAATCACCAGGTCGTGGGCCGGTCGGGTCAGGTCCGCCTGGGCGCGGATCCACAGATCGGTCTGCTCCACCCGCACCTGAAACACGTACCATCCACGGCTTTTATGATGATAGCGGTAGAAGCGCTCCGCAGACCGGCGGTCCATGCTATTCCCATTCGATGGTGCTGGGCGGCTTGGAAGAAATATCGTAGACGACCCGGTTCACGCCGGCCACCTCGTTGATGATGCGGTTGGAGATGCGGGCCATGAGCTGATAGGGCATCCGAGCCCAGTCGGCCGTCATGGCGTCCACGCTCTCCACGGCCCGCAGCGCCACCACCTGCTCGTAGGTCCGTTCATCGCCCATGACGCCCACGGAACGAACGGGCAGCAGGACGGCAAAGGCCTGCCACACCCGGTCGTACCAATTGGCCGCCTCCAGCTCCTCCAGCACGATGGCGTCGGCTTCCCGCAGGATCCTGAGCCGTTCGGGGGTGACCTCGCCGATGATCCGGATGGCCAACCCGGGTCCGGGGAAGGGATGGCGCATGATGATGCGCTCGGGCAGACCCAGTTCCCGGCCCACCATGCGCACTTCGTCCTTGAAGAGTTCGCGCAGAGGCTCGATGAGTTCCAGTTGCATCCGCTCCGGCAGCCCGCCCACGTTGTGGTGGGTCTTGATGGTGGCCGAAGGCCCCTTGAAGGACACACTTTCGATCACGTCCGGATAGAGGGTTCCCTGGGCCAGGTAGCGGGTGCCTTCCAGTTTGGCTGCCTCTTTTTCGAAGACCTCGATGAAGAGGTTTCCGATGATCTTGCGCTTCTGCTCGGGGTCCGTCACCCCCTGCAAACGGCCCAGGAAGAGATCCGTGGCGTCCACCGTCACCAGATTGATCTCGAAATGATCCCGGAAGACCCGCTCCACCGTCTCCGCCTCGCCCTTGCGAAGCAGCCCGTTGTTGACGAAGATGCACTGGAGCTGATCCCCGATGGCCTTGTGGAGCAGCACCGCCACCACGGAAGAATCCACGCCGCCGCTCAAGGCGCACAGCACGCGGTCCCGGCCCACCTTGTCCCGGACGGCCTCGATGCTGGATTCCACGAAGCTCCTCATGGTCCACGTGGGCTTGCAGCGGCAGATCTGGAAGAGGAAGTTGTCCAGCAGGGTCCGGCCGCAGGGCGTATGGGCCACTTCCGGGTGGAACTGCACGGCATAGATGGATCGTTCCACGTCCGCCATGGCGGCCACCGGGGAGTTGTCGCTGTGGGCCAGGGTGCGGAACCCCGGGGGCAGGGAGAGGATGCGGTCCCCGTGGCTCATCCACACCCGCACGTCCTCCCTTTCGATGTCCTGAAACAGCACGGTGGGCTCGTCCACCTGCAGAACCGCCGGGCCGTATTCGCGCTGCTCGGCCTTTTCCACGCGCCCCCCCAGCAGGTGGGCCAGCAGCTGCATGCCGTAGCAGATCCCCAGGACCGGAACCCCCAATTCAAAGAGCTCCTTATCCACCATCGGGGCATCGGGGTCATGCACGCTGGAAGGCCCCCCGGACAGGACGATGCCCTTGGGGGCAAAGGCCCGCACCGACGACGGATCCATGGTGCAGGGATGAATCTCGCAATACACGTGGCTTTCCCGAATGCGCCGGGCGATCAATTGCGTGTATTGGGATCCGAAATCGAGGATAAGGATTCTGTCCTTGTGAAGATGGTCCCAGTCCATGGCATCCGCCCTTCCTTCGTTACTTGAGGTCCACCTGATAGTTGGGCGCTTCCTTGGTGATGATCACGTCGTGAACGTGGCTTTCCTTGAGGCCGGCGCTGGTGATGCGGATCATTTCCGCCTTGGTGCGCAGTTCCCGGAGGTTGCGGCATCCCACGTAGCCCATGCCGGCCCGAAGACCTCCGACGAGCTGGTGGACCGTGGCCGCCAAGGGCCCCCTGTAGGGCACCATGCCTTCAATCCCCTCGGGCACCAGCTTGCTCACCTCCTGGACCTGGTCCTGGAAGTAGCGGTCCTTGCTGCCCTCCTTCATGGCCCCGAGGGAGCCCATGCCCCGGTAGACCTTGTAGCTGCGCCCTTGGTAGAGCACGGTTTCGCCGGGACTCTCGTCGGTTCCGGCAAAGAGGCTGCCGATCATGACCGAACTGGCACCCGCCGCCAACGCTTTGGCCACGTCGCCGCTGTACTTGATGCCGCCGTCGGCCACCACGGGAACGCCGTACTTGTCCGCCACCTTGGCGCATTCCATGATGGCGGTCACCTGGGGAACGCCCACTCCCGCCACCACCCGGGTGGTGCAGATGGAACCGGGCCCCACGCCCACCTTGACCGCGTCAGCCCCCGCCTTGATGAGGCTCTCCGCGCCCGGTCCCGTGGCCACGTTGCCCGCCACCACGGGCAGGTCCGGGAATTCCGACTTGATCCATTCCACGGTCCGGAGCACGTTGCGCGAATGACCGTGGGCGCTGTCCACCACGATCACGTCGACACCGGCCTTGACCAGGGCCCGCACCCGATCCGGAGTGTCCGCACCGGCTCCCACGGCGGCTCCCACCCGGAGTCTTCCCAGGTGATCCTTGCAGGAATTGGGGTATTTCTTGACCTTCATGATGTCCTTGATGGTGATGAGGCCCTTGAGGCGCCCGTCGGCGTCCACCACCAAGAGTTTTTCGATCCTTCGTTTCTGGAGGAGCTTCTTGGACTCTTCCAGGGAAATGCCCACGGGAGCCGTGACCAGATCCTCCTTGGTCATGAGCTCCGAGACCTTGCGGGTCGGATCCGTCTCGAACCGGAGATCCCGGTTAGTGATGATGCCCACCAGCTGGTCGCCCTTCACCACGGGAACGCCCGAGATGCGGTAGCGGGCCATGAGATCCATCACGTCTCCGATGGGCTGATCGGGATCCACCGTGATGGGGTCGACGATCATGCCGCTTTCCGACTTCTTCACCCGGTCCACTTCCAGGGCCTGGCGTTCAATGCTCATGTTCCGGTGGATGATGCCGATGCCTCCCTCCCGGGCCATGCTGATGGCCGTCTCGGCTTCGGTCACCGTGTCCATGGCGGCACTCAGGAGCGGAATGCGCATGGGGATCTGGGGCGTCAGAACGGTGCTCACATCCGTTTCCGCCGGCAACACCTCCGAATAGGCGGGCACGAGCAGCACGTCGTCAAAGGTTAAAGCCTCCGGGATTCGATCCGTCGTCTTGGTCTCCATCGATTTCACTCCATTCATGAAGGCTGGAAAAAGATTGTGCGATTCGGTGTTGCGGGCCCTTTAATCCCATTTGATTTCCCATGTCAAGGGAACGCCTCCCGCCCCGGTCCGGGGGCCCTGCCGGGTGATGCCGTCCAGCAGAAGCCCTTCCAGCAGGCCGGCGTCGGTGACGATGAATTGCTCGGCTTCGAAGGCCGCCAGGATCTCCTCCACAATGAGAGCTCCTCCCAGGATGATGTCTTCGCGGCCAGCTTCCAGGCCCGGGATGCGGCGCCTCTGCTCCAGGCTCATGGCCGAGAGCCGCTCCACCGTCCGGCATACCCACGAGGCGGAGAGCCTCTGGTTGTTGATCCGATACGGGACATAGCCCCTCATGCCGAGGCGCATGGCCGCAAGCGTGGTCACCGTGCCCGCCGTTCCCACCAGCACCGGCCACCGGTCCGGTCGGTGGCCCATGGCGGACTTCACCGCCCGGCAAACCGGGCCCAGAAGGACTCGGACGTGGCGGCGCGCCTTGCGGATCGCCTCGGGCGGAGCCGGCGCCCTTTCCAGGAATTGCTGGGTCAGAACGGCAGCCCCCACAAAGAGACTGGTGGTCCAGCAGGGAACCTGGGCCCCCGGCATGGCCAGGCTAAACTCGGTGGAACTGCCCCCCAGGTCGAAAGCCAGGAGGGGACCTTCCGGTCTTTTGAGGACGCCCAGCATCCCGCGAAGAGACAGAAGCGCCTCCTCGTCTTCCGTCAGGACCGGCACCTGGAGTCCCGTGACTTCGGCCGCACGGCGCAGGAAGTCCCGCCCGTTGACGGCCCTTCGCACCACGCCCGTGGCGCCGGCTCGGATCGTCCGGGGCCGGAAAGCCTCCACCCGTTCCGCCACCCCCTGAAGGATGGAAAGGGCCCGGGCCATGGCCTCCCGGGAAAGGCCCGACGGTTCCTCGTAATCCTTCGCCAGGCGGGCGATGTGCCGTTCCTGGAGGATCGGCACCAGCACACCCGGCTCCGGAACCTTCACCACCAGCACCCTTATGGTGTGGGACCCCACATCCAGAGCGGCATGGCACGGAGCGGAATCGGTCGAGTCTGGGGCATTCCGGGGATTCGCGCCCATTGTTGTCTTTTGACTCCCGTTGTGCTCTCTTTATCCGGAGGGGATCGGCTCGGACAGCCGAAATCCGTCCCGGCAAGAGGCCTCCAGACGCACTTCATCACAGAAGGAGAGGGATGCCTATGATCCTGGAAATCAATCCCCAACACCCGGAACCGCGCAAAATCAAACAGGTTGCGGACATCTTAGCCAAAGGAGGGATCATCGCCTACCCCACGGATACCTATTACGGGATTGGATGCGACCTGTTCAACAAGCAGGCAATCGAAAAGATCTACCAACTGAAGCGCCGGTCCCCTCATCAGCCCTTCAGCTTCATCTGCAGCGACCTCAAGAACATCAGCGAATACGCCCAAGTAACCAACTACGCCTACAAGACCATGAAGCGGCTCCTGCCCGGCCCCTACACCTTCATCCTGGAAGGTTCCCGGCTGGTCCCCCGCATCATGCTCACCAAGAGAAAGGCGGTGGGCATCCGGGTGCCCGACCATCCCATCTGCCTGGCCATCGTACGGGAGCTGGGCCATCCCGTCATCAGCACCAGTGCCACCGACCCCGAAGACGGCCGCATCCTGGAAACTCCCCATGAGATCCGGGACGTGCTGGGGCATTCCCTGGATCTGATCGTGGACGGAGGCCCCGTGCCCGGCCGTCCCTCCAGCGTGATTTCCCTCATCGAGGACGCCCCCGAAGTCCTCCGCGAAGGCAGCGGCGACGTGGAGATCTTTCAGACCTGAAAAAACGGCAAATCGTGGGGGCGAAAAACTTTTCGCCCCCATAACCTCTCCGCCCCTCACGGTCCGGCATCACGGCCCGTCAGGGCGACAGGATCAGTTGATAGCGAAGGGGGCTCAGGGCGGGGTCGAGAGTCTCACGGATTCCTTCAAGTCCGCTCTTTCCCAGAATCCATTCCAAGAGCGAAGGCCGTTTCTTTTCCGCATAGACCACGTGGGGCTCTCCCGGGATCCCTCCCAGTTCCGCCGCCTTGGCCACCGCATCCTGGAAGTTTCCCAGCTCGTCCACCAGCTTCCACGTGAGCGCGGCCTCTCCCGACAGGATCCTCCCGTCCGCCATGCGCCGTACGTGCTCCTCGTCCAGGCCGCGCCCCCGCGCCACGTCCCGAATGAACTGGGCGTGCATGGCATCCATGGTCTCCTGGAGCAAAGCCCGTTCCTCGTCGGTCATTTCCCGTCCGGGATTGCCCACGTCCTTGAATCGGCCGCTTTTGATGGTCACGGTGCGGTATCCGACCTTTTCGAAGAGCGAGGCCAGGTTGGGCAGATGGGCCACCACCCCGATGCTCCCGGTGAGCGTTCCCGGGTTGGCGATGATGTAACGGGCGCCGGACGCCACGTAGTAGCCCCCGGAAGCCGCCACGCCGCCCAAGGAAGCCACCACGGGCTTCTCCTTGTCCGTCCTTCGCACTTCCCGATAGATCTCCTGGCTGGCCCCCACCCCTCCGCCGGGGGATTCGATGCGCACCACGATGGCCCGGACGTTGGGGTCCCTGCGAAAGGAGACCAGGGACTCCAGAGTCGGCCGGGCGTCCTTGATCATCCCGTCCACCTCCACCACCCCCACCCGGTTGGGCGATGCGGTCAGGTCCCAGTCGGCGGGAGCGAACCACACCAGGAGGGCGGCAAAAGGGAAGAGGAAGATGATCAGGACTACAATCAGAAACCAGAAGAGCTTCCGCACCTTCATGACGGCCTCCCCTTAAAAAGGAGCACCCGGCTCGAAGGCTCAAGCCGGGTGGATAGTGAAGGGATCCGAATGGAAAAAAGGCGGTGACGGCGCACCGCCTTCGGGATCAATCGTCGGAGTTTTCGGCGTTCTGCAAGGCGGCCAGTTCGCCCTTGAGCAATTCGCCCAGATTGGACGTGGCGGCCCTGGCGTTGTTCATGTAGTCCCGGTAATCGGACCGGTCCTCCTGCTCCTCGGCCTTCTTGATGGAAAGGCCGATCTTTCGTTCCTTGGGGGAGATGTTGATCACCTTGGCCGTCACCCGATCTCCCACCTTGTATTCGTCGTTGGGGCTCTTCACCTTGTCCTTGCTGATTTCGGACACGTGGACCAGGCCTTCGATCCCTTCCTCCAGCTCCACGAACAGGCCGAAGTCCGTCACGTTGGTCACCGGGCCGGTGATCACGCTGCCCACGGGATAGCGCTGAGGCACGCTTTCCCACGGATCCGGCTGGAGCTGCTTGATCCCCAGCGAGAACCGCTCGTTCTCCTTGTCGATATTGAGCACGATGGCCTGGACTTCCTGACCCTTCTTGTAGACTTCCGAAGGATGACGGATGCGCTTGGTCCAGGAGATGTCCGAAATGTGCACCAAGCCGTCGATCCCCTCATCGATCCCGATGAAGATGCCGAAGTCGGTGATGTTCTTGATCTTGCCGGAAATCACCGTCCCCACGGGGTACTTGTCGGCGATCACATCCCACGGGTTGGGCTCAAGCTGCTTGATACCCAGGGAGATGCGCTTCCGGTCGGGATCGATGCTCAGGATCACCGCTTCCACCTCGTCGCCCACGCTCAGGATCTTGGACGGATGGCGGACCTTGCGGGTCCAGGACATCTCGGAGACATGAATGAGACCTTCGATGCCCTCTTCGATCTCCACGAACGCGCCGTAGTCGGTGAGGCTGACCACCTTGCCGATCACCTTGGTGCCCACCGGGTATTTTTCGGCCGCGTTGGTCCACGGGTCGGGCTGGAGCTGCTTGAGGCCCAGGGAAACCCTCTCGTTTTCCCGGTCGAAGTGGAGCACCTTCACCTTGATGGTGTCCCCAATCTGGCACATCTCGGAAGGATGGCCCACCCGGCCCCAACTCATGTCGGTGATATGCAGCAGGCCGTCGATGCCCCCCAGGTCCACGAACACCCCGTAGTCGGTGATGTTCTTGACCACGCCTTCCATGACCTTGCCTTCTTCCAGAACGGCCAGGGTCTTGGCCTTCTGCTCCTCGCGCTCCTTTTCCAGGATCACGCGGCGGGACAAGACCACGTTGCGGCGCTTTTTGTTGTACTTGAGGATCTTGAACTCGAAGGTTTGCCCGATCAGAGAATCCAGATTGCGCACGGGGCGAAGGTCCACCTGGGACCCCGGCACGAAGGCCTGGATGCCGATATCCACGGCCAGGCCGCCCTTCACGCGGGAGACCACCCGTCCCTCGATGACGCCGTCCTCGTTGTAAATGCGGCTGATGTCGTCCCAGACCTTTATCTTTTCAGCTTTCTCCTTGGAGAGAAAGATCGTTCCTTCGTCGTCGTCGTGGTATTCGAGCAGCACGTCCACCTCATCGCCGATGCCGACCATGAGGTTTCCTTCCTCATCCCGGAATTCGGCAATGGGAATCTCGCCTTCGGACTTGTAGCCGATGTCCACCATCACATAGTCGTCCGAAATCTGGACGACCCGCCCGCGCACCACCTCGCCCTCCTGGATGTTCCCGAAGCTCTGCTCATACAGGGCCTCAAAGGACATTTCCTCCATGTCCTCGGGGTCCATCCCGGCGGCGCGATCCGCTATCGGGCTTTCCGTTTCATGGTACTGGTTGTCAAAAGTTTCGTTGGTGTCTTTCGTGGTCATGTAGCTCACTACCCCCTTGTCAGGATTCGACCCATGGCTCAGCATGGGTCCTTCTTACTGGCAGGGCAATCTAGCAGACCCCTAGGCCGTTGACAATGCAAATTTATGAAGACCCTTCCCGTTTTCCCGCTTTTTTCCTTGCTTCGAATGCCAAACGCGCCAGTTGTTCCACCACCTGGTCGATGGAAAGGTCGGAAGTATCCACAATAATCGCACCTTCTCCGGGCCTGAGGGGAGCCAAGGACCGTTGGGAGTCGGCGGCGTCCCTTTCCTGGATCTGGCGCAAAATCTCTTCCAAATCCGCCGACAGGCCCTTTTGCCGGTATTCCGCCCAACGTCTTTCGGCCCGCACCCGGTCGGAAGCGGTGAGAAAGACCTTGAGTTCCGCGTCCGGGAAGACCACGGTGGTCATGTCCCGTCCTTCCACCACCACATCCCGGCCTCGGGCCAGATCGCGCTGCAGGCGGGTGAGAAAGTCCCGGACCGGACGCCGCTGGGAAACGAGCGATGCCGTTCGGGAAACGGACGGGGTACGGATTTCATCCCCCAGGGGCTTTCCCTGCCAGTAGACGGCCAGACCCTCGCCTTCCATGCGGAACTCCAGGGGGAGCGCAGCCAGTTCCGAGCGGATCCGTTCATCGGGCGCGTCGGCCATCCCACGCTTGTCCAGGGCCCAGGCCACGGCCCGGTACATGGCGCCGGTATCCAGGTAAACGGCCCCCAGAGCCTTGGCCAAACGGCGGCAGACCGTGCTCTTTCCCGCCCCGGCGGGACCGTCCACTGCGATCACCATCGATCAGTCGTTTCCTTTCGGAGCGTTCAGATCTTGCAAGACCTTGTTCAGAGTGCGGAGAAAACGCCCGTTTTCCTCCGGCGTGCCCACGTTGATCCGGATACAATCGGGCAGACCGTAGGCGTTCATGGCCCGAACGATGACCCCTTCACGCAGCATGGCCTGGTAGATCACCTTGGCATCCACGGGCATGCGGATGAGAAAGAAGTTGGCCTGGGTCGGGAGGGCCTCCAGCCCCATTTCCCGTAGCCGCTCGTAGAGCCGTGGAAGCTCTTCCCGCACCAAGGCGCGACTCTTTTCCAGGAAGGCGTCGTCGTCCAGAGCCGCCAACGCCGCAGCCTGAGCCGGGGTGCTCACATTGAACGGCTGGCGCACACGGTGGAGATAATCGGCCACGGCAGGGTCCATGACCCCGTAGCCGACCCGCAGGCCCGCCAGGCCGTAGGCCTTGGAAAAGGTCCTTGCCACCACGATCCAAGGCCCCCGGCGGTCGAGATAGTCCAGGCCCGAGAAGGTCTTTTCAGGGTCTGCGAACTCGATGTAGGCCTCGTCGATCACAAGGAGAACATCCGCCGGCACCCGGTCCAGAAAGGCCTCGAATTCGCTCTTGGGAAGAACCGTGCCCGTGGGATTGTTGGGATTGTTGATGAAGATGAGCCGCGTGCGGTCGGTCACGGCCTTCAGGACGCCCTCCAGGTCGATCCTCATGTCCCGAAGCGGCACAGAAACCACGGCCCCCCCGACACATTGCACACTGAGCCGATAGACCAGAAAGGACGGATTGGGCACGATCACTTCCAGGCCCGGCCGCACGAAGGTGCGGATCACCAGCTCGATGATCTCATTGGACCCGTTGCCCAGGACCACACCATCCATGGGCACCTTGAACTTTTCAGCGATCCGGCGTCTGAGATAGTAGCCGCTGCCATCCGGATAGCGGTGGAGCGTTCCGAGCTTTTCCCGCAGGGCTTCCAGGGCCTTGGGGGACGGTCCCAGGGGATTTTCGTTGCTGGCAAGCTTGATGGAACCCACAATACCCAGTTCCCGCTCCAGCTCCTCCATGGGCTTTCCGGGCGGGTACGGTTCGATGGCCGCGATGTGGGGCGGCACGAGCTTGGAGATCAAGGCGTTCGGCTCCTGCTGTTGGGTGGCTGACGGATCGGAGTGGTACGAAATCTGCCTTATAGAAAAGACGGGCCCAAAACGCAAGCTCTAGTGGTGTTTCGGCGGAATTATGTTAGTATGGCCGGTGCATGAAACCGAAGAGCACAAGAGAAGACGGGGTGCAGAAGATGGCAAAAAGCAAGAAGGCACTCAAGGACGAAGATACCAAGCCTGAAGTGGTGGATGTCCCTTCCCAAGGCGATGGGGTGAAGGTCGAACCTCCCGAAAAGGCCTGGCCCCAACCCTATGACACACTTCGGGCCTATCTGGAAGAAATCAAGCGTTATCCCCTGCTGACCCGGGAAGAGGAGACCCAGCTCGCCATTCGTTACCGGGAAAAAGGCGACCTGGACGCCGCCTACAAACTGGTGACCTCCAATCTCCGCCTGGTGGTCAAGATCGCCATGGACTTCCAGCGCCACTGGATGCAGAACCTGATGGACCTCATCCAGGAGGGGAACATCGGCCTCATGCAGGCCGTCAAGAAATTCGACCCCTACCGGGGCTACAAGTTTTCCTACTACGCCTCCTTCTGGATCAAGGCCTACATCATCAAGTTCATCATGGACAACTGGAAGCTGGTCAAGATCGGGACCACCCAGGCCCAGAGAAAGCTTTTCTTCAACCTTCGGAAGGAAAAGGAGCGACTGGAGGCCCAGGGGATCGAAGCGACCCCCAAGCTGCTGAGCCAGCGGCTGGATGTGAAGGAATCGGAAGTCACCGAGATGGACATCCGACTGACGGGAGGCGAGATCTCCCTGGACGCCCCCCTCGACCACGATTCCACCGACACGCACAAGGCCTTTCTGCCCGCCCAGGTCACCCCCGTGGACGAGCAACTGGCGGACCAGGAGGCCAAGGCCATCCTCCATGAGAAGCTGATGCGCTTCCGCGAAGGCCTCAAGGACAAGGAGGCCGTCATCTTCGACAAGCGCCTCCTGGCCGAAGACCCCTTGACGCTTCAGGAAATCGGCGACCAGTTCGGGATCAGCCGGGAACGGATCCGCCAGATCGAAAGCCGGCTCAAGAAGAAGCTCAAGGCCTATCTGGAAGAAGAGGTGGACGATCTGGAGCTGCTCCAGGAGAGCCTCATCGACACCTGAAGATGGATCCCACGGAGTTCCGGGTTCGCCTCGATTTGTTCCTTGGTTCGGTTGCAAGCCGCCATAAGAAGCAGTCCCCGAAACCCCCACCTGTAGGGGCGAATGATCGTTCGCCCCTACAGGTCCCGACGAGACTTTCCGAAAACGATTGATCGGCGCCGTTCAACCCCCATTCGTCATCCCCGCGAGCCTTGCCCCCGGCTTGAACGGGGAGCGGGGATCCAGCATTTCCGGCAACTTATGGACTTCCGCTTGCGCGGGAGCTGCGCCAATGATCTCCGGGCAACGGGCATACTGTTGAGCCTTTGTCCCGGAGACTCATGGAGTTGCGAGCCGGAATTGGACGATTCTTTCTTATGGACAGGTCCGGAAGGGCGGGCGTAAAGCCCGCCCCTACAAAAGGCGCGGACCCATTGAGTGATTAGCGGGCGGGGTTTATCCCCGCCCGCTAATCACGTTGTGTAAGAGACAACCGAAGAAAAAATCGCTCAGTTTAGGGCGAGGGCATCTTCCTACGGGATTCAAGCCCCTCGGCCACAAAAAGGAGCCATCCCATCCCCGGTTTCCGCTGAAAACCTCCCGATCAGCCTCCTCCCCGGCACGTGTGGTCGTTCACTCCACCGGCAAACCGAAGAGCCGGGCGGCGTTGTCCCCCAGGATCGCCGCCCGCTCCCGCTCGTCCAGGCCCGCATCCGCCATCTCGCGTTCATACCGGGCCACGGAAAGAAGAGGGTAGTCGGTTCCCAGCAGGACGCGGTTCGCTCCCGCCGTCCGAACAGCCTCCCGATAGATTTCCGGATGGTACAGAAAAGGAGACGCGGCGGTATCATAGAACACGTGGGAAAGCACGTCCCGGGTCTCCCTCTTGAGCCTTTCGAAGAAGAAGAGCCCCCCGCCCCAGTGGGCCAGGATCAGGGGCACCCCCCGGGTTCGGCGCGCCAACTCGTAGTAGAATTTGAGGCCCATGGGCGCCTTGCCCGGATAGATGTGGCCCACAGGCTCGTTGGCATGCACCAGCAGCACCGCCGTTTTCTCACGGCACAAGGCGGCCAGCTCCTCGTATCGATGCAACACCTCTTCTTCCGCACACGCCTCGTAGACGGCCAACTCGCCGAGCCCCACGGCACCGGCCTCCAGCCCGCGCCGAGCTTCCGGAAGGGCGTACGGACAGGTGGGATCGAAGCAGACCATGGGGAGGATCCGGCCGGGAAAACGAGCCGCCGCCTCCAGAACATAGTCGTTGTGCCGCCGGGCCAAGTGCTCCTGGCGCCAGGGAAAACCGAAGACGACCGTGACATCGATCCCGCCCTCATCCATGGCCTCCACCAGGGTTTCGGCATCGACGAGCCGGGACTTGGCCGACCGGTAGAGGGCCTCGAAGGCCGGCTCCCGGTGGAAGAACTTCTCCCTTTCGGCAATCACCTCGGGCGGAAAGATATGGGCATGCACGTCGATCTTCATGTAAGCTTTCTCCCGGCGAACAAGCGGTTTTCCCAACGGGCTCGCGGCGGCTCGCATGAGCGGGCCCTGGCGGTGCCGGAGTGCGCTCATGATGTCCCGATCCCCCCCTCTTGTCAACGCAGGGAGGATCCAAGGTTGGAACGGGAGCCGATCCGGGCCCGGCACCCCCGCACAGGGAACCGAGACCACGGTGGTGTTAGAGATTTGCAAGGAGGCGTTGGTGAACAAGAACAACAGCACGGCAGACCCCTTCCCCCTGAACCAAGAGGAAAAACAGTCGATCCTGCGGGTGGGCCGGCTGACGGTCCTGGAAGCGGGAGCCCTCATCAGAAGACGGATGGACGGCAAGGGCCCCGGCACCGTCCGCAACAAGGCCGCCTTCGATTACGTCACCGAAGTGGACCGCCTCTGCGAGGACCTCATCGTGCGCCGGCTGAAGAGCGCCTTTCCGCACCATGAAGTGGTTTCCGAGGAGATGGAAGAGCCCCCGGCGGCGGCGTCCCTGCAGTGGCTCGTGGACCCCCTGGACGGCACCACCAACTTCATCCACGGTTTCCCCATGGTCGCCGTCTCCATGGCGTTTCTGGTGGAAGGAATCCCCGTGCTGGGCTGGGTCCTGGACCCGGTTCGCCGGGAGCTTTTCGAGGCGGTCCGGGGCGAAGGGGCCACACTCAATGGACTTGCAATCGGCATCCGTCACCAGGCCTCCGTGGCGGAAGCCCTGGTGGCCACCGGTTTTCCCTTCCGCCGCAAGGACCTGCTTACCCCCTACCTCCGTGTCTTCCAGGAAATCTTCACGGAAGTAAGCGGCATCCGCCGCGCCGGGTCCGCCGCCTTGGATCTGGCCTACACGGCCGCGGGCCGGCTGGATGGTTTTTGGGAGATGGGCCTCAAACCCTGGGACGTGGCGGCCGGTTCTCTCCTTGTGACCGAAGCCGGCGGCGTTGTGTCCGACTTCTGGGGCGGAACGACCCATGTGGAAACGGGCCACATCGTCGCCGGATCGCCCCGCGTTCATCCCTTTCTCCTGGACGCGGTGCGCAACGGCCTGGCTCCCATCCTGCACTGCGATGCCCCCCCAGACCGCCCGGCAATGTGAAAGGGACCGCCTGGATCCCAGCACACCCCTTCGGGGCTGGGACAGGAACACCCGGCGTTCAACACAAAAAAAGAGCCTCCCGCTTCGGGAGGCTCTCCGCGCTTCCTTCTCAATCCGCACAACCCGGTCGGCTTAATCCTTGGCCGGGGGCTGCACGTTCATGGCCATGAGCTTCCTGGACGCCTCGTAGACCACTTCCATCTTCTTCGGGGTGATCACCTTGCTCACCACCCCCAAGCCGAACTTGGGATGGAAGATCAGGTCCCCTTCCTTGTAGGTGTCTTCCATGCGGTACTCGGGAACACCGTCGGAGCTGGCCTCCAGGAGGAGCTGGCGCCAGTCGTCTTCCGTCTTGGGTTTGCTGATGCCCTTGTACAGGACGGAAGGAATGAGATCCTCATCCTCGTCATCAAGGATCAGATCCTCCTCTTCGTCGTCGAAGCTCAGCTCAGAGTCGTCGTCCAGCTCCAGGCTGTCGTCCTCGAAATCTTCCATCAATTCGTCTTTGTTCACATCTTTTGCCATTGAATTCACTCCGCATTCCAAAATTGCTTTATTTCTGAGATCCTGGAGTCTATTAAAACCCGGGTGAGGAAAGGTCAAGCCTTTTCGCGGCTCCCTGCTCTTCCCGATCCGTCACCGGAGGATGCCCGTGGTTTCCGTCTTCGTCAACAACATCCTGCCCGTCTTTTCCATCATCCTCTTGGGCTATCTGCTCACCCGCCGCGCCTTCATCGGACCGGCCTTCATCCAGGCGGCCAACCGCCTGGTCTTCTACGTGGCCGTTCCAGCCATGCTTTTCCATAAAGTGGCCCGGTCCTCCTTTTCGGAAAACTTCGAACCTCACGCAGTGACCAGCATTCTCCTGGCCCTGGCGACCCTGTTCGCCTTCTCCCTGCTCGCGGTGCGCCTCTTCGGGCTCGCCCCGCCGTCTCGAAAGACCTTTGTACACAGCACCTTCCACGGGAATCTCGGATACATGGCCTATGCCATCGCCTATTATGCCCTGGGGGAAAGGGCCTTCGCTCAGACGGCGCTGCTCAGCAGCTTTCTCATCGTCGCCCAAAACGTTCTGGCCATCGGCGTTTTCGCGTTCCCGCCCCAAAATCGACGCGAAAAAGCAGGTCCCTCGAAGCCCCATTCAGCAGCCATGCTGCGTCAAGTGGCGACCAACCCCATCATTTTATCCGTGCTGGCCGGCGTTCTTTGCTCCTTCCTGAAGATCCCGCTCCACACCGCCCTGTCCCGATCCCTGGACATCCTGTCCGGCATGGCTCTGCCCATGGCGCTGCTGCTCATTGGCACTTCCTTCTCCTTCGGAGCGGCCCGAAAACGGATGACCTCGATCCTGGGCATCGGCCTTTTGAAGCTCACGGCCCTGCCCCTCATCGGTTTGGTCTTCATGGGCTGGCTGGACGTTCCCGCCGATTTCCGCCTGCCCGCTCTGATCCTCCTGGCCGCCCCTCCCGCCACCGTTACCTACATCATGGCCTCCGAAGCGGGAGGGGACCAGGAACTGGCCGCCACGTCCATTTCCGTTCTCACGCTTCTGTCGGGACTGACCTACGCCTGTTTTCTCGCCTTGGACTGGTAGGTGGGGAAGTCTTCGAGGATTATTCCGAATCTTCGGCCGCGGACAGGCCGTATTTGACGAGGCGGTAGCGAAAGGAGCGGAAACTGAGGCCCAGGAGTTCCGCGGCCTTTTGCTTCACCCCGCCGCTCCGGTCCAGGGCCTGGACAAGCAGGCTCTTTTCCATGTCGGCCAGGTAGTGGTCCAAATCCATGCCGTCGGGCGGCAGAACCGGGCCGTCCGATTCCACCCGGCCCCGCTGCGCCCTTTTGTGGGCGGCCAAGGTCAAGCTCTCCGGCAGGATGATGCTGGACGACTCCAGGGCCACGCCGCGCTCAATGATGTTCTCCAGCTCCCTCACGTTCCCGGGAAAGTCGTAGCTTTTGAGAATGTCCATGGCGTACGAGGAGATCTTCCGGATGTCCTTCCCGAACTCCCGGCAGAACTTGGCCAGGAAATGGTCCGCAAGGAGCGGGATATCCTCCCGGCGTTCCCGAAGGGGCGGCAGCCGAAGCTGGATCACGTTCAACCGGTAGTAGAGGTCCTCCCGGAACCGGCCGTCGATGACCATCTGTTCCAGGTCCCGGTTGGTGGCGGAGATGATGCGCACGTCCACCGGGATATCGGTGGTGTCCCCGATCATGCGGATGGTCTTCTCCTGGACCACGCGCAGGAGCTTCACCTGGAGGGCGGGCGACAACTCCCCGATTTCGTCCAGAAAAAGGGTTCCGCCCTCGGCGGCTTCCACCAGGCCCTTGCGGTCCGCTCCGGCCCCGGTGAACGCGCCCCGGCGATAACCGAAAAGCTCGCTTTCGATGAGCGATTCCGGCACGCCCGCACAGTTGACGGCGACGAACGGCTTCTTCGCCCGGGCGCTCTGCCCGTGGATGGCCTTGGCCACCAGCTCTTTTCCCGTGCCGCTCTCTCCCGTAATGAGCACGTTGCTGCTGGTGGCGGACACCTTTTCGATCAGCTCGTAAACCTTCTTCATCGGGGAACTCTCCCCGATGAGGCATCCGAAGTAGAGGGGCCCCTCGCGGGGCCGCGCCGGGGCGTCCTGGCCGCGGCTCAGGAGCGCGCTTCGGATGACGTTGCGCATCTCGTCGATCTTGAAGGGCTTGGGAAGGTAGTCGTAGGCGCCCTCTTTCATGGCCGCCACGGCCGTTTCCGTGCTGGCATAGGCGGATATGATGATCACCACGGTGGAAGGAGACAGGCTCTTGGTCTGTTTGAGAACCTCCAAGCCGTCCACGGGCTTCATGCGGATGTCGGTAATGACGAGATCGAACTTCCGTTCTTTCAGACATTCCATGGCCTCCAGGCCATCGGCGGCGCAGTGGACCTCATAGCCGTCCTTCTGGAGCATGATCTCCAGAAACTCGCGCATGCTCCTCTCGTCATCCACCACCAGAATACGTGCCCCGGCCGGATCCGCCATGCCTTCCCCGCTACAGTGAATAGCGCACCACTCCGTCGACGATGGTCAGGAGCGCCCGCCCCTTCACACGCCATCCGGCGAAGGGGCAATTGCGTGCCTTGGAGCGGAACTTGTCAACATCGATCACGGTTTCTTCTTCGGGATCGATCAGGGTCAGATGGGCCGGGGTGCCGGCCCGCAGGCTCCCCATGGGGATCCCCAATATCCGGGCGGGATTGCAGGTGACCTTGGCGAGGATCTCCAACGGCCCCCCGATCCCGTCTCGAATCAGCTGGAGCACCAACGGCAGGGCCGACTCCAGACCGATCATCCCGTTGGCCGCGTACTCGAATTCCGTATCCTTTTCCAACACGCTGTGCGGCGCATGGTCCGTGGCCACCGCATCGATGGTCCCGTCTGCCAGCCCCTCCCGGACAGCCTCCAGGTCGCGCCGGGAGCGCAGCGGCGGGTTCACCTTGAAGACGGTGTCGAATCCTTCCAGGGACGCATCGGTCAGAGTGAAGTAATGAGGCGCCGTCTCACAGGTGACCCGGACCCCTCGGCTCTTGGCTTCCCGAATCAACCGCACCGACGCTTCCGTGCTCACGTGGGCGATGTGCAGGGCTCCCCCGGTGAGTTCGGCCAGCAAAAGATCCCGGGCAACCATGACGGCCTCCGCCGCTGCCGGGATTCCCCGCAGTCCCAGCCGGGTGGAAACGGCCCCTTCGTTCATGAGGCCCCCTCGGGCCAGTTGGAGGTCTTCCGCATGGCTGATCACCACCAGATCGAACGCCTGGGCATACTCCATGGCCCGGCGCATCAACAGGGAGTCCATCACCGGGCGCCCGTCGTCGCTGACGGCCACGGCTCCCGCTTCGCGCAGCTCTCCGAACTCCGCCAGTTCCTTTCCTTCCAGCCCCTTGCTGATGGCCCCCACGGGATAAACGCGGCAGTGGCCTTGCTCCCGGGCCCGGCGCCGGATGAATTCCGTCACCGCCGCCGAATCGTTGACGGGACGGGTGTTGGGCATGCAGGCCAAAGCGCCGTAGCCTCCGGCCACGGCCGCCGCCGTCCCCGTTTCGATGGTCTCCTTGTACTCCTCGCCCGGCTCGCGAAGATGCACATGCATGTCCACCAGGGCCGGCACCACCCACTTGCCGCCGGCGTCGATGACCTCCAGGCCCTCCGCCTCCTCGGGAGAAAGGCCCGGGGAGCCCACCGCCTCCAGGGTGCCGTCCCGGATCACCACGTCGCCCACCGTATCGAGCCCCCGTTCCGGGTCCAGAATGCGCGCCGAGCGCAGGATCATGTGTGCCCTTTTCACTTGTTCATCCTCACGTTCCGATTTCGCCGGCCTTTCAGCCCTCCGCCGAGGGCGCCTCCCTGTGAACCAGCAGATAGAGCAGGGCCATGCGCACCGCCACCCCGTTGGCCACCTGGTCCAGGATGACCGAATAGGGCCCGTCCGCCACCTCGGGGCTGATCTCCACCCCTCGGTTCATGGGGCCCGGGTGCAGGATGAGCACGTCGTCCTTGGCTCTTTCCAGCTTCTTTGCATCCACGCCGTAGTAGACGGCGTACTCGCGAAGCGACGGCAAGAGCCCCTGGCCCTGTCTCTCCTTCTGGAGCCGCAGGACCATGATCACGTCCGCTGCTCCGATCACCGCGTCCAAATGATGGGAAACCTTGACCGGCAGGGAATCCACCTCGGCCGGCAACAGGGTGGGCGGCGCACAAAGCACCACGTGGGCGCCCATCTTGGTGAGCCCCCAGATATTGGACCGGGCCACGCGGCTGTGAGCGATATCCCCCACGATAAGCACGTTGAGCCCTTCCAGGCGCCCCTTTTTCTGGCGGATGGTCAGCATGTCCAAGAGCGCCTGGGACGGATGTTCATGCATGCCGTCGCCCGCGTTGATCACCGAGGCCGACGTGCGCCCGGCGATCCGGTGGGGAGTGCCCGACGCCGAATGGCGGATCACGAACACATCCGGCCCCATGGCTTCCAGGTTCTTGATGGTGTCGAGGAAGGTCTCTCCCTTCACCATGGAACTGGTGGACGTGGAGATGCTGTAGGTGTCCGCGCTCAGCCTCTTGGCCGCGATGTCGAAGGATGTGCGGGTCCGCGTGCTGGGTTCATAGAAAAGGTGCACCACCGTCTTGCCCCGCAGGGTCGGCACCTTCTTGATGGCCCGCTGGTTGATCTCACGGAGGGATTCGGCCGTATCCAGGATCGTCTGGATCTCGTCCGGTCTCAGGTCGCGAATACCCAGCAAATCTTTTCTCTCGAACGCCATCATGCTCCTCGATTCGGTGGAAAAAGAAGGACATGGCTCAATCTTTGTATATGTACCACGATTCCCGCCGGACCGGGAGCGAAAAACCAATTCATCTTGACACCCCCTCCCATTGCTTATAAACCTTGGCTCACTTTGAAGAACCTGGAGGCGGATCATGCAAAGAGTTCCCATTACACGGGAAGGTTACGAGCGGCTGCGGCAGGAACTGCAGCGGCTTCAAAAGGAAGAACGGCCCAAGGTCATCCGAGCCATCGAGGAGGCGCGGGGGCACGGCGATTTGTCCGAAAACGCCGAATACGAAGCAGCCAAGGAAAAGCAAGCTCTCATCGAGGGACGGATCGCCGATCTCCAGACCAAGTTGTCCCAGTGCGAAATCGTCGAGCCGGGCCTCAACGGCGGGAAGGCCATGTTCGGGCTCACCGTGGTCCTGGAAGATCTGGACACGGGCGAAGAGCTGGCCTACAAGCTCGTGGGCCCCTACGAAGCGGACATTCAGGCCGGCACCCTTTCGGTAACCTCTCCCCTGGGCAAGGCGCTCATCGGAAAGGAAGAGGGCGACGAGGTGAAGGTGCAGACCCCCAAAGGGGTTCGAAACTTCCAGGTGGTGGAGATTCGCCCGTAACGGAAAACTTGGCCGCCGTTTTGGCCGCGGCTCGGACGAGAACAGCGCTTGACATCCTCGACGGCAACCGCTAAAAGGCTGTGTTCCCTGTGCCAAGATCGTGAACGGAACACGGACACTGGCTATAGAAAGACGGTGAGCAGCTTAAGGAGGTAGGGGTTTTGGCTAACCACAAATCGGCACTCAAACGCGCGAAGCAGAGCGAGATCCGGCGGGTGCGGAACCGCTCCCGCAAGACCCGCATGAAGACGGCCATCAAGGCCCTGGAAGAGGCCCTGAAGGCCCAGAGTCTGGAACTGGCCGAACAGCGGTTTCGGGAGGCGAGCTCCATCATCGCCAAGACGGCTTCCAAGGGCACGATCCACAAGAACACCGCTTCCAGAAAGATTTCCCGGCTGGCCCGCAAGGTGAACGCCCTGAAGGCGGCTCAAAGCGCCTGAGCTCCGGGATTCCCGCGGGCTCCACGCCACCGGGCACGGATAGGAGGCGGACGACGCCGAAAGGGGTCGTCCGTTTTTCTTTTGCAAGGCGGTCTCAATCGGCTTTTCCCCGGACGGGAAGCGGAACCGGGCTACCTGCAGAGGCGGTAGATGAGGCTTTCCAGGGCTTTTTCCGGATCCAGGCCCGTGGTCTTCAGTCGCAAGTCCGTCTGGAGGATGGCGCCGTGCAGGGTGCTGAGGGCGTCGTGCGAGAACCGGCGCGCCTGCCGGGCATGCCGTTCCACCACAAAGGGAGGCAGGCGCAAGGTTTTGGCCAACTGGGCAGCGGACTGTCCGCGTTCCAAACCGTCTTTGATCTGCCAGACCAACCGGACCTGCCGGGCCAGCAGGGCCAGGATGCTCAAGGGGGCGTCGCCGGAAAGAAGCAGCCCCCGCAGGCAGAGAAAGGCTTCCGCGGCCCGTTTTTCTCCCACGTATTCCATGAGCTTGAAGATATTGTCCGTGTGCTGGTGGGCCACCACCGCCTCCACATCCTCATCGAGGATCTCCGGGCGATCGTCCACATAGAGACCCAGCTTTTCCAGCTCTTTTTCCAGATTCTGTAGGTCCGCGCCCACCTTCGCCATGAGGAGCCCGGCCGTTTGGAGCGAGATCCGCTTTCCCTGGGCCGCCGCCCGATCCCGGATCCAACCGGGAATCTGCCTTTCGTGGAGCCCTCTGAACTCCACCACGGCACCGTGCTCCCCCGCCAGCCGTTCCAGTTCCTTCCACGCCTTCTTGGAAGCCACGCACGCCACGAAACAGGATCGGGGATTGGGCTTGCGAAGATAGTCGTGCAGGATCTCCCGCTGCTCCCCCGGCCATGCGTCCACATCCCGTACGAGCACCGCTCTTATGGGAGCAAAGAGCGACAGCGTGCGCAGTCGAGCCACCACCTCCGCAGCGGCCACCTCGCGTGCGGAAAAACGCTCCCCCCGGATGGAGCCGCCCTTGGAAGAACGGCCCAGGGCGGAGAGAAGCGCCTGCCACGCCTGGTCCATCAGGAACGGCTCCTCTCCTTTGAAGAGGTACACCGGGCGGGGACGCTCCCGGAGGCTTGCGATGAAGGTCCGACTGTCCATGGAAGCTCAGAAGCGGCTCAGGAAACGGTCATGGATCCGCACGGCCAAGTCCCTGGCCGCGGTCTCCAGAGCCTCCCGACGGTTTTGGAAGGACACCAGGGGATCCGAATCCTGGATGTAGTCCTGATAGTAGGTGAGGGAACGATCCTGCCAGAGCACCTTTTGGGTTCGATTGTCAACGCAGCGCACATCCAGGGTGACCGAAAGGCGCGTCAGGATCGTATCCTGCGATTTTCGATGGGCCACCGAAGACGTGGACAGGCGGGTGATGCGGCCCAGGAAAACGGCCTCGGCCTCCCGGCGGGGAACCAGCCTGATCCGGCTGCGAAGAAGAAATTCACGGCGAAGGGCGCCCGTGAAAATCGGTTCCAGGCCCGGCTCGGCCGTCAGATTCTCGAAGACGGGAATCGCCAGCGTGGAGATCCCGGGTTCCGGGCCCTGTCCTTCTCCAGCAAAATGGTAGCCGCACCCGGCGCAAAGAAGGAAAAGCGCCACACAGAGGATGAGCCGGCGGTACGTTCCCACAGCGTCCCTCCCCACTGAGCCACACGAAGGCCTGCCGCCTGTCCGACGGCATTGCCGCCCGTTCGGGTTCCTTGGCCGCATTCGATCACCAGAACCGGGCGATTTTTCCATCGGGTTTCTTGATCACCACGCCATGAGCGGGCGGGGATAAACCCCGCCCCTGCCCGAAAGGTCCATGGGTTTTGTCGGGGGCGGGCTTCAGGCTCGCCCTTTGGGACCCCGCCATGACAAAGAATCGTCCCCGTAGGGCTTCACACTAACGGTGATGGTCTCCCTCGCGCCACCCCGCATGGATGAAAGAGCGGGCCGGAGCAAGGGCATTTGTCGGAACGCCGCGATATGCCATTCTCTATGAGTCACTGCGCGCCCAGTGTATTACCGGGCACCCTCATTGCAGCCTTCGCAGTCCCTACAACTAAGAAGATTTGCGTCTATTCGCGTTCATTCGCGGTTCTCTTTCACACTAAACCACGATGTTGACGAGTTTTTTGGGGACCACGATCACCTTCCGGATCGGTTTGCCTTCGAGGAAGCTCTGTACTTTGGCATCCGCCAGGGCCGCCTTCTCCAGTTCCTCGTTGCTGATGTCGGCAGGAACCGTCAAACGGCCTCGAAGCTTACCGTTCACCTGGACAACCACCAGGATCTCTTCCGCCTGGAGAGCCTCTTCGCGCCAGGCGGGCCAGGGAACCTTGGCAACGCTGGGCGCCTTGCCCAGCCGTTCCCAGAGTTCTTCAGCGATGTGCGGTGCCATGGGCGAAAGCAGAAGCACCACGGCCTCCACCGCCTCGCGCATCACCGGCCAATAGGCGGCTTCCCGGGAGGCCTTGTCCTGCACGGCGTAGATCTGGTTCACCAGTTCCATGACGGCCGCAATGGCCGTGTTGAAGTGGAAGCGCTGCTCGATGTCCTCCGTCACCTTCTTGATGGTCTGGTGGGTCTTTCGATGAAGGGCCTGCAACCGGGGGCTCAGCGGGGCTCGGCCATCGTAGGGATCGGCCCCTTTCAGGCCTTCCAGATTGTCGTGCACCAGCCGCCAGACGCGCCCGAGGAACCGGGAAGCCCCTTCCACGCCCTGATCGCTCCATTCCAGTTCCTTTTCGGGAGGCGCCGCAAAGAGACAGAAAAGGCGGACGGTGTCGGCACCGTAGGCCTGGATCATGTCGTCCGGGTCCACCACGTTGCCCTTGGATTTGCTCATCTTGGCCCCGTCCTTGATCACCATGCCCTGGGTGAGCAGGTTGGTGAACGGCTCGTCCACCTTCAGGTATCCCATGTCCCGAAGGACCTTGGTGAAAAACCGCGAGTAGAGCAGGTGCAGGACGGCGTGCTCGATCCCCCCGATGTACTGGTCCACGGGCATCCAATAGCCCACCCGCTCGGGGTCCAGGGGACCCTTGTCGTAGTCGGAACAGGAAAACCGGGCGAAATACCAGGACGATTCCACGAAGGTGTCCATGGTGTCCGTCTCCCGCCGGGCCGGCTTTCCGCATTGGGGGCACGTGGTGCGGACGAATTCCTCGCTCATGGGCAGCGGAGACGCCCCGTTTTCGGGCATTTCCAGATCCAGGGGCAGCACCACCGGAAGATCCTCTTCGGGCACGGGAACCGTGCCGCAGGCGTCGCAGTAGATGATCGGGATGGGAGCCCCCCAATAGCGCTGGCGGGAGATGCCCCAGTCCCGAAGCCGGTACTGCACCGTGAGCCCCCCCTGTCCCTTGGCTTCCAGGGCCTTGGTGATGGCTTCCCGGGCCTGCGGGGACGTCATGCCCGTGAAGTCGCCGGAATCCACCAGGACCCCGTCCTCTTCGAAAGCCTGGTCCATGGTGGAGGGATCCGGTGCCGGGGCTTCCGCGCTTTCCTTGATCACCACCTTGATGGGAAGATCGTATTTGCGGGCAAATTCAAAATCCCTTTGATCATGGGCCGGAACGGCCATCACGGCGCCCGTACCGTATTCCATGACCACGAAGTTGGCCACGAAGATGGGCATCTTGGCGCCGGTCATGGGATTGATGCAATAAGCCCCCGTGAAGACGCCTTCCTTTTCCAGCAGGTCGGCGGCCCTTTCGCCGCGCTTGGCCTGCTTTGCCCGCTCCACAAAGGCGCGCACGGCCTCTTCCTGCCCCGTACCCCGACACAACTCGTCCACCAGGGGATGTTCCGGAGCCAGGCTCATGAAGGTGGCTCCGAAGAGGGTGTCGGCCCGGGTGGTGAAGACCTCGATGCTCCCGGTTCCCGATTCCAGGGGAAAGAGGATGGTGCTGCCGTGGCTTTTGCCGATCCAGTTGCGCTGCATGGTCAGAACCCGCTCCGGCCAGCCGGGCAGCTTGTCCAGATAGTCCAGCAGCTCTTCCACGTAATCGGTGATCTTGAAGAACCACTGTTCCATCTCTTTTTGAACGACAGGCTGGTCGCAGCGCCAGCAGGCTCCGTCCTCCACCTGCTCATTGGCCAGAACGGTCTGGCAGGTCCCGCACCAGTTCACGTAGGATTTTTTCTTGTAGGCCAGCCCCCGCTTGTACATCTGCACGAAAAAGAGCTGCTCCCAGCGGTAGTAGGACGGGTCGCAGGTGGCGAACTCCCGGGACCAGTCATAGGAAAAGCCCAGCTTCTTGAGCTGGCGGCGCATGTAGTCGATGTTCTCGTAAGTCCATTTGGCCGGGTGGGTCTTGGCCTTGATGGCGGCGTTTTCGGCGGGCATCCCGAAGGCATCCCAGCCCATGGGATGGAGAACGTTGTAGCCGCGCATGGAGAGGAACCGGGCCACCACGTCCCCGATGGTGTAGTTGCGCACATGGCCCATGTGGATCCTGCCGGACGGATAGGGAAACATCTCCAGCAGGTAGAACTTCTTCTTATGGGGATCTTCCCCAACCGAGAAGAGGTTCCTGCTCTCCCAGAAGCTCTGCCACTTTTCTTCCACTTCCTTCGGGTTGTACCGCATCTCCATGATCTGCCACCCCTGTTATGCCATCGATCTGCAGGCAGTCGCCCCGCCTTGGTTTTTCAGCCTCCGAAAGGGTGGCAGACTTGTAGCACATGCCCCGGCCTTTCGCAACATGGCCCACGGAGGATTCCACTCGATAAATTCCTTAAAGGGAAGATCACGAACATCCGAACCTTATAAGTGGAAGCCATGACTTGCGTGGTGACACCACTTGAGAGCCCCGGCAGCCTCGACGGCGGATTCCTCGAAGGAAACGCTCATGGCAAATCAGGAAACAATCCAAACAAGCGGAGGGCACATCCATGGGAAGTAAGGGCGTGGAATCCATCCTGTCCGAACTTGAGGAATTCGAAGAGATTCTGACCCTGAAGGGCCTTTCGCCGGAAGAAAACGTCGTAAGGAAATCCTTCCGGGTGCCGGTGGACGAAGACACCCCGGTACGCGTCACCATCGGGGGCTCCGCCCTGTCGGTGGCCAATGTCAGCGAAGGCGGCATCGGTCTGACCGATGAACGGGCCGATCGATTCTCCCCTGGAGACAAGCTCACCGACGTGCAGATCCACTACGGTGAACGGTCCATACAGGCCCGGGCCGTCATCCGACATGCAACCCCGTTGGAAGAAGGGGGTGTTCTCTACGGGTTGGCGCTGGAATTCCAGTCGGAAGAAGACCGGCTGTTCGTAGAGGATTTCGTTCAGAAAGCCCGGGAGCGCTTCTTTGCCAAGCAGTAGGCGACCGACAATGACTCCCACTGACGACCCGGATCGGAGCGGTCCTTCGGATCGAGTCGAGGGGAAGACGGCCATGGGTCTGGAATTGATTTCTTTGGAACATGGAAGCGGGCATCAGAGTGGAGGGAACTTGGTGTCGGAACCGAAAGATCACAGACCGGACATCATGACCGAGCTCCTGCTGGGAAAAGCGCCCCAAGTCACAACTCAGGAAAACGACCTCATCGAACGACTCGCTTTCTACCTGAAACGCCTGGAGCAGCGCGCCGGAAGCCCCGAGCCGTCCCCGGAGCCCCAGCCCGCTCGACGCATGCGTGCACCGCGCACCAAGAAAAAAGCTACCTACTACCTGACCAAGGCCCTGATCCGGAAACTGGATGCAGCACAGCAAACGTTGGTGGATCTCACCGAGGGGACGGGCGCCCCGAAGATCTCCAAGTCCCTCATCGTGGAATTGGCTCTGAAGACGATGCTCAAAGATTTGGAGGTTTCCGGCCGCTCCAGCCGGTTGCTCAAACTCATCACAGGGATTCCCAAAAAGAACGCCCGGAAACATGAGAACGCCGAGAAAACCAAGCACGGCGAGGGTGAACAATGATTATCATCTGCCCCAGTTGTAAGAGACAGCACAAGATCGACGAAACCCGCCTGTCCGACAAGGTCAAGGCCGCCAAATGCATCTATTGCGGGCACAAGTTTCCCATCCCCCGACAGCAGGACGGCCCGGCACAGGTCCAAGACCTCGAAGCCAAGACGGACAGGAAGACCCGACGCATCGCCGTCTCCCTCAGCAAAGGAGGAGTCGGCAAGACCACCACGGCTGTCAATCTGGCCGCTGGCCTGGCCCTTGCCGGCTACAAGGTGCTGCTGGTGGACACGGACACCCAGGGCCAGGCTGCCTACATGCTGGGAGTGAAGCCCAAGGCGGGACTCACCGAGCTCATGACCGGGGAGGTCATCCCCCAGGACTGCATGGTGGAGGCCCGAGAGCGGCTCTCTCTTCTCGCTGGAGGAAAATCGCTGGCGGGAGTGAAACGGCTCATCGCCAGGAAGGATTTCCGGAGCGAAATGATGCTCACCGAGGCCCTCAGCCCCTTCGACAGCCACTTCGACTTCGTCATCCTGGACACCTCCCCGGGCTGGGACGTGCTCACCATCAACGTGCTTTTTTATGTCAAGGAAGTCCTGACCCCCGTCAGTCTCGAGGTCATGGCCATCCAGGGCCTGTTGGAATTCTGCCGCAGCCTGGCCTCAGTCCAAACCTACCACAAGGACCTGAGCCTCAGATACGTGGTGCCCACCTTCATGGACAAGCGGGTCAAGCAATCCGAAGAGATCCTCTCCCAGCTGGAATCCCATTTCAACAGCCGGCTCTGCCCGCCGGTTCGCTACAACGTGCGGCTCAGCGAAGCTCCCGGCCACGGCCAGACCATCTACGAATACGCCCCCGGCTCCCCGGGCGCCAAGGATTATCGGGAATTGGTGCGAAAGGTGTGCGGAAACGACAAACTATGGCGTTGATGCCCCGCCGGATTCCCCAACAGCCGACTGCACGAGAACAAAACCCACCCGCTCGGGTGGGTTTTCCATTTTGGAGCGGCTGGGCAAGCGCGCCGGCGTCGGTTGAAATGGGCCACGGAAGTGTTTATAGTACGAGGGCGCTTTCGCGGTAATTGCTTGAAATTAAAAAACGTTAGGTGAGCCATGAGCGACAAGTTCCAAAAACTTCCCGATCAGGAAGAGCTGGAAAGAGAGCTGAGCGAGTACCTTTCCAAGAAATACGGACGACCGGTCAGGGTCATCTCCCCCATGATGATGCCCTCCGCCAAGGAATCCAAGACCAAGGAATCGGGTCCCCGTGGTTTGGAAAAGATCCAATTCGACATGAAGCCCGAGGAACTGGAGGCCTACCTGGACCAGTACGTGGTCAAACAGGACCAGGCCAAGGCGATTCTGGCCACCAAGATCTGCACCCATTACAACCGGATCAAGTGGCAGATGGAACACGGGCGCCGGGCTCCCGACAGCGCCGTGGGCCGCATCAAGAACAACATCATTCTCATGGGCCCCACCGGAGTGGGCAAGACCTACCTGATCAAGCTCATCGCCCAGAAGCTGGGGGTTCCCTTCGTCAAGGGCGATGCCACCAAGTTCAGCGAAACCGGATACGTGGGCGGCGACGTGGAGGATCTGGTGCGGGATCTGGTCCGGGCTGCGGACGACGATCTGGAGCTGGCCCAGTACGGCATCATCTATATCGATGAGATCGACAAGATCGCATCCGCCTCCAACCTCATCGGCCCCGATGTGTCCCGAACGGGAGTTCAGCGGGCGCTTTTGAAACCCATGGAGGAGACGGAGGTGGATCTTCGGGTTCCCCACGACCCCATCTCCCAGCTGCAGGCCATCGAGCAGTACCGCAAATCGGGCAAACGGGAAAAGCAGACCATCAACACCAAGAACATCCTCTTCATTGTGAGCGGCGCCTTCAACGGCCTGGCCGAAAAGGTCAAGAAAAGGCTCCATCAGCAGGGCCTCGGGTTCAAGGCCTCGGTCCAGAGCCGCTCGGACGATTTCAAGTACCTCCAGCACGTCAAGGCGGAGGATCTCATCGCATACGGGTTCGAAAGCGAATTCGTGGGGCGCCTTCCCGTGATCGCCGTCCTGGAACCCCTGGAGGTGGAGGATCTCTACCAGATCCTGAAAAACCCCAACAACCCCATCATCCAGGGAAAGAAGGAGGACTTCCGCTGCTACGGCATCGATCTCAAATTCGAAGACGAGGCCCTTCGCGTGCTGGCGGAAAAGGCTTATCAGGAAAAGACGGGGGCCCGGGGTCTGGTGAGTGTCATCGAGCGGGCCTTGCTGGGCTTCGAAAAAAAGCTGCCCTCCACTTCCATCCGCTACCTGGTGGTGACCCGGGAAATGGTCCTGGAACCGGAGGCGGAGCTGGAGAAAATTCTGAAGGACCCGGATTCCCCCGAACGCCGCCGCATCTACGAAAGGATCCTTCGGGAGGAAAAGGAAGCCGTCCGGGAACAGGTGCTCAGGAAAAAGAAGCACTATGTCCAAAATTACCCTTTCGTTTTCACACAAAGCCGTTTAGATCTGCTGGTCGAGCAGCACCTGAGGACCGGGGAGCCCTTGGAGGATCTCTTCGACGAGATGATCACCCTGTACAATCAGGTGAAGGTCTTCGAGGACGAGTTCCACGAGCGCCATGGCTATCGCATCCATTTCGACGACCAGGCCGTCACGGCCATCGTGAGCCGGGCTCTCAGGGAAAACAAGCCGGCCGGGTCCGTCTGCCGGGAGATCTCCCGCGATTACGATTACGGGTTCAAGCTGGTCGCGGAGCGCAGCGGTCAGACCCAGTTCATCCTGCCCCGGGAGGCGGTGGAGGAACCCGGTTCGTACCTGGACAACCTGATCCGAGAGACGTATCGCAAGTATCCCTTGCAGGAAAGGGATGAAGACTAGAAAGGACACCCGCTCATGATCGGCATCTCCAAACTCTACTGCGGCACGGTGGAGCCTTCCGACGCGCTCCGCTACGGCCGCAGGAGCCGCGATCTGCCCTCCCACCTCCTCCAGTTTTCCGAAGACAAGAAGCCCGTGGTGGTTTGGAACATGACCCGCCGCTGCAACCTCAAGTGCGTCCACTGCTACGCCCACGCCAAGGACCGGGCCTTCCCGGACGAGCTCACCACGGCCGAGGGCAAGGCGCTCCTGGACGATCTGGCCGCTTTCGGATGCCCGGTGGTGCTCTTTTCCGGCGGGGAGCCCCTGATGCGACCGGACCTGGTGGAACTGGCCGACTACGCCGTCCGGAAAGGCATGCGGGCGGTGATCTCCACCAACGGAACCCTCATCACCCCGCGGGTGGCCCAGGAACTCAAGAAGGTGGGGCTTTCCTACGTGGGCATCAGCCTGGACGGCATGGAGGAGGTCAATGACCGCTTCCGGGGGGTGAAGGGCGCTTTCCGCATGGCCCTGGACGGCATCGCCGCCTGCCGGGAGGCGGGCATTAAGGTGGGGCTTCGGTTCACCATGAACCGGCGTAACGCCTCCGAGATCCCCGCCATCTTCGATCTGCTGGAAGAGCGGGACATTCCCAGGGTCTGCTTCTATCACCTGGTCTATTCCGGCCGCGGTTCGGCCCTCATGGAAGAAGATCTCTCCCACGAGGAGACCCGCCGGGCGGTGGATCTCATCATCGACCGGACGGCGGATCTGCACCGGCGCGGAAAGCCCAAGGAAGTGCTCACCGTGGATAACCATGCCGACGGCCCTTACGTGTACCTCCGTCTTCTCCGGGAGGGCTCCCCCCGGGCCGAAGACGTGTTGAAGCTCCTGCAGATGAACGAAGGAAACAGCTCCGGCCGGGGCATCGGTTGCGTGAGCTGGGACGGCCGGGTGCATGCGGACCAGTTCTGGCGCCACTACAGCTTCGGCAACGTGCGGGAAAGGCCCTTCAGCGAGATCTGGTCGGACCTGTCCAACCCGCTCATGGCAAAGCTGAAGGATAAAAAGCCCCACGTGAAGGGGCGGTGCGCCCGGTGCCGCTGGCTCGATATCTGCGCGGGAAACTTCCGGGTGCGGGCGGAGGCCGCCACCGGCGACCTGTGGGCGCCGGATCCGGCCTGCTATCTGACGGACACGGAAATCGGCATCGCATGATGCAAAAGAGCGGCGGCCCATGGACCGCCAGGATCGTTGGCGAGGGAGGAACGCCCCATGTGGTTTCCTGACTACCGGCCCCGTCGGCTCCGCCGAACGGAAAATCTTCGGAGAATGATCCGGGAAACGCGCCTGTCACCGGACCGATTCATCTACCCCCTCTTCGTCAGGAAGGGAAAGGACATCCGAAACCCCATCGCCTCCATGCCCGGCGTCTTTCATCTTTCGCCGGACACGGCCGTCCGGGAGACGGAAGAGCTCCAGCGGCTGAACATCCCTGCCGTGATCTTGTTCGGCCTTCCCGAGGCCAAGGACGAAAAGGGATCGGAGGCCTACGACCCTGACGCCGCGGTGCAAACCACTGTCAAGGCCCTCAAGGACCGTTTTCCCGAACTGGTGGTGATCACCGACGTGTGCCTGTGCGAATACACCAGCCACGGCCACTGCGGCATCCTGGACGGCCATGAGGTCCACAACGACGCCACCCTGGAAGTGCTGGCCCGGACGGCTCTCTCCCACGCCGAAGCGGGGGCCGACATGGTGGCCCCGTCGGACATGATGGACGGACGCGTGGGAGCCATCCGCCACGCCCTGGACGAGAACGGCTTCGACCGGGTGGCCGTCATGGCCTATTCAGCCAAGTATTGTTCGTCCTTCTACGGCCCGTTTCGCGACGCCGCCGACTCGGCCCCCCAGTTCGGCGACCGCCGCGCCTATCAGATGGACCCCGCCAACGCCCTGGAGGCCCTCCGGGAGGTGAACCTGGATATCGAGGAAGGGGCGGACATCGTGATGGTCAAGCCCGCCTTGGCCTACCTGGACATCATCCGCCGGGTAAAGGAGGAATACGATTATCCGGTGGCCGCCTACAACGTGAGCGGGGAATATTCCATGATCAAGGCGGCGGCCATGCAGGGCTGGCTGGACGAGGAGCGCGTCATGATGGAAACCCTCACGGCCATCCACCGGGCCGGAGCCGACTGCATCATCACTTACTTCGCCAAGGATGCCGCCCGCATCCTTTCGGCTTCCTGAGGCGGCGCCATGAACCCGCAAGGATCCCGCCCCTCGGCCCAGACCCACGGTTCTTCCCAGGACGCCTCGCCCCCGGGAGGCGCCTTCTCCCTTCGGCTTGTGGCCTGGGAGGTGACCCGCACATGCAATCTGTCGTGCATCCACTGCCGGGCGGCGGCCGTGGACAAACCTTACGAGAACGAGCTGACCACGGAAGAGTGCCGGCGGATCCTGGACGACATCGCCTCCTTCGCCAAGCCCATTATCATCCTCACGGGCGGAGAGCCGTTGCTCCGGCCCGACATTTTCGAGCTGGCCTCCTACGGGAACTCCCTGGGCCTTCGCATGACCATGGCCCCCAACGGAACCCTGGTCACCCGAGAGGCGGCGCGGAAGATGGTGGAGGTCGGCATCCAGAGGATCAGCATCAGCATCGACGGGGCCACGGCCCAAAGCCACGATGCCTTCCGCCGCGTTCCGGGGGCCTTCGAGGGGGCCATGCGCGGGATTCGAAACTCCCGGGAAGCCGGCCTGCCCTTCCAGATCAATACCACCATCACGGCCCAGAACATCCACGAGCTGGAGTCCATCCAGAAACTGGCGGTGGATCTGGGCGCCGCGGCCCACCACATCTTCCTGCTGGTGCCCACCGGCCGGGGCAAGAATTTGGAGGAACAGGCCATCAACGCCGAGCAGTACGAGAAGACGCTCCATTGGTTCTACGAGCAAAGAGACCAAGTCCCCCTGCAGCTCAAGGCCACCTGCGCCCCCCATTATTATCGGATCCTGAGACAGAGGGCCCGCCGGGACGGCAGGAGGGTGGATATGGCCACCTTCGGCCTGGACGCCATGACCCGAGGGTGTCTGGGGGGCACCGGCTTTTGCTTTGTGTCCCACGTGGGACAGGTGCAGCCCTGCGGATATCTGGAAGTGGATTGCGGAAACGTGAGGGAGCAATCCTTCCGGGAAATCTGGGAAGCATCTCCGGTCTTCCTGAAGCTGAGGGACTATAAGGCCCTGGAAGGCAAATGCGGTCGGTGCGAATATGTGCGGGTCTGCGGGGGATGTCGGGCACGCGCCTTTGAAGCCACCGGGAACTACATGGCCGAAGAGCCCCTTTGCCTCTACCAACCCCGGGGAGCGTCCCCCGGCGGGCCGTAAGGATGGGGATTGGTCCACAGGAGGGCGGATCCCCGCTAATGGTCATGGCCCTTTTCGGAAGGACCTCTAGCGATTCACCACGAAGACGTTTACCACGTGCCGCTCGCCGGCTTCCACGTCCGTTTCGATGGTCAAGGTCGTATGGCGCTGGGTCCCCTGGGCGACGGACGCCAGGCGTGGCCGCAGTTCGAGGCTGTAGCCGGGACGATCGGGGAGCGGATTCCGGATTACTTCCAAAAGGGCCTGGTCATAGTCCAGCCGGGTGATGGTGAAGGGGCTGTCCAGGTTGCTCACCACCAGGAGGCGCCCCGGCCGGACCGGGAGCCCGGCCTTGAGTCTCCCCACCACCACGCTGGTGGGGCGAACCCCCACCACCCCTTCGATCATGCCTCTCACGTGAACGCGGATCTCGGGCTTTTTGGGATGGTCCGTTCGGCAAGTGATCACACCGGAGTAATTCCCCTTTTCCACCAGATTGGTGATCACCAGCCGGTAGAGATGCCCTTCTTCCACAGGCTCCACCGCCACGTCCACCTTTCCTGAAAGCCCGTTCTCCAGCCCGGTGATCGTCCACCGCTCATTGCGAGATTCCAGCTCCACCACGCCGGGCTTCAGGGCCTTGGCCGGCCCCCGGAAAAAGACGCTGTCGGAAGGACGAACCGCCACGTGAGGCACCACCCTGGCACTGAGACTCAGGCGAAGCCTGGGGTTTTCCGGGTCATCGCAGTAAACGGTGGCCCCCTTGGAAACCTTTCCCTGGTAGCCGGCCACGTTCACCCTGAGCGTGATCTTTCCCTCACCGCCGGGAGGGATTTCCCGGTCGAACCGGGCCACGCTGCAGCCTCAGCCGGGGCGCACGTCTTGGATGTGCAGGGGGGCTTCCCCCTCGTTCCTTACCAGAAAGTCATGGAGCAGCGCCCCGTCTTCGCTCACCTCGCCCAAGTCCACATGGAGCTTGTCCACCCGGATGGCCGGCCGCGGACTTGGGCTGCCGATCTTTTCCTTCGCCCCGGTGGGAACCGTCCCGGTTTCCGAACAGAGGGCGGCGGGCCCGTTTCTCACGAGCATAACCAGACAAAGCAAAAGGAATGCGGCTTTCCGCATCCAGTTCCACATCGCCGAGACCCTCCCGTCAGCAAAGTCCGGATTTCATGGAAACCTAGAGCCTGTCTGAGAACGCCGCGGACAACCTCTCTTCTCGTAGCGCAGCCTTTTAGGGCTGCGGAGGAATCCCGGCCTTCGGATAGGCCATCGTGTATTTCCTGTCACTTCATGGAGTTACCACGGCCCTTTCCGCGGGGCCAAAGCCCCGCGGCTACAAGGAGAAGGGGGCTCCCGGCCTTCCCAGCTGGAAAAACATTTTTGGACAAGCTCCTGGGAGCCTGTCTGAAAACGCCGCCACCCGTCACTCCCGCGCAAGCGGGAGTCCATAACTTACTGGAAATTCTGGATCCCCGCTTTCGCGGGGATGACGAATGGGCGTTGAACGGCGCAAATCTGCCGTTCTCGGACAGCCGCCTGGGCCGTTGTACCTTCCACGGACGCGGATCCCCGCCACCGCCCCGTGCCTGGCGAGCGGACACGCGCTCGCCGCCCCTACGCAAGACTTCAACCCGCTACCATAGGAGCGGGATTCATGCCCGAGCGGGGTGGACATCCCCTGCTCACCCCCCGTTGACGAGCCTGCCCAGGGGAACCACTTCGATGCCCTCTTTTTCAAAGGAAAGGGCCTCTTCCTGGAGCACTTTCAGCGTGACCGGGTAGGGATGGCCGATGGCCACGGCCCTGCCCTGGATCCTGGCCCTGCGGATGAGCTCCCGTATCTGCTTTCTCACAAAGGTTTCGGTGGGCACATGATCCAGAAAGATGTCCCGCTTGATCGTGGCAACACCCATCTGCTTCGCCAGATGCACTCCCACGCTGTTGGGGCTGGTGTAGCTGTCCAGAAAGTAGAGCCCCTGTTTCTTGAGTCGGCTCAGCACCCGTTCCATCTGTTCTTTGGAAGCCGTGAACCGGGAGCCCATGTGGTTGTTGATTCCCCTGGCGTAGGGGTTTTCCCGAAAGGCGTCGTCCAGGCTCTTCTCGATCTGGCGACGGGACATGGAAACCAGCAGGGCCCCGGGGCCCGGGTTCTTCTCCGGGTACCCTTCCGGCTCCATGGGCATATGAATCATCACCTCGTGCCCGTGAACGGTGGCAAGTTCGGCGATTTCCCGCGAGTGCTTGAGTCCGGGAAGAATGGAGAAGGTGATGGAGATCGGGATGTTGAGAAACCGTTTGGCCATGGAAAGGTCCTGGCCGAAATCATCGATGACGATGGCCACCTGGGCCAGGGGAGGTCCGGCCGGGGGCGCTTCCTCACGGGGAAACGGGGCCGGGGATCCCCCGCCCACGGCCGCAGCGTGCGGCCGGCTTTCCGCGGAATCACCCCGTGCTTGGGTGGAGGTGGATGTGTGCTCGGGGCCGGCTGGAGGCCTGGGTTCCGTGCGGGGCGTCGGTACCGCAGCCGGCGCCCCCCGCTCGACTGTCCTTTCCGCAGGGACTCCGGCCGGCCGGCCGCTCTTCCACAGACCCCGGTAGGGTCCGCGGCCCCAATAGAGCAGGCTGGCCAATACCACCAGGGCGATGAACCAGACGGTGAGCAGCGGGAGGAAAAGGCTGTTACGGGCCGCATTCTTCCCCGCTCCGGTTCCGGCCTTCCGCCCTGCCCTCGATCCGCTTCGATCGGACTTCCGCCCTCCCGCTGAAGCCCCTGATTTCCGGGGTCTTTTTCCCCCTGTTTGCGCCATTTTCCACCGCCCCGAAAGGCTCAGGGCCCAGGAGCCTGTCCGAGAATGGTTTTCAGGCTCAAGAGGCCCGGGAATTTCCAATCACTTCGTAGCCGCGGGGCTTCAGCCCCGCGGAAAAGGGAGCACACTAACCCGATAAACTGACAGGCAATACCCGATGGGCCATCCGACGGCCGAGGATTCCTCCGCAGCCCTAAAGAGCTGCGCTAAGAGAAAGGAGATCATCCGCGACGTTTTCGGGCAGCCTCCTAGGAGGCGGTCTGAGAACTCCCCCAACCGTCACTCCCGCGAAAGCGGGAGTCCATAACCTGCTGGAAATTCTGGATCCCCGCTTTCGCGGGGATGACGAATGGGCGTTGAACGAGGTAAATTTGTCATTGTCGGACACGCTCCTAGAAGGTCATCTGAGCCATGATCTTGTAGCTCTTCAAGAGCTCCAGGGCGCGGCGCACCTGGTTGTCCTGCTCCAGCCACTGCTCCGTCTCTTGGGTCACGGAGTCGGATTCCTCCGCATCTTTCGTCTCATTTTCCGGCGTCTCCATGTGGCGGGGGAGGTCCTTTTCCCGGATGCGGCGCATCAGCTCTTCGTCGTCGCTGTTTTCATTGACCGCCTTCACTTCCCTCTTGACCACAATGTCCGGATGAATGCCTTTGGCCTGGATGGACCGGCCGCTGGGTGTGTAGTAGAGGGAAGTGGTCAGGCGCACCGCGGAGCCGTCCTTCAAGGGGATGACGGTTTGGACCGAGCCCTTGCCGAAGGTGGGTTCCCCAATGATCACGGCCCGCTTGTGGTCTTGCAACGCTCCCGCTACGATTTCCGATGCGCTGGCGCTGCCGCCATTGACCAGCACCACAATGGGATACGGATGCCGCGCCGAACCCTTGTGGGCTTCGAATTTCATTTGCTGGCTTTCGCGACGGCCGCCGGTGTAGACAATGAGGCCCTCGTCAAGGAATTCATCCGCCACGGCCACGGCCTGGTCCAGCAGCCCGCCGGGGTTGTTTCGCAGATCCAGGATGAGCCCCTGGAGCGGGCCGTCTTCCTTTTCGAGTTTTTCCAAGGTCTTTCGCAGATCCCGTCCCGTCCCGCTCTGGAAGCTGGAGATGCGCACGTAGCCGTAGCCTTTCTCCAAAGGCCGCGTGCGCACGCTCCGGATGGAGATGATGTCCCGGACCAGCTCAAACTCCAGAGGCTTCCGGGCCCCTTCCCTCAGGATGGTGAGTCGGACCTTGGTCCCCTTGGGCCCGCGCATCTTCTGAACGGCCTCCATCAGGCTCATCTCCTGGGTGGGCGCCCCGTCGATCTTGATGATCTGGTCATTGGCCTGGATGCCCGCCCGATCGGCCGGTGTGTCTTCCAGAGGCGCCACCACCGTCAGCACGCCGTTTCGGATGGTGATCTCGATGCCGATCCCCCCGAACTTGCCCTTGGTTTCGATCTCCAGTTCCTTGTAGTCTTCCGGTCGCAGGAAACTGGAGTGGGGATCGAGCTCATGGAGCATGCCGCTGATGGCTCCGTAGATCAGCGTCTGGGAATCCACCTCCTCCACGTAGTGCTCCTGGACCAGGTTCATAACGTCGCTGAACAGCTTGAGTTGTTCGTAGATGCTTTTCTCGGCCCCGGTGGCCACCGACTTCAGAGAGACCCAGCCGGTCAACACAAAGACGATGCCCAAGGTGAAGACGATGATTTTCCTGTTGCTTTTTCGCATTGGCCTTTCCTTTAACTCTCCATCGATTTTCCAGCCGCCAGCCAATCCTCGACCCGCACCGGTCGGCCTTTATGCCGCAACTCAAAATACAGCATTGCCTTGGCGCTGTCAGCCTTTTGCATCAGGGTCGCCACGGGTTCGCCGGCCCGCACCCGATCCCCCGTGCGCTTGAGAAACGCTCCCAGGTGGGCCAGGAGGCTGAAGTAGTGGTCTCCATGGTCGATGATCATCAAGCGACCGTAACCACGGAAGATATCCGCAAAAACCACCACCCCGTCGTGCACCGCCCGCACCGGCTCTCGGGGATCCGTTTCGATGAGCACACCGTCATTATAAAGGATGGAGGAGCCAGGCGAACGTTTTTTTGTCCCCTCCCTTTTGACTTGCCCCGAAACGGGCAGAGGCAGACGCCCCTTGAGGCTCTCGAAGGGGCAGGTCCGGACCGGAACCCGGGCGATTCTCTTGCGCTTCGCCGATTCGTCAGGGTTTTCCTTAGGCGGCGCGGCTTTCCGCTCCTCCTGGAACCGGATGAGAGCCAGGATCTTTCGCTCCTTGATCTCGTCGAGGCGTTCCCGCTCATCGGCCGATTCCCGGAGAACACGCTCCATCTCCTTGCGGCGTTCCGACAGCTGCGCTTGGGCCGCCTTCAGAGATTCGCGTTCGGAAGCAAGTCGCCTCAAGAGCCCGCCGTCCATCCGGAGAAGCTCCCGGAGGGCATAGGCCCCGTGAAAAAGCGCAAAGTCCTCATCCCCACGCAAACCGCCCATGGCAACGAGACGCAGCCAGTCCACCTTGGCAAGGGAGTTCAGGCGCCGGAGCGCCCGTTGTTTCGTGCGGGCATGGGCAGCCTTCCGATCTGCAAGGCTTTGCTCCAGCCGGGCCGTCTCCTGCGCCAGCCGATCCCTTTCGCGAGCCAGGCTCTCCATTCGGTCGACCACCTCCTCCAGGCGTTTCTCCAAGGCATCGATTTCCTGAAGAAGGCTCTTGGGATCCTGCGAGCTATCCGCCGCCCACGCCCTCCGCGCCCCCTCCGGAAGGAGAGTTCCCCGGTTTCCATCGAGGCCTGCGAAAGAGATATCCGCCAAGGCAGCCGTCACCAGAAAGAAGCAGACAATGGTTTGCCGCAAGCCATGCATCGGACACCCTCGGGATCCGGCCCGGATCAGTAGGACACCACACGGCGAAGCGCCAGCCTCGCCCCCAGCCAGCTCAATCCCGCCCCGGTCAAAATCAAGACGCCCAGAAGGGCTCCGGCGTCCCCAAGGCCCAAAGCGCCCGCCCACAGGCCCGGAGGCAACACCTCCGCAGCCAGCCGCACCACGCCCCACAGGGGAAAAGCGGCACAAACGGCTCCCAGAACACCTTGCAAGATCCCTTCCAGATAGAACGGCATCTTGATAAAAGACGGCGGCGCCCCGACCACCAGGAGCACTTCCCATTCGTCCCTGCGCCCGTAAAAGGCCAGCCGCACCGTATTGGCAACAATAAGGATGGAACTTACAAGCAGGGCCCCCGCCAAAAAGATCCCCGCCCCCATGAGGGTCCGCATCAGGCGGCGAGTTTCCGCGGACCAGGCCTGTGCCGTGAGCACATCTTGGACCCCGCCCAGCGATCGCGCCTGCTCTTCAAACGAACGAAGCGCCGCCTCCATGTCGTCCGAAGCTCGCAAGCGCACCTCCAGGGCGGGCGGCAGGGGGTTTTCGTCGAGCCCTTGGAATACATCGTCCCATCCTGCATAGCGTCTTCGCAGTTCCTCCAGCACCTCTTCAGGGCTCTTGTAGCGGCATTCTTCCACAAAAGACCAGCCGGCAACGGTTTTTTTCACCCGTTCCGTTTCCTGGACCGAAAGGCCCTTTTCCAGGTAGACGACCGCCTTGGATGGGGAAAACAGGTGAGGCACCACCCGGTAAATCCCCCAAAGACCAAGACAGAAAAGCCAGGTCAGGAAAAGGCTCAACGCCACGACCAGCACACTCACGCTCGCCGGCAGGGGGTTTTTCCTGAATCCGCCCACCGCCCGCGCCAGATAGTATCCCCAACGGCTCAATCCCATCCGGGGCCTCCCAACGCGGATGCACAGACGGTTGAGGAAGCTTCCGCCTCCTCGTAAAAGACGCCCTCGTGGATGTGCACCCGGCGAGCTTCGGGAATGTGCTCCAACAGAGACGGGTCATGCGTGGCCACCACCACCGTGGTCCCACGGTCGTGCACGGCCTTCATGAGCTCCATGACCACGGCGGATGCACACGGATCCAGGTTTCCCGTGGGCTCGTCCGCCAACAGGATCCAGGGATCGTTGGCCACCGCCCTCGCCAGGGCCACCCGCTGCTGCTCGCCTCCCGACAGCCGGCAGCAAGGGGTGCCTGCCTTCTTTTCCAGCCCCACAAATTGCAAAAGGGCCTTCACCTTGCTGCGCACCAGGCCGGGCGGGCGCCCAGCGGCCACAAGGGGCAGGGCCACGTTGTAGGCCACGGAGTCCCGGGGCAGCAGCTTGAAGTCCTGAAAAACCATGCCCACCGTTCGCCGGTAGGCGGGAATATCCTTGCGGGACAAGCGGTGGATGTTTCTTCCGTCCACCAGGATATGGCCCCGGGTGGGAGCTTCGAGGCCCAGGAGCATCTTGAGGAAGGTACTCTTGCCCGCCCCGCTGGGTCCCATGAGGAACAGGAATTCCCCCTTGAGAATCTGGAGGTTGGCGTCCCGAAGGATGTCCTCCCCGGCCACATAACTCTTGGCCACGTGGAAGCACTGGATGAGCGGGAGTGAGGCCATCTGCAAATGTTATCCTCATGAAATACTTAGAATAAGTTTTCTTTTTTAGGGGATTGCCCCTCTTCTGTCAAGGAGATATATTCAGGGCCCTGGAAGCCTTCAAGACCAGCCAACCAATCGGCAGGAGAGGAAACCTATGGCGGAAATCAAGAGCACCATCGATCTCGTCATGGAAAGAACCAGGCACATGATCATGAGCGAAGAAGAGCGCCGGGCCGCCGAGCGGGCCGAACATCTGGAAAAGGCCCCGGGATATGTCCACAAGGCCGTGGAAGGACTCTGGCAACCGGAGCAGCTCCAGGAGGCCCTGGCCCAGGTGCCCGATTCCTTCCGCGAGGCCGTCCGCATGGAGGTGATCCGGGGGCTTTTGGATCGCCTGGAATCCTCCGAGTCGGCGGGAGCGGCCATGGCGGCACTGAAAGCCGTGGCCCGGGAAGGAGAACGGAGGTTTGTGGAGGAACTGGGCCGCCTGCTGGAAGCGTTTCACTCCCAAACGGAAGAGGCGGAAAGCGAGCAGAAGAAGGCCCTCCTTTCGGAGCTCGAAAGGATGGGCATCCGGGGAGACGCCATCCAGGTGGGGCCGCCGGGGAAGTCTCCCCGCGGGGATGCCCGGCGGGACCGGTTGGTCCGGAGGATCGAGGAGATCAAGGGGGCATGGCTTTCCGGCGGCAGGCCGTGACGGTGGCGGTCCGCCCGAAGGTCGGGGAAGCGAGTGCCCCGGTTCTCAGCGGCCCGTCCCGAAGATGTACTGTCGGATGATGTAGAAGTTCTCCTTCACCGCTCCCCGCCCTTCGATCCACGGCCCGTGCCCGGGACAGAGCAGCTCCACGTCCAGCCCCATGAGCTTTTCCAGGCTTTCGATCAGCTGGGCCGCGTCGCCGCCCGGCAGGTCCACCCGGCCCACGCTTTGGGCGAAAACCACGTCACCGGAAAAGAGCACCCCTTGCCCTTCCCAGAGCAGGCACACGGACCCCGGCGCATGACCGGGTGTTTCCAGCACCTGGAGGCTTTCCGTACCCAGCTCCAGGGTGCCCTCCTTGAGGTAAAAGTCCATCTGGAATTCGGGCATCTCCTGACCGGTCATCTGCCGCCACTGGTCATTGAAGCTGCGGATGAAGGAGTCCGCGTCCACGTGCATGGCCGTCTTGACCCCCAGGTCCCGGAGTGCCAAAAGCCCCTCGCAGTGATCCGGATGGGGATGGGTGGCCAGGGCCAGGTGCACGTCTTCGAAGGTGAAGCCGTCCTGGGCCATTTTGGCCTCCAGGTGATGCAGGGCGTGGGCGTGCCCCGGATCGATCAGGGTGCGGACGGGGCCGTCGATCAGGTAAGCGTTGCAATTGTTTTCGGTCATGCTTTCCCAGGGATATGCGTAGAGTCGATCTCTGAGTTTCATCGGATCCCTTCTCTCCTGTCTCGTCTGTATTCACCACCGGTCGCCATCATCTGTTTTCGCCGGCCGCCGGAAGGCGGCATCGGAACGAATCCCTCAGGCACGTGCGAAGATTGCTGTAGATGCCCTTCTGGCTGTTGATGAGATACACGGCATGGCCGATATGGAAGATTTCCCTGACCAAACGCTCGACGGGCCGGCCCTCTTCCGGCTGTTCCTCGAACCCAAGGGCTTTCCCGAACAGTGGAACGATCTTATCCCGCATGCGAAGTTCCGTGTCCACCAGAAAGACGGCCACATGGGGCTGCAGGTCATCGAGCCGGTTCAGGAAAGCCCGAACCGCCGGCATTTCCACTCCCCGCGGGGGCGACGACTTGACCTCCACGTAGACGAGACGGCCGTTGAGCAGCGCGATGACATCATAGTCTCCGCCGTGCCGGGTTCGGTTGAGCCGCACGTCGAAGAGGGCCGGGGCGAGGAATTCCCTTTGGAAGAGCTGCCACACGTACCACTCCAGCGTGGGGCCGAAGCTCGTCACCCGGGGGCTCAGCAGTTCGTAAGCACCGCTCCGCCGGATACGCACCAGGTTCAGGTCCGAAAGGATCTTGAGGTAACGGCGGACGGTGCGCGGAGCGCAGTAGCGGGTGAGATGGTCCGTCCCGGCCGCCTTGGGGGTATGAATCAGGTCGCGCAGAAAGAGGCGAAAGGAATAGCGGCGCATCAGTGCATAGAAGATCTCCACGTGGTCTTCCGGCGCGTTGGCGGGCAAAAGCACCTGCGAGTGATCCCCATGGCCGATGATGGGAAGGCCGCGCTGCCAGAGGGCGCTCTCCACGGGGTGGACCCACCGCCTCTGAGACGCCTTTAAGAAATCCACCTCCTTTTGAAGCCTTTCAACGCAAGCCCTCAGCGCTCTCACCTGCTCCGCCAGATCCGCACCGGGTCCCCCCCTTCGGGATCCCGACGCCCCTTCCATTTCCATCACTCAGGCCTTTCCGTCAGACAGGCATCGGCCGTTCGGTCGAAGTGCACCCGAATTTCGTAAAGGCCTTCCATGAAGGAGCTCTCCATGAAATAGCCCAGCTTCTGAAACACACCGAAAACGCGCTCGTTCCCGGCGCTGATGTAGGCCCTGAACTGACGCACCCCGCTCTTTTTGGCGATCTCCGAAAGATACTGGATCATGAAGGAGGCGATGCCCTTGCGCCCGTAGTCGGGATGGACGGCGAAGTCCACCTCGGCGATGAGGGTCTCCTCGTCCACCACGTAACGGCCCACCGCCACCACCCGCTCCGCCTCCATGTCCCCCACCAGCCCCACCAGGGTCATCTCCTTCTCGTAGTCGATGTTGATCAGCTTGTTCACATCCACCTGGGGATAGACCTTCATGGTGGAGAGGAAGCGGATGTAGGATTCGTCCTTGGGTAGCGAATAGAAGAATTCTCGAATGAGGCGCTCGTCCGTGGGTTTGGCGGGCCGGAAGAAGACGCGGGTCTCTTCGTCGAACACCTGGGAGACCTCCAGATTCTCCGGATAGATGGCCCGGGCCGAGCTGATGGCGAACAGCTCCCGGCGCAACACCTTCATCCGGTAGGCGTGCCGGGTAAGGTCCTCCCTGAAGTCGGGATGGGCGATGCCGATCAGCGCCAGGGCCCTCTCCCGAAGGCTGCGGCCTTGGAGCTGGGCGATGCCGTATTCGGTCACCACGTATTGCACCCCGCCGCGGGTGGTGACCACCCCGCCGCCCTCCGTCAATTCGGGTACGATGCGCGACTGCCCGTCCAGGGTGGTGGACGGGAGCACCACGATGGCCTTACCGCCCCGGGAATTTCTGGCCCCGCGCAGAAAGTCCACCGATCCGCCCACGCCGCTGTAGATCTGGTATCCCACGGAATCGGAGCACACCTGTCCGGTCAGATCCACTTCCAGGGCCGAGTTGAGCGTGACCATCTTTTCGTTCTGGGAGATGACCAGGTAGTTGTTGGTGTACTCCACGGGATGAAAGGCCACCATGGGGTTGTTGTGGACAAAATCGTAGAGCTTCTTGGTTCCGAGGCAAAAGCTGGCGATGATCTTGCCCGGGTGCAGGGTTTTTCGGGCGTTGGTGATAACCCCCTTCTCCACCAAATCCACGTAGGGATCGGTGAGCATGTCCGTGTGAACCCCCAGGTCCTTCTTGTCTTCCAGGGCGTAGAGCACGGCGCTGGGCACGGATCCCACGCCCACGCGCAGGGTGGAACCGTCCTCGATGAGCTTGGCCACCTGGGCCCCGATGGCTTTGGCCACGTCGTTGATGGGCGGAGGAGGCATCTCCAGGAGAGGCTCGTCCCACGGGATGAGGGCGTCCAGATCGCTGACATGGATGAAGGAGTCTCCCAGGGTCCGGGGCATGCGCCCATTGATCTGGGCGATCACGAATCGGGCGCTTTCCGCCGCCGCCTTCACGATATCCACGGAGATGCCCAGGGAGCAAAAACCGTGCTGGTCCGGCTCGGACACCTGGATGAGGGCCACGTCGATGGGCAGCACGCCGCTTCGAAACAGCTTGGGCACATCCACCAGATTCACCGGGGTGTAGTCGGCACGCCCTTCGGCCACGGCCTCCCGGGACGCCGCGGCCACGAAGAAGGACTTCAAACGGCACTTGTCGTGGTAACTCTCTTCCAGGAAGGTGTGCTTGCCCAGACTGAGAATATGGAGGATCTCCAGGTCCGCCAGCTTGGGCAGGTGCTCTTCCAGGGCACGCACCAGGTACTGGGGCTCTCCACAGCCCGACCCGATGAAGATGCGCTGGCCGCGCCTCAGTTCTCGAAAGGCCCTCCGGGTATCCGTCACCTTGTCCTGGAACAACTCCTGCCAGGCAGCGGACGTCCCGCCTTCCACACCGCTCACCACACCTTCCATCATGTCTCACTCCACCGCATACCTTCGGGTTCCGTAAGCGTACAGGCCTGCGGCAATCGCCATCATCCCCAGGCACAACAGCTGGCCCATGGTCAGGGTTGCCAGCACATAGCCCAGCTGCGGGTCCGGCTCCCGGAAGTACTCCAGGAAGAACCGGAAGAGCCCGTAAAAGAAAAGAAAGGCAGCAACCAGAAAACCGTCCCACCGGTCTTTTCGGGACAAGACCCAAAGTATCACGAAAAGGACCAGTCCCTCAAAAAGAGCTTCATAGAGCTGGGAGGGGTGTCGGGGAACAGCCCCTCCTCCGGGAAACACCATGGCCCAGGGAACCTGCGTGGGCCGGCCGAAGAGTTCCCCGTTGATGAAGTTTCCAATCCGGCCCAAGCCCAGCCCGATGGGAGCCGTCACGACGACGCAATCCGCCACGGCCGAAAACAGCAGGCCCCTTCGCCGACAAAAGATCCAGCCCGCCAGAACCGTTCCCACAAGGCCGCCGTGGAAGGACATCCCCCCGTGCCAGGTGGCGATGATCTCCAGCGGATGCTCCAGGTAAAAGGCCCAGTTGTGCGCCTGATAGAAGAGAAGGTAGCCGAGGCGTGCTCCCGCCACCAGTCCCACGGCAAGGAAGAAGATCAGGTCCGGGACGACCTCCCGGGATAAGCCGATCCGACGGGCCTTGGGCTGCCGGGGTACGAGCACGTACGCCGCCAGGAATCCCAGCACGTACATGAGCCCGTACCAGCGGATGCGAAGGGGGCCGACGGCCACGATCTCCGGGTCGATCTGGGGATAGGGTATCACCGTTCTTTTCTCCTCCCGCCCGAGCATATAATCACAGGCCCGTTGGGCCGTCAACGACGGCCCTGCCCCTTCATTGACAGCCCATGGGCCCTGTGCCATAGTTTTGCGTCTTGCATTCGGAGTCGGACAGGGGATGGGACATTGAACAAGCTGGAAACAGATATTCTTGATGTGGGCTGCCGTCTCGGCGGCCGTGAAGTTCGCACAGGGCAATGGACTCCGGTGCTCGATCCCGCCACCGGCCAGGTCATCGCGCGGGTGCCCTTGTGCAACGACCAGGTGGTGGACAAAGCGGTTGCCGGAGCGCTCCGGGCCCAGCCGTCCTGGGCGGATGCCCCGGTGGAGCACCGGACCTCCCTGCTCCTGGAATGGGCCCGAGCCGTCTCCAGCCGGCTGGACCAGCTGTCCCTGCTGAACTGCCGCGAAACGGGAAAACCCTTGCACGCCGCGCGGGCGGAGGTGGAAAACGCCGTCCAACTCATCCACTACTTCGCCGAGGAAGCCCGCCGACTGACAGGGCATCTGCCCCTCACCGGACAGCCGGGCAGCCAGACCCTTGTCTTTCGGGAACCCGTCGGGGTGGTGGCGGCCATCACGCCCTTCAACTACCCCATCAGCACCCTGGTGACCAAAGCGACCCCGGCCCTGGCCGTCGGGTGCGCCGTGGTGGCCAAGCCCGATGAGCACACACCCCTGGCCACCCTGGAACTGGCGCGCCTGGCCGAGGAGGCGGGCCTTCCGCCGGGAGTCTTCCAGGTGGTCACGGGACCGGGCCCCGAGACGGGCAGGGCCCTGGCGGCCCACCCCAAGGTGGCCCTGGTCACCTTCACGGGAAGCACCGAGGTGGGCAAATTCATTCAGAAGCTGGCGGCCGATGGTGTCAAAAGGCTGATCCTGGAGCTGGGCGGCCATTGCCCGGCCATCCTCTGCCGGGACGCGGACTGGGTGCGGCTCCTGCCATCCATCCTCTCCCAGGCCTTCAAGAACTCGGGCCAATACTGCTATCGAATCACACGACTCTACGTGGCCCGGGAAATTTGGGATGCCGTCCTTGAGAAACTTACCTCCGCCGCGGCCACGCTCAAGGCGGGAGATCCCCGGGACCCGGAAACCGATCTGGGTCCCCTCAACAACCCGCACATCTTCGATCGCGTCCGAAAACAGGTGCAGAAGGCCCTTTCCCAGGGCGCCGCTCTCGCCCTCGGGGGGCCGCCCCCGGGGAAGGACTCGGGGCTCTATTTCCCACCCACCGTTCTGACCGATCTGCGCCCCGGAATGGACATTCTGCGGGAAGAGATCTTCGGACCCGTCTTGTTGGTGCTTCCCTTCTCCGATGAGCAGGAGGCCGTGGACGGGGCCAACGACACCCCCTTCGGGCTGGCGGCCTATGTCTTTTGTGGCGACCTGTCCCGGGCGCTGCGCATGGCTCACCGGATCCAGGCCGGAAGCGTCTGGATCAACGACATCCACCAGGCGCGGCCGGAAGCCCCTTTTGGAGGCATGAAGCAGAGTGGTCTCGGGCGGGAAAAATCCCGCTTCGGAGTGGAAGCCTTTACGGAACTGAAAACCATCTACGTTTCCTATTGAAGCCGGTGCTCGAAAAAGTGCCGGGGGATCCACAGGAGGTCTTCCATGGTCCCCATCGTCTGTTTTGTGGGAAAGTCCAACGTGGGCAAAACCACCTTTCTGGAAAAGCTCATCCCCGAGCTGACCCGCCGGGGCTACCGGGTGGGCACCGTCAAGCACGACGTCCACGGGTTCACCATGGACCGGGAAGGCAAGGACACCTGGCGCCATGCCCAAGCGGGAGCCGGCACCATCGCCATCGCCTCCCCCGCCCGTGTGGCCTCCATCCGCACCATCGACCGGGAATGGCCGCTGGAAGAGGTGGTATCCCGGTACTTCTGGGACGAGGACATTGTGATCGCCGAGGGATACAAGCGATCCCACTTTCCCAAGATCGAGGTCTTTCGCTCGGAACTGGCCGATGTGCCGCTGTGCGACGAAAAGGACAACCTGATCGCCCTGGTCACCGACGATGCCCCGGATCTTCGGGTTCCCCGTTTCGGCTTCCATCAGGTGAGCCATGTGGCGTCGTTTCTGGAAGAGCGCTATCTCAAGGACAGAAAGCGACCCCGGGTGCTGGTCCAACTGGACGGCAAGAAACTGCCCATGAAAGACTTCGTCCAGGACTTCGTGGCGGGCGGCGTTGTGGGAATGCTCTCCCAGCTTCGGGGATGGAAGAAGGCCCGCCAGGTGCGTGTCACCATCACCATGGGGGATGAGGCGTGATCACGGGAGCGGTTCTGGCCGGCGGCGAAAGCAGCCGCTTCGGCCGGGACAAGGCGCTGGAGGTTTTCCACGGCACCCGGATGGTGGATCGCTGCGTTCAGGGCCTACGCGCTCTTTGCGACCCGGTCCTGGTGGTGGCCAACGACCTGAGCCGCCTGCTGGATGTGGACGCCGCCCTGGTCCGCGATATCATCCCCCGGCGCGGTCCGCTGGGAGGTATCTACACTGCGCTTTTCTTCTCTCCCCATCCGTGGGTTCTGGTCAAGGCAACGGACATGCCCTACCTGGAACCGGCCTTGGCTGAAAGGCTGGCCCGGGAGGCCCTCCAGGACAAGGCGGATGTGGTCGTTCCCCGTACGGGCCCCTATTATGAACCCCTTCTCGCCGCTTACCACGTGCGGTGCCTGCCCCATGTGGCCCGGTGCATTCGAGACGACAAACGCCAAATCATCAGCTTCTACGGCAAGGTGCGCGTTCGAACGCTCGAAGAAACTCAATGGCGCCCCTTGGACCCTCGAGGAAGAAGTTTCTGGAACGTGAACACACCGGAAGACCTTCAGCGCATCCTCCTGGAAGAGGAAACCTGAACCATGGCGGACGTTTCCTTGCACGAAGCCGCTCAAAGAGTGTGCGACCTCATGCCCCGGGGGCCCCTGGAGTGGGTTCCCACCGAAACCTGCCTGGGCCGCATCTTGGCCCGGAGCGTGACGGCCCCCTTCTCCATCCCCCGATGCGCCCAATCCCTCATGGATGGCTACGCCGTTTTCAGCCGGGAGACGGCCGGCGCGTCGCCCGGGCGGCCCGTTTCCCTGCCGGTGAGGGGCCGCCCTTCGGCAGCCGGACATCCGGCAGGAGACCGCCTGACTCCCGGAACATGCCGGCGGATCCTCACGGGAGCCCCTCTTCCCGAAGGGGCCGATGCCGTCGTTCCGCAGGAAGACGTGCGCCTCCAAGGGGACCGGATTCTCCTGGACGGCCCCGCCCGGCAAGGACAGTGGATCACCGTCCCCGGAGAAGAGATAACGGCGGGCGAGGTGATCCTGCACGCCGGCGACCGACTCACGCCCTCCCGACTTTCACTGGCCCTGGCGGCGGGCTTTTTCACCCTCCCGGTGGTGCGCAAATGCCGTGTAGCCGTTCTGGGAACCGGCGATGAGCTCCGCGAGCCGGGCTCGCCCCTGGAGCCCGCATCCCGCTACGGTGACAGCCGCCACCTGATCGCCGCTTTGGTCCGGCAGGCCGGCGCGGAACCGATCCATCTCGGGTCCGCGCCGGACGATGCGGCCTGCATTGCAGCGGCCCTGAAAGGAGCCGAGGCCGATCTGGTGATCACCACGGGCGGGGCCGGCCGAGGAGACAGGGACTTCCTGCTGCAGGCGTGGGCCCGGCTGGGGCTGCGCCCCCTTTTTTCGGAAATCGGTATCCGCCCGGGTCATGGTACGGCCTGTGCCGCCACGTCCTCTACGCTCTATTTCGCCCTTCCCGGGGGCCCCCTGGCGGCGGAAATCATGTTCCATGAGCTGGTGCTTCCCGCCCTCCAGACGTGGCATCGGTCCTCGGAAGGCCACCCGGAACGGGTTACCGCGACGCTGTTCGCCCCCGTCCGGAACGATGGGCCCGCCTTGAGGGCCGTGACCGGAACCGCATCGTTTCGAGAGACCGTTCTGTGGTTTCAGCCCTTCGGCAAGGACCGACCCACCCGCCACTTCTCCCGAAGAAGACTCAAGAACGCCTATGCCCTGATTCCCCCTCTAAGCGGAACACTGGGCGAGGGCCAGAAGGTCCCCATCCGCTTCTTCCTGGGCCACTGGCCCGTTGTGCACAAGGCCCCGTGAACTTCAGAGGTTGTTCAACGGTAACGCTAAGGTGTATAGTGGCGCTTCACATCCGAGGAGAGGGGACAATCTGATGCTCAAAGGAACGATCATCGAGACGGAATATTACCGCCTGCTGGAAAGATATCTGGTCCCGGTCCTGGTGAAACTGAGGCTCCGCCCCAACCACGTGTCGCTCCTGGGGCTGCTCCTCAGCCTCGTGGCGGGAATCTCTTTTGTCTTCCGCCCCTTCTGGGGAGGCGTTTTCACGCTTCTGGCCGGCCTCGTGGATACCCTGGACGGGAGCCTGGCCCGCTCCACGGGCCAGGCGAGGAAGTACGGAGCCTTTCTGGATTCCGTGCTGGACCGCTATGCCGAACTGCTCATCTACCTGGGCATCTATTTCTACTTCTATCGACAGGGGAACTTGGGGCCCGCCTTGACCCTGCTCTTCCTGCTCATCCTGTTCGGGTCCCTCATGGTCAGCTACACCCGGGCCCGGGCCGAAGGACTGGGGCAAAAATGCCTCGTGGGGCTGCTGCAACGCGGCGAACGGGTGATCCTGCTGGGCATCGGGGGCATGGCCAATCCCCTCTTCAACCGGCTCACGGAACTGCCTTTCAGCCGATCCACTCAGGACGCGGTCCTCGTGGTGGTTCTGGTGGTCCTGGCCGTTGGAACGAACCTCACCGCCTTGTGGCGGTTCTGGCACGTTCTCAACAACCTGAAACAAGAAGGAACCAAGGGGTGAGAAGGGGGGTCGAAGTTCCTCTACGACCCTCTCCCGGCTTAAGGGCTTGGCTCATCCAACTTCTTCAAGATGATGCGATCGTCTTCCCGGTAGATTTCGAAGGAATCCCCCACCGAAAAACCCAGCTGATCGATCAGGAGAGCCTTGTTCAGCGTAATGCTCCCGCTCTGGCCGATGGTCCGATGATTGGGGGTCTTGATGAGGATCGTCGGAGCCTGAGAGGGCGCGGAGACCTTGTTTCTGCGGCGCACGACAGGCTTCGGTCGCGCAGGCTGCTTGTATTCCACCTCCGGTTCAGCCTGCCGGGCCCGGGAGGGGGTGACAGTGCGTCGAACGCGGGTCGGAGCCGGTTCCTTTTCGACGACACCGGGTTCCCGCTTGGCGGAGAAGCCCACTTGGGGGATCTCTCCCAGTTCCATCAGGCCCTTGAGGTACAAGTCCTGAACTTCGCTCTTGAAACGGAGGCCGAAGAGCTTCTGGACCGCCTCCAGTGAACGACCGTTACGAATCTCGTTCACGATCAACTTGGGGTCTATATTCTTGTATTCCACATCCATCTCCCTTTCCTTTCCTCACACAAAAGCCTTCCGGCCACCTACCCCGCACCACATCCTGCGCCACCACGGCGTATGCTCTTCCGGGAAAGATCACAGCCTCTTGCTGGTTCAACACACGATTCGGCCCGTCTTTCTCTCACCGGGGTCGAAAGGGGGGTGCGTCTCGTGGACGCGCCGGCCTTTTGAGACCTCGCTACCCTTGGGCTGAAGAGGCTATGGATTGCAACTATTGGGATATTGGGATACACCCGAAAGCGATGTGCTTGCAACTAGGACACCGTTAAATTAACAAAACCCCGTCGTCCGATCAACAGCCTCTTTTGTAAAAAAGGCCAACTCGACCCAACCCCTCCATTGGGAGCCTCGGGGCCCATCCCTACCCGCTCGTTTCGCCTGGAGGCACACTCGGGGTTGAGAAACCCGGCGGGCCCTTATAGGGAACCCGTCCCGGTTCTGTCAAGCACTTTACCGGCCCGCTTCCACGGGCCTTAAAGCCCCCCGCCAGATGCCGACTGAGCACGGAATCGCTGGGATTCCGAGCACATGACGTTGAGGCGTACAGGTATATCGGGGGCAGGTCAACATCATTCGTCCCTAACGTTTTCCTCGACGTGGCGGGCCATCGGGATGGCGGTGGGCGCGAGGTAAGAGCCGGTCGGACGTTGGCGGATGTCCCGTATGCAACGGGAATCCGGCATTCCGTGGCAGATGGGATTTCATACTCCCGGCAAGGTCTGACGGGCGGGCATAAAGCCAGCCCCTACAAAATCCCATTGATCTCTTGGAAGCGGCGGGGCTTATCCCCGCCCGCTGATCGCGCGTCGATCGAAAAAGCCGATGAGAAACCGCACCATGTAGGCTACGAATTTTCGAACACGCTCTTCCTCAGCCGGTCGGCCAGGGCCCGGGTCAGGAACGCCACCCGTTCCGCCTGAGGCTCGCTCAAGGTTCCGCACCCGCAGCTCGGGGTAATGAGACTCCGGGCAAGGATCGCCGCCCTGTCCAGATCTTCATCGCATAGGCTCTGTACCTGCTCCGCCCACCACGCGGCCAGACTCTCGGCGGTCTCCTTCTCGATGGCGGAAGGATCCAGAGTGGGAACCATGCCCCAGGCCACGATGCCTCCCCGCTGGAGAAACTCCTTGAACTCGCGGCGATAAAGGGCGAAACGATCGAAATATTGGTAGGCATCGAAGTTGATGATGTCCACCCCGGCCCGATACACCAGGCCCCAGTCGGTGTTGGCGCACACGTGGATGCCCACCAGGGCTCCCGCAGCCCGGACGGGCTCCACCACCTGGCGCAAGATCTCTTCCACATCTTCGGCTGAAACCGTGATGAACGCGGACGTCCCAAAGCCCGCCAAGGCCGGTTCATCGAGGAAAAGGACCACCGGCTTGCCCAGCGTCTGAAGGTGGGTCAGTTGCCAGCGGGCCTTCATGGCCAGATGCTTCAACACCACGTCCTTCATGCGCTCGTCGTAAAGGAGCGCCTTGCGGTCCTGATCCGTCAGGCCCGTCAGGAGGGTGAAAGGTCCGACGATCTGTCCTTTGACGGCGACACAGTCCTCCGTCCGGAGAGCGACCCGTTCCAGAAAGGCCCGGAAGGTCCTCCCGGTTTCCTCCCCCATGGCGAAACGGGACTCGCCAAGAAGGGACGGCTCAGCCTCCACGGCCAAATATTCTTCGTAAAAACCCAGAACCTCCGAATCCAGGTCGGCGTCGTCGGTCTGAAGCCAGACCCGCCCCTCGTGCCATCGCAATCCCGGCAGGCCCTCCAGGTACTGCACCATCATCTGTTCGGCCGGATAGGCTGACAGCTGGGGCCATACGGGGATCTCCGGGACCTGCTCCAGGATCACATCAATGGCTTTCCGCCTGTCCTTATGAGGCATACTGCCCACGAGAGTGGCCCGCCCTTGAGGATTCCAAACTTTCATTGCAAACATGCTCCCAAAAGGATATTGTTTTATCTACTGTATATTTCTACGAGAATCGAAAAGGTGAAAATCGTCCCTCGCCGGAGGGTTGGATCTGAGTATCACACGGGGCGCTGCGCCGTCAAACGAGAGCGGACGCCTTTTCGTCTCCAGCGGCTTTTCTCGAACTCGCGGCGGATCGCAAGCCTAAGAAGGTGCAGATCCGACACGCTTGTCGGTCTCTCAAGGCAAGGGACATGAACCCGTTGTCCGACAAAGCCGCCGCCCCTTCGCGCGGGGATGGTGCCCGACAGAAAATTCATCGCGAAGCACCCCCCGAAGAAGATCCTAAGTGAGACAGGACTTGGGAGGACTTCCATGCGACAAGGACCGGAGAATCGTCCAGACCACGTTCACAACAGGCGGAAACTCCTGTGGATCGCCCTGTTGCTCCTCCTTCTGATCGCCGGCCTCGGCTACTACTGGTATTGGATCCGCCCCGGCTCTTCCGGAATCACCATCTCCACGCCCAAGGAGGCTCCCTCCCAAAGCGCCGCGGTCCCGGAAGAAGGACAAGCCGAAAGGGCAGCATCGGAACCGTCGGGGTCGCCCCCTTCCGCCGCCATCTCCGCCGGACAAGAACAGGCGTCAGCCGTTGCCGACTCCTCCCGATCCTCCACTCCCTCGACTCCCCCCGCCGGTTCCTACCCCCATGTTTCCGCCGGCCTGGGGCAAGAAGAGCGCAAGGAGGCTTTCGGACTTCATGAGAGTGTGGACCACGTGGTGCAGGCCCGGGAACCCTTCCAGGTCCAAGGCGAACAATGGACTATCGACAAGATACGACAACGTCTCGGCCCCAGTGCCCCTGAAGAGATCCGTCACGGGGAATCGGAACCCATTCTCCACTCCGTGCAGGAGCGTCCCGTCGGTCGTTTCGTCAAGCGATCCATCGGAACCTCGCTTCCCCCCGGGTCCGAGGCCGCTCCCAGCTATTACGGCGTTCGGCTGGTACGCCCCGGGGAGAATCTTTGGAACATCCATTATCAGATCCTGCGGGAATATTTCGCGAGACGAGGCGTCCACCTTTCGCCGTGGGCCGATGAACCCGCCGCCGACGGCCGCAGCACAGGTATCGGCAAGATCCTGAAATTTCTAGAGCATATCGTCTACGTTTACGACGTTCGGCACAACACCCTGGTCGAGGACATCAACCTGCTCTATCCCAACGACCTGGTGGTCTTCTTCAAGATAAGCGATGTGTTCGCCGCCTTGGATCAGGTCTCTCCCCAGGACCTGGAGGTCCTGCGCATTGTGGGCCGGACCCTGAGGTTGGAGCGCGACAGCGAAGCTCGGGTCCTTCTGGACACCCGGCAGTTCGAGCAGGAACCTCCTCCCATGCCGCCGCCGATGGCGGGGGATTGAACCTGCCGCCCAAGAAAATGACCGAGGCGCAGAGCCGAAACCCCGCGCCTCAGATGCACATCAATGATTTTGCCCAGAACCTGCGACCGGCTTTTGCCGGCGCCGCACCGGGTTCACATGCCCATCTGCAGCTCTTTCCAGGCCGCTTCCTGGGCCTCTCTTGTCCATCGGGTTTCCCACTTGCCGTCCCTCAGCACATGCAGTTTCTCCGCCGTAATGGAATTGTATTTTTCATGCAGATTCCCTTCCACACGGACCATCTCATTCACGTACCTGGAAAGAACGGCTCGGTCCAGATTCGACACAAAGAAATACGATCCTCCGTCCGCTAGGACCACGAAGACCCGCTCCACGGCGATTACGGGATCCTCCTTGCCCACCGGGCAGGTCTTGCCTTGGGTCACGCACTGAAAACCCTGTATGGTGCCTTCGACGGTCGCGGCGGAACCGATCATGGGAACGAGCAGTACCGCCAACAGCCCAATGATTCCAAACAGCCTGAATTTCATGATGTCTCTCTCTTTCCTGGGGGCGAAAGTTCGTGGCAATCGCCTGCAAAGGTGCTCTCTTGTAGGCTCGGTTATTTTCAAATAACCTAAGGACCCCAAAAGGACCTGTCAAACCGGAGAAGCCCGGAGGTTGCGGGCGCCCACATGCGGCGACGATGGAACGTGCGGCGCCCTTTTCCCGGAAAGCGACCTCATTTCGCCCCTGCGACGAGGAGGAACATCATGGCCGATGACTTGAAAAAGATGTACCGCACCGTTATGGACGACCACTTCCCGGAAAACCTCTCGATCCGTTTCGGCGACCAGGAATTGGTGTACAGGAAACGGACGTGGAAGATCCCCGACGACAAGACCGGGGAAGTCATCGAGAAGGGACTTCGCTATGGGGAAAATCCGGGGCAGGAAGCGGCCCTTTACGAGCTGGTGGGGGGACACCTGCAACTGGGCGACTGCCGGTTCATCGACCCCGGAAACGGCCTGGTGAGCGCCGTCACGGAAGAGGACATGCTCCAGGCCGGAAAACACCCCGGCAAGACCAACCTGACGGACCTGGACAACGGCCTCAACATCATCAAGTACCTCATGAAAAAGCCCGCCGCAGTCATCCTCAAGCACAACAACCCCTGCGGGGCGGCCCACGGGGAATCCCTCGCCCGGGCCTATGACCGGGCCAACCGGGCCGATCGAATCGCCGCCTTCGGTGGGTGCCTGGTGGTGAACCGCCCCATGGACAAGGAGACGGCGGAACTGGTGGCACGAAACTACCTGGAAGTGGTGGCCGCGCCCGACTTCGAAGAGGGGGCTCTGGAAATCCTGAAAAAGCGGTCCAACCTCCGCATCATCCAGATCCGCCGCATCGACCGCCTGGAAGAGTATCGGGATCTCAGGTTCGTGGATTTCAAGTCGCTCATGGACGGGGGCCTCATCGTGCAGCAGTCCGCCGTGTGCAGGGTCAAAGGCCCGGAGGACCTCAAGCTGGCGGAAGCCGTCCACGACGGCAAGACCTACCGGATTCAAAGAGAGCCCACGGAAAAGGAGATGGAAGATCTTCTCTTCGGCTGGTACGTGGAACAGGGAGTGACATCCAACTCCGTCCTGTACGTCAAGGACCAGTGCACGGTGGCCATTGGCACGGGCGAACAGGATCGCGTGGGCGTGGCCGAACTGGCCGTCTACAAGGCCTACCGCAACTACGGAGACGCCCTGTGCTTCGACAGGTACGGCATCTCCTACAAGGATCTGGAGCTGGCCGTGGAGCGGGGCGAGCGGCCGCGGGAAGACCGGGAGGCCATCGACGCCGCCACCCGTGAGGCCAAAGCAGGTCTCAAGGGATCCACCATGGTCTCCGACGCTTTCTTCCCCTTCCGGGACGGCGTGGACGTGGGCATCCGGCAGGGAATCACCGCGGTGGTCCAGCCCGGAGGGTCCCTGCGCGACTGGGAAGTGATCGAGGCCTGCAACGAAGCCGGGGTCACCATGGTTTTCACCGGCCAGCGGGCCTTCAAACACTGAGGTGAAATTCTTCCGAGTTTGGACCCACAAGGAGGAGGAGGAGGAGGAGAAGCGATGCAGGAAGTCTACGAATTTCTCAAGAAGTGCGGCACCTACTACCTGGCCACCGTCGACGGAGATCAACCGCGAGTGCGCCCTTTCGGGACAATCCATCTTTTCGAGGGCAAACTCTACATCCAGACGGGAAAAAAGAAAGACGTCTCCAAGCAGATGGCGAAGAACCCGAAGATCGAGATATGCGCCTGGGACGGCGAGCGATGGATCCGCGTGGAGGCGACCGTCATCGAGGATGAGCGCGTGGAGGCCAAGCAGAGCATGCTGGATGCCTATCCACAGCTGAAGTCCATGTATTCCGCAACAGATGACAACACCCAGGTGCTCTATCTGAAAGACGCAACGGCTCGGATCTACTCGTTTACCTCGGAGCCCAAGATCATTCGTTTCTGAGGCCCGAAAAGACGCCCTCAACCCCTTCAAGAGGCGCTCCCCGGCAAAAACATCTGCTTTCACGCGCCTCAGGCTGTACGCTCCGCTCTCGGGAGCGGCTCATGGTGATCGCGGGGCCGCTCCCGCCTCCACAAGCTCTTCATACCGACAGGCCGGAGGGAAAATCCCCGGCAAATCACCGGAAAAACCACCAACGCGGCGACCCGATAAAAATGTGAGATCCTGCGGTTGCTTCTTGACCTGCCCTGCGCCCCGTGTTTTCATAATGCATTATATGGAACTTCCGTTTTTCAGTCGCCGTTGTGGACGGAGTCCCCGGGCAAACGACCCGTTCCGAAGCGAAAACACTCCAGTGACGCACGCTCATCCTTTCTTCCGTGGGGCGCCGGCCCCCTTGGCGTCTACTCGGTGATTGTCCCAAGAAGCAGGTGCACTTTCTTTGACAGTTTCCATGGACGCCTATTCTTTTCCGTAATGCCCCGGCGCACCCTGTTCGCCGGGGAACGGATGGGTCAAACAGCACACGAAGGAAGAAAGGAGAATGGTCATGAGAGATCAATGGATTATGCCCCTATGGGGCCTGCTGGCCGCTCTGGTTCTCCTCTTGGCCCCCGTCGGCGAGGCCAACGCCGCCGATGACGGTCCCACGACGAGCAGCTATTCACCGGTGGTGATAATGGAACCTTTGCCAAAAATCATGATGCGAATGAGCAAGGCCAAAGAAGAGATCATGAAGCGCCAGAAGGCCTTGCTGGAAGAACGCTACGACCTGACCAACCGGCCCGCGGAGGGTGTGATGATGTCAGGCGGGCGAGAACCGGTCCAAGAAGGCGTTCGCGTGAAGCTCCCGAAAGGGATAACCTGGGAGGCGCTTGCGAGCATGAGTCCGGGGGAAATCAAGGAAAAGGGACTATGGCCGAAGGGCTTCTACCCGCTGCCCCATCCGAATCACAAGGAAGGGGGCATGCTTTTCCCCAAGTTCCACATAGATGAGATCCTGAAGCAGGAAGGGCGGGATCTGACCCGGTTCGATCTGGACTATGATCTGCCCGATCATTTTCTGCCCGAGTACCCACCCCCCATCTACCTGACCACCCGACCTGACCTGGGGGATGTCTCCAAGGGCAAGGTGGTCACGATCATGAACTACTACGAGCTTTTCAACGGAATCCTCAATCCTAAACAACTGGAAGGGCTCAGGCTCCTTGTCACACCGTTTCCGCAGCAGCAGTTCAACCAGACCGAGGACCGTAGGTCCGAAAAGCCGAGCCGGGGTGTCACGTGCTTTGACTGCCATGTCAACGGGCATTCGAACGGAGCCACCCACCTGGTGGGTGACATCCGCCCCCAGGAATTCCGCCACCGTCTCGACACACCGTCCCTGAGAGGAGTGAATGTACAGAGGTTGTTCGGGTCCCAGAGAGCGCTGAAAAGCGTCGAAGATTTCACCGAATTCGAACAGAGGGCGGCTTACTTCGACGGAGACCCGGTCATCGCCACCAAGAAGGGCGTCAACATCCTCGAACGCGGCAGTCAAGTGCACTTCATGGCCGAGTTTCAATCGATCCTGGATTTTCCTCCTGCCCCCAAACTGGACATCTACGGCAAGCTGGATCCGTCGAAGGCCACCCCCTCCGAAATGCGCGGCCAGGAGATCTTCTTCGGGAAGGCGAAATGCGCCGTCTGCCATGTTCCCCCCTACTACACCGACAACCTGATGCACAACCTGAAGGCGGAGCGCTTTTACAAGCCCACCCTGATCAACGGCCGCATGGCCAGTGCCGACGGCCCGATCAAGACGTTCCCCCTGAGAGGCATCAAGGACTCCCCTCCCTACCTCCATGACGGGAGGCTGCTGACGCTGGAGGATACGGTTGAATTCTTCAACCTGATACAAGGGCTAAAATTGACGCAACAGGAAAAGAAGGACTTGGTGGCTTTTATGAGGGCGCTTTAGGTAGGTGCGGATCAAACCCCGCCGGTCCACTCCGTGTGCGTGACCGGATCAGCACCCGCAGGGGTGCCGACGATTTCTCTCTCCGCACGGAAGTCATTGCAGGCCTTGCCAGCGGGCGCCCAGATCGTGCTCCACCCCCAGGTGATCCAGGATGCGGGCCACCACGAAATCCACCAGGTCCTGAACGGTTTCCGGGTGGTGGTAAAAACCGGGCATGGGCGGCAGGATGAGCGCTCCGGCTTCACACAGGGCCAGCATGTTTTTGAGGTGCACGGCGTTGAGGGGGGTCTCCCGCGGCACCACGATGAGGGGACGCCGTTCCTTGAGGCACACGTCGGCGGCCCGATGGATCAGGTTGCTGCCCATGCCCCGGGCCACGGCCGCCAGGGTGGCCATGGTGCACGGAACAATCACCATGCCCCGGGACGGGAAAGACCCGCTGGCCATGGGAGCGGTGAACTGGTCCTCGGCAAAGAGGCGCACGCCGGGAGGAAGGTCTTCCTCCAGGGGCCGGCCGATTTCCAGCCCGTACACCAGCCGACCTGCTGCCGACGCCGCCAGGTGCACGGGAATGCCCGCCTCCGCCAGCACATGGATGAGGCGCCGGGCATAGGGGGCGCCGCTGGCCCCCGTGAGGCCCACCAGGATGGGTTTCATTGCCATGGCCTCGCCGCCTCCTGAGCGGACAGCCCCTCGTGGACCAGGCCCACGATGGCCTTGAGAAAACCTTCCGGATCCCTGTGCTGAAAGACGTTCCGACCGACGGCCACCCCGGCCAGCCCGGCGCGGAGTCCCGTCCGGATCCGCTCCAAGATCACCGCCTCATCGGCTTCCTTGGCCCCGCCGGCCATGACCACGGGAACCGGTACACACCGGGCGATGCGTTCCATGACTTCCGGGTCCTTGGGGGCGGGGATCTTGATCAAATCGGCCCCCAGCTCGCCCGCCACCCGCGCCGCATGGGCGACGGCCTCGTCGGTGACGGGCTTGGGGGCATGGGCACCCCGCACATAGATCATCACCAGCAAAGGCACGCCCCACCGGAAACAGGCTTCCCCCACAGTCCCCAGGTCCCGCAGCATCTGCGGTTCGGCGTCATCGCCCAGATTCACGTGGACCGAAACCCCGTCCGCCCCACGTCCCAGGGCTTCCTCCACCGACCCCACCAAGACCTTGCCGTGAAAGGCCGGGCCCAGTTGGGTGCTGGCGGAAAGGTGCATGAAGATCCCGGGCAAGGGGCCGGACACTTTCTCCAGGCAGGCCATCATTCCCTTGTGGAGGACCACCCCGTCGGCGCCCGCACGCACGCCGTAGGACAGCACCCGGTGCAGCTCTTCCAGCCCGGCAACGGGACCGCAGCTCACGCCATGATCCAGGGGAAAGAGGACCAGACGACCGTCCCCGCGAGAAAAAAAACGGCGCAACCTCAGGCGTTTTCCACCCATCTTCGGCCTCCTTCCTCGGCTTTCTCCCGCATGGCCGTTCCCTTGCCCTCCTCTGCCCCCACGAAATCCAGGGGAGGCATCCGCGGGATGTCGCCGATCTTGACCATGTAGCGAAAGAAGAGCTCCAGGCCCGCCAGGGTCTGGCTGTCGAGATCGAAGGTGAAGGTGCGGTAGTAGCACTCCAGCCCTGCATGGTCCAGGATCCCGGCCCGGGCCGCCTCGTGGCAGATCACGTGGAGATCTTCCAGCCCCCGACTTCTGGCGGCCCACAGGGTACACACCGCCCGCTCCACCTCCCGACGTTCCGCCGGGAGCAGGTCCCGTCGAGCCACCCACAGGGCGAACACGAAGGGATGCCCCGTCCAGCGCTTCCACACCTCGGCCAGATCCCACACATGGGGATAGTCCGGATGATTGCGATACATGAGCGCTTCATCGCCGATGGCCAGAAACGCCGTGGGAGGCGCCCCGTCGGTGAGGCACTCCCCCAGGACGCCCCGCCGATAGCGCACCCGGCGAAACTTAAGCAGTTCCTGCATGAGCACCTTCAGGAGCACCACCGACGTGTCCGACTGGGTGGTGAGCAGGATTTCCCGACCGTCCAGGTCCTCCACGGGCCGGCGGCTGAGGAGCAGAACGCTCTGGACCGGGCCGTCGCAGGCGATGGCAAGCCCCGGCAGAACCTGCATCCGGTCGGGATGGCGCGCATAGGCCACCGAGGAGACGACGCTCATGTCCAGCTCGCCCCGGCGCATGAGTTCGTTCAGTTCCGCGGGGCTTCGGGCCACGATCTCAAAATCGTGGGGAATCCATCCCTCTTCCAGCGGAAAGTAGATGGGCCACACATTGAGAAAAGCAATCTTTCCCAGCTTCAGACTCGCCATTCGTTCATCACCCATTGAACGTGTCCTTCGGCCCCCCTACACACGATCCCTTCGGCCAGATCCCGCGCCCGGGACACCGCCCCCCCCAGATCCACGCGAAGGAAAGGAACGGCCGCTCCCGGACCCAGTCGGCCCCAGGCACCGTCCACACCCAAAGCCTTGGCGCCGTTGATGCTGATCATAGAAAGAATCCGCTCCGGGCCCACCCCGCCCCAGAGGGTCAGGCCATAGGCTGCTTCCTTGAACAGGTTCAGATCCTCGTTGCTGGCCCTGCTGTCCGTTCCCAGGCAGACTCGAATCCCCCGTGCCAGGGCGTCTTTCAGCTTCGGCCGCCCGCCGGTGATGAAACGGTTGCTTCTCGGGCAGAAACAGACCGTCGCCCCCGCGCGGGCCACCCGATCCCAATCGTCATCGTCCATGTAGACCGCATGGACCAGAATGGTGGAACGGTCCAGAACGCCCAAAGCTTCCAGCGCCGCCACGGGGCTCGCGCCGAAGGGACGCCACCGCGGGTTCCAGCGCCCCAGGGACTCCAGCAGGGTGCGGCAAAAACCGGTTCCCCGCTGCACGAATTCCAGCTCTTCCGGATGTTCGGCCACATGGATGGAAAAGGGAAGACCCCGGCGGCGGGTCCACTCCTTGGCTTCCCGGATGAGTTCGGGGGACGCTGCGTAAAGGGAATGGGCCGCCAAGGTCTCCACCCGGAAAGGATGGAAGGCCGCCTCCTCGGACCGGCCCGGCGCGTCCGCGACGGCCCCGGAAACGCCCGCCTCCGCCAACCCGGTAAGATGAAAGCCCAGCACTTCCACGAAGCGGACTTCCACCGGAAAGGCCCCCGGGGGCGGCGCCTCGGCCCCCTCCGGCGGGGGATTGCGCACATCGGCCGCCACCGCCGTTCCGGAAGCATGCAGCTCTTCCCTTCCCTGAGACCGCGCCCGCCGACGGCTCTCCGGGTCGAGCGCCTCCCTTTGAGCGAACAGACCCCGCACCCAGGCCGGAAATCCCGGAGGATCGTCGGGGATCCGACCCTGCAAAAGGCTCCAGTCCAGGTGCGTGTGGGCGTTCACGAGCCCCGGCAGAAGCGCGGCCCTCCCGTGATCCACCTCCCTACAGCCCCCGGAAGGCCTCCGGCCGATCACCTCCCGCCACGGGCCCACGGCGGCGATGCGGTCTCCGGCAACCGCCACGGCCCCGTCCTGGACCGGCGGCGCCGTCATGGGAAGGACCCAGTCGGCCCGGTGGATCGTCACGGTTTCGGAAGGGTTCATGCGCCGGTGCCTTCCACGTATTCGTAGGCCATGGTCCGCTGGCGAGGCTCAAAACCCGCCCCGCGGATCAACCGATGGATCTCCTCCACGGACAGCCGGAAATGAACCCCGGCCGCCGCCACCACGTTCTCTTCGATCATGGTGGACCCGAAGTCGTTGGCCCCGAAAAAGAGGGCGGTCTGGGCCACCTTGGGCCCCATGGTCACCCAGGAGGCCTGAATGTTGTCGAAGTTGTCCAGCACCAGCCGGGAAAGGGCCAGGAGCCTCAAGTAACTCACCGCCGTTTCCGGATCGCGCCGGATGGCCGTGTTTTGTGGTTGGAACGCCCAGGGGATAAAGGCCGTGAATCCGCCCGTGCGGTCCTGGAGATCGCGAAGGGCGAAGAGGTGGCGGAGCCGGTCCCCGGGCTCCTCCTCGTGGCCGAACATCATGGTGGCCGTGGTGCGGAGTCCCTGCCGGTGGGCCTCCTCCATCACCTCCAGCCATTGGGAGGCCGAACACTTGTTGGGTGACACCTTGCGGCGCACCGCATCCACCAGGATCTCCGCGCCGCCTCCCGGAATGGAATCCAGGCCCGCAGCCCGCAGGCGACGAATGACAGTGGAAATGTCCGTTCCTTCCAGCCGGGCGAAGTAGACAATCTCCGGAGGGGAAAAGGCGTGCACGTGGATGGGGTAGCGCTCCTTGATGAAGCGGAGCATCTCCTCGTAGAAGGTGAGCGGGAGATCCGGGTGGTGGCCGCCCTGCATGAGGATCTGGGTGCCGCCGAGAGCCAGGGTCTCTTCGATCTTTTGAGCCAGCTCCTCGCGGCTCAGCACGTAGCCTTCCGGGTGCCCCGGCGGCCGGTAAAAGGCGCAAAACCGGCACCCGCAGGCACAGATGTTGGAATAGTTGATGTTGCGGTCCACCACGTAGGTGACCACATGCTCCGGATGTTTCCGGCGCCGCATCCGGTCGGCCGCATGGCCCAGCCAGTGAAGATCCGCCTGTTCGTAAAGGAGCCGAGCCTCTTCGAAAGTGAGCCTTTCGCCTTCCTCGGCCCGTCTTTTCAGCGCATCCAGCTTCATGGAAGGATCCCCGAAAAACAGTGATTTTGGCGGGCGGGGATAAACCCCGCCCCTCCCTGGGAGGCCCATCGGTTTCTACAGGGGCGAATCCGGATTCGTCGCCACGACGCCTCTTGTTCCTTCCCCCTTGCACCTTGTACCTTTACTCTTTCACCTTTGGCCTTTAGCCTTTAGCATTTCCCCTTGTACCTTTTGTACCTTTTCAAAAAAACAATCGCGCTCCACCGGCTCAAAGCCGGCCTCCCGGATAAGTCGTTCCAGTTCCGTGCGGGTCAGGGCCTGTTCCGATTCGGCGCCGGCCATGTGCCCGATCTTTTCCTCCACCACGGTCCCATCCAGATCGTCCGCTCCGAAGTGCAGGGCCACCTGGGCCAGTTTGACCGTGAGCATAACCCAGTAGGCCTTGATGTGGGGGATGTTGTCGAGCATGAGGCGGCTCACGGCGATGGTCCTGAGCTCCTCCACACCCGTGGTGCCCCGGGCGTCCTCCACCTTCGTGTTGTGGGGCTGGAAGGGAAGCGGGATGAAGCAGACGAAGCCGTCCGTCTCGTCCTGGAGTCGCCGAAGAGCGTCCAGATGCTCCAACCGCTCTTCCAAGGTCTCCTTGTGGCCGAAGAGCATGGTGGCGTTGGTCTTGATCCCCAGCTCATGGGCCTCCCGAACCACCCGAAGCCACCCGTCGCCGCTCAGCTTGTCCGGACAGAGCAGGCGTCGGATGCGCGGGCTGAAGACCTCCGCCCCGCCGCCCGGAAGCATGTCCAGCCCCGCCGCCTGGAGCCTTTGCAGGACGGCCCGGGTCGAGATCCCTTCCAGCCTGGCGAAGTGGTCGATCTCCACGGCCGTAAAGGCCTTGAGCCGCACGCCGGGCCGGATCCTTCGGATTTCCCTCAGGAGCCGTTCAAAGGTCTCCAGGCGAAGGTCCGGGTGGCACCCGCCCACGATGTGGATCTCCGTGATGGGGTCGTGGAGTCGCTCGCGCACCTTTTGGAGGATCTCCTCCACCGACAGTTCGAAGGCACCCGGCCGTCCTCTTTCCCGGGCGAAGGCACAGAAGCGGCAGCCGTTGACGCAGACGTTGGAGTAGTTGATGTGCTGGTTCACCACGTAATAGGTGGTGGGACCGTGAAGCCGTGTCCGCACATGGTGCGCCAAGGCCCCCACCGCCAAAAGATCGGGACAATCCAAGAGGCGGAGTCCCTCTTCCAGGTTCAGCCGCTCCCCGGCCAGGACCTTTTCCCGCACCCGGGCCAGACCGAGTCTTTCATAAACGGACGGAGGAAGCATGGAACCACTCTCCTTTTCCATCATCGGCGCCCGGAAGGTTGCTCAGCACCCAGACCGCGGCGCAGGAAATCCACCAGGTCCCCCACCTGCTTTTCCACCCGCTCCGGCGGCGCCTGGAACAGGCCGGCGTTGCCGTCCAGGAAGGGCACACAATGGGCTTGCAGGAACCGATCCATCACGGCGTCCAGGGTGAAGACCACCAGATGGACGTCCAAGTCCGGCCGAAGATCCCCGTCCGCCATCCCCTTTTCCACCAGCGGGGTGAGGTACTCGGCGGAAAAGAGCCGGATCTTTTGCAGGAACTCGTCCCGGAAGGGAAAATCCTCCTGGAAGAGCATCTTGAGGTAGATCTGGTAGATGTGGGGATGCTTACGGATAAAGGAGACTCCCGCCAGGAGGCTGGAACGGATCCGCTCGAAGAAGTCCTGATCCGCCGTCTCCGCCTTGACCCGTCGCAGGTTTCGGCGGATGAGTTCCACGGCGTGGTCGAAGATGAAACGGAAGAGGCCTTCTTTGGTGCCGAAGTATTGAAAGAGGGACCCCTTGGCGATGCCGGTGAGTCGGGCCATGCGGTTTACGCTGGCCTGACGGAATCCGTAGCGGGCGAACTCGTCGATGGCCGTGGCGACGATCTTCTCTTTTTTTTCGGGCTTGAGCCGCTGGAATCTTTCGGTGGCCGTCATGGGCGGACGCCTCGGGTTCAGGGGGTATCCACAAAATGACCAGGTGGTCATCTTATAGAAGAGCCCGACTTCCCTGTCAACGGCCTCCTTGCCCCCTTCCAGGGGCCTCGGCACGGGGACCCTTGCACCCCCGACAGCTCACTTCGCGCCTCTTTTCACGCAATGCGGCCTCCGCACAACCCTTGGAAAACACTTGACCTTAGGATCACCCCCTCTCTATAATCGCCGCGACTTTGCGCCGCGTCCCCCGGCCAGGGGACCGGCGCACAGGTTCGAGGGGCGTCGGCCCAGGAGCGGCGGCGCTTGACACGTTTTTTCCATCCGTCTATAGTGAGATAGTTCACAAGATGAGTGCCGGTGCGCCCTCCCGGCCGTTCAAGGAGGAGCGCAGCGGACCAAGCGGCCTCTGGCGCGGACGAACCCAACATGAGCCTCACCGATTACCTCCGACAAAACCAAAAGGCCATCCTCAAGGACTGGTTTCACGCCGTGGTGGATTCCTACCCGGCGGAGACCGCCGCCTTCCTCAAGAAGGAAAAAGACCCCTTCGCCAACCCCGTGGGATACTCCATCCTGGAGGGCCTGCAGGGAGTCTTCGCCCAGGTGGTGGAAGGAGCGGAACAGGAAAAAATTACCCCCTTCCTGGACCGGATCATCCGTGTGCGCGCCGTCCAGGACTTCACGCCGGCCCAGGCGGTCTCCTTTGTTTTTTCCTTCAAGGAAGTGGTGCGCACCCGTCTGGAAGGCGACGGGAGGCTGCAGGAGCTGGCCGGGGACCTTCGTACCCTGGAGGCCGCCGTGGACCAGGTGGCCCTTATGGCCTTCAACATCTACATGGAATGCCGGGAAAAGCTCTATGAGCTGCGCGTGGAAGAAGTAAAGAACCGCACGGCGCGGCTTCTGGAGCGGGCCAATGCCATTTGGGAGAGCCAGCGCAAGGGCGAGGGCTCCCGGGAGGAATCATAAACCATATTATCAACCAACAGTGAGGTAGGGTGGTATGAATGCGTCTCGTTCCATCATTTTCTCCCTCGTCGCCGTCGGGATCCTCGTATGCCTCCCACTGATCGGAGTGGCGGCCGGGATGACCTCCTTTTTCGGGGTGATCGTCCCGTATCTGGCCGTGGCGCTCTTCTTCATCGGTGTGGTGGCGCGGGTGGTACGATGGGCCCGGTCTCCGGTTCCCTTCCGCATCCCGACAACCTGTGGCCAGCAAAAGAGCTTCAACTGGATCAAGCCGGACAAGCTGGATAACCCCTGGGACAACAAGGGGGTGGTGCTTCGGATGATCCTGGAAGTGCTCCTGTTCCGGTCGCTTTTCCGCAACAGCCGGATGGAGTTCTACGAAGGGCCCAAGATCCGCTACGCCTCCGCCAAGTGGCTCTGGCTGGGGGCCATCGTCTTTCATTACTCCTTTCTGGTGGTGTTGCTGCGCCATCTGCGCTTCTTCTCCGAGCCCGTCAGCTCCCTGGTCCATCTGTTGGAAGGTGTGGACGGATTTCTCGAAGTGGGAGCCCCCAGGCTGTACATCTCCGGTCTGGCGCTCTTGGCGGGAGTGGCCTTCCTTTTCCTTCGCCGGGTGACCATCCCGCAGCTCAAATACATTTCGCTGCCGTCCGACTACTTCCCGCTTTTCCTCATCTTCGCCATTGCGGCAACAGGCGTCCTCATGCGCTACATCTACAAGGTGGACATCGTGAGCGTCAAAGAGCTCACCATGGGCCTGGCCACGTTCCACCCGGTGGTCCCCGAGGGCATCGGCAGTCTCTTCTACATCCATCTGTTCCTGGTGAGCGTGCTCTTTGCCTATTTCCCGTTCAGCAAGCTGGTGCACATGGCCGGTGTCTTCCTCAGCCCCACGCGGAACCTGCCCAACAACAGTCGCATGGTCCGCCACATCAACCCGTGGAACTACCCTGTCAAGGTTCACACATACGAAGAGTATGAGGACGAATTCAGGGAAAAGATGATTGAAGCTGGTCTCCCAGTCGAGAAGAAGGAGTAGACATGGCTCAGGTCCCCAAAGCAGACGAACTTGCCAAGGTCAGCCACAGGCCGCCGGAGACGCCGTGGACGGAAACACCGGTGGAGTTTCGTCCGGGCACCTTCTGTTACGGCGCCAAGCCCAAGAACCTGGAGGTGGTGGGCCTTCCCAATCCCCGGGAATGGAACCCGGCCGACGAGGACTGGAAGCTTCCCGACAATTGGAAGGACATCACCCTCAACGGCATGAAGGACCGCCTGGACAAGTTCCGATCCTTCAAGCTCTTCATGGACATCTGCGTCCGCTGCGGCGCCTGCGCCGACAAGTGCCACTACTACATCGGCTCCGGCGACCCCAAGAACATGCCGGTGCTTCGCGCGGAGCTGATCCGCTCCGTCTACCGCAAGTATTTTACCGGAAGCGGCAAGATCTTCAGCAAGTACGCCGGCGCCCGGGCCCTCACCGAGCGGGTTCTGAAGGAGTGGTTCTACTACTACTACCAGTGCACCGAATGCCGCCGCTGTTCCGTCTTCTGCCCCTACGGCATCGACACGGCGGAAGTGACCATGATGGCCCGCGAGCTTCTGAACGAGCTGGGCTGCGGCATCGACTGGATCGCCGGCCCCGTGGCCAACTGCTACATGAACGGCAACCACCTGGGCATCCAGCCCCACGCCTTCAAGGACATGATCGAGTTCTTCGTGGACGAGATCGAGGAGGTGACGGGGGTTCGCGTGGAGCCCACCTTCAACCGCAAGGGCGCGGAAGTTCTCTTTATTACGCCCTCCGGTGACGTCTTCGCCGACCCGGGCACCTACACCCTCATGGGCTATATGATGCTCTTCCATGAGATCGGCCTGGACTACACCTGGAGCACTTACGCTTCGGAAGGCGGCAACTTCGGTCTCTTCACGTCCCACGAGATGATGAAGCGCCTGAACGCCAAGATGTACGCCGAAGCCAAGCGCCTGGGGGTCAAGTGGATCCTGGGCGGCGAGTGCGGCCACATGTGGCGCGTCATCAACCAGTACATGGACACCATGAACGGTCCGGCCGACTTCCTGGAGGTGCCCAAGTCGCCCATCACGGGCACGGTCTTCGAAAACGCCAAGAGCACCAAGATGGTGCACATCGCCGAGTTCACCGCGGACCTCATCCGGCACGGCAAGATCAAGCTGGACCCCAGCCGAAACGACAACAAGATCGTGACCTTCCACGATTCGTGCAACACCTCGCGGGCCATGGGGATCTTCGAGGAGCCGCGCTACATCCTGAAGCACGTGTGCAACCACTTCTACGACATGCCCGAAGGGACCATCCGCGAAAAGACCTTCTGCTGCGGTTCCGGTTCGGGCCTCAACACCGACGAATACATGGAGATGCGCATGCGGGGCGGCCTCCCACGGGCCAACGCCGTGCGCTACGTCCACGAAAAACACGGGGTCAACATGCTGGCCTGCATCTGCGCCATCGACCGCGCCGTTCTCCCGCCGCTCATGAACTACTGGGTCCCGGGCGTGGATGTCACGGGCTTGCACGAATTGGTGGGCAACGCGCTGGTCATGACGGGTGAGAAGAAGCGGACCACGGATCTCCGCTACGAGCCGCTGCCGGGCATGGAGGATGAGGAGGACGACGATGTATGACTCTGGGAAGATCATTCCAGGAATCATCCTGTTTGTAGGGCTTTTCACCTTCCCCCTGTGGTCCAACCTGGGGAAGGCGGCGCCGGCTCCCAAGCCCGAGCTGCCGAAGACGGAAAAGGTGTGTGTCATGGACGCCGCCTTCATGAAGACCGAGCACATGGTGCTCCTGAACGATTGGCGGGACAAGGTGGTGCGTGAAGCCAACCGGGTCTGGGTGGGCCCCGACGGCAAGGAGTACCAGATGAGCCTGCAGAACTCCTGCATGCAGTGCCATGCCAGCAAGACCAAGTTCTGCGACCAGTGCCACAACTACGCCGGAGTCAAGCCCTACTGCTGGGAGTGCCACCTCGAGCCCAAGGAGAATATGTGATGGAAAAGGATCGTCGCGAATTCCTGAAGATAGGCGGGATATCCGTCCTGGGCCTGAGCGCTCTGCCTGTCTTCGAGGCGCTCGCCCAGGGACAGGGCCCCAAGGCCATGCCGGACCCCCGGGCCCTCCAGGCCGGCCAGTGGGCCATGGTGGTCGATATGAAGAAGTGCTGGGAGGAGCAGGAGAAGCGTCAGTGCAAGGACTGCATGGACGCCTGCCACAAGATCCACAACGTCCCGACCATTCCCGACCCCAAGCGGGAGATCAAGTGGATCTGGCTGGAAGAGTACAAGCACGCCTTCCCCGACCAGGCCAATGAATACGCTCCGGAGCACGTGAAGGAGAGCCCCTTCCTCCTCCTTTGCAACCACTGCTCCAACCCGCCCTGCGTGCAGGTCTGCCCCACCAAGGCCACGTTCAAGAGGGCGGAAGACGGCGTGGTCTTGATGGACTTCCACCGCTGCATCGGATGCCGCTACTGCATGGCGGGATGTCCCTACGGAGCCCGGAGCTTCAACTGGGGCGACCCGCGCGAATACCTGGATCCGCAGCAGATCAACCAGGCCTTCCCCACCCGCCGCAAGGGCGTCGTGGAGAAATGCAACTTCTGCGCCGAGCGCCTGGCCGAAGGACTTCCCCCGGCGTGCGTGGAGGCGTGCAAGGCCAAGGCCCTGGTCTATGGCGACATTACCGATCCGGAGTCCGAGGTCCGGAAGATCCTGGCCGGCCAGTACACCCTGCGCCGCAAGATCGCACTCGGGACCGGACCCAACGTCTACTACATCATCTGATGAGGGGTTGACATGCTTGAAAAAGCACTGAAAGGAAGTCAGAAGTACTGGAGCCTGCTGGCCGCCTTGGCCGTCCTCTCAGGGATCGGTTTCGCCTGCTTCATGCTCCAGTTGAGCCAAGGGTTGAAGATCACCGGCATGAGCCGGGACGTGTCGTGGGGCTTCTACATCGCCCAGTTCACCTTCCTGGTCGGTGTGGCCGCCTCGGCCGTCATGGTGGTGCTCCCCTACTACCTGCACCACGTCAAAGACTTCGGGCGAATCACCATCATGGGTGAGTTCCTGGCGGTGAGCGCCGTGACCATGTGTCTTCTGTTCATCGTAGTGGACTTGGGCCAGCCCATGCGACTCCTGAACGTGTTGCTCCATCCCACGCCCAACTCCATCCTCTTCTGGGACATGATCGTCCTGAACGGCTACCTGTTCCTGAACATCGTCATCGGCTGGACCGTACTGAGCGCCGAGCGCAAGGAAGTGCCTCCGCCCAAGTGGGTGAAGCCGCTCATCTACATCTCCATCCCCTGGGCTGTTTCCATTCACACCGTGACGGCGTTCCTCTACGCGGGCCTTCCCGGTCGCCATTTCTGGCTCACCGCCATCATGGCCGCCCGCTTTCTCGCTTCGGCCTTCGCCTCCGGCCCCTCGCTTCTCATCCTGCTCTGCTACCTGTTGAAGAAGCGCACCAATTTCGATCCCGGCGACGGGGCCATCAAGAAGCTCTCCCAGATCGTCACCTATGCCATGATCACCAGCGTCTTCTTCCTGCTTTTGGAAGTCTTCACGGCCTTCTACAGCCAGATCCCCGGCCACATGCACGGGTTCGTCTACCAGTTCGTGGGCTATGAGGGTCACGGCGAGCTGGTGCCCTTCATGTGGCTGTCGGTCCTTCTCTCCGCCACGGCCCTGGTCCTTCTCGTTCCCCCCAAGTTCCGCAACAACGAAAAGCTCCTGAAGGTGGCATGCGTGGCCGTCTTCTTCGGTCTGTGGCTGGAAAAGGGCGTTGGTCTGGTGGTGACCGGCTTCATCCCCAACGTGTTCGACAAGGTGACCCCCTACGTGCCCACGGTGCCTGAGCTGGGGATCACCATCGGCGTGTGGGCCACCGGATTTCTGATCCTCACGATCCTCTACAAGGTGGCCGTGGGCGTCAAAGAGGAAATCGGCGCCTAGAAAGGTTGTTCTTCCCGTTTTGTGTCGGGGCGGTTCGCGAACCGCCCCTACCGGCAACCACCGCCGGCACACCCCCGCACCCGCGGGGATACGGATTCATCATGTCAGTCAGGGCGGCTTCGGCCGCCCTTTTTTGTTTCCTTTGCCGCATTCTTCCCGCCTCCACCTTGACCTGGTCGGATCTTCGGGTTCTTCTACATTATCGGCTTCCGGCCCCTTTCTTTTACCTTCGGTCCGAGCCCCGGAGTCTTCCATGAAGGCAGCAACCTTGATCGGTACCCTCCTCCTTTGTTTGCCGATGTTCTTTTCTCCCTGGACCCGTGCAGGGGAACTGCGCCCCTACCAGCTCCCCAGTCAGCAATATCATGGACCCTACCGCCAGTCGCCCGTGCAGAGTCTGCCGACTCCGTCCACGGCCCCGTCGCCCCGTGAACCCCAGGTGGATCCGCAAGTCTACGAAGACTTCCGGAACCACGCACTGCGCCTTACCCCCGAGCAACGGGAAGATCTTCGCCGCGCCCTGACCAGCAAGCTGGAACAGGCCAAACGGCGGGGAACTCCCGCAGAGGTCCGTCACTATGAAACCCTCCTCCGCACTCTCCAGACCACCTCACCTTAGGAGAGGCCTCCTCATCCTCGGGCTTTGCCTCGCTGCATGGATCGCCTCATGGGTATTCACGGCAGGTCTTGTGGTTGCCCGGGCGCAAGAAGTCGCGCCGTCCGAATCGGATCCAACGGAGGCCATCCTCCGCTCTTTTGATTTCTCCAACGTACCCAGGATCCAGGAGCCTCGGACGGCGGGATCGCAGGAAGCCCTGAGGACCCGGCTCATGGCGTCCCCGGAAGGCCAGGCCCTGTTGGAGAGGGCCGATGAGCTCACCCATGAGTACCGGATGCGCCAGGAACAGTACAAGTTCTACGAGGCCTTGCTTGTCAGCGTCTTCGCCATGGTGGGGCTGCTCCTGATCCTCGTTTTCATGTGCCGGCGCCCCGCCTGCTCGCCGGCCCAGATGGTCACGGCCAGCGGGCTTGTCTTCGTCATCTTCGGCACCATCCTGCTGGTCATTCTGGCGGACGTGGAAGAACAGCTCACCGCCTCCATCGGGGTGCTCGGCGCCATCGCCGGATACCTGTTTGGAAAGACCCAGGCCCTGGAGGCACCCGGGGGCCCCGGGTCGAAGGAGGATGCACGCTCTTGAACCAGCTGAATCCATGGCGAATCCTTCCGAGACCCATGACACCCGCAGCGGGCGTTCGCAACATGGCCAACAAGGCCCGAACCCATCCCGAAGAAACGGAAAGAAAGGAGCCCCCCCATGAAGCCCTCCCGAAGAAGACGCGTTCTTATCCTGCTCCTCCCGCTGTTTCTGGGGGCCTGCGCCTCCGCCATCGCCCCCTACGATCACTATGCCTACGTGCAGGCCACCTCCCTCAAGGTGGAGGCCCTGGAACTGCTGGATCTCGCAACGGAAAGCTACGAAGATCATCGGGTCCGGGTCGAGCGGTTTCGGAGCCGCATGAAAAAGGCCTACGAATACGTGCGGTCCCTGCCCCGAAACGAGCTGACCGCCCGGCAGTACGAAATCCTCATGGACCCCGACGGGCACTCCATTTTCGGAGCTCTTCGACGCTGGGAGGAGTCCGGGCGCCTGTCCCCCGTCTTCGTGGAGGAGCTTCGGGGCGAGATCGCCCAGCATTTCGACCAGGTGATCACCCTGGAGGCCGCCAAGATCAAACGGATCCCCTGACGGAAAGGATCGCGAGATGTCAGACTTCGACCGTTACCTGGAGACCTTGAAGGACGAGTTGACCCGGATGGTCCGCGAGCATTGGGCGGATTGGGGGGAGGAGGCTCTGAAGAGCGGAGACCGCTTCCTGCGGGACGTGGAGGGAGATCTTCGGAGATGGACGGCTCTTCTCGTCGAGAGACGCCTGACGGAGGAAGAGTTTCGGTTTCTCGTGGAAAGCAAGAAAGACCTTCTGGAATTGGCGGCCTTGAAGGAGGCGGGTCTGAGCGCCATCCGGCTCGAACAATTCAGAAACGGGGTGGTGAACTTGGCCGTCTCCACCGCCGTGGATGTCCTGCTGTAGCGATACCCCCCGGCGCGCGGGTCAACGAAGCCGGAAGGCGCCTTTCCTTGCCAACGAGCTGTGGGGGCGAATCATGATTCGCCCCCACAGCCACCTTCTACCATCGCCGAATGGTCCAGCGGCACTGATCGCCGCCGGCCTCCATCACTTGGAGACCGGCTCGGCCACGGCGGCCGCCTTCACATCACGGGCCTCCTTCGCTTCGTAGCGGCGCACCGTCTCGAAGATCACGGGGCACAGGGCCAGCAGCGCCACCAGGTTGGGAATGGCCATGAGGCCGTTGAAGGTGTCGGAAAGATTCCAGACGAACTTGAGCGACGTGGTGGCTCCCACGAAGACCAGCACCACCCACATCCACTTGTAGATCTCCACCGCCTTCACCCCGGCGATGTATTCGAAGCACTTGGACCCGTAGTAGTACCAGCCCAGGATGGTGGAGAAGGCGAAGAAGATCAGTCCGAAGGAAACGATGAAGGAACCGATGCCGGGCAGGGACTGGCCGTAGGCCGCACTGGAAAGAGCCGCGCCGGAAAGACCGCCCTCGATGGCCATGAGACCCTCCGGAGTGAACTGAACCAGGCCCGAAACCAGGATCACCAGCGCCGTCATGGAGCAGATGATCAGCGTGTCAATGAAAGAACCCAGCGAGGCGATAAGACCCTGAACGGCCGGATCGTTGATCTTGGAGGCCGCATGGGCGATGGGGGCCGAACCAAGGCCCGCCTCGTTGGAAAAGACACCCCGGGCCACGCCGAAACGAATGACCGTGCCCAGGAGGCCTCCGCCCACCGCCTTGCCCGTGAAGGCATTGGAAAAGATGAGACCGAAGGCTTCGGGGATGAGCGAGGCCTTGGTCACCAGCACGATGAGGGAACCCAGGACATAAACCACTGCCATGATGGGAACGATCTTGGAAGTCACCCGGGCGATGCTCTTGATGCCGCCGATGATCACCAGGGCCGTGGCCACGGCCAGCACGATGCCCGTGATGTAGGTGGGAACGCCCAGGGTGGAACGGACGGCGTCGGCCACGGAATTGGACTGGACCATGTTGCCGATGCCGAAAGAAGCGATAAAGCCGAAAAGAGCGAAGGCCCATCCGAGCCAGGCCCAGTTTCCGCCGTAGCGCTCCTGCATGCCGTTTTTGATGTAGTACATGGGGCCGCCGGACTTTTCGCCCTTCTCGTTGGTCACGCGGTACTTCACGGCCAGAACGGCTTCGCCCAGCTTGCTGGCGCCGCCCACCGAAGCGGTCACCCACATCCAGAAGACGGCACCGGGTCCGCCCGCGGCGATGGCGGTCGCAACCCCCGCGATGTTGCCCGTCCCGATGGTGGCGGAAAGCGAGGTCATGAGAGCCTGGAACGGCGTGATGTCACCGTCTTCTGCATGATGTTTGGAAAAGAGCAGCTTGAAGGCGAGACCAAGACGTCGGAACTGGACGAAACGGGTCCCCAGGGACAAGACCAGGCCCGTTCCCACCAGGAAGACGATCATCACCGGCCCCCAGGCAAAGGAGCCCAACTTTCCTACGAATGTTTCAATGGTGTGTGCCAAACCTTCCATGAAGAATTCCTCCTGAAGATGTTAGTTTGTCCGCCTCCACGGGAGCATCCGTACGCGCATCGCTTTCCGCGCGTCGCTGCACCGTCTTCCGGGAGCGTGTCCGACAATGGCAAACTTGCCTCGTTCAACGTCCACTCGTCATCCCCGCGGAAGCGGGGATCCAGACTTTCCGGCAACTTATGGACTCCCGCTTGCGCGGGAGTGACGATTTGCGGAGTTCTCGGACAGTCTCCTAGCCGTGCAGCGCCCGATCCGTGGCCTTGAAGGCCGCTTCCGCCATCACCTCCGCCAGGGTGGGATGGGCATGGATGGTTCGCGCCAGGTCGTCGGCCGTCATGCCGTGTCGCACGGCCAGGGTCGCCTCGGCGATGAGCTCCGTGGCGTGAGCCCCCACAAGATGCGCCCCCAACAGCCGGCCCGATCCCTTTTCGGTCACCAGTTTCGCCATGCCGGCCAGTTCCCCCAGCACCTGGGCCTTGCCCATGGTTCGCAAAAGCACCGTGTCGGCCCGCACGTCCACACCCCGCTCCACCGCCTGGGCCTCCGTGAGCCCCACCGTGGCCACCTCCGGACGGCAGAAGATGGCACCGGGCACCGCGTCGTAGTCCATGCGCTCCCGCCCCCCCAGGGCGCAGGAGGCCGCCACCTGCCCTTCGCTGGAGGCCACGTGGGCCAGCATCACCTTGGCAGGCCCCAGGACGTCGCCGATGGCGTAAACCCCTTCCACACGGGTCTGCATCGATTCGTCGGCCTTGATCCACCCCCTTTCGTCCACGGCCACCCCCAGCTCCGCCAGCCCGAGATCGTCCGTGTTGGGCCTTCGGCCCACACAGACCAGAACCTTGTCACAGGCCACGGCCACGGGTCCCGCCTTCTTTCCCTTGGGCGGCTCCACCCACGGGGACGGTCCCAGCACCACAGACAGCCCGTCGCCGTCCAGGTGAAGGTCCTGAACCGTCCGGCCCAGATGGAGAGCCACCTTCCGTTTTTTCATCTCCCGCTCCAGGACCTTGGAGCAGTCCGCATCCACCGACGGCAGGGGAAGCAGCCGGTCCAGGGCCTCCACAATGGTCACCTGCGCCCCCAGGGCGCTCAAAATCGTGGCGAATTCACAGCCGATCACCCCGCCGCCCACGATCACCACGGATCGGGGAACCTCCTCCATGGAAAGGGCGTGGTCGCTGGACCAGATCCGCTCCCCGTCCGGCTCCAAGCCCGGAAGGCCCATGGGCCGCGTCCCCGGAGCCAGGATGAGCCGATCCCAGGCGAGTTCCTCCACCGCCCCGTCGGAAAGATCCACCCGGGCCCGCCCCGGCCCGCTCAGGCGGGCTCGCCCCGCCACCAGCCGGATGTTATGGTGCTGGAAAAGCGCCCGGATGCCTTTTCGCTGATCGTCCACGACCTTCTCTTTCCGGGCCATGAGCCGGGCCAGGTCCATTGCGGGCGGCTCGGGAAAACGGAGACCGAAATCCGCCCCGTGGCGGGCCTTTTCCAGGATTTCCGTGGCGTGCAGGAGGACCTTGGACGGGATGCAGCCCCAGTTGAGGCAGGTGCCGCCCACATGGTCCTTTTCCACCACCGTGACCCGGGCGCCGGCCTGGGCGGCGCGCACCGCCGCCACATAGCCCCCGGGCCCTGCACCGATGATGAGGACATGTCTTTCCATGAAGGATTCCTCGGTCTTGGCCCGGACGGCGGGCCCGCTGAAACCCCCGACACCCGGGCGGATGGGTTGTGTTCGGAACGAGCGGGTTGCGGAAAACGACCCGGACCCCGCTCCCTTTTCCAGGCAGGGCCTGCCTTACTCCATGGCCTCTCCAGGGTCAAGAAATGTTTGAAGGAATCAACATGCGTTTTCCTTCACAATACGCCCTCAATCCTGTGCATTCTCCTTTTTTCGCTGTTTTGCTTTTTCTTCCCATCCATATTTCGGATACCATAAATTTTGGTTGCCTTTTTTGAGGAAATCAGCAATTCATAGGGAGCTCTTGGAACAACAAAAAACCCCTGCGCATGGAGAGGCGCATGAAGATCGACGACACCAATATGGCCATCATCAAGCGGCTGCGCCGGGGCCGGACGCCCTACCGCAAGATCGCCGAGGACCTGGGCCTGACGGAGAACACCGTCCGAAACCGCGTGCAGAAGCTCATGGACGAGGGGGTCCTGAGCATCACGGGCGCGGTGGACCCGGCGGCCCTTCCCGGGCACCGGCTGGTGATCGTGGGCGTCAAGCTCCACGACATGGACATGGTGAAGGCGGCGGAAGCCTTTGGATCCCTTCGGGGCGTGGTGGCGGTGACCATCGTCACGGGCCGCTACGACCTGATGGTGATGGTTCTTTTGAACGAGGAGTTCGACCTGCTGAAGTTCTACACCGAAGAGGTTTCCAAGGTTTCCAATGTCCAGTCGGTGGAGACCTTCGTGGTTTACAAGACCTTGAAATTCAAGGTTCCCTACGTTCTTTAAGAGAGGAGGCCTCCATGGCACCCAAGACGACACCCCTGCACCCCTGGCACACGGCCCGCGGCGCCAACATGGCCGATTTCGGCGGCTACGACATGCCCGTCTGGTACCCCACGGGGGCCAAGGCGGAGCACCTGGCGGTGGTGCAGGCCGCCGGGCTTTTCGACACGAGCCACATGGCAGCCGTTTCGGTCCGGGGCCCCGGTGCTTTCGAGCTTTTGCAGTGGACGTTCACCAAGGATCTGGAGCGCTGCATCGGTCCCGCCCGCAAGCCGCTGGCGGAGGGCCGTTGCGTGTACGGCGCCTTTCTGAACGAGCGGGGCGAGGCCCTGGACGATTCCATCGTCTATCGGGTGGGATCCGACGAGTTCCTGGTGGTGGTGAATGCCGGCATGGGGGCTCCGGTGGCGGCCCACCTTCGGGAGCAGGCGGGGTCCCGCTCCGTGGAGATCGTCGATCTCACGGACCGGGTGGGCAAGATGGACCTCCAGGGACCTCTTTCCGGCAAGATCCTGGCACGCATCCTGGCCGATCCGGAGGCGGCCTTTTCGGGCATGGCCTATTTCTCCTTCAAGGGCCACTTCGATCCCGTCCACGGGAACGCCCCGGCGGTGACCCTCAAGGACGGCACCCCCCTGCTTCTTTCCCGTACGGGTTATACGGGCGAATTCGGATTCGAGCTCTTCATCGCCCCGGAACATGTGACGCGCCTGTGGGAGGCGCTTCTGGAAGCGGGCGCCGCCGACGGGCTCCTTCCCTGCGGCCTGGCCGCACGGGATTCCCTGCGGGCCGGGGCCGTCCTTCCCCTGTCCCACCAGGACATCGGCCCCTGGCCCTTCATCCATCATCCCTGGGACTTCGCCCTGCCCTTCGGCGAAGACAAGACCGGCTTCACCAAGGACTTCCTCGGCGCCCGCGCCCTGCTGGACCTGGACACTCCCGAATTCACCAAGGCCTTCGTGGGCTTCGACCTGAGAAAGCTCGCCGACCCCCACGACGCCCAGGTGCTGGACGAGGAGGGGAACGTCCTGGGCACGGTGCTCACCTGCGTCACCGACATGGCCATCGGCCGGGTTGGAGACCGCATCTATTCGGTCACCAGCCCCGACAAGCCGGAAGGATTCCAGCCCCGCGGCCTCAGCTGCGGCTTCGTGAAAATCAGAACGGACCTGCCGGCGGGCACCCCGGTGGTGCTCAAGGACCGGCGCCGTTCCATCCGCGTGGTTCTCACCGACGACGTCCGGCCCCACAGGACCGCGCGGCGTCCCATCCGACAGATGCTTGCCTAAACCATAGAAAAGGAGGCTCCCCATGAAGGAAATCCATGAATTGATCCTGGCCGAAGACGTTCGTTACACGGAAGACCACGAGTGGGCCCGCCTGGAGGGCGACCAGGTGGTGGTGGGCATCTCCGACTTCGCCCAGGACCAGCTGGGGGAAATCGTCTACGTGGAGCTGCCCCAGGTGGGCGATTCCTTCGACAAGGGCGAAGAGTTCGGTTCGGTGGAATCGGTCAAGGCCGTGAGCGAGCTCTACATGCCGGTGGCCGGCGAGGTGGTGGCAGTGAACGAAGAACTGGAAGGCGCCCCGGACCTGGTCAACAAGGATCCCTACGGCGCCGGCTGGATGATCCGCATCAAGCCGGAAGACCCGGCCCAGATGGATGAACTTCTCGACAAGAACGCCTACCTGGAACACCTCAAGGGGATGGAATCATGAGGTACCTGCCGCATACACCCGACGACGTGGCTTCCATGCTTAAAGCCGTGGGAGCCGACAGCCTGGAGGAGCTCTTTGCGGGCGTTCCCGAGGCCTGCCGAAGAAAGGACGCCTGGACCCTTCCGGAGCCCCTCACCGAATGGGAGCTGAACGCCCACATGGACCGCCTGGCGGCCCGCATGGCGTCGGCCCATTCCTGGAAGGTCTATCTGGGCGCCGGAAGCTACGAGCACCATATCCCCTCCACGGTCTCCTACCTTTTGGGCCGCTCGGAATTCAGCACCGCCTACACCCCCTACCAGCCGGAGATCAGCCAGGGCACCCTCCAGGGCATCTACGAATACCAGACCCTCACCGCCCGGCTTCTGGGCATGGATGTGGCCAACGCGTCCATGTACGACGGCGGCAGCGCCCTGGCCGAAGCGCTCCTCATGGCCTTTCGCATCACCCGCAAGAAGCGGCGCGTGGCCGTCTCCCGGGCCGTGAACCCCTTCTACCGGCGCGTGGTGGCCACCTACTTCGAGCCCACCGGCTACGACGTGGTGGAGCTGCCTGTTTTGGCCGACGGCACCACGGACCTTTCCGGCATCGGCGGAATCGAGGATCTGGCCGCCGTGGCGGTGCAGTCGCCCAACTTTTTCGGCTGCCTGGAAGACCTGGAGGCGGCGGGCCGGGCCATCCACGATGCCGGAGCCGTTTTCGTGGCCTGCTTCAGTGAACCGCTGGCCTTCGGGATCGTGAAGAGCCCCGGATCCCAGGGAGCGGACATCGTCTGCGGCGAGGGCCAGAGCTTCGGCAATCCCCAGTCCTTCGGAGGGCCGGGTCTGGGCATGTTCGCCACGCGCCAGGAGCACGTGCGCAAGATGCCCGGCCGCCTGGTGGGTCGCACCACCGATCTGGAAGGACGCCCGGGGTTCGTGCTCACCCTGTCCACCCGCGAACAGCACATCCGCCGGGAAAAGGCCACGTCCAACATCTGCTCCAACCAGGGCCTGTGCGCCATGACGGCAGCCATGTTCATGGCGACCCTGGGCGGAACGGGCATCCGGGAGCTGGCCCAGCTCAACCACGACAAGGCGGAATACCTGAAGGAAGGACTCCTGGCCGCGGGCTTTTCGGCTCCGTTCGCCGCACCCACCTTCAACGAGTTCGTCCTGAAGGCTCCGGCCGGCTTCGCGGACACCTGGAAGCGGCTCCAGCAGCAAAAGATCGTCGCCGGCCTTCCCCTGGCTCGCCTCTACCCCGAGTTGGACGGCCACTACCTTTTCTGCGTCACCGAAACCAAGACCCGCGACGATCTGGACGCGCTTATCAGGGAGGTTTCGTCATGACAACATCCCAGGGTACCACCGGTCTCATCCTGAACGAGCCGCTGCTGTGGGAACGCGGAAAACCGGGCCGCAGCGCCTATTCCCTGCCGCGGCGCGACGTGGAACGAAAGGCCTTGGACGAGCGCTACGCCGGCTCCGGCCCGGACTTTCCGGACCTGAGCGAAGTGGAGGTGATCCGCCACTACACCCGTCTTTCCCAGTGGAACTTCGGCGTGGACACGGGCTTCTACCCGCTGGGCTCCTGCACCATGAAGTACAACCCCAAGACCAACGAGCGGCAGGCGTCGCTTCCCGGTTTCGCCGGTGCCCATCCGCTCCTTCCCGATGAGCTGTGCCAGGGCGTGCTGGAACTCATGGCACACCTGCAGGAGCTCCTGGCGGAAGTGACGGGAATGGATGCGGTGAGCCTGCAGCCGGCCGCCGGCGCCCACGGCGAGCTCACGGGCATGCTCATCTTCGCCGCCCATTTCCGAAACAAGGGCGAAAACCGCACCAAGATCCTCATCCCCGACACCGCCCACGGCACCAATCCGGCCAGCTGCGCCCTGTGCGGCTTCCAGGCCGTTCCGCTCAAGTCCAACGACCGGGGCGTCATGGACCCGGAAGCGGTGGCGGCCCTCATGGACGAGGAAACCGCCGGGATCATGGTGACCAACCCCAACACGCTGGGGCTGTTCGAGGAAAACATCAAGGAGATCGCCGAGATCGTCCACCGAAACGGCGGCCTGGTCTACTGCGACGGGGCCAACATGAACGCCGTCATGGGCATCGTGAACATGAAGGACATCGGCGTGGACGTGCTGCACCTCAATCTGCACAAGACCTTCTCCACGCCCCACGGCGGCGGCGGTCCCGGAGCGGGTCCCGTGTGCGTGACCAAGGAACTGGAGCCCTTCCTGCCGGTCCCCCGGGTGGTGAGGGAAGACGGCACCTACCGTCTCTCGGATGATTTCCCGCTGAGCATCGGCAAGGTGCACACGTTCCACGGCAACTTCGGCGTGCTCATCAAGGCCTACAGCTACATCCTGTCCATGGGCCCGGAACTGAAGAAGGTGAGCCAGCTGGCCGTGCTCAACGCCAACTACATCAAGGAGCGGCTGAAAGACGTCTATCACCTTCCCTTCGACCGGCCCTGCATGCACGAATGCGTCTTCACGGACAAGAAGCAGCAGGCCCACAAGGTGACCACGCTGGACATCGCCAAGCGGCTCATGGACTACGGGTTCCATCCGCCCACCATCTACTTTCCGCTGGTGGTGCAGGGAGCGCTCATGATCGAACCCACGGAGACGGAGACGAAGGAGGACCTGGACCGGTTCATCGAGGCCATGCGGGCCATCGCCCGGGAGGCGGAAGAGGATCCGGAACGGGTGCGCCAGGCGCCCAGCAAGCCCAAGCTGCGCCGACTCAACGAGGCGGAGGCGGCCCGCCGGCCCTGCCTGGCAGGTTAAGGTAAAAGAAAACCGCGAATGAACGCAAATAGACGCGAATGAGTTTTTCAATCCTGAATTGGACGGTTCTTTCTAATGGACAGCTCCTGAAGGGCGGGCGTAAAGCCCGCCCCTACAAAAAGCCCCGGACCCATTGGGTAGGGGCGGGGTTTATCCCCGCCCGCTAATCACGCGGTGTAAGAGACACCCGAAGAAAAAATCGCTCAGATTAGGTCAGTAGCTCCGACGGTGCCGAGCCGTACCGAAGGGGACACGTCACAGGTCATGGGAGTCGCGGAAACCATGAACACACCGGCCCGGACGAAACGACGCCCCGGACTCCTGATGGACATCCCGGTCCTGGACTACCGGGAGGCCCTGGAGCTCCAACACTCCCTGGTGGACGCCCGGCACGCGGGTCGTCTGGACCGGGACGTCTTCATCCTGCTGGAACACCCCCCGGTCTTCACCCTGGGCCGGCGCGGCGGCCTGGAGAACCTCACGGTTCCCGAAGAGATGCTGCGCCGTCGGGGCATCCCCGTGGTTCCCATCGAACGGGGAGGGAACATCACCTACCACGGGCCGGGCCAGGCGGTGGGCTATCCCATCGTGCACCTGCCGTCCGCGGGCTGGAAGGTGGTCTCCTTCGTGGAGGCCCTGGAGGAGATCATGATCCGAACGGCGGCGGACTTCGGGGTCTCCGCCCGCCGGGACGGCCGAAACCGGGGCGTGTGGGTGAACGGCAAGAAGCTGGGAAGCATCGGGATCGCCGTCCGCCACGGGGTGAGCTTCCACGGCTTCGCCCTGAATGCCGTGGTGGATCTGGAACCTTTCGGCTGGGTGAACCCCTGCGGCCTGGCGGGCGTGGAGATGACGTCGCTGGCCCGGGAAACGGGAAAAACCCTGGACATGAAGGCGGTGCGCCGAAGCGTCCTCCACCACACGGCCCACGTCCTGGGGCTGGACCTTCAGCCCGTGAACCGAAAACCGTGATCCGTGATCCGTAAGCCGTAAACCGATAACCGTGATCCGAAAACCGCGAACCGTGAACTGAAAACTGAAAACCGTGATCCGTGAACCGCGCCAAAGGAAACCGGCCATGACGGCACCCAACCAGGAACACCCCATCCGGATCCGCAAGCCCGCGTGGCTGCGCCGCCGTCTTCCGTCCGACGCGTCCTACCAGCAGGTCCGACGTCTTCTCCACGACGGAGCCTTGCACACCGTCTGTCAGGAAGCCCGCTGCCCCAACCAGTTTGAATGCTTTTCGCACCGAACGGCCACGTTCCTCATCCTGGGGGAACGCTGCACACGGCGGTGCCGGTTTTGCGCGGTGGAGCACGGCCCCCTCGGCCCCCCGGACCCCCACGAGCCCCGGCGAGTGGCCGACGCCGCCGCGCGCCTCGGCCTGCGCTACGTGGTCATCACCTCCGTCACCCGCGACGATCTGCCGGACGGCGGGGCGGAAGCCTTCGCGAACACCATCCGGGCCGTGAAGGAACGCATTCCCGAAGCCCTCGTGGAAGTCCTCATCCCCGACTTCCAGGGAAGCCGGGACGCCCTGCACCGGGTGCTGGATGCCGCTCCGGATGTCCTGAACCACAATCTGGAGACGGTCCCGCGCCTTTACGACACGGTGCGGCCCGGAGCCCGCTACCAACGCTCCCTGGAACTCCTGGGCCGCTCCCGCCGGCACGCCCCCCACATCCCCACCAAGTCCGGGCTCATGCTGGGCCTGGGGGAGACGGACGAGGAAATCGGACAGACCCTGCGGGATCTTCTGGACGTGGGCTGTCAGATGCTCACCCTGGGCCAGTACCTGCAGCCGTCCAGGGAACATCTGCCGGTGGACCGGTTCGTCACCCCGGAAGAATTCCAGGCATGGAAAGAAAAGGCCCTGGAGATGGGATTTCAGGAAGTGGCCAGCGGCCCGCTGGTTCGAAGCTCCTACCACGCCAAGGAGCTCTATCAATCCTCGTGTACGGAACGAAACGTCGAATGAAACCAAGCAAAGGAGAAATCAGATGATCGTCGGAGTGCTCAAGGAAATCAAGACGGAAGAAAACCGCGTGGCCATGACGCCGGCGGGCGTGGAAGTGATGCGCCAGAACGGCCACACGGTGCTGGTGGAAACCCAGGCCGGGGTGGGAAGCGGCTTTCCGGACGAAGCCTACCGGGCCGCCGGAGCCGAGATCGTGGCGACCCCCAAGGAGATCTACGACCGGGCGGACATGGTCATGCACGTGAAGGAACCGCTGCCGCCGGAATACGACCTCATCCGGGAAGGCCAGATCGTCTTCACGTACCTTCACCTGGCGGCCGATGAGGAGCTCACCAAGGCCCTCATCCGGCGCCGGTCGGTGAACATCGCCTATGAAACCATCCAGAAGGCCGACGGATCCCTGCCGCTGCTCACGCCCATGAGCGAAGTGGCGGGGCGCATGGCCATCCAGGAAGCGGCCAAGTACCTGGAGATGCCCCAGGGAGGCCAGGGCATCCTGCTGGCCGGCGTTCCCGGCGTGGAACCGGCCACGGTGGTGGTGATCGGCGGCGGCGTGGTGGGCACCAACGCGGCCAAGATGGCCTGCGGCCTGGGCGCCAAGGTCTATCTGCTGGACATGAACCTTCAACGGCTGCGGTACCTGAGCGACGTCATGCCCGCCAACTGCTTCCTGCTCATGTCGTCTCCGGCCACCATCCGGGAACTGGTGAAGAAGGCCGACGTGGTCATCGGCGCCGTGCTCATCCCCGGCGCCAAGGCCCCCAAGCTCATCACCCGAGACATGCTGCCCACCATGAAGAAGGGGGCCGTGATCGTGGATGTGGCCATCGACCAGGGCGGCTGCTTCGAAACGTCCAAGCCCACCACCCACAAGGATCCCATCTACGTGGTGGACGGCGTGATCCACTACTGCGTGGCCAACATGCCGGGCGCCGTGGCCAAGACCTCCACCCTGGCCCTCACCAACGCCACCCTGCCCTACGCGGTGGAAATCGCCAACAAGGGCTGGAAGCGGGCCATGCAGGAAAACCAGGAGATCAAGCTGGGCGCCAACGTGGTGGACGGCAAGGTCACCTACAAGGGCGTGGCCGACGCCTTCGGCCTGGAATACGTTCCCATCGACACCCTGCTCTAACCCCTCCCTCCTCACCTCCCCGGCGGGGCGCATCTTCGGGTGCGCCCCGCACCGTCAGCGACGGCTCAGGAAATAGAGAATGGGCACGGCCATGCGCGAAAGCAGCAGGGACGCCACCTCCCCGGACATGAGAGCAAGGGCCAGGCCCTGAAAGATGGGATCCAGCAACATGGGCGCCGCCCCCACCACCAGGGAGACGGCCGTGAGGACCATGGGCCGGAACCGCACCGCGCCGGCGTCCACCACCGCATCCTCCAACGGCATGCCCTCCTGGAGGCGCAGCTCCACGAAGTCCACCAGGATGATGGAGTTTCGCACCACGATGCCCGCCCCGGCGATGAATCCGATCATGGACGTGGCGGTGAAGAAGACGCCGAAAAGACCGTGGGCCGGCAGAATCCCCACCAGGGAAAAGGGGATGGCCGCCATGATGGTGAGGGGCGTGACGAAGGACTGAAACCAGCCCACCACCAGGATGTAGATGAGCACCAGAACGGCGGCGAAAGCCAGCCCCAGGTCCCGGAAGACCTCGTAGGTGATGTGCCATTCGCCGTCCCACTTCATGGAATAGCGTTCCGTGGAAAGGGGAAGCGCCGCCACGTGCCGTTCCAGCCGGTAGCCCTCGGGAAGGACCAGCTCGTCCAGCTTTTCGTTCATCTTGAGGATCGCATAGACGGGGCTTTCCTCCTCGCCCGCCACGTCCCCCGTCACATACACCACGGGAAGCAGGTTCTTGTGGTAGATGCTCTTGTCTTCGACGGTTTCCCGCACCCGCACCAGCTCGCTCAAGGGAATCAGCCTTCCGGCCGGGTTCAGGACCCGAAGGGAGAGGATCCGGGCGACCCTCGACCTTTCTTCCTGCGGCAGCCGAAGGACGATGGGAACGTCCTCCTTTTCCTGCGGGATATGGGCCAGTCCCACGGGCGCTCCGGCCACGGCCGCCGAAAGCACCCGGCTCACCTGTTCCACGCTCACGCCGTGGAGGGCGGCCTTCTCCCGGTCCACGGAAAAGGCCACCTTGGGCTGGTCGTCTTCCACGTACCAGTCCACATCCACCACGCCGTCGGTGTTTTCGAAGATCTCCTTCACCTGTCGGGCGATCCGGATCTGCCGGTCGTAGTCGGGGCCGTAGATTTCCGCCACCAGGGTCTGGAGGACCGGAGGTCCCGGCGGGATTTCGGCGATCTTCACGTTGGCGCCGTAAAGGGCGGCGATCTTTTGGATCTCGGGTCGCAGCCGCTTGGCGATGTCGTGGCTCTGGGTCTCGCGGTCCCCCTTGGGGACGAAGTTCACCTGGATGTCCGCCACGTTGCCGCCCCGGCGAAGGAAATAGTGGCGGACCAGGCCGTTGAAGTTGTGGGGGGAGGCGGTTCCCACGTAGATCTGGTACTGGGTCACCTCGGGGGTTGCGGCCACCGCCTCAGCCATGTGGCGGGCCGCCGCGGCCGTCTCCTCCAGGCTGCTCCCTTCCGGCATGTCGATGATCACCTGCAGCTCGCTCTTGTTGTCGAAGGGAAGCATCTTGACGCGCACGGCCTTGAAGAGCACCAGGCTGCAGGCCGCCAGCAGCAGGACCACCACGAAGCCGAGAAACCCGTAGCGCCACAGCGGCCGGTGAAGGAGCGGCTTCATGACCCTCCGGTAGAGCCGGGTGGTCCATCCTTCTTCCTGGCGCCCTTCCTCCTTTTGGCGGCTCAGGATCCTCACGCTGGCCCACGGCGTGATGACGAAGGCCACCAGCAGGGAAAAGAGCATGGCCGCCGTGGCTCCCACCGGAATGGGCCGCATGTAGGGCCCCATGAGGCCGCGCACGAAGGCCATGGGAAGGATGGCCGCAATCACCGCGAAGGTGGCCAGGATGGTGGGATTTCCCACCTCCGCCACCGCCTCCACGGCCACTTCCGACACGGGTCGGCCCCGGTTTTCCGGCATGCGGTAGTGGCGCACGATGTTTTCCACCACCACTATGGCGTCGTCCACCAGGATGCCGATGGAGAAGATGAGGGCGAAGAGGGTCACCCGGTTCAGGGTGTAGCCGCCCAGGTAGAAGACGGCCAAGGTCAGGGAGAGCGTCACGGGAATGGCGATGGCCACCACGCCCGACTCCCTCACGCCCAGAGTGAAAAGGATCAGGAGACTCACGGAAATGACCGCGATGGTCATGTGGCTCAGGAGCTCATCCGATTTTTCCTTGGCCGTCTCCCCGTAGTTTCGGGTGACGGTGACCCGCACGTCCCGGGGGATGAGGGATCCCTTGAGGCCCTCCACCTTGTGCAGGATGGTTTCCGCCAGGTCGATGGCGTTGGTCCCCTTGCGCTTGGCGACCGAAAGGGTCACGGCGGGGTGAAGTCCCCGGACCGGATCGCCTTGGTAGCGGGGCCCCGTCCCGAACAGGACGTAGTCGGCCGGCTCCTCCGGCCCGTCCTCGATCCGCGCCACGTCCCGGAGATAGACGGGGCGTCCGCCGTGAATCCCCACCACCGCCGATCCCACGTCCTGTGCGGAACGGAGGAACTCGCCGGATTCCACCACGATTTCACGATTTCCCGAAACCATGCGTCCCGAAGGAATGGCCCGGTTGGCGCCCTGCAAGGACTGCAGGAGGCCGTCGGCCGACACGCCACGGGAAGCCATCCGGGCGGGATCCAGGAGGACGCGGATCCGGCGCCGCTGTCCGCCGATGATTTTGACTTCCGAGACGTTGGGAACCTGCTTGATCTGGTCGTGGAGCTGGGCCGCCACGCGCCGAAGGTCGTAGTGATCCAGCCGGTCGCTCCACAGCGTGAGGGCCAGGATCGGCACGTCGTCGATGGACCGCGGCTTGATGAGCGGAGGGGTCGCCCCCGGCGGGATGAGGTCGAAGTTGGCGAACATCTTCTGGTTCAGCCGAACGATGCTCTCCTCTTCGTCTTCGCCCACCCGGAAGCGCACCACCACGAAGGATCTTCCCGGCGACGACGTGGAGTAGATGTACTCCACCCCGGGAATCTCCCACAGGAGCTTCTCCATGGGCTTGGTGACCCGCTCCTCCACCTCCTTGGCCGACGCCCCCGGCATGCCCACGAAGATGTCGATCATGGGAACGACGATCTGGGGCTCCTCTTCCCGCGGCAGCAGCACCACGGAGCCCAGCCCCAGCAGCAGGGACGCGGCGATGACGAGCGGGGTGAGCTTGGAATCCACGAAGGCCTTGGCCAGTCTTCCGGCTATTCCCAGATGTACGCTCATGGATCGCTCTCAGTTTCGGACCAGTTGGGCGCCGTCCACAAGACCGGGCACGATGCGGGAAACAATGCGCTCGCCGGGTTCCAGGCCGGAAAGGACCTCCACGTTCCCGTCCAGGCTTTTGCCCAGGCGCACCAGCCGGGCACGGACCCTCCCGTCGGCTTCCACCACGTAAACGCCGGTGAGCTGGCCGCGTTCATAGACCGCCTCGCGGGGAACGAGGACGGCCGTCCGTTCCCCCACGGAAAACCGGGCCCGCGCAAACGCACCCGAGCGAAAGACGATGGAGGGCGAAAGGTCAAAGGGGAAAGGAGAAAGGTCCGATTCCTCGGCCTTCCTGCCTCCCGGCTGCGTTCCCGTGCTCTGCGCCTGGGAGCTCCCGTCCGACTTCTCCCCTTTTTCTACCCCTTCTCCTCCTTCCCTGTCCTTTTCACCTTTCCCCTTTAGCCCTTCACCTTTCCCCTCGTCCCTTTCACCTTTAACCTTTCCCCTTTGACCTTTAGCCTTTAGCCTTTCCCCTCTCCCCTTTTCCCTTTCCCCCAGCTCGATCTTGACCAAGGCCGTGCGGGTGGCGGGATCCAGAGCCGGGACGATCTCCGAAACCCGTCCCGTGAGCGGTTCCGCGGCCTCGGGGAAGAAGACCGGCACCGGGTCGCCCAGGCGGACGAAACCCAGGGAGCTTTCGGGCACGGGCACTTCCAGCCGGTACCGGCTCGTATCCTCCACGGTCATCAGAGGCACGCCGGGAGCGGCCATCTGGCCCACCTCAACGTGTTTTGCCGTCACCACGCCGTCCACGGGGGACGCGATCCGAACGTAGTCCAGCAAAGACCGGGCGTCTTCCAGGGCCGCCTCGGCCGCCTGCTCCATGGCCCGGGCCTGGGCCTTCCGGGCTTCGGCCGCCTTTACGGCGCGCCGGGCCTTTTCCACCTGGGCGGAAGCCGCCTTGTATCGGGCCGCCACCTGATCGAATTCCTGGGCGCTGACGGACTCTCGGGCGAAAAGATTCTTGAACCGCTCAAAGGTCACCCGGGCCAGTTCCCGGTCGGCCCGAGCCGCCTTGAGATCGGCCTCGGCCACGCGCACCGCCTCCTCGGCTTCCCGGACCGCAAACCGGGCCCGTTCCAGGCCCGCCTCCGCCTGCCGAAGACCCGCCGTCACCTGGCGGGCGTCCACCTCCACCAGCACCTGGCCTTTGCGGACCGGATCCCCTTCCCGCACCTGGACCGCCGTGACCCGTCCCAGAACCTTGGAAGAAAGGACGGAAGAGACGGCGGCCTTCACCGTCCCGGGAAATTCCACCGTTTCCGGAATCGACGTCTCCCGGACGGCGAGGACCGGCACCCCGGACACCCGGGGGGACTCCGGCGCGGTGGGCGCTTTTTCCCCGGAACAGCCCCCCAGGAACACCCAGACAGCCGCGGCCGCCCACAGGAATCTTCTCAGACGGCCGTGAAGGGCCGTCGGACCTGTGCTTGATCCGATTTGCGGAACCACCCGTTCCTCCTCGATCTTTTCCGAGATTTTCAGGAAGTCACCCGCCGCATCCCGAAACACCCCCCGGACGGCCCGAGGGCACGAAGCGTAGGAGGCAGTCCGACAACGGCAGATTTGCGCCGTTCAACGCCCCTTCGTCATCCCCGCGAAAGCGGGGATCCAGAATTGCCAGTAACCTAAACCGAGCGATTTTTTCTTCGGGTGTCTTTTACACCGCGTGATTAGCGGGCGGGGATAACCCCCGCCCCTACCCGATGGGTCCGTGCCATTTTGATAGGGGTAGGAAGGACTCGTTGCCGAGTCCCTCCCCCCTCCGAACCGTACGTGCGGATCTCCCGCATACGGCTCTCCGGTTGGTGGTTTTACCCCGCTGAGGACTGGAGCATTGCGCGATGGGCTGCCACGAGGCTGTACAACCCATGGCGCTCAAAGAAAGCATTCGGCCATCTGTTATGATCGCGGCCTCGGCTGATCCCCTTTCGTCCGCTGCGCTTACGCAGAA
>NZ_FQVB01000051.1 GCF_900129305.1 Desulfacinum infernum DSM 9756 | reverse complement strand
CCTAGGCCCCTTGGGAGTCCTGTAGGACTCGACCAACTGGTGGTAGAAGTAGGTGGTTCCCGTTTGGTGATCTTTTTTTCTGACTCGTCGAATGAACATAGTAGCAGGACATTAGCATGAGGAGGGAAGGCGAGTCAATGCTGGCTGTCTTTTTTCTACCACTACACCGAATTTTCGGGGCCTCATCAACGACCTTTCAGATAGTTAGATGAGCAAAATCGGTACAATGTCGCACTATGCAGCATATAGATGACAAACTTGGGCTAGGAGGCTGTCCGACAATGGCTCCTCGGCTCAAGATGCCGGAGATTCGTGTTATCTTCGTAGCCGCGGGGCTTCAGCCCCGCGGAAAGGGATCATCGTAACCCATGAAGTCATAGGGAATACCCGGAGGTCCTCCCGAAGTTCGCGGATTCCTTCGCAGCCCTAAAGGGCTGCGCTACGAAGAAAGCGGTCATCCCCGGAGTTCTCAGACAGCCTCCTAGGGGAAATCATCGCCCAATTCAGCTGTGGAATACACAAAGACTGTAGGGCGAATGGCGATTCGCCCCTTGAGACCGGCATGCCCGGCGCAGGGCCCAAACTCTGGTTCATGTCCCAGCAGGTGAGGATTGCCTCGATCAGAGAAGGGTGAAGGAACGCAGGACTTCCGCCAGATCCTTGTCCTTTTCGGCGAGTTTTCGCAGGGCTTCCAGCAACCTTCGGAGCTTTTCCACATCCTCCTCCAAAGGCTTGACGCGCGTTTCGAAGGGCCGGATCATGGTCCGACGGTCCCACAAAGCGAAGCCGATGGTCACCGCCACGACCGCTGCAAACGCTCCAATGATGCCCAACATCAGCTGGACCATGGTGTCCATGCGTTTGCTCAATTCTTCCATCCGCTTGTCGACTTGTTCAAAGCGCTTATCGACCTGCTCAAAATGTTTGTCCACCTGCTCAAATCGCTGGTCCACCTGTTCGAAGCGTTTGTCCACCTGTTCCAAACGCTTGTCCATCTGCTCAAAGCGCTTGTCCACTTGCTCGAAGCGCTTGTTCATGTCGTGGCGCAGATCTTCGAAGCGTTTGTCCGCTTGCTGCATGAAGGTGGTGAGGACGGCCTCCAATCGAATGAGCCGTTCCCGGTCTTCCCGTGTGAACCCGGGGGCCTGGGCCGCCGCAGGCGTGACCGCCGCCGCAACAAGCCATGCCGCCAGGAAGAACCATCGGGTTGTTGAGAATCCGGGTTTCACTTCGCCCTCCGGAAAAACATTTGCCTCTCTGATCTGATACGGATCATAAGGTCAGGCCCGGAACGGGGCAATCCGCTTTTTCCCGGGGAAGTTCATCTCCATCCGCCATGCCGGCTGGGCCGGCTGCCGTCCCGAACGGCCTGCGGGTCGGTGCTCACGCCGGCGACGCCTGCAGGGCCGAACGCCGCGCTTCCAACACCTCCACGTGCAAACGCTCCTCTTCGATGATCTGCCGCAGGGCCTGCTCGCTTTCTCCTTCGTCCATAAAGCCCCGGAGCATATCGTAGAAAAGGATCGTGTCCTTTTCGAACTCAATGGCCGTGGCCAAAATCTTTTCCATGCTGTCCAGATCCGCCGGATCCACCTCCTGAAGGCTGAAACTTTGATCCCCCACCATGGACTGCAGGAGGTCCCCGCTGATTTCTTGCACCCATCGGTCCTCGGGCTGTTCCTGAATCCGCCCCTGAAAATCCTCGAACCACTTCTTGTGCTTGGCCTCGTCTTCCGCCAGCTCTTCCAACAACCGGACAAGTTCCGGATCCTGCTGCAAAGCGATGGCCTTCCGGTAGAAAGTCTCTCCGTTCTCTTCCAATTTCGCGGCGATCTTGAGCACTTCCAAAGCGCTGAACATGGTCCCTCCTCGTTTCATCCCCTCCAGCCTGCCGGAATGATCACCACTTTACTTTGAAACGAATCGACCCGGGCTGTCAATCCGTGACGAGTGACGAGTGATGGGTGACGAGTGATGAGTGATGGGTGACGAGTGATGAGTGATGAGTGATGAGTGATGGGTGATGGGAGTGCTTTGGTAGGGGCGGGCTTTATGCCCGCCCGCCGGGACCGCAGCATGATAAGAGATCGCCTCCTGCGGGTGGACGACGGTTCAAGGCCACCATTGCGCGATGTGTCGGGTGCGGGGCGTCCTCAGCGCTTGCACGCGGAGGGGCGACGGAGTAGAAAGGTCCGGGCACGCACCCGGGGCCTTTTCCCGGCAACTGCGGACGAGAGGGACCATGAAAACGTTGGTCGAAAAGGCGGTCCAGAGACTCTGGTACGGATTTCCGGAAGATCCCATCGGGCGGCTGATCTCCGGTCTGCTGTCCCCCGCCCAGCATCTCTACCGGATGGGTCTTGAGCGGGATCAAGCGGCAAGGCGAGCGCGGCGCCGGACTCTGCCGGTCCCGGTGATCAGCGTGGGAAACCTGACCGTGGGGGGAACAGGGAAAACGCCTCTGGTTCGCTGGATCACACGATACCTGACGGATCGGGGGGTTTCGGCTGCGGTGCTGAGCCGGGGCTATGGCCGACGGGTCCAGGGTTCCGCTCCCGCCCGGGTGGACTGCCGGGGACCGAAGCGGTCCCTGTCCGCTCGATACGGGGACGAGCCGGTGATGCTGGCCTGCGGCCCCGAACCGGTGCCGGTCTGGGTGGGACGGAACCGCTGGGAAGCCGGTATGGAGGCGGTGAGGCAGGACGGCGCCCGGGTGCTGGTCTTGGACGACGGATTCCAATACGTACAACTATCCCGGTCGTTGGATGTGGTGGTGCTGGATGCTCGGAGGCCCCTGGGAAACGGACGGCTTCTTCCGGCGGGCCCGCTGCGGGAGCCTCCGGAGGCCCTCCGGCGGGCCCACGTGATCGTTTTCATGGAAGCGCCGTTCAACGCCCCTTCCTCATCCCCGCCAAAGCGGGGATCCGAAATTTCCAGTAAGTTATGGACTCCCGCCTGCGCGGGAGTGACGGGTGGCGGCGCTTTCGGACAGCCTCCCAGGCCAGCGGAAGCCCGCAGCCTGATGAAAGGGCGGGATCCCGGCTTTCACGGGGACGTGGAAATGACGAAGGGAAAGATCCTGCTTCGGGCGAGGCCGGTGATCCGGCGGTTTGTACAGGCCGCTACCGGACATCCCGTGGATGTCACGACTCTCCGCCACCAGGGGTGCGTGGCGGTGTGCGGCATCGCCCGACCTCAGCGCTTTTTTGCCGCCCTGAAGGCTCAAGGCATCGCCGCGAAGACGACCTGGATTTTCGGCGACCACCACCGGTTCCGGGAGTCCGAGTGCCGAAAGATTGTGAAATCCCTGGACCGGCTGGACGCCCGGTGGATCGTCACCACGGAAAAGGATGCGGTGCGCCTTCCGCCCTCCGTCCTGGAACGGGCGGTTTTCCCCTTGTTGGACCTGGATTTCGGAGAAGACGGGCCGGTCCTTGCGGCCCTGCTGGATGAGGTGTGTTCGTCGGGACGCTGACAGGAGGCGCCATCGGATGCTTACGGTTCCCGCCATCGTGCGAGTCCTCTTCGTGTTCGTTTTGATCCTGGCGGCCATTCGGAAGAAGGTTTCGCTGGGAAACGCCTTTTTCTTCGGTGCCTTGGTCCTGGGGCTGGTCTTCGGGATGCCCCTGCTGGACATCGGCCGCTCCGTGTTGGGTTCGCTCACGGAAGCCAAAACCGTCTCCCTGGCCGTCATCGTCTCCCTCATCCTGGTGCTGAGCCACAGCCTGGAAGAAGCCGGGCAGATGGAGCGGCTCCTTGCCAGCTTTAGGGGCCTGGTTCGAACGCCTCGGATCAACCTGGTGGTCTTTCCCGCCCTGATCGGGCTTCTTCCCATGCCGGGAGGTGCCATCTTTTCCGCCCCCATGGTGAAAGCCCTGGGGGAAAAGCTCCGGCTTTCCGGGGATCAGCTGAGTTACATCAATTACTGGTTCCGGCACATCTGGGAATACTGGTGGCCCCTTTACCCCGGGGTGCTGCTCACTACCACGCTGGCCGGCCTGGACCTGTGGGTCTTTGTTCTCTGCCTCTTTCCCATGACTCTGGTGGCTTTGGCCGGGGGCTACTGGTCGCTGAACATCCCCACCCAGGATCCCGGACCCGCCGGAGCCGTATCCCGTACCGCCCGAAGGCCGCCCCTCGGCCCGTTCCTGAAGGAACTGGCTCCCATCGCCGCAGTCATTTTCGGCGGCTTGGGACTGGGTTCCATCCTTTCCGTGGTCTTGCCGAAATCGGTCACGGTGAGCAAGGAAATGGGGCTCATTGTGGCCCTGGCTTTCTCGATCCAGTGGGTCTGGCACCGAAACCGCCTGTCGCGGGAGCGGCGTCTCGCCATCTTGGGCCGAAAGCAGCTCCTCCAGATGTTTTACATGGTGGCTTCCATCCTCATCTTCAAGGGGATCCTGGAGGACAGCCGAGCCGTTCAGGCCATGAGCAACGAACTCCTCATGTGGCGCATCCCGCTGGTGCCCATCACGATCATCCTGCCGTTCCTGGTGGGGACCGTGGTGGGGATCACCATCGCCTTTGTGGGAAGCACCTTTCCCATCCTGATCTCGCTGGTGCACGGCTTCGGGGAAGCCCAGTGGATGCTCGGCTACATGATGCTGGCCCTGGCCGCCGGGTTTGTGGGGGTGCTGCTTTCCCCCCTGCACCTGTGTCTGCTCCTTTCCAACGAATACTTTCAAACGACCCTGGGGAGGGTCTTTCGGTACCTCCTGCGGCCCTGCGCCTTGCTGCTCTTCTGCAGCCTGGGCTATTTCTGGGTGCTGCACAGCCTCCTCTAGCCCCGCCCGTCCGAAGGTGTTTCGGGCTGCCCGTTTTTATCGTAGCGCAGCCCTTCAGGGCTGCGGGGCAATCACCGGGCGTCGGATGGGCCCTCGGGTAATGACCGTCACTTCATGGGCTTGGGATGTCCCCTTTCCGCGGGGCTGAAGCCCCGCGGCTACATAAACCCCCATCACGGACGGCCCGTGACAACGAAGGATGAAACGCACCTTTGGGATGCAGACCCCTGTAGGGGCGAATGATCATTCGCCCCTACAGGCCGAGCGCACGAACGGAACGAGGCCGCGTTGCATAGAAACCCCTCCCCCCTACCCAACAGGTCCATCTGCTTTCGTAGGGGCGGGCTTTATGCCCGCCCGCCGGAACCTCTCGATGGGGAAGAACTGTCCGATGTGGCGCCGATCAAAACTTTCCGGACAGGCACCTTGTTCCCGGCGAGGGTTTCCAGTAATCTACACCGTTCCGAAAGGGAGGCGACCCGAGAGATCCAATTGAAGGAAAGGAAGGAGACGGTGGCATGAGACTCAAAAGCAAGATGACCTGGCAGACTCTGATGGTCGGAGTTCTCTTTCAGGGCGTGGTCCTGGGAGCTTTCTACTTCCTGGCCCGGGATCTGCTGCAGGGGTTGGAATCGTGGGTGAAACCGTTTCTGGGAGCCGAGGGCGGCGCCCTGCCCCAGGAAGCCGTCAAGGCTTTCAGCAACCTGGAAACCCTCATCACCCAGTCCAGAAAATACCTTCCGGCTGTGGTCTTCGGCTTGGGGGGCCTCGGCGTTCTGATCACGTGGCTCGTGACCCAGGGCCTGGGAAGAAGCCTCATCGGGCGCGCGGAACAGGCGGTCCCCGCCCCCGCAGCTCCGGCCAAACCCGCGCGGGAAAAGCCCAAGGCGGAAGCCGATGCACTCCCCGAGGACCTGGATCCCAAGACGGTGGGGGCAGCCCAGATCCTGTCCATCCTGCAGCGGCAGGGCCGCTTCATTGACTTTCTGAGAGAAGACCTGAGCCTCTATGAAGACGCCCAGATCGGAGCGGCCGTGCGCACCATCCACGAATCGTGCAAGGCCGCTCTGGCCGAATACGTGCAACTGGAAGCCGTGATGGACGAAGAAGAAGGAGCCCAGGTGACGGTGCCGCAGGGCTTCGATGCGGCGGCCATCCGACTGACCGGGAACGTGGAAGGGGACCCGCCCTTCCGTGGTGTGCTGCGGCACCGGGGCTGGAGGATCCGAAAGATCCAACTGCCGCGCATCACGGCGCACCTGGGCAAGGAACGGATCGTGGCTCCGGCGGAAGTGGAAGTGGGCGCGGAATCCTGACCGCGCCGGCACAGGAGGCGTTTTCGGTGACAGCAGCGCGTTTTGTGGTGGGGATCGATCTGGGTACCACCCATTCGGTGGTGGCCTACGGATCCGTGGATACGGACGAGTTCGAAAGTTTTCCTTTGCATATCCTGCCTATCCCGCAGGTGGTGGCTCCCGGCGAGGTGAAGCCCCGGCCGCTGCTGCCGTCCTTCATCTTCCTGCCCGGCCCCCACGACGTCCCACCGGAAGGGCTGCGGTTGCCGTGGAACGCAGAGGCGTCCTTCGCCGTGGGCGAATTCGCCCGGGACCGGGGGGCCGAGATTCCCCAGCGGCTGGTGGCCTCGGCCAAGTCGTGGCTGTGTCACGGAGGCGTGGACCGCACGGCTCCCATCCTGCCGTGGGATGCGCCGGCCGACGGCCGGAAGGTGTCGCCCGTGGAAGCGTCGACCCTCTTCCTCGCCCATCTTCGGGATGCCTGGAACCATGTGATCGCCCGGGACGATCCAAGCGCCCGGCTGGAGGAACAGGAGATCCTGCTCACCGTGCCGGCCTCCTTCGACGCCGTGGCCCGGGAGCTCACGGTGGAGGCGGCCCGGCAGGCCGGCCTTCAGCACTTGACGCTTATCGAAGAACCTCAGGCTTCCGTCTACGCCTGGCTCGCCGACGTGGGCGACGGTTGGCGGGAACGGCTCCAGGTGGGCGACCTGGTGCTCGTCTGCGACGTGGGCGGCGGCACCACGGACTTCAGCCTCATCCAGGTGGTGGAAGAAGACGGCGCCTTGGCGCTTCGGCGCATGGCCGTGGGTGATCACATCCTGCTGGGAGGCGACAACATGGATCTGGCTTTGGCCCATGCGGTCCGGGCCAAGCTGGCTTCCCAGGGCACCAAGCTGGATTCCTGGCAGTTCCGGTCCCTGTGGTTCCAGTGCCGCAAGGCCAAGGAAAAGCTCCTGAACCGCCCGGCACTGGAAAATGCGCCTCTATCGGTGTTGGGCCGCGGCAGCGCCCTCATCGGGGGCGCCATCCGAACGGAACTCACCCGGTCCGAGCTGGAATCGATCCTCCTGGAAGGGTTTTTCCCCGTCTGTGATGCCCAGGCCGCTCCGGAAGCGAAACCGCGGGTGGGCGTGCGCGAGATGGGTCTCCCCTACGAATCGGACCCGGCGGTGACCCGCCATCTGGCGGCCTTTTTGTCCCGCCATCTGGGCCCGGTCGGATCGGAAGGCATGAGCCCCACCCATGTGCTCTTCAACGGCGGCGTCATGAAGCCCGAGCTGGTGCGCCGCCGGATTTTGGACATTCTGGCGTCCTGGTTCCCGCACCGGCCCCCGGTGGAACTTCCCGCAGAGGACTTGGATCTGGCGGTGGCCAAGGGAGCCGCCGCCTACGGTCTGGTGCGTCGCGGGCGGGGCATCCGCATCCGCGCCGGAGCGGCCCGAAGCTACTACATCGGGATCGAATCGGCCATGCCCGCCGTTCCCGGCATCCCCTCCCCCGTCAAGGCCCTGTGCGTGGTGCCCTTCGGGCTGGAAGAAGGGAGCACGGTGCAGATCCGCGAGCGCACCTTCGGGCTCGTGGTGGGAGAACCCGCCGTTTTCTCCCTGCTGGCGTCCACCACCCGGAAAGACGACCCGCCCGGCCAAGTGGTGGAGGACTGGAGCGGCGAGATCCAGGAGGTCAGCACCATGGAGACGGCCCTGGAAGGAACCGATCCCGACGAGGGCGGAACGGTGTTGCCCGTGTGGCTGGAAGCCCGCTTTACGGAAGTGGGGGTTCTGGAACTTTGGTGCGTGAACGCTGAAGACGACAACCGTCGGTGGAGACTGGCGTTCAATCTGAGGGAAAACGAGTCCAAATGAACACGCATGACGAACCGATCCACCGCTACACCGTGGGGATCGATCTGGGTACCACCAATTCGGCGGTGGCCTACGTGGATCTTGAGGGAGGCGGCGAGGCGCCGTCCAGGAGGATGCGCGTCTTCAACGTTCCCCAGTTGGTTAATGCGGGGGAAGTGGGCCGAAGGCCCCTTCTCCCCTCTTTTCTCTACCTTCCCGGCCCCTACGACCTGCCGGAGGGGGCCACGGCCCTGCCGTGGGCTCCGGACCGGGACTATGCCGTGGGGGAATTCGCCCGGGAACAGGGGGCCCTGGTCCCAGGCCGCCTGGTCAGTTCCGCCAAGTCGTGGCTGTGCCACGGCGGGGTGGACCGGGAAGCGCCCATTCTGCCGTGGGGAGCCGGAAAGGACGTGCCCAAGGTGTCTCCCGTGGAGGCTTCCGCCCGGTATCTGCAGCACATTCGGGAAGCCTGGAACCACGTGATGGCCCAGGGCCGGGACGAAGCCCTGCTGGAAGAACAACTGGTGGTGCTCACCGTCCCCGCCTCCTTCGACGAAGCGGCGCGGGAACTCACCGTGGAGGCCGCCGCCCGGGCGGGCCTCAAGAAGGTGGTGCTCCTGGAAGAACCTCTGGCCGCCTTCTATTCCTGGCTGGCACGACACGAAGACCGGTGGGCCGGGCTGATGAGTCCGGAACAGATCGTGCTCGTCTGCGACGTGGGAGGCGGGACCACGGATTTCAGCGCCATCGTGGTGCGTTCCGGCGAAAAGGGCCTGCGGTTCGACCGGTTGGCCGTGGGCGACCATTTGATGTTGGGCGGCGACAACATGGACCTCACCCTGGCGCGCCGGCTGGAAATGAAGCTCATGGGAGCCCCCGGAAAGCTGGACGCCAAGCGCTGGCATCAGCTCTGCCACGGGTGCCGTCGGGCCAAGGAGCTTCTCCTGGCCCACGTGGACGCCCGGGACACGGTGGATGTCACCGTCATGGGAACGGGCGGGAAGCTCATCGGAGGAACCCTGAAGGGAACCCTGGCCCGTGAGGAGGTCCACCAATGGATCCTGGACGGATTCTTCCCCCGGGTGGCCCTGGACGAGGAGCCCGAAGGGGGCCGGCGGGCCGGCATCACCGAGTTCGGTCTTCCCTACGTGCAGGATCCGGCCGTGACGCGCCATCTGGCGGCGTTCTGGCGGCGGCACCAAGCCCTCTTCCGGGATCAGACGGACCGCCCGGATCCGTTCCCCGATTTCGTGCTCTTCAACGGCGGGGCGCTCATTCCCGCCACCGTCCGCACCCGGATCCTGGAAGTGGTGGCCAGCTGGTTCCGCAACCGTGCCGGCGAGGGCTGGCAACCGGTGGAACTGGACAGTCCCCACCCCGATCTGGCGGTGGCCCTGGGAGCGGCCTACTACGGCATCGTGCGCCTGGGAGCCGGGGTGCGCGTGGGGGCGGGAACGCCCCGGGCCTACTACGTGGAAGTGGCCCGAACGGACGAAGAGGCGGGAGGCGATCCAAGTCGGCACGCGGTCTGTCTCATCCCCAGGGGAACGGAGGAGGGATACGAAGGAACCCTGGAGGCCCCGATCTTCGAAGTCCTCACCAACCAGCCGGCCTCCTTTCAGATCCTCACGTCCCACACCCGCCTGGGAGACCGGCGCGGGGATGTGGTGGATTTGGACCCGGAGGAGGTGACGGAACTGCCGCCGGTTCGGACGGCCTTGCGGTTTGGCAAAAAGGGGACGGCCCAGAGACTTCCCGTCCAGCTGGCCACCAAGCTGAGCGAGGTGGGGACCCTGGAAGTGTGGTGCCGGTCTCTCAAGACGCCCCACCAGTGGCGCCTCCGGTTCGATGTGCGCCAGCAGCCGGAAGGGTCTCCCGTGGAAAACGGTCCGGCCGATACGGTGGACGAGGCCGTCCTGGAAGAGGCCCGCCGATGTGTGGCCGCCGTCTTCAACCGGGGAAGCGAGGGAGGGCCCGCCCCCGAGAGTCTTCCCAAGGAACTGAGCCGCATCCTGGAAATGCCGAAGCAGCGATGGTCCATGGCCATCATCCGCGTTCTGGCCGATGCGCTCCTGGAATGCCGGGAGGGACGCAGCCGGAGCTTCCAGCACGAATCCAGGTGGCTCAATCTGCTGGGCTACTGCCTCAGGCCCGGCTACGGCGATCCGGTGGACGAATGGCGCATCCGCGAAGTCTGGAAGCTCTTTCCCCAGGGGGTCCAGTTCCACCGCCAGGTCCAGTGCCGGCTGGAGTGGTGGATTTTCTGGCGCCGCGTGGCCGGGGGGCTCAGCGCCGGGCAGCAGTGGCACATCTACCAGCAACTCTCCCCCGCCCTGCTCTCCGGTTCCACAGGCAAGAAGAAGGGGAAAAAGAAGCCGTCGCTCCGGTTGAGCCCCCAGGAGCAGACGGAAGCGTGGATGGCCGTGGCCAATTTCGAGCGGCTTCCCGCAGACGCCAAGGAAGTGCTGGGCGGAGAGGTGCTGGCCCGCGTGCTGTCGAAGAAACCGAGACCCCAGGACCTGTGGACCCTCACGCGGCTGGGGGCCCGAAAGCCCTTCTACGGGCCGGTGGATCGGGTGGTTCCGGCCGAAACGGCGGCCCGATGGGTCCGGGAGATCCTGGAAGCCCATCCGGTGGCGGAGGAATCGGTCGCCCATGCGGTGGTGCACCTGGCGGCGAGAACAGACGACCGCGTGCGGGATCTTCCCCGGGAGATGCTGGATCGGGTGTCCGCCTGGCTGGACGGCCTGGAAGGCGCCGCCGACCGCTTCCGGGACCTGCTCCTTCGTCCGGAAAGCACGGCCGCCCGCGACGAAGCCGCCTGGCTTTTCGGCGAATCGCTCCCCGTAGGCCTTCGGTTGGCGGAGCCGTTATGAGTGATGAGTGACGTGGTGACGTGGTGACCGGCGGGGTCCCGGCCGTTTCTCCCCTCTTTTTCAAAGGGGAGGCGGGGGGATTCATCACCGGATGCGTGCGCGGCGCCACCGGCACAAGACGTGCTCCAGCCCGTTGACGGCTTCGAAAAGGGCCGCCCCGAGAAGACTCATCCCCAGGATCCCCACGAACATGTCCCGGTAGTCCAGCCGGCCCCAGGCGTCCATGATGAGGTAGCCCAGTCCCCGGGTGGTGGCGAAGGATTCCACGAAAAAGAGCACCGCCACGCTGGTGCCCGTTCCCAGGCGCAGGGCCGTGAACCCATGGGGCAGGGCCGCCGGCACCAGGACTTCCCGGAAGAGATCCAGTCGGCCGGCTCCCAGGCTGCGCACCGAATCCAGGTACCTGGGATTCAGGTTGGCCACGCCGTCCCGGACGGCCACCAGCACCTGGTACCCCAGGATCAGCGAGATGAGGAGCACCTTGGAAAGGTTTCCCAGCCCGAAGAGAAGGAGCACCACGGGAAGCAGGACGATCTTGGGCACCGGGTAGGTGACGAAGACGAAGGGGGCGAGCCAGGCGTCCACCTTCCGGGAGCTTCCCATGACGATGCCCAAGGGAAAGGCCGCGGCCCAGGCCAGGGCCATGGATAGAAGAACTCGGCCGGAGCTGGCCGCCAAATGGTTCCAGAACATCGGGGTACCCAGGGACGCCCCGAAGGCGGAGAAAGCCTGCACGGGGTCGGGAAGGATGTTCCCGCCCCCGAAGAGGGCCGAAAGAATCCACCAGATCAGAACGATCGCGGCAAGCGCCGCCACATAACGGACAAACCGCATCGTAAATCCTTCGCCGCATGATTGCGGGCAGGGTCTCAATCCGATCCTGTAGGGGCGGGCTTTACGCCCGCCCGCCTCTCATCACCCATCACCCATCACTTCACTCCCCCCGGGCCGCTCGATCCAGGGCCCTTCGGAGCGCCCGGGCCATGGCATGGAAGGTTTTCTTGTCGCGGTAGGACGGGTCGCCGAATCCCGGGTTTTCCATCACTTCCACGATAGCGGCGGGCCGCCCCGCCAGGACGAGCACCTTTTTCCCCAGGAAGACGGCTTCTTCCACGCTGTGGGTGACCAGTACGTACGGAACCCGGAAGCGATTCCAGATCTCCAGCAGGTAGTGCTGGAGCCGTTCCCGGGTGATGGCGTCCAGGGAGGAAAAGGGTTCGTCCAGCAGCAGAAGGCCGGGATCTCCCACCAGAGCACGGGCGATGGCCACCCGCTGCTGCTCCCCGCCGCTCAATTGCGACGGGTAGCGGTCTTCCGTTCCGGCAAGGCCGAGGATCCTCAGCATTTCGCGCGCCTTCTGGCGGCGCTCGCGCCGGGGGACGCCGCGGATCTTAAGCCCCAGCGCCACATTGTCCTGCACCGTTTTCCAGGGAAGAAGCCCGAAGTCCTGGAGCACCACGGCGATCTCGGGATGCGGGCGCACGATGGGTTCGCCGCGATAGCGGACCGTTCCCGCATCGGGGTGCAGAAGACCGCACAAGAGGTAGAGCAGCGTGCTCTTGCCGCAGCCGGAAGGACCCACCACGGCGTAGGTGTCCCCACCGCCCACGGTGATGGACACACTCTTCAGAACGCCCGGGCCGTTGGCGGCGAAGCGCTTGGAGAGGTCGTCGGCCCGAAGGACGGTCTCGCTTTCGGAGTCCTTCCGATAGCCCGTGGCAGCCGGCTGGATCATGGTTCTTCCTGGACGCACTGAGACATGGCCTTGTGCATTTCCTGCTCGCGGCACGCAGGGGCGAATGCTCATTCGCCCCTGCAGTTTTTAGATTCCTAGGGATCCCTGTCACAATTACCGAAATAGGGCATCCGCTCCCCTTGCGATTCCCTTTCATTGAGGGGACCGCCACACCAGGTTCCCGTAGGGCACACGTTCCGGGATCATGCCGCGGAGCACCATCCAGGACTGCACCTGGTCCACCCGCGCGGGATCCGGAAGTCCCGGAGCGGGAAACGCCGGCATGGGAAAGGTTGCCTGAAGGGACGGAGGGATGCGGCAGGTGCGGCTCATGAGTTCCCGGTACCTTTCCGGGTGTTCCGCAAGAGCGGACACGGCCTCTTCGTAGGCGGCCAGGAACTTGGCGCCGAAGCTCGGTTCCGATTCCAGAAGATCCCGGCGCAGGCAGACCACCGTGAGCGGAAGATCCAGATCCCCGTCGGTGAGATAGACCCTGGATCCCTTGGATTCCGCCAGCGTCACCAGGGGCTCCGGAAGAACGGCCAAGTCCAGTTGTCCCGAAAGGAGCATCTGGAGCCGCAGCGGGATCTTCTTGACCTCGATGCGCTTCCAGGTGCCGGCTGGGATCTGTGCCCGCTCCTGCAGGGCGTCCAGGAGGAATTCCATGATGGTGGCATTGGAAAGCCCTACCGTGGCGGACCCGACGGCGGCGGCCGAGGGCGCGTCCAGCCCGGGGCGTCCCACCAGGGCGAACATGCGCCGACCCGGCCGGCTGGCGTAGGAAACGGTGAGAACCTGCATGGGGATGCCGTTTCTCACCAGCAGGAGGGTGTTCAAAAGATCGCCGAAATATCCCTGGAGCTGGCCGCCCTGCATGGCCGCGTCCCGTTCCAGGGCGCTGTTGAAAGAAACGAGCTCCACCTGGATGCCTTTCCTTTCAAAGAACCCCTCGTGGATGGCCACCTGCAACGGAAGGGTATCCAGGACGGGAAGGATCCCCATGCGAACGGGGTCCCGGGCCTGCGCACGGGCATAGCCGGATGCCAGGATCACGAGCAAAAAGGCGGCGAAACAGGAAGTGGTCACCTTCAGGACGCCTTTCCTGCAAGTCGCCGAGTTTCCAGACCTTCGCTGCATGGACACTCCTTTCCTGCGAGCAGAAGTTCCGAACCATGGAATCGTACGATGGTCTCAGCCGTTGGGCAGCCATTTTTCTTGCATTGCCGTCAAAGGTCAAGGAACATTGCCGGGCGCTCATCTCCCAGAAAGTCTCTCCGAGAAGGCCGCGGGGGTTCCCATGACCGGATGCCACGAGGCCGAAGCCCCTCGGCTGCGAAAGAAGGCGGATCCCCTGCCCATGGATGAGGGAATCCCGTTCTCGGGCAAACGCCAGGAGACTGTCCGGCGACGAACCCGAAAGCCTCCTCCATGGGAGCGGGGGCATGCGGCCCGTTGATGGTGTGGGCGAGACGCCCGCGCTCCCGGGGAAAGGTCCCTATCGGACAGTCCCCTGGAAAATTCAAGGGGAAACCATGTGGCGGGAAAGGCCATTCTGGCAGGACATCCTGAAGGAAATCATTGAGTGGCGGACTCTGGAACTTCGGGAAGAAATCCCGAAACCGCGACCGGAAACCCGCCGCGCCCTTCGGTCCCTCCTGGCGCACCCTTTCTTCAGCCCCCATGCGCGCACCGTTGAAGCGGCCCTTTGGGACCCGTATTTCCCTCTGGGCATGATCCGCCGGACCATCCTGGCTGACGTGACGGGCATGCGCTTTTTCATCAATAAGACCCGCCCGGATATTCAAGAGGCCCTAAGTCTCCAGGTGGCGGCCGCGGCGGACCTTTTCCTGGAGGCCAAAAGGGACCTGGTTCGGGTGGCGGACCCCAAGACCGTCACCTGTGTTCCCTTGGACGGCCGGCTGCACCCCCTGCCCTCCGGCGGCTGGTGCAGGCTCTGCGGCACCTGCTGCCAGATCGGCGGCGTGCAGGCCGAACCGCCTCCGGGAGTCGGCTACCCTCCCCGCTGGGTCGCCATGATCGAAGGCAGCGCCCATCCCCATCAACAGCTGTGCCCCTTTCTCTTCCAGTATTTCGGCCGCGACATCTATTTTTGCGCCATCCACCGCATCAAGCCCCGGGCCTGCGCCGGGTTCGGACCCGAAGACTGCGCCCGGTGCCGGACGGACATCGCCCTTCATGAGCGTGATCCGTGATCCGTGACGAGTGATGGGTGGTGGGTGATGTGGCATGGGAGTTTTTCGGATCGCCGAAGGGGGGTGGGATCAGTGGACGGGGGAAGAGTGTCTTGGGGCGGCCCGGTGTGCGATGGTTCGGGCGGAAAGGGGCGCGGCGGGATATGCTGTGTAGGGGCGGGGTTTATCCCCGCCCGGTGAAGCCGCAGAACGGGACATTTTTTCCACTTGGGCGCGGGCAGGCTCTGCTAAGGGGAGCTGGCGAAGAAAGTGGAAATCCGAAATGTTGACCGGACTGTCTTTTTTTCGTAACGTTACCCCATGCTCCAGTTAAAAGGACCCGGCGGGGATTGAAATCCGGGCGGCGGCACCCGGTGGAACGGTTCCGGTGACTTCACGCTCCGGAAAATGCCGAGGCGAGCGGCCACAGCCGGACACACCTTGGGCAGCCGAATGTCTCTCCGATTCTTCCTTCCGACGATTCTCCCTTTCCGACGGCTGCGGGTGGATTTGAGGCGACCATCCAGTACGACGCGTCCTTCCTCCGGCTCGGCCTTCTGCCGAAGGGCCGCGGTGATCAAGGTGAAACCCGAAGATAAAACAAGGGGGGGACATGGCGGGGAACGACTCCAAGCGCATCCGAACCGGCATTGCCGGTCTGGACGAAGTCCTTGGCGGGGGGCTTCTTCCCCATCGCTCCTATCTGGTGCGGGGCGGGCCGGGCGCCGGCAAGACCACGGTGGGCTTTCATTTCGTGACCGCCGATGCGGACGGAAAGGAACCCGCCCTGTGGATCACCATGGGAGAACCCCCGTCCGAGCTCAAGGCCAACGCCGCCGCCATGGGCTTCGACCTCACCCACGTCCACTTCCTGGACCTGAGCCCCGGACCGGACTTTTTTGCCCAATCGGAAAGCTACGACATCTTCTCCCCCGCCGAGGTGGAGCGGGAGCCCACCACCCGGCGGATCGTGGAGGCGGTGGAATCCGTCCAGCCCCGGCGGGTGTTCATCGATTCCATGACTCAGTTCCGGTATCTCAGCAGCGATCCGTTCCAGTTCCGGCGCCAGGCGTTGTCCCTCTTTCGGTACCTGGTGGACCGGGGGGCTACTGTGGTCTTTACCTCGGAGTCCAGCACTGAGGCCCCCGATGCGGATCTCCAATTCCTTTGCGACGGCATCATCGATGTGACCTTCGTGGGGGATGTTCGGAGCCTTCAGATCGCCAAGTTCCGGGGTTCCGATTTCCTGGCGGGTCTCCATGAGATGACCATCACCAAGCGCGGCCTAGTGGTCTATCCCCGGCTCACGCCGGGCGAACGGGTGGCCTCCGTTTCTTTCGATCTCCTTTCCTCCGGCATCCCCGAACTGGACGAGCTCCTCCACGGCGGCATCGAGCAGGGAACGGTCACACTTGTTACGGGACCCTCCGGAGTTGGGAAAACCACCCTGGGGCTGGTCTTCTTGAAGGAGGCGGCAGGACGCGGTGAACGCTCCTGTCTTTACACGTTCGAGGAAGACACGGCCCGGGTTCTCACTCGGTGCCGGCAGATCAACATCCCCGCCGAGGACATGGTTCGTCGAGGAATGTTGTTGGTGGAACGGGTGGAGCCGCTTCAATACAGCGCGGACGCCTTCGGCCGGCGGGTGCTGGACGAGGTGGAGCGAAACGATACGCGGATCGTCATGATCGACAGCACCGCCGGATATCGACTCACGGTGCGGGGTGGAGACCTTGTGGGGCGCCTGCATGCCCTGACTCAGAGCCTGTGCGCCCTGGGTGTGACCGTGCTTCTGGTGGAGGAAGTGCAGGAGATCACGGGCGAATTCAAGCCGACAGAACACGGATTCAGCTATCTGGGCGACAACATTGTCTTCCTGCGCTACCTGGAGATGGCCGGCCATCTGAAGCGGGCCATCGGGGTGCTGAAAAAACGGCTGGGAAGCTTTGAGGAGACTCTTCGCGAATTCGCCATCACCCGCTATGGCGTCAAGGTGGGCCGTTCGCTCACGGAACTTCGCGGCATCCTGCGGGGTGTGCCCGAACTGGCGGAGTCGAGATCTTCCTGAAAAACCCCTGGGAGCGTGTCGCAGAAAGCTGTTTTCCCGGGAGCGCGGGCATCTCGCCCGCTTTTCGTGCGAGCGGGGGGCTTGTTCTCCCAGGGGAAAAGGCTTTCGGGTCCGCTTTCGGACAAGCTCCCAGGAGCTTGCCCGACAACGGCTCTCCGGCGCTCAACGACGGGGTATTTTTGTTCTCCTCGTGGCCGCGGGGCTTCAGTCCCGCGGGGAAGGGTCATCGTAACCCCTTGAAGTCGCAAGCCTTATGCGATGGCCCATCCGACGACCGGGGGCTCCTCCGCAGCCCTAAAGGGCTTCGCTACCGGAAAAACGCTCATCCCCGGCGCTTTCGGAAAGCCTCCCAGGTGCTGGAAAAGGAGATTCCATGATCCTGCTGGTGGAAAGGAACGCCGCCAACCGCCGCCTTCTTCGCCAGGTGCTGGAAAGGGAAGGATTCGGAGTGATGGAAGCCGGAAGCGTCCAGGAGATGGAAAAGGCCTTGGGTGAAGGCCTTCCGTTGAGGCTCGCCCTCATCGACCTGGCGGGGCTCGATGCGGGGATCTGGCCCCTGTGCGACGAGCTTCGCAAACGGAATGTGCCGTTCTTTGTGCTGTCGCCCCGCCAAAGTCGTCAGGTGGAGGCGGCTTCCTATGCCCACGGCGCCCGGGGAGTGATGGTGAAGCCCCTGGTGATGCAGCAGCTCTTGGCCACGGTGAAGGCCCTTTTGGAGGATGCATGAACCCCGACGGCTTCCAAACCGTCTTGTTGCTCCTGGGGCACCGGGAAAACCGAAGGCTTCTCGTCAAGGAATTGGCCGCCTTTCGGCGCTGCTTTGAGCCCGGCTCGTGGGAGTTTCTTCTCGCGGGAGACAGTGAAGAACCGCCTCTGGTGCTCCTGGAAGGCGTGCAGAATCTGGCGGCCCCCGTGGACCTGATCGTGGCCGACGGGCCGGGCCTGGCGGAGGCCCGGCAGGCCGTCCTGGACCGAAAGGCGGCGGAACAGCCCCGCTTGCTTCCCGTTCTCCTCATCGCCTCCAAGGCCGATTTGGGGCTGGCTTCCAGCCAGTTGTGGAAGGTGGTGGACGAGCTCCTCTTTGCGCCCGTTCGCCGACTGGAGCTCCAGGCCCGCCTGGCCGTTCTCCTTCGAGCCCGCAGCCTCTCGGTTCACATGGAACGAAGAAACCAGGACCTCAAGGCCTTCGTGTACATGATGGCCCATGACCTGAGGGCGCCCGCCCGGGCGGTGGAGGGCCTGGCGGAGGCCTTGGTGGAGGACTTTGGGACGAATCTGGGCGGCGGCTTGGAGTATGTGACCCGCATGCGGGATGCAGCCTCCGAGATGGGGCGCCTCATGGACGCCGCGCTGGATTTCGTGAAACTGGAAAGCCGCGCGCCGATCCTGGCGCCGGTGGATCCGGAGGCGGCGGCTCGAAGGGTCTTGAGAAGGCTTCGGCCCCAGATCGACCAGTCCCAAGCACGCGTGTCTCTTCAAGAAGGGCCGTGGCCCAAGGTGCTGGGCGTTGAGGAATTTCTCGTTTCGGTCCTGCACAACCTGGTGGGCAACGCCCTCAAGTACGTGCCCCCCAACGTGCCTCCCCGGGTGGAGATCGGCTGGGAAGAAACCCCTTCCATCCTGACACGACTTTATGTGCGGGACCGGGGCATCGGCATCCCGGCGGAGAAGCGGGAGGCCATCTTTTCCCCCTTCCGGCGGCTCCACAGCCGCGAGGAGTACGAGGGCCTGGGATTGGGTCTGACCGCCGCCCAGCGCATGGTGCATCTCATGCACGGCCGCCTTTCCGTTCAGTCCGAGCCGGGCGTGGGCAGCACGTTTTTCGTGGAACTGGTGAGGTGTGATGATGCTGAAATTCCTGTTGGTGGATGACAACCCCAACGATCGTTTCCTCATATCCCGTCTCATTCACAAGGAATGGCCCGAGGCGGAGATCCGGGAGGTCGGGGGATCGGCGGATTTTCACCGGGCCATGGAAGATTTCCCCTATACGGCGGTGGTCACCGACTACCATCTGCGGTGGTCGGACGGTCTGGAGGTCCTGGCCCGAGTGAGGGAACGCGACCCCCATGTGCCCGTCATCATGGTCACGGGTACGGGAACGGAAGAGGTGGCGGTCCGGGCCCTGAAGAACGGCCTGAGCGACTATCTGTTGAAGCGGCACATGAAGCGGCTCCCGGCGGCCATTTCCGAATGTCTGGAAAAGGCTTTCCTGAGGAAGCAGGTGGAGGAGGCACACCGGCGACTCCTGGCGTCTGAACGGCGCTACCGCATGGTGGTGGAATCGGCCAGCGACTGGATCTTCACCCTGGACCTGGAAGGGCGCTACACCTCGGTAAACAAACGGGCGTTGGAACCTTTGGGGCTGGAGCCCGGCGATCTCATCGGAAAGCGGGTGGACGAGATCCACGGGGGCGAAGAAGGATCCGGGTATCTGGACCGGGTCCGGCACGTGATCGAGTCCGGGAAGGCCTTTTCCTTTGAGCACGAGTTTCATTGGGGGGACCGGGTCTACTGGCACCTGGATACCCTCTATCCCCTTCTGGATGAGGAAGGTCGCGTGGAGGCGGTGGGAGGAACCTGCACGGACATCACCGAACAGAAAAACCTGGAGCGGGCCATCCGGGAATCGGAGGAGCGCTACCGCATCCTGGCGGAACGAAGCCCTGTGGGAGTGATCATCACCCAGGAGGCGCGTTTCATCTATGTGAACAACACGTTGGCCCGGCTTCTGGGCCGCAGCCCCGAAGAACTCCAAGGGCGCAGTTTCCTTCCCTTCATCCGGGAAGACTACCGGGAGTTTGTGAGGACAGCCCACCTGGACCGCCTGGCGGGGCGGGAAGCGCCCGCCGTGTACCCTCTGCCTCTGGCCGACCCCGGCGAGGAACGCTGGCTGGAGGTCCATTCGTCGCTCATCAGCCACGAAGGACGGCCAGCGGCCCTGGGAATCGTGGTGGACATCACGGAACGCATCCGAGCCGACCGGCGCAAGCGCCTCTTTGAAGCCGTCATCGAACAGGCGTCCGAAGGGATCATCATCGCGGACGGGGATGGGGTCATTCAGTACGTGAACCCGGCGTTTCTTTCGGCCACGGGCTACGACGCCGGGGAGCTGGAAAGGAGGCCCCTGGCGGACCTGTCTTCGGGGGTGCATGAGCCGGCCTACTACGAAGAGATGTGGAAGACGGTCAAGGCGGGCAAGGTATGGACCGGCGACGTCACTCTTCCCACCAAGGCGGGAGGGCGGCGGGATTTCGAGATGACGCTCAGCCCCGTGCGCGACGAGGAAGGCCGGGTCATGAGCGTGGTGGCCATCTGCCGGGACGTGACCCAAGAGCGGGCGCTGGAAGCCCAGCTACGCCAGGCGCAGAAGATGGAAGCCCTTGGGACCCTGGCCGGCGGCATCGCCCACGACTTCAACAACATCCTGGGAGCCATCGTGGGCTACACGGAACTGGCCCGGATGGAAATCCCCAAAGAGAGCAAGGCCCATCAGCACCTGGAACGGGTTCTTGCTTCGGGACGCCGCGCCCGGGACCTGGTCCAGCAAATCCTCACCTTCAGCCGCCAGAAGGAGATGGAAAAACGGCCGGTGCACCTGCGCTATCTCATCAAGGAGGCGGTGAGGATGCTCCGGGCGTCCATCCCCAGCACCATCGAGATCCGGGAGTACGCCCCTTCGGAAGTGCCTCCGGTCCTGGGAGATCCCACCCAGCTCCACCAGGTGGTCATGAACCTCTGTACCAACGCCTACCACGCCATGCGCGAGGCCGGGGGAGAGCTGGAGCTGCGCCTGGAAAGGGTGTGCGTGGAGGGGGACGGCCTGCTTCATCTTGCGGAACTCAGGGAGGGCGAATACGTGGTGCTCACCGTGCGGGACACCGGCTGCGGCATTCCCCACGAAATTCTGGACCGCATCTTTGAGCCCTATTTCACCACCAAGGAGGTGGGCGAAGGCACGGGACTGGGCCTGGCGGTGGTCCACGGTATCGTGAGGGGCCTCAACGGGGCCGTGCGGGTGGAAAGCCGGGTGGGAGAAGGGACCACCTTTCGCATCTACCTGCCTGCACTCCTGGAAGGTGCGACGGACGGCCCGGCAACGGAACAAAAGATGGACCTTCCGCGGGGGACCGAGCGAGTCCTGGTGGTGGACGACGAGCCCGCCCTGGTGGAGATGGCCCGCCAGATCCTCACCCGGCTGGGCTACCAGGTGACGGGCTTTTCCGATCCCCGCGAGGCCTTGGCCCGGTTTCAGGATGCGCCCCACGCCTTCGATCTGGTCATCACGGACATGACCATGCCCAAGATCACGGGAAGGAAGCTGGCCCATGCGGTGCGCCATCTGCGGCGGGACCTCCCGGTGATCCTCACCTCCGGCTACAGCAATTCCATCGGGGACGAGGAAGCCCGGCAGGCGGGCTTTTCCGCCTTTCTCAAGAAGCCCTACGGCGCCTTGGCCCTGGCCGAGACGGTCCGCCGGGTGTTGGACGACGCGATGGCAAGCCGCATGCCGTAGCGGAAGGGGCAAGGGAAAAGGTAAAAGGCGAAAGGGCGATCCCCTGATCCGGAGTGGGCGATTCTTTTTCAGGCGGTGCTCCCGACGGGCGGGCATAGATCCCGGACTCACGAGATCACATGGGCTCCCTGGGTAGGGACGTGTTCCATCAATCGCAACTCATCACTCCATCCACGGATCACGAACTACGGATCACCCATCACGGCTTACGGATAACGGCTTACGGATAACGGATCCCAGGCACCTTCCCCGACTCCCTGAGAAGCAGCGGGAGGTTCATCACCCGTCACTCATAACTCATCCAAGGAGGTAGGCTTATGAAATGGTCGGTTGGAATGTGGTTCTTGGTGTGGCTTCTGGCGATGGGACTGACGGCGGTGCCGGCGGCCGGCCGGGCGGCCGATCCCGTGAAGATCGGCTTTGTTTACATCATGTCCGGCCCCTTCGCCACCTACGGGCAGTTCGCCAAGCAGGGGGCCGAGATGGCCGTGGAAGAGATCAACGCCGCGGGCGGCATCCTGGGGCGGCCGGTGGAGGCCTTCTTCGAGGATTCCACGGGCAAGCCCGACGTGGCGGTGCGGGCCATCCGAAAGCTCGTGTATCAGAACGGCGTGGATTGCCTCATCGGCCTGGATTCCAGCGGTGTGGCCAAGACGGTGGTGCCTCTCATGCCCGAGATGAAGACCCCTCTCATCATCACCCACGCCGCCACGCCCGATGTGACGGGAAGTGTTTGCAACAAGTACACCTTCCGCGTGTCGGTCAACCTGGCCCAGAACGTGAAAGCCGCGGCTCTTCTGGCGGCGGAGACGAAAGCCAAGGTGTGGACCACCGTGGGACCGGACTACGCTTTCGGGCACCAGTCCTGGGAATACTTCCAGAAGTACCTGAAGGCTCTGCGCGCGGACGTGACCTTCCTTCCCGATGATCAGGCGGCCTTCGCCCCCATCAAGACCACCGACTTCAGTTCCTACATCACCAAGATCATGCAGGCCAAGCCGGAAGGCGTGCTCATCTCCCTCTGGGGCGGCAATCTCATCGACTTCGTCCGTCAGGCCTCGGAGATGGGATTTTTCAACGGGGACTGGGAGGTGCTCATGACTCTGGGGGCGGCCACGGAGGTCCTCTACGCCCTGGGGGACAAGATGCCCGAAGGACTTTGGGTGGGCACCCGCTATTGGTTTCTGGGCAATGATTCACCGAAGAACGTGGCCTTCCGGGATAGCTACGTGAAGCGCTACGGTCAGTTCCCGTCCTACAACGCCCACGGGGCTTACGCGGCGCTCATCACCTACAAGGCCGCGGCGGAAAAGGCGAAATCCGTGGAAAAGGACGCCGTGATCGCCGCCCTGGAAGGCCTCACGGTGGAACTTCCCGTGGGAACGGTAACGATCCGCCCCGAGGACCATCAGGCGCTCACGGACGCCACCTGGGGGAAGACCGCATCGGATCCCAACTTCCCCATCCGGATCCTGAAGCCGGTGAAGATCTTTCCGGCCAAGGATGTGACCCCGCCGCCGGAGGAGACCGGGTGCACCATGAAGTAGGAAGGCGAAGCCTGTCCGAGAACGATTGATTTGCGCCGTTCAACGCCCATTCGTCATCCCCGCGGAAGCGGGGATCCAGACTTTCCAGTAAGTCATGGACTCCCGCTTGCGCGGGAGTGACGTTTCGGGGAGTTCTCAGACAAGCTCCTAGGAGTCTGTCGGAGAATGGCTCTCCGACTCTCAACGCCGCGGAATTCTTGTCCTCCTCGTAGCCGCGGGGCTTCAGCCCCGCGGAAAGGGTCATCGTAATTCCATGAAGTGACAGGGAATACGCGATGGCCTATCCGACGGCCGCGGGTTCCTCCGCAGCCCTAAAGGGCTGCGCTACGCGAAAAGCGGTCGTCCGCGGAGTTTTCGGACAGCCTCCTAGCCCAAGTTTGTCATCTATATGCTGCATAGTGCGACAGTGTGCCGATTTTGCTCATCTAACTATCTGAAAGGCCGTTGAAGGGGCCTCGAAAATTGGGTGTAGTGGTAGAAAATAAGGGGCCAGAATTGACTCGCCTTCCCTCCTCATGCTAATGTCCTGCTACTATGTTCATTCGACGAGTCAGAAAAAAAGATCACCAAACGGGAACCACCTACTTCTACCACCAGTTGGTTGAGTCCTACAGGACTCCCAAGGGGCCTAGGCAGAGGACTCTTCTCAATTTGGGAAAGCT
>NZ_FQVB01000032.1 GCF_900129305.1 Desulfacinum infernum DSM 9756 | reverse complement strand
AGCTTTCCCAAATTGAGAAGAGTCCTCTGCCTAGGCCCCTTGGGAGTCCTGTAGGACTCAACCAACTGGTGGTAGAAGTAGGTGGTTCCCGTTTGGTGATCTTTTTTTCTGACTCGTCGAATGAACATAGTAGCAGGACATTAGCATGAGGAGGGAAGGCGAGTCAATTCTGGCCCCTTATTTTCTACCACTACACCCAATTTTCGAGGCCCCTTCAACGGCCTTTCAGATAGTTAGATGAGCAAAATCGGCACACTGTCGCACTATGCAGCATATAGATGACAAACTTGGGCCAAGGCGATCCTCTTCCGGAAGAATTCGGCGCGTGAACCGATGACCGCCGGGGTCCCCTCCTTTCGGATCTCCCCCTTCCCACTTCAGGGCCGTCTGACCCTCCATCCCGATAAAGGTCTGGTGCTGTTTGCACCCAAACGGCAGGGGACGCCCAATCGGGAAGGGGCGGGTCAGCAGGAAAAGAAGGCGCCCGACGTTTCCTTCCGCTTCTCCGGTGAAGATGCGGGACTTCTCAAGTCGGTCCCTCCCGCGCCCGGGGGAATCCCGAAACCGCGGGAAATTTCGGCGCACCCCTCCCTGTTGAAACCGGCCACGGGCTTTCCGGGCGATGGCGGGAATGTGAAAACAAAGGACCCCGACCGGCTGCCGGAAATCCCGTCCGCGGAAGATCTCCAGGCTTTGGTGAATCAAGGGGAGCTGGAAAGCGCCCTGAAGCGAGCCACGGCCGCCCTGGAAAAGGATCGGTCGGCGGACGACGTGCTTCGCCGCATGGTGTCGGTTCTGGTGCAGGCTCTCAGCAACGCCGGGAGGCGCGACGATGCCGTGGCACTCCTGGAGCGGGCGGCCGCCCGCTGCAGACTGGATCCGGCCTACCCCATGCTGAAGGCCTCCCTTTGTTGTGAAGCCGGGGACCGGGAGGGTGCCATCGCCGCGTACCGGCAGGCGCTCTACCTGGATTCCTCCCTGGCGACGGCCCTCCTGGGACTGGGCACGCTCTATCGGACCATGGGAAACGAAGACAGAGCCCGGCGCTCCTGGGCGAAGGCCTTGGAAATTCTGGAAGCATGCGAGCCGGAAGAAGAGGTGCCCTACGGAGAAGGGCTCTCGGTGGCCCAGGCCCGCGCCCTGGTCCACCACCTGCTGGCCGGCAGGGAGTAGGGAGCAGGCGGGGCTCGTCCCGGCTGGTCGTGGACGTCACCTGTAGGCATGGTTCGCGAACCGCCCCTACGCAAAGAAGGAACATCCCATGGAAAACGCCAAGCTGGCCGTTCTGAAGGAACGGGCCAAGGCCCTGGCCAAGGGCGGCAACAAGGTAAGGGACGAAGAGGGTGAGGAATTCCTCGTCTTTTCCGCCGGCGGGGAACGCTTCGGCGTGAAGGCCGGGTTCGTGCGGGAGGTGGTCCGCGTGGAGGAGCCGACGCCGCTGCCGGGGATCCCGCCCCATGTGCTCGGTATTTTGAATGTGCGGGGAGAAATCGTTCCGGTGGCGGATCTGCATAGGCTTCTGGGTATCGAAGGCGGCCGGTCGGAATCGGTGGACCGCGTCCTCATCCTGGAAATCGGAAACGTGGTGCTGGGCTTGGCGGTGGATGGGGTGGACGGCATGCGGCGGCTCGATGCGCAGCACCTCCAGCCCGCCCCCTCTTCCGTGGCCGCATCCACCCCGGCGGCCGTGCTGGGCCTGGCGGCGAACCGGGTCCTGATCCTGGGCGGAAGGGAGCTTCTGAACGGGTTGTCTTCGGCGGACTCTGGATCCATGCAGGCAGGGAGGAATTCATGATCTTGGGAAGACTTCAAAAAAGTCTCACATGGCGGATGGCGGTTTCCTTCGGGGTTCTGGTCACGGCGGCCCTGGTCCTTTCGGGGGCTGTCAACTGGATCTATGCCGAACGGGATGTCCGGGAGGAGGCCTTCCGGACCCTTTCGGTGGTGAGCGACTTCCATAGGGATCGGCTGGAGTCTTATTTCGCCGAGAGGCTGCGGGCTTTCCGCATGTTGGCCGAATCCCGGGACGTGCATGACATTCTGGGCTGGGCCGCCCGTCGGGCCGCCCTTGAGAACGTCGAGGGAGAGGAAGCCAATTGGAACAGCTACGTTCTTTTGGCGACCAAAGCCCATGAGCGGTTCGTTTCCAAGGCGTCCAACTTGGACCTGGCGGACCTTCTCATCCTGGCCCCGGATCATCCCTCCCCCGTCTATTCCATGCGTTCCGGAGTGAAATCAGTTCCGGAACTGAACGAAGGCACCTCCAAGTCGGTGGAATCCCTCTGGGCGGAAGTGCTTCGGGAGCGCCGAGCGGTCTGGGGAAGACCGGCTCCCCACGGATCGGGCGGACGTCCGTCCCTCATCGTGGCCATTCCCATCAAGGCCGTAAAGGGGGAGGGGCTGGCCGGTGTGCTGCTGGCGGTGCTCAATACCGGCGCCCTGGACGACATCATCAGCCGGGACGGCTACCTGGGGGAGACGGTGGACGCCGGCCTGGTGGACGAAAAGGGCCGCTTTTCGGGCATCGGGGATGAAGAGGCGTCCCGGGCCCTGGATCCGAAGCTCGTCGCGGAAGTCCTTGGGGATGGGAAACAGGTCCGGGAACTGACCGAAGCCGGCGGACGGCCCGTCCTCAGAATGGTGGCCCCGCTGGGCCTTGCCAAGACGTTCGGCGCCCCCTTCGACTGGGTTCTGGTCGTGCAAACGGATGAGGCGGCTGCAATGGCCCGGATACGTGCCCTGGGGATCCGCTTTGCCGGCCTGGGGATCCTGATGGCGATGGGCGCGTGCGTGCTGGGAGTCTTCCTCTCGCGGTCCCTGGTGGGGCCCCTTCGAAGCCTGGAAGCGGCGGTGCGGGAAGTGGGCCGGGGCAATCTCAACATCTCCATCGAGGCCACCGATCGCCAGGACGAGGTGGGCGGCCTCATCAACAGCTTCCACCTCATGGTGCAATCCCTCCGGGATCAGACCCATGAGATCCTGGAAGGTGTCAATACGCTGGCGGCTTCCATGAGCGAAATCTCCGCCACGGCGGCCCAGCTGGCGGCCAGCTCCACCGAAACCGCCACGGCCGTGAGCCAGATCAGCACCACGGCGGAAGAGGTGCGTCAGACGGCGCAGCTCGCTCAGCAGAGGGCCGACGATGTGTCCAAAGACGCCTCCCGCATGACCCAGACATCGGAGGAAGGGCGCTACGTCACCCGGGAAGCGATCCAGGGCCTCCAGCGCATCCGGAAAGAAATGGATTTTGTGGCCGAAAACGTCATGCGCCTGAGTGAGCAGAGTCAGAACATCGGCGACATCATCGAGACGGTGCGCGACCTGGCGGACCAGATCAATCTTTTGTCCGTCAACGCGGCCATCGAAGCGGCCAAGGCGGGGGAACAGGGCAAGGGCTTTGCCGTGGTGGCCCACGAGATGCGCTCCCTGGCGGACCAGTCCAAGGAGGCCACGGAACAGATCAAACAGATCTTGACCGAGGTGCAGAAGGTTACCGGAGGGGCGGTCATGGCCATGGAGCGGGGGGCCAAGGCCGTGACGGCCGGACTGGAACTGGGGGAGAAGGCGGGAGGTGCCATGGAGCGGCTGGCTGCAACGGTGGAGGCGTCCGCGGACTCCGCCCTCCAGATTGCGGCGTCCAGCCACGAACAGCTGGTGGGCGTGGAACAGCTGGTGCAAGCGATTCAGAACATTCACGAAGCCACCGGACAGAACACGGAAGGGGCGCGGCAGCTGGAAATGTCCGTTCGGGATCTGGAAAGGCTCAGTCAAAGCCTCAAGAACGCGGCGGCCCGCTTCCGGGTCTAACAGAGGATGGGCTGAATGAACGAAGAAGAACTCTTGAGGCGACTTCGCCAGGCGTTCCAGGACGAAGCCCGGGAGAGGCTGGAATCGCTGGCTTCCCGGCTGGCGGATCTGGAAGGGGGCGTGGAAGGCGAAGAAGCCGACCAGGCCCTGGAGACGGCCTACCGGGAGGCGCACAGCCTGAAGGGAGCGGCCCGGGCCGTGGGGCTCACCCAGATCGAAGCCATTTGCCAGAGCGCCGAAAGCCTCCTGGCCGCCCTCAAGCGAAAGGAAATCCCGCCCGTTTCTTCCGTCGTGGACGCGCTCTACCAGGCCTTGTCCGCCGTGGAGAACCGGCTGGAGGGCCCCCCTGACTCGGACCCGGACACGTCCATCGTTTGTCGAATCCTGGAAGAGGCCCTGGTCGAGGCGAAGAGCGCAGCGGCGCAGAGGCCCCATCAAGAGACCGCAGGCGCCGGCCCCGTTTCCGAGCAGGAAGACGTCCCATTTCCTGCCGCCGCACCGGAACCGGTTTCCGAGGAGCCCATTCCCACAACAGCATCCCCGGTCAAAAAGGAAGAAACCCCGCCCGGCGACCCCCGCCGGGAAATCCGCACCGTGCGGGTGGATGTGGATCGCCTGGACCTCTTTCTCCATCGGGCCGAGGAATTCATCTCCACCCGGCTGGAAATGGAACGGCACGTGCGGGATCTCAAGCGCCTTTTGGGCGAACTGGAGCACATGAAGAAGAGATGCTCCTTCGCCGCCAAGGAGCTCCGGTGGTTGCGGGAGGCGGCCAAAGCGGACGGCCAAGGGGCCTCCGGCCCGGCGCCGTCGGAACTTCGGGACCTTCTGGAATTTGTGGAAACAAGCCGGGAGAGCCTTCTCGGGGCCTGTTCGCGGGCCCGGAGCGCGGTCCATCGGGCGGAGGGCATGCACCACCGCCTGGGGCAGCTGGTGGACGACCTCATGGAAGGGGCCAAGGAAGTCCTCCTGCAGCCTTTTTCCATCCTCTTCGCGGGGCTTTCCCGCATGGTGCACGACCTTTCCCGGCACCTGGGAAAGGAGGTGCGGCTGGAGACGGAAGGCGAAGACGTGGAACTGGATCGGCGCATCCTGGAAGACCTGAAGGATCCCCTGGTGCACCTGATCCGGAACGCCGTGGACCACGGCCTGGAGACCCCGTCCGAAAGGCGTGCGGCGGGGAAGAACCAGGTGGGTACGGTCCGCCTCCGGGTCCTCCGCCGGGATGCCGGTACGGTCTGCCTGTACGTGGAAGACGACGGCCGCGGGGTGCCTCTGGACAAGGTGAAAGCCCAGGCGGTGATGCGGGGATTCCTTTCCCAGGCCGAGGCGGAGGCCCTGAGTGATGAAGAAGCCCTGGACCTCATCTTCCGTTCCGATCTTTCCACCAGCCCCCTGGTGACGGACCTTTCCGGGCGCGGCCTGGGCATGGCCATCGTCAAAGACAAGGTGGAAAACCTGGGCGGAAGAGTCCGCGTGACAACCGAGGCGGGTCAAGGCACCCGCTTCGAACTGCAGCTTCCGGTCTCCCTGGCCACCTTTCGGGGCGTCCTGGTGGGGGAGGCCGGAAGGTTCTTCGTCCTGCCCACCCCGTACGTGGAGGCCGTGGTGCGGCTTCGAAAGGAGGATGTCCGGCGGGTGGAGGGTACCTGGACCATCACCCGGCAGGGCGCCGTGCTTCCCTTGCATCGCCTGGCCGATGTGCTGGGTGTGGCGACGTCGGGGGAAGGAGCCTTTTCGGAAGACGGATGCGGGATCGCCGTGGTGCTCCAGGCGGGCGGCATCCGTCGCGCCCTTCGGGTGGACGCGGTCTTGGGGGAGAGTGAGGTGGTTCTGAAGCCCCTGGGGACTTACCTGGGAAGAGTGCCCAACCTGTGGGGAGCCACGGTGCTGGGAGACGGTCGCGTGGTGCCCGTGCTCAACCCGCTGGACCTGGTGCGGCGTTCCGGAACGCGCACAGCCGTTGGATCCGGAAAAGGTGCGGCGGGGTCCGAACCGGACCGGCCATGGAACGTGCTGGTGGCGGAAGATTCGGTCACGTCCCGCACCCTTCTCCAGAACATCCTCACGGCCGCGGGCTACCGGGTGCAGACCGCTGTGGACGGAATGGATGCCTACACCAAGCTGTGCCAGGAACCCTTCGACCTGGTGGTCACCGACGTGGAGATGCCGCGCATGGACGGGTTCGAGCTCACGGCCAAGATCCGCGCAAACGAAAAGCTGAAGGACCTTCCCGTGGTGCTGGTCACCAGCCTGGATTCCCGCGAAGACCGGGAGAAAGGGGTGGAAGTGGGCGCCGATGCTTATATTGTCAAAGGGTCTTTCGACCAGAGCCACCTGCTGGAGGTGATGGCTCTGCTGCTTTAGGAGTTTTTCCGGAAACGCTGGGGATGCCCGTCTTTTTCGTAGTGCAGCCCTTTGGGCTGCGGGAGATCCACCGGGCGGCGGATAGGGTCTCGGGTCGTACCGCTTGTCACTCTAACGTGAAAAAACTGTGTTTTCGTTATGTTGCAGGAACACCGGAAGCCTGAAGCAACACCTGTAGGAGCGGCGAAAGCCGCGAAACGGCTAGCCGGCCATTCCATGGCGTCATGGTTGCTCCCTGCTTATCGCGCCTTGCTGAGCTTCCACAGAGAGGAGAAAGCTCCCATAGGGCGGCTGGCACCTCGGTGCAGGTTCTTTCATCCGTGTGGGGGTGGCGCAAGGGAGACCTTGATGGTTAAGGGAGCTACGAAGGCCCTCCCGCGGGGCTGAAGCCCCACGGGGAAGAAAGAAGGCGGGTTCCTTGTCGGTTGATCAAAGAAACTGGTTCTCGGACAAGCTTTTAGGGCGCGGCAAGCCTCGGATGGCCGCTAACGTTCCGTGAAGTCCTGCCGGGAGAAAGAAACGGTGGATCGGAAGATCAAACTGCTCATCGTGGATGATTCCTCCACATGCCGTGAGTATCTGAAGTACCTGTTTGAAAAGGACGGCGGCTTCCAGGTGGTGGGTACGGCGCGGGACGGTCTGGAGGCCGTTCGGCTGGCCGATAAACTTCGGCCCGATGTCATCACCATGGACATCAACATGCCGGTGATGGACGGCATCGAGGCGTCCCGAAAGATCCTGGAAACCCGCCCCGTTCCCATCGTGATGGTGAGCGAGGTCTGGGATTCGGAGGAGGTGCAGCGGGCCTTCGCAGCCATGGAGATCGGCGCCCTGGCCGGGGTTCAAAAGCCGGCGGGGCTGGGTACCAAGGATGCGGAAGAATCGGCCCGAAAACTGATTCGGACCGTGAAGCTCATGGCCGATGTTCCCGTGATGCGCCGCTCGCCGTCCGTAGCCGTTTCCAGGCCGACCGTTGATTCGGGGGACTGTTGCCCGGTAAAAGCCGGAAATTTCCGTGTGGTTGCCATCGGCGCTTCCACCGGAGGCCCGCCGGTCCTCAAAACGATCCTCTCCCGTCTGCCGGCCGACTATCCCCTCCCTGCCCTGGTGGTTCAACACATCAGCCCCGGGTTTCTCACGGGAATGGTGGAGTGGCTCCGGAAGGTGTGCAAAGTCACCCTTCGCATCGGAGTGGACGGGCAAAGGCTGGAGCCGGCAACGGTTTATTTCGCCCCCGACGGGTTCCACATGGAAGTCACCGGCGCGGGGACGCTGGCTCTTCGAGACGCGCCGCCCGAACACGCGGTCCGCCCCGCGGTTTCCTTTCTCTTTCGTTCCGTGGCCAGGGTCTACGGCCGGGACGCCGTGGCGGTGCTCCTCACGGGCATGGGGCGGGACGGCGCCGCGGAACTCAAGGAACTGCGCGATCGGGGGGCCCTCACCGTGGCCCAGAACGAGGAAACCAGCGTGGTTTTCGGTATGCCGGGGGAGGCGGTGCGCCTTGGGGCGGCCCGCTGCGTTTTGCACCCGGCAGCAATCGGCGACCTGCTTCTGGAAGCGGCCTCCGGCCGTTAGCATGGAGAGGGGCCGCTTCCGGAGGCATCGGTGCGGGGACCGGCCTTCGGCGGGACAACCTCCGGGAAGGCCTTGGGACAGTCCCCCGGATAGGATCACAAGGATGAAAGACTTGCAAGAAGGTTGGAGTGAAAAGCCCATGGAAAGCGATCGTAACGTGGCGTCTCAGGAGGAGATCACAATCCTGGTGGTGGAAGACAGTCTGACCCAGGCGGTCCGCCTCCAGAGCCTCTTGGAGGAAAACGGCTACCGGACCCTGCTGGCCGAAAACGGACGGGCGGCCCTGGAGCGAGTGTCGGCGGAGCCTCCCACGCTCATCATCAGCGACATCGTCATGCCGGAAATGGACGGCTACGAATTGTGCCGCAGGATCAAGAGCAATGAACGAACAGCTCATATCCCGGTCATGCTGGTCACCCAGCTCAATGAGCCGGAGGACATTCTGAAGGGCTTGGACTGCGGCGCGGACAACTTCATCACAAAGCCCTACGACGCCCCCTTTCTCCTGTCTCGCATCCAATACATCCTTATCAACCGAAAATTGAGGAAAAACACCCGAACCGACATGGGCCTGGAGGTCTTTTTCGCCAATCGGCGCCAATTCATCAATTCGGACCGGATCCAGATCCTGGATCTCCTCTTTTCCACTTACGAAAGCGCGCTGCAGAAGGCCCGGGAGCTGGAACGGATGAACCGGGAGTTGCAGGAGGCTTTGGACACCATCAAGACCCTGGAGGGCATCCTGCCCATCTGCTCCTCCTGCAAGAAGATCCGGGACGGCGAAGGGGTTTGGCAGTCCCTGGAGCGCTACATCGGCGACCGGTCCAAGGCCAAGTTCAGCCACGGGATCTGCCCCGAATGCGCCCGAAAAGTCTATCCGGATATCTTCGACAAATGATGCCGGGAAAAGAGGCGAGCGTGACGGACATGGAGGACAGGTTTCCGGTTCTCATCGTGGAAGACAGCACCACCCAGGCCCTTCGGCTGCAGTCCGTCCTGGAATCGCTGGGCTACGACGTGGCCGTGGCTGTAAACGGCCGGGAGGCCCTGGAACGGCTCCAGGACGACTTCCGGCCCCTGGTGATCACCGACTGGGTCATGCCCGAGATGGACGGCCTGAGCTTCTGCAGGGCCCTGCGGGACCGGGACCTTCCGGGCTACGTGTACGTGATTCTCCTCACGGCCAAGGACGCCCTGGACGATCTGGTGGCGGGCCTGGAAGCCGGTGCCGACGACTACCTGGTCAAACCCGTCCATCCTGCGGAACTGGGGGCCCGGCTCAAGACCGCTGGAAGAATCCTGGGCCTGGAAGCAAAACTCAAGAAAAAAAACGAAGAAATTCGGCACCTCTCCATCACTGACCCCCTCACCCGGCTTTACAATCGCCGCCACTTCAACGAACACCTGCCCCATGCACTCAAGGCTGCCGGGCGCTACGGGCGGCCTCTCGCCGTCGTCATGACGGATATCGATCACTTCAAGAAGGTAAACGACACCTACGGCCACCAGGTGGGTGACGAAACCCTGCAGGCCTTCGCCGGCGTGCTGCAGGCCTCTCTTCGACGGGGCGTGGACTGGGCCGCCCGCTACGGGGGTGAGGAATTCGTCGTGGTGCTTCCGGAAGCGGACCTGGAGGGAGGGGCCGTGGCGGCGGAACGCCTGCGGCTCCTGGCGTCCCAGCTGAAGCTCCAAAGCCCCCAAGGGCCCTTCCGTATCACGGCCAGCTTCGGCGTGGCGGCCGTGGATCCTCAAAAGGAGCCTGTGCCGTCCATGGAAGCCCTCCTGGCCGCCGCCGATGCGGCCCTCTACCGGGCCAAGGAAAACGGCAGAAACCGGGTGGAAACCGCCCGATAGGGTCAAGGCCCTGGATCCGCCCAACCGCCCATGGGTGACGACAAACGCCCCCGCTTGCCACGAGCGATCATGGTGAGGATCGCCCTCCGCCTGGATGAAAGAGCCTGTACGGAGGTGCCGGCTGCCTTGTGGGAGCGCTGCAACGCGCGATGAGCTGGGGTGGCCGCATCGCCATGGAATGGCCGGCCACCCATTTCGCGCCTTCCACGCGCCAGTAGGGGCGGGGTTTATCCCCGCCCGCTGACCGCGTGGTGCTTATGAAAACCGGTGTGGAAATCATTCCGTCTCAGCTTCCAACCGCCTTTCCCGCGTGAGCGGAATTCGATGGCATGCCAAAAGTCTGACGTTCCTGGGGAGCGCGGGTGCTCGGCGGCGGCCGGTACCGCCTTGTAGGGGCGGTTCGCGAACCGCCCCTACAAGCTTGTCCGAGAACTCCTTTCCTTAAGCACCCGACAAGCGATCTCTCCTTTTCCGTAGCCGCGGGGCTTCAGACCCGCGGAAAGGGGACATCGTAACCCCATGCATTGACAAGAAATACGCGATGGCTCATCCAACGTGTGGGGATTCTTCCGCAGCCCTGAAGGGCTGCGCTACGGGAAAAGCTTTCCCCTGGGAGCGCGGTCCCGGACAGGCTCTTACGGAAATGGCGGAAATCCGATTCCAACCGCGTCGCAAGGCTCTGTCCTGCGGTCCGCTGGCCCGGGGCTCCGCCCCCTTGTCATCATCCCTTCCGCCCCAGGATGGCGTCCGTGAGGAACCGGATCTTTTCGTCCACGAACCGCTCCCGGGCCGGATCGCCTTGGGCGTCTTCCAGAGAAAACTCGAGGCTCGTGGGGCTGTGGACGGAAAGGAGCTCCAGGCCCGTCTCCAGGGCGTTTCGCACCCAGAACCGCCAGGCCTCCATCGCTTCCTCTTTCCGTTGTTCCAGATCGCCCAGCGTGATGGTCTGGGATTCTCCGTAAAGCGCCAGATCCTCGTTCACGGCCGCCACCAGATCCTCGTCCAAGGCGGGTCGCCGCTCCGGAATGGAGCGGGCCACCACTTCCACGTAGATCGTGAAGGGATCCTCGGAAGCCTTCTCCGGCCGGCACACGAGGCACCGGTCGGCGTCGTGGGGTACGGCGGCGTTTTCCGCAAACCGGTTTTCCCGGGCGATCCGCCGGAAGTGGCCGATGGTTTCCTCCAACAAAGACTTATCTTCAGCGGGCATGGTTTCCATCCCTCCTCAGCTTGCGAAGATGGTCTCCCAACAAAGTCGAAACCGCCATTCCACCAACGCGCACTTGGACTGTTCGCATCGTACCGAGGCTTGCGCTGCAGCCTCCGCCTGATGTAGTCATCTCAACGGCATGTCACCATAGAACACCATCCGGAGAGGTTGGAAGTGCTTTCTTTGACCGTGCCCGACGTTTCCTCGAGTCAGGCCCCCGGCTATTGGGTCCTGCGCCGGCGGGGTGAACTGCGGCGGCGGGCGGCGGCCTTCCGGGAGATGTTGCGCTCCTGCGAGCTGTGCCCGCGCCGGTGCCGGGTGGACCGCCTGGCCGGCAGGACGGGATTCTGCCGGACCGATGCCCGCCTCCTGGTGGCGGCCGTGAGCGTCCATCCCTGGGAGGAGCCGCCTCTGGCCGGAACGGGCGGATCCGGAACCGTCTTCTTTTCCGGATGCACCCTGTCGTGCGTCTATTGCCAGAACTATCCCATCAGCCAGATGGGGGTGGGGCGGATCCTGACACCGGAAGAACTGGCCGAAAGGATGCTTCGCCTCCAGCGGCGCGGCGTCCACAACATCAACCTGGTGACGCCAACCCATCAGATCCCCCAGTTCCTGGAAGCCCTGGTCATCGCCGCGGAAGAGGGCTTGCGGCTTCCCATCGTCTACAACACAAGTGGGTACGAAAGAGTCCATGTGATCCGTATGCTCGAGGGCATCGTGGACATCTATCTTCCAGACATCAAGTTCGCCTCGCCCGAAGCTGCCCGGTTCTGTTGCGGCCGGAGCGATTACGTGCTCCAGAACCGTAGGGCGCTTCTGGCCATGTGGCGCCAGGCCGGGCCGCTCCGGGTGAACGGGGAAGGCCTGGCCGACCGCGGCATGCTGGTGCGCCACCTGGTGCTTCCCGGGGGCCTATCGGGGACGCCCGAATGCCTGGCGTTCCTTCGCCGGGCCCTGGGCAAAAGCGCCTGGGTGAGCCTCATGGACCAGTATTTTCCCGCCTACAAGGCCCACCGGATGCCGCCTCTGGACCGGCGCGCCTCGGAGGAAGAGATCCGGGCCGCCCTGGAGGCCCTCTGGCGCCTGGGCCTCCGAAACGGCTTTGCCCAGGAGACGTGCCCCTGCGGGGGGGAACCGTAATCCGTGATCCGTGGGGCGGGCGGTAGGGGCGAATGGCCATTCGCCCCTACCGGTTCTGGCGGCGGACGCGCCCCCACTTTTTCTTTGACCTGGGCGGGGACACCGTTTAAAATGCGACCGCTTTGTGCAAACCTTCACGAAAGGAACGGCAATTCTAAGGCAGTCAAGGGGGTTATGGCATGATCAAGAGGTTTGTCCAGTGGATGCAGTTGCGGATGTGGCTCGCCGCCGCCTGTGTGGTGGCGAGTCCGGCATGGGCGTGGGCGGAGGCCGCGGGGGCGGCGGCACCCGAGTCCAACAAGCCCTGGTGGTTCTGGCCGCTGGTGCTCTTTTTCTTTTGCTTCATCCTGGGCATCATCGCGGTGCTGGCGGGGGTGGGCGGCGGCGTCTTGTATGTGCCCCTGGTGAGCGGGTTTTTCCCGTTTCACCTGGATTTCGTGAGAGGCGCCGGCCTGCTGGTGGCCCTGGCGGGGGCCCTGGCGGCCGGTCCGGGGCTTTTGCGCCGGAACCTGGCCAACCTGCGCCTGGCTCTCCCCGTGGCCCTCATCGCTTCCACCTGCGCCATCGCCGGGGCCTTTCTGGGGCTGGCCCTTCCCACCAACGTGGTGCAGATCTGCCTGGGTGCCACGATCGTCTTCATCGCCATCCTGCTGGCCACGTCCAAGAACGTGGAGCGCCCGGAGGTGAAGACTCAGGACGCCATCGGCATGGCTCTGGGCATGTCCGGGTCCTATTACGAGGAATCCACCGGGGAGGTGGTGGAGTGGAAGACCCATCGGACCCTCACGGGCCTCATTCTCTTCATCGTGATCGGCATCATGGCCGGTATGTTCGGCCTGGGAGCCGGGTGGGCCAACGTTCCCGTGCTGAACCTGCTCATGGGAGCCCCCCTCAAGGTGGCCGTGGGCACCAGCAAGTTTCTCCTTTCCATCACGGACACGTCGGCCGCGTGGGTCTACCTCAACAAGGGTTGCGTCATCCCGCTCATGGCCATCCCGTCCATCGTGGGCCTCATGCTGGGATCCTTCGTGGGGGTTCGGGTGCTGGCGGTGGCCAAGCCCAAGATCATCCGGTACATTGTGATTGTGGTGCTGCTCTTTGCCGGCCTCAAGGCGCTGCTCAAGGGCCTGGGCATTGGATAGAAAGGAAGGTGCGGCCATGACGAAGACCAAAGCGACGAGGGAAAGCGCCAAGGCGTCTCCGGAACAGATGCTTTACGCCGATCTGCTGTTCTATGGGTGCTGGATCGGGATTTTCCTCATGATCATCACGTACGTGATCTACCTGGCGGGGGTGCTGGATCCCTACATCCCCCTGAACAAGATTCCTCATCTGTGGCGGCTGTCGGTGGATGAATTCCTCCACGAAGCCAACGCTCCCCACGGCTGGGGCTGGGCGTTGCTGCTCGGTAAAGGCGACTATCTGAACTTCCTGGGCATCGCCCTTTTGGGCGCCATGACCATCGTGGGCTTCGTCACCCTGATTCCGGCGTACGTGCGCAAGAAGGATTGGCTTTTCGTGGGGATCGTGACCCTGGAGGTGCTGGCGCTCATGTTGGCGGCTTCGGGCATTTTGGGCGCCGGCGGCCATTGAGAAAGGAGGGGATCATGAGCCGATTGAAAGTGTTGGTGGGCGTGGACAGAAGTCCCGAATCCCACATCGCCTTGCGATACGTGTGCCATCTGTTGGAGCATTTCGACGCGGAGGTGGAGGCGATCTACGCCAAGCCCGACGTGGACATGATCAAACTGCAACAGTTTGACGTACCGTTTCTAAAGCCCAAGGACCCCGGGGAGACCATCGAGCGGGAGACCGAAGAGGTTCGGGGCCAGATCATGGACGCCTGCCAGGTGTGCCTGGCGGGAAAGGTGCCCTGCGAGCCCAAGATCGTGGTGGGGGAGCCCGCCGAGGTGATCCTGGAAGAGGCGCGAAGCGGCGACTACGACATGATCGTGCTGGGATCCCACGGCCATTCCGCGCTCAAGGGCCTGATCCTGGGGACGGTCCATTCCAAGATCCTGCACCATGCCAATCGACCGGTCCTGATTGTGCGGGATCTTCGGGAGGTGCAAAGGGTGCTGGTGGCCTACCGGGGGTCCAAGTGCGACCAGGAGGCCCTGGAGTTCCTGGCGCCGCTGCTGGAAAGGAAGAAACCTCACATCACCGTGCTCCACGTGCGGGAGACGGACAAGGGCGAGAGCGAGGAGTTCGCGCGCGCCTGCACCATGCTGGGCAAGGAAACCCTGGAGAAGCTGGGGCACAGCCCCGAAGTGAAAGAGGCGGCGGGAGATTTCGTGGACGAAACCCTCAAGGAGATCATCTCCGGAAACTACGATCTCCTGGTCCTGGGAGCCTACGGGCACGACCGGCCTCGGATCGCCAAGATGATCAGCGACGAGGCCCTGAGCATCGTGAGCCGCACCACCCGCCCCGTTCTGGTCTACCGCAACAAAAACGACAACTGAAAAGGAAAGGGCTCCGGCGACGCTCCCCGGAGCCCCCTCACCCTTCAATCGTCACTCGTCACCCATCACCGCATCCGCCAATCGTTCGCCCAACTCCCGGCACTTTTCCCCATCCTCCTCCGTCCCGGCCCCCTTGGCCTCCACCACCGGCTCCACCAGATCCAGGTGCAGGGTGTCCGTAAACTGGCGCATGGCCTTCACGGCCCCTCCCGACCAGGCAAAGGAGCCTAGAATGCCCACTTGTTTGTTCTTGAGCATCTTGTTTTCCAGAAGCCGCAGCAGGTCGTCCATGGCCGGAAAGAGCCCGGTGTTGTAGGTGGGACAGGCCAGGAGCAGTCCCTTGTGGCGCCAGATGTCGGCCACCACGTAGGAGGCGTGGGATCGCGACAGGTTGTGCACCGCCACCGGCACCCCGCGTTCCACCAGGGCCCGGACGGCGCTTTCCACCAGCCTTTGCGTGTTGCCGTACATGGAGGCGTAGGCGACGGTGACTCCGGGTTCGCCCTCCTGGCGGCTCCATTCGTCGTAGAGGGAAACGGCTCGGCCGGGGTCCTTCCGCCAGACGACGCCGTGGGTGGGGGCCACCACCCGAAAAGTCAGGTTTTTGACCTTTTCGATCCCCTTTTGGACCATCTGGCTGTAGCGGGCGATGATGTTGGTGTAGTAGCGAAGCATTTCCCCTTCCATCAGTTCCAGGTCCGCTTCGTCGTCGAAAAGGCCCTGTTCCACCGAGCCGAAGCCCCCGAAGGCGTCGCCGGAAAAGAGCACCCCCGTGGTGGTGTCCAGGGTCATCATGGTTTCCGGCCAATGGAGCATGGGGGTGAGGTGGAACTGGAGCCGATGGCGCCCCAGTTCCAGGACGTCCCCGTCTTTCACTTCCAGGCAGTCCTGGTCCAGCCCGTAGAAGGCGGCGAGCATATCCAGGGTTTTCTTGTTGCCCACCAGGGTCAGGCCGGGAAACGCCTTTCGCAGGATCCGGATGGCTCCGGTGTGGTCCGGTTCCATGTGGTTGATGATGAGATAGTCCACCGTCTTTCCTGGAGGAAGGGCGGCCGCAATCTTCTGGATGTGTTCCGTGAGAAAATGTCCCTTCACCGCGTCGATGAGGGCCACTTGTTCATCCACGATCAGGTAGGCGTTGTAGGACACGCCGTAGGGTAAGGGCCAGAGGGCCTCGAAGAGTTCCGTTTCGTGGTCGTTGACGCCCACCCAGAACGTGTCGTCCGCCAAGGTCAGGGTTCGGTTCATGGCGATTCTCCTTGTTCATTGGTTGTAATGGGGTTCCCCGCGCAAACACCTTGCCGGAGAGACACTTCCATCTTTTTCTTTCCTTTTATGGCCGGTTGTGGCACAAGCAAGTGCCTCGTTCGGAACGTGCCTGGCCCGTCTATTGCTTATCTCAAAATCAGCCTTATGTTGAGCAGCGAACGTTCCGATAGAGATGTTGAAGCGGCACCGACCGCTCGCATTCCGGACGTGGAAAGGAAAAAGTCATGAAGAAATGGACCTCCGTCATCGTCGCGGCCATGGTGGGTGTGATCCTCACCACTCCGGCGGTCGCCATGCAAAGTGCTTCCGATCTTTACCTGAAGGCCCAGAAAGAATCCATCATGTTCAAACGGGTGGAGCTCTACACCGAGGCGCTGGAAAAGGACGCCACGCTGGTGGACGCGCACCGGGAGCGGGGCATCCTTTACTACTACCAAGGCAAGTACCAGGAGGCCGTGGGGGACCTCACGGCCTATATCGAGAGTGGATCCGCCGATCACCGCGTCTATCTCTATCGGGCCCTGGCGTATCTCAGACAGAACATGCCCGAGAAGGCCCTGGAGGATCTCCGTGCCGCCCACCGCATCCAGCCCAAGGACTCGGAGGTCCTGAGCCACCGGGCCCGCGTTTACTACGATCTGAAGCGCTTCGATGAGGCCCGTCGGGATGCGGACCAGGTCCTCCGGCTGCACGACGATGCCGCCTCCATGGCCCGGGCTCTCAATGTGCAAGCCCGGATTTACGCCGATCAGGGACACGAGCTGCTCGCCCGGGAACACTTCAAGAAGGCGGCCGCCCTGGATCCCACCCTGGGGCTTTTCCGGGTGTGGGCGGGGTATCTGAGCCCCGAGCAGGCCAGCCGCATCGGCCTGATGGCCCTGATCGTGCTGCCGGTGGTCCTGATCTTCCGGCTGAGCCTTCCCAAACCGAAGCGGAAGGGCGACGAGTAGGTTTCCGGGCTCGCCACCTGGAATTTCAACCGAACGCAAAAGGTAGGGGCGAAACATCTTTCGCCCCTACTTTTTTTTCGCCTTTATTCCATCCAGCGGAGATCCAGGGGGTTTCTTTCCGGCAGGCGGTGGTAGGTCACGTCGGGATAGCCCACCATCATGGTGCCGGTGATCACGTGGTCTTCGGGGATACGGAGGAAGGCCGCCAGGTCCCGAGCTGTCTGGGCGCAGGTGTTCACGTATCCGGCCCAGCAGGTGCCCAGGCCCAGGGTGGTGGCGTAGAGTTCCACGTATTCCAGGGCCAGAAAGGTGGTCACCCGGGCCGCCGCGTGGTCCTTGGGGGCGGTGACCACGATCAGTTGGGGGGCGTCTCGAAGGATCCGGTCCACGCCCCGTTCGTGAGCCCTGAGAATGCCCGGCATGTGGAACCTTTGGGCCAGTTCGGATCCCGAGTCCACCAGGGCCTTCATCCAGCGGACCACCAGGTCCTTGATGGCGGCCAGGTGTTCCTTCTTTTCCACAACGAGGAAGGAAAGGCCCTGGGAGTTGTGCCCGGAAGGGGCGTAGCGGGCGGCCTGCAGCAGCTTTTCCATGAGCTCCCGGGGGACCGGTTCCGGCTTGTAACACCGAATGGACCGGCGGGAGCGAAGGAAGTGGAGGGCCGTTTCCGGGTCCAGCACCGGAAAGCGTTCCAGCGGCTGCTGGGCCGCCAGGGGCGCGCGCACATTGTCCAGGGCGCCCTGGGGACAAACGGCCACGCAGTGGCCGCAGGCGATGCAGAACTGCGCCATGCCCCGAAGAACGGCCGGCCGGCCGTCGCCCTGGAGGGTCAGGATGCCCGCCGGACACACGCGGACGCACGCGCCGTCTTTTTCACACTTGGTTTCGTCCACCTTGATCAAGGCCATGAAGATCTCCTTTTCGAGTCAGTGGTTTTGAGGTCCTTTCGCACCGTAACGCACCTGCAGGTCGGACAGGAACATTTCGACGGACCGGCGGGAGACCCCATCGTCTTTCCCGAACCGGAAGCGGATGCTCACCTCGGGCCCCCCGGGTGCGATGCGCGGGTAGATCCCCACCCGAACGCGGGGATGCCTTCGGGCGAAATCCTCCACCGGCTCGGCCACGTCCCCTTCGGGAACGGGAAGGGTGATCTCCGCGGCGTCCAATTGCGGGCCGTCCGCGGGGCCCCAGAGATCATCCAGAACGGCGGCGGCCATGGGCTTCAGCATGCTGGGAAATCCCGGGAAGGCATAGACGGACTCCACCTGAAAGCCCGGGGCTCCCGTGGCATTGGGGATGAGGGAAGCTCCCCGGGGAAGCCAGGCCATGCGGCGCCTCTGCTCCGTGTACCTTTCCTTGTACCTGCGAGATAAGATGGCGTCGCACTCCTCGTGGAGTTCCAAGGGGCGGTTCAGGGCCAAGGCCACGCCCTGGCGCGTGCGGTCGTCGTGGGTGCCCCCGATGCCCCCGGAGATGAAGACGGGCCGACAGCCCTGTTCCAGAAGGTTCCGGACGTGAAAAGCGATCACCTCGTCATGGTCCGGGAGCACCAGGCCCACCTGGGCCGGACGTCCTCTTTCGGCGAAGGCTCGAAGCATCCAGATCAGGTTGTCGTTGGGCCGTTCGCCCAGGGTGAGCTCGTCGCCCACGGTGACGGCCGCCGGGCGGTCGGCCCCGGTTCCGTCTTTTCCCAACATGGCCGGCTCCTTCTCGGTTAGGGTGCTTGCAAACGCACGCCTATTTAGCATATTGTGGTGACGATCGAAAGACGACGGAAGCTCACCCGACGGGGGTTCGGATGGAACCCATGATTTCCTTCCAAGGCGTCCACAAGTGGTTCGGGGATCTCCACGTCCTCAAAGACATCGACTTTGCCGTGAACTCGGGCGAGGTGGTGGTGGTGTGCGGACCCAGCGGGTCGGGAAAGAGCACCATGATCCGCTGCATCAACAAGCTGGAGCCCATCCAGAAGGGGACCATCGTGGTGGACGGCATGGACATCAACGCCCCCACCACCGATCTCACGCGCCTTCGGGCCGAGATCGGTTTCGTCTTTCAGCAGTTCAACCTCTATCCCCACATGACGGCCCTGGAAAACATCACGCTGGCTCCCATGAAGGTGCGCAAGATGCCCCGGGAAGAGGCGGAGGCCCTGGCCCTGGACATTCTGGACAAGGTGGGCATCCGGGACAAGGCGGATCAGTACCCGGCGCAGCTTTCCGGCGGCCAGCAGCAGCGGGTGGCCATCGCCCGGGGCCTGGCCATGAAGCCCAAGATCATGCTCTTCGACGAGCCCACGTCCGCCCTGGACCCGGAGATGATCAACGAGGTCCTGGACGTCATGAAGAACCTGGCCCGGGAGGGCATGACCATGGTGGTGGTGACCCACGAGATGGGGTTCGCCCGGGAGGTAGCCCACCGGGTGGTCTTCATGGACGAGGGGAGGCTGATCGAAAGCGCCCCGCCGGAGGTCTTCTTCTCCAATCCTCAAAATGAGCGCACCAGGCTCTTTCTGAGCAAGATCCTCACTCACTGAGATGGGATCGGCCTCCGGACGGGTCCCGCCCGGGGCCGTTGGCGGTAACGGCATGGAACGCAACGTGGGAGGCTCCAATGCAGATCTCGGTTCATCCTGTGGCACCGGAACAACGCAGACCTCGTCCCGCTGACGACCAGCTGGTTTTCGGCAGGATCTTCAGCGATCACATGTTCCGCATGGATTACCAGGAAGGCGCCTGGCAGAATCCGCGGGTAATCCCCTACGGCCCCCTGGAACTGGATCCCGCCGCCATGGTGCTCCACTACGGCCAAGGGATCTTCGAGGGGCTGAAGGCGTACCGCTGCGCCGACGGCCGGATCCATCTCTTCCGTCCGCTCAAGAACATGGAACGGTTCAACCGGTCGGTGCGCCGCATGTGCATGCCGGAAGTGGACGCGCAACTGCACCTGGAGGCCATTGAAGCCCTGGTGCGCCTGGACGTGGAGTGGATCCCCCGCAGTGTGGGGGCCTCCCTTTACATCCGCCCCACCATGATCGCTTCGGAACCCCATCTGGGGGTCCGGCCCGCCGCGGAATACATCCACTACATCATCACGGGCCCGGTGGGGGCCTACTACCCGGAAGGGTTCAATCCCATCAAGATCTACGTGAGCGACCAGTACGTGCGGGCCGTGCGGGGCGGGGTGGGAGAAGCCAAGACCATGGCCAATTACGCGGCCAGCCTGTTTGCCGCCGAGCTGGCCAAGAAGAAAGGCTACACCCAGGTGCTGTGGCTCGATGCGGTGGAGCGGCGCTACGTGGAAGAGGTGGGCACCATGAACATCTTCTTCCGTCTGAAAGACGAGCTGGTTACGCCGCCTTTGAGCGGGTCCATCCTGCCCGGCGTCACCCGCGAATCGGTGATCGATCTGGCCAAGCATTGGGGCATCGCCGTGAACGAACGGCCCGTCACCATCGACGAGGTGATCGACGGCATCGCTTCCGGGGATCTCAAGGAAATCTTCGGCACCGGGACGGCGGCGGTCATCTCGCCGGTGGGAGAGGTCTTCTACAAGGAAAAGAGCTACGTGGTTCAGGACGGGAGCGTCGGGGAGTGGTCGCGGCGCTTCTATGACGAAATCGTGGGCATTCAGTACGGGGAAAAGGAGGATCCCTTCGGCTGGATCCACCAAGTGACCCTGTAAAATTATTTCCTGCGAAATTCAACAAGGGGGTTGAATTTCATTCAGTCCCGAATTAATGTACTAGGCAGGTAGGCTGACTCTATGTCGCCTTCTCCTAACCCCTCCTTGGCCTGCCCGGCTCGACCCCTCCGGCCGGGCAGGTTCTTTTTTGCGCTTAAATGGAGCCATTCTGCCGCTGCATTCTTCTTGTCTCCGCGCGCCATGAGCGGGCGGGGATAAAACCCCGGCCCTGCCCCACAGGTCCATCTGCCTTCGCAGGGGCGGGCCTTACGCCCGTCCGCGGGGACCTCGCGATGGAGAAGAATCGACCGATTTTGCATGAAGAGCGACCTCGTTCCCTTCGTGCGTGCACCGTGTAGGGGCGAATAATCATTCGCCCCTACAGGGGTCCGCTTCGCAAAGGTGCGTTTCATTCTCTGTTGTCACGGGCCGTCCGGGGGAGCATTTGAAAGAGAACCGCGAATGAACGCGTATAGACGCAAATGGAAATGACGGGTGTGTGGGAGCGGCGCCAGGGGGGGCAAGACCGTTGAGTTGAATTCACTCCTCTTGCAGACAGCCGCTTCGCCCGGCGCGTCCTTTGGGGAAATTTCCGTTCTTTTCGTAGCCGCGGGGCTTCAGCCCCACGGGAAAGGGTCATCTCAGCCCGATGAAGTGACACGCAGTAGCCGATGACCTATTCCACGTCCGCGGGCTCTTTCGCAGCCCCTAAGGGCTGCGCTGCGAGAAAAGCGGTCATCCCGGGCGTTTTCAGACAATCTGGCGGGATCCTTACATGGGGTCCCTACAACCACACCTGCTCCACGCTCAGGATGTCGGGATTGGATCGAAGGGCGTCCAGGGCTTCGGGGGGAGCTTCCCCGTCCAGGCGGATGATGGCGATGGCCCTGTCCTTTTCCGGGGTGCGGCTCAGGTGCATGTTGGCGATGTTCACCTGGTGGGTTCCCAGCGTGGTGCCGATGAAGCCGATCACCCCGGGCTTGTCCACGTTTTGCACGATCAGGTTGATCCCCTCCAGCTCCGCTTCCAGCCGGTAGGTGTTCATGCGGACGAGACGGATTTCATTGCCGGGAAAGACGGCGCCCGTGGCGGAGCGCTTCCGGCCTTTGCCCTCCACCGTGACGCGGATGAGCCCCGTGTATCCCCTGGCTTCCGACGTGGTGGTGGCCACCAGCTGGATCTTGCGCTCCTTGAGCAGCATGGGCGCGTTCACCAGGTTGACCTTTTCCGCCAGGATGGGATCCAACAGCCCCTTGGCGATACTCTGGGTGAGGGGATCCAGGGGAAGCTCCGTCAATTCCGGCCCGCTGTATTCGATCTCCACGCGCTCGATGGGAGAACAGAGCTGCCCCTGCAAGTGCCCCAGGCGCTCGGCCAGGGTGAGATAGGGCTTGATGCGCTCGTAATCCCGGGGGCTGATGGAGGGGAAGTTGACGGCGTTTCGGATGATGCCCCTCTTGAGATAGTCCACGATCTGGGACGCAATGGCCCGGGCCACGTTCTCCTGAGCCTGGAAGCTGGAAGCGCCCAGGTGGGGTGTGAAGATCACGTTTTCCAGGCGGAGCAGCGGGTTGCCTTCCGGGGGTTCCTTGGCGAACACGTCCAGGGCGGCCCCGGCCACATGACCGGAAACCAGGGCTTCGTAGAGGGCCTCTTCGTCCACCAATCCTCCCCGGGCGCAGTTGATGATCCGCACGCCCTTCTTCATGAGCGCAATGGAATCCCGGTTGATGATGTTTCGGGTGTCCGGCGTCAGCGGGGTGTGCAGGGTGATGAAGTCCGAACGCTGGAAAAGCTCTTCCAGCGGAACCCACTCGGTGCCCATGATGGCCGCCGTTTCCGGGGTGATGTGGGGGTCATAGACCAGCACGTTCATCTTCATGCCCAGGGCCCGGTCGGCCACGATGGCGCCGATCTTGCCCAGACCGATGATGCCCAGGGTCTGCTGGTAGAGTTCGGTGCCCATGAACCGCTTCTTTTCCCAACGGCCATCCCGCAGGGACTGGGTGGCCTGGGGCACGTGGCGGGCCAGGGCCAGCATGAGCGCCATGGTGTGTTCGGCCGCGGCCATGGCGTTGGCCCCGGGTGTGTTCATCACCAGGATGCCGCGGGCGCTGGCCGCCGCAATGTCGATGTTATCCACGCCGGTGCCCGCCCGGCCGATCACCTTGAGCCGGGGGGCGGCGCTGATGAGATCCTCCGTCACCTTGGTTCGGCTTCGAACCACCAGGGCGTCGCAGTCGGCCGCCAGCTCGCGGACTTCCTCCGGCCCAGGCTGGTCGGGGGCGAGAACTTCCAGATCGTCTTCGGCCCGGAGGAGATCCAGGCCCTTGGGGTGCATGCCGTCGCAGATGAGAATTTTCATGTCGAAACTCGCTTTTGCATGTGACCTGAATTGGACGGTTCTTTCTAATGGACAGCTCCTGAAGGGCGGGCGTAAAGCCCGCCCCTACAAAAAGCCCCGGACCCATTGGGTAGGGGCGGGGTTTATCCCCGCCCGCTAATCACGCGGTGTAAGAGACACCCGAAGAAAAAATCGCTCAGATTAGGTGTGAACCGTCACGGCCCCTTTGCGCCACCCCGCGTGGATGAAAGAGCGGGCCGTGCGCACGAACGGAACGGGGTCGCGTTGCATACAAAATAGGATGTCCGCGTGAGGTGCCCGAGGCGCGTCAGCCCAGGTACGCCTTCTTGATTTCCGGATTTTCAGCCAGTTCCTGAGCCGGACCTTCCATGACGATCCGGCCGGTCTCCATCACGTAGGCCCGGTGGGCATAGCGGAGCGCCAGATGCGCGTTCTGTTCCACCACCAGGATCGTGGTGCCCGCTTCGTTCAGTTCCTTGAGCACCCGGAAGAGCTCCTGCATGAGCAGGGGCGAAAGGCCCATGGAGGGCTCGTCCAGCAGGATGAAGCCGACCCCGCTCATGAACGCACGCCCCATGGCCAGCATCTGCTGCTCCCCGCCGCTCAGGGTGTCGGCCCGCTGATTCTTGCGGTCCGCCAGCCGGGGGAACAGGCCGAAGACCCTTTCATAGTCCCTCTGGATGTTCGCCGGGTCCTTGCGGGCATAGGTGGCGATCTTGAGGTTCTCCATGACCGTCAGGTTCCCAAAGATGTGCCGGCCTTCGGGAACGAGGCCGATGCCGTGCCGGGACACCACCTCATGGGGAGGGACCCCGATGAGATCGACCCCCTTGTACAGGATGGAACCCTTGGTGACAAGAGGGGCTTCCGGCGGGGGCAGCCTCATGATGCTCAGGAGGGTCGTGGTCTTGCCGGCCCCGTTGGCTCCCAGAAGCGCCACCATCTCGCCTTCCTTGACGGTGAAGGAGATGCCGTGCAGGGCCTGAATGTTTCCGTAGCGTACGTGGAGGTCCTTGACTTCAAGCATGGCTCAGCTCTTCGCTTCCCAGATAGGCTTGGATCACCCTGCGGTTCTGTTTGATTTCCTCGGGAGAGCCGTCGGCGATGGTTTCTCCGAAATCGAGCACCTGCACTCTTTCGCAGACGCTCATCACCACCCGCATGTGATGCTCGATGAGCCAGACCGTCAGGTCGAACTGCTCCCGGATCCACCGGATGAGGTCGATGAGCTGGTCGATCTCGCCGGGGTTCATGCCCGCGGCGGGTTCGTCCAGGAGCAGGAGTTTCGGGCGGGTGGCCAGGGCCCGGGCGATTTCCAGGCGGCGCTGCAGTCCGTAGGGGAGGTTTCCGGGGAGTTCCTGGGCGTAGTGGCGCAGTCCCATGAGTTCCAGGAGCTCCTCCGCCGTCTTGTGCACGTTCTTTTCCCGCGCGGTGAAGCGCCGGGTGCGAAGCAGGGCGTCCTTCAGGCCGTAGCCCAACCGAAAGTGCTGGGAGATGCACAGGTTGTCGTAAACGGGAAGGGTGTTCCAGAGCCGGATGTTCTGAAAGGTCCGGGCGATCCCCATGGCCGTGACGGCATGGGGCCGCAGCCCGGCGGTCTCCTTTCCCTCGAAGAGGATCTCTCCCTCCGTGGGGCGGTAGAACCCGCACACCAGATTGAAGACCGTGGTCTTGCCGGCTCCGTTGGGCCCGATGAGCCCCATGAGCTCCCCGCCTTCCAGGCGCAGGTTGAAGTCGTAGACGGCCCGGAGCCCTCCGAAGAAATGGGTCATGTTGCGTATTTCCAGAAGCGCCATCTAGGACACCTTTTCAGAGGATGAAAACCATTTTCTGAGTCGCGGAAAGACGTCGGTGAGTTCCCGGTTGCCCAGGAGTCCTTCGGGGCGAAAGAGCATGAGCACGATGAGAAGGAGCGGCACCACCACCCATTTGATCACCTGCAGGGGGCGAAGCAGCTCCAGGAGTACCGTGAAGAGGACGGCGCTCAACACCGAGCCGCTCAGGGATCCCATGCCGCCCAGATAGACCATGACCATCACTTCCGTGGACTTCATGATGGTGAAGGTCCCCGGGTTGATGTAGCCCAGGATGTGGGCGAAGAGCCCCCCGGCCATGCCCGCCAGCCCCGAAGAAAGCATGAAGGCGATCATCTTCATGTTGCGGGTGTCCACCCCCATGATCTCGGCGGCGATCTCGTCATCGCGGATGGCCACGATGCCCTTGCCGTAGGTGGAGTTGACGAACCGGTGGATGATCCACACGGTGAGGCCCGTGAAGACGAGGATCCAGATCATGACCCAGGGCAGATCCGCCACGTCCCGCATGGAGTTCACCACCTTCCGCATGCCCATGAACCCCCGGGCGCCGCCGATGGCCTGGATGTTCTCCACGGAACTCTTGACGATGTAGTTCACCGCCAGCGTGATGATGGCCAGGTAGTCGCCCCGGGTGCGAAAGGATGGGATCGCCACCAGCAGTCCCGCCAGGGCCGCGGCCACACCGCCCGCCAGCAGCGTGACCGGAAAGAGGTAAAGGGCCGCCGAAGGGGAAAGCAGAGGGGGGCCGAAGACCCGGTCCGAAGTGAAGAGCCACACGTTCAGAATGGAGGTCACATAGGCTCCCACCGCCATGAACCCCGCATGGCCGCACGAAAATTCCCCCATGTAGCCGTTGATGATGTTGAGCGAGCTGGACAGGATGATGTTGATTCCGATGAACATCACCACCAGCTGCAGATAGGCGTTGATCAGATTGTGGTGGGAAATCCAGATCAGGACGACGGAAAAGAGCAGATAAAGCCAAAGACCCAGGGATCGTCGCATCGTGTTCATCCAGCTCTAGATCTTGGTTGCTCGAGCCACGCCGAAAAATCCGGTGGGCCGGACACTGAGGAACACCAAAAGGATACTGAAGGAGATGAGATCCCTCAAAGTGGACGGAAAGAAGGCGGCCACGAAGATCTCGATGAAACCCAGGAGGAATCCGCCGGCGAAGGCGCCCCGAATCTCGCCGATGCCGCCGATGACCGCGGCGATGAAGGCCTTCCAGCCGATGAGCGCCCCCATGTAGGGTTCCAGCACGGGGTAGGCCGTGGCGAAAAGCACCCCTCCCAAGGCCGCCATGGAGGATCCCAGAACGAAGGTGAAGACGATCACCGTGTCCACGGGAATGCCCATGAGCGGCACCGCCATGCGGTCGTAGGAAATGGCTCGCATGGCCATGCCCAGCTTGGTTTTTCGCACGACCGTTTCCAGAAAGACAAAGACCAGCAGGGCGGCGATGATGACCAGGATCTTGATGTTGGTCACACTCACCCCGCCCAGATCGTAGACCGCCTTGGGAAGCAGCTCCGGAAAGCTCCGGCGGCTGGCTCCCAGCAGCGCCAGGTTGCCGTTTTCCAGCAGGAGGCCGCACATCAGGGCCGTGATGACCACATAGAGGCGGGGAGCTCCCTTGCGGCGAAGCGGTCGGTAGGCCACCCGCTCCAGCGTGACTCCCACCACGGACGTCAAGGCCATGGTGAGGAGAAGGGTCAGGAGGAAAATGACGGACGGGGGCAGATCCAGGGGCAGATGGAAGGCGTATTTGCCCAGAAAAAAGCTGGCCACGAAAAAGCCGATGTAGGCCCCCACCATGAAGATGTCCCCGTGGGCGAAGTTGATCAGGAGCAGCACCCCGTAGACCAGCGTGTAACCCAGGGCGATGAGGGCGTAAAAGCTTCCCCACTGGAGAGCGTTCAGAAGGTTTTGCAGAAAGACTTCCACCGTTCCGTGCGACTCCTTTCAAGGAAAGAACGGGCGCGCCGCCATGGGCGCGCCCTCCGGAAACGATTCACCGGGTTTTCGTCATCCCCAGGGTTTTCGGACAAGCCCCTACGGACACACGGACTTGTAGAACTCAAACTCGCCCTGATCGCTGATCTTCACGATCACGGCGCACTTGATGGGATCGCCTTCCGGCGTGAAGGTCATCTTGCCCGTGATGCCGTCGAAGTCCTTCACCTTGGCCAGGGCGTCCTTGACCATCTCCCGGTCCTTGTCCAGGTTGCCCGTCAGGCCGCCCGTTTCCTGGATGGCCTGAAGCAGCAGCCGGGTGGCGTCCCAGGTGAGGGCCGCCACGTCGTCCGGAACATAGCCGTATTTGGCCTTGTACTTTTCGATGAACTCCTTGGTGGCTCCCTTGGCGCCCGCCGCCGCATAGTGGGTGCTGAAGAAAAGGCCCTTGCAGTCGTCTCCGCACAGGGTCATGAGTTCCGCCGAGCCCCAACTGTCGCTTCCCATGATGGGCTTGTTCCATCCCAGTTCATGGGCCTGCTTCACGATCAAGGGAACTTCATCGTAATACTGGGGCGTGAAGAGCACATCGGCGCCCGACTTGATGATGTTGGTGAGCTGGGCGCTGAAGTCCCGGTCCTTGGTGGTGAAGGTCTCGAAGGCCACCACCGATCCCGGGCCGTGAATCTTTTCGAAGGCTTCCTTGAAGTATTCGGCCAGTCCCTTGGGGTAGTCGCTGGCGATGTCGTAAAGAACCGCCGCCTTCTTGGCCCCGAACTCCTCGCTCACGAACTTGGCCGCCACGGGCCCCTGGAAGGGATCCAGGAAACAGGCCCGGAACACGTACGGGCGGTCCTTGGTGGTCTGCGGGTTGGTGGACCAGGGGGAAATCATGGGCGTCATGTAGCTATCGCACACTTCACCGGCCGGAATGGCCTGCTTGCTGGCCTGCGGGCCGATGATGGCCAGCACCTGGTCCTGGGTGATCAGCTTGAGGGCGGCCGCCGTGGCCGACTCCGCCTTGGATTCGTTGTCCTCGTAGATGAATTCCAACTGATAGGTCTTGTCACCGACCTTAAGACCCCCCGCTCCGTTCACTTCCTCCTTGAGCATCTCCGCCGCGAACTTGGATCCCTCGCCCACCTTGGGAATATCTCCCGTCAGTGGTATATTGAATCCGATCTTGAGGGTGTCGGCCGCCGAGCCGACGGAAACGAACGACAGGGCCACCAGCAGACTCAATACACTCAGAACAGATCTCTTCCGTGACATGATTCCCTCCTTTGCTCAGGAAGTGCTGGAGTTGTTTGGGGTGGAAAAATGGAAAGGCAGGCCATCCTATAGCACGGAAAGGCTATCGGTTCAATCAAGTAAAGAAGATCCTGCGGCGATAAGTGCCCGGGATCAGTTGTGAAATGTTTGTAAATATCAAAACGTGTTTGGAGGTTATGGATGCAGATCGTGGGAATCTATGGTTCTCCCCGAAAGGGAGGCAACACGGATCGCATGATGGACGCCTTTCTGGAAGGGGCCTTGGAAGCTGGCGCTTCCGTGGAAAGGGTGTATGTGCGGCGGCTCAAGATGCAGGGATGCGTGGGCTGCGGCGGGTGCGATGAGACGGGAGCGTGCGTGGTGGACGATGGGATGCAGCCGGTTTATCCCCTGCTGGAGGCGGCCGACGGGGTGGCGGTGGCGACTCCCATCTATTTCTACAACGTTTCGGGGCAGCTGAAGCTTTTGATCGACCGCTGCCAGGCCCTCTTCATGAAAAAGCAACTGGAACTTCCGGACGGAAAAGCTCATGGGCAGACCAAGCCCAAGAAAGGGTTCCTCCTGAGCGCCGCCGCCACCCGGGGAAAGAGGCTTTTCGATTGTGCGCTCCTCACCATGCACTATTTCATGGACGCTCTGGGAGGCGAACTGGTGGGGGACCTGTGCTTTCGGGAGCTGGAAGGAAAAGCCGACGTGGGCAAGGATCCCCACTTGTTGGCCCGCTGCCGCGAAGCGGGACGACAACTTCTGAGGGAGTGACGAGTGATGGGTGACGAGTGATGGGTGACGAGTGACGAGTGATGGGTGATGGGTGATGGGTGATGGGTGATGGGTGATGGGTGATGGGGGCGTCCGCTCTTGCAGCCATGCGGGGTGGAGCAAGGGGCGCTATGACGGTCAGGCGGTTGGAGGTTGTTTGAAATGGCGTAACAGGCCGAGAAGAAGCTTTCGGACCAATTCGATCTTGGTTTCGAGGCCCTCGTCCCGGGCCAAGCCCAAGTCTCCTGCAAGAATCCATTGGGTTTCCAATTCGGCCAGGGACCCCAGGGCGACGTAGAGGAATTGGATGAATTCCTTTTTTGAATGGCGGGCTGCGCCTTGTGCAATGTTGCAGGGAATGGACACTGCAGAGCGCCTCATCTGGGCCGTCATCCCATAAACTTCCTCCTTGGGAAACCGGGCGGTGACTTGATAGACGGCCTTAGCCAACTCCATGGCGGCTTTCCAGAGTTCCAGATCCTTGTGGGTGCGCACCTCCCCTTCCTGCACGCCTTCCGGCCCCTTGCCCACTCTTGTGTCCTCCGGAGCTGCCATGGCACCAATCCTCCTTCACTCATCACCCACCGCCCATCACCCATCACTCATTACTCGTTACTCATTACTCATCACCCATCACTCATCACTCATCACTCATCACTCATCACCGGCACACGTCTCTTCCGCCAGGGGAAAACGGCAGGAAGTGTCCAGGGTGCCGATGTATTCCCGAACGGAGGCCAGGCCCTGGTGCCGGAGGAACCGTTCCAGGCCGTCCAGGATCTCCACGGCGCTGGTGGGCCGGACCAGGCTGGCGGTCCCCACCTGGACGGCGGAAGCTCCCACCAGCAGGAACTCCAGGGCGTCCAGGGCCGTCTGAATCCCGCCGATGCCGATGACGGGGCACGACACGGCCTGCACCACCTGGTAGACGCAGCGCAGGGCGACGGGCTTGATGGCGGGCCCCGAGAGGCCGCCCAGGATATTGGCCAGCTTGGGCCGGCGGGAAAAGACGTCGACGGCCATGCCCGATACCGTGTTGATGCAGGAGATGATGTCCGTTCCCGCGTCTTCCACCGCCCGGGCGATGAGGGCGATGTCGGTGACGTTGGGGCTGAGCTTGGTGATGAGCGGGCGGGTGGTCTTTCGGCGGACCGCTTCCGTCACCCGGGCTGCCATGCGCGGGTCGGTTCCGAAGGCGATGCCGCCTTCCTTCACGTTGGGGCAGCTGATGTTGACCTCCAGGGCCGCGATGCCCTCCTCGTCCTCCAGGCGCTCGGCCAGAGCCGCATACTCCTCCTCGCTGTTTCCCAGGATGTTGACCACCACGGTGGCGTTGCGTTTGCGGAGGTAGGGGAGCTTTTCCGCCACGAAGCGTTCCACTCCCACGTTTTCCAGGCCGATGGCGTTGAGCATGCCCGCCGGGGTTTCGGCGATGCGCGGCGGCGGGTTTCCCGGGCGGGGTTCCAGGGAGATTCCCTTGACCACCACGGCTCCCAGCCGGGCCAGGTCCAGGAAGTCGGAGAACTCCTGGCCGTAGCCGAACGTTCCCGAAGCGGTGAGCACGGGGTTCTTGAGGGACAGGGGCCCTAGCTGCACACGAAGGTCAGGGGCCGAACGGGCGTGGGTTCCATCTTTTCCCATAGGATTTTCCTCGAATCGAAGACAGGTCCTTCCTTGCACACGTGCACGTGCCGGGCCCGGCTGGAATCGTCCGGGTGTGCGGCCGGCAGGGCGCAGCCCAGGCAGGCTCCGATGCCGCAGGCCATGACCGATTCCAGGGACATGGTGGCCCGAACGTCCTTTTCGTGGGCCCATGCCGCCACGGCCGCCTGCATGGCCAGCGGGCCGCAGGCATAGAGACGTTGGGGGAGAAGACCGCTTTCCCGGACGCTTTGATCCATCAGGTCCACCACGGTGCCGCACGAACCGCGGGATCCGTCGTCGGTGCTGAATGAAGCGCGGATCCCCCTACGTTCCAACTTTCCCAGCGGTACCAGCTCCGAAGCCGTGCGGGCGCCGTAGAAAAGGAAGACTTGGCGGGAATCCTTCTCACGGGCCCAGTCGGCCAATCGGTATCCCAGCTCCACCATCGGGGCGATTCCGATGCCTCCGGCCGCCAGAGCCACGATCTCCTCCTGGGCTTCCGGCATGGGAAAGGCGTTGCCCAGAGGCCCGATCACGTCCAGGCTGGAGCCTTCCTTTCGCTGCGACAGCAGCCAGGTGCCTCGGCCCACCACCCGAAAGAGGATCTCGAAGAGGCCGTCGTCCTTGTGGATGCGGTGAAAGGAGAAGGGGCGGTTCAGGAGCGGGTCGGCCCCTTCCGAGGCGATCCGAACCATGACGAACTGGCCCGGGCGCGCCGTGGCCGTGATTCTCGGAGCGTAGAGGACGATCCGGTGGGTGTCGTCCGCCACCCGGCGGGTTTCCAGAAGGCGCGCTTTTTCCTGTGTCTTGGGCACGGTTCCATTCCTCCTAGCTGAGGGCGATGACGGCCGCCAGGCGGCCCGTCACCCTGTCACGGCGGTACGAAAAGTACAAGTCCGGATGACACACGGTGCATTGGCCGGCCAAGTGGATGTTTTCGGGTCGAAGGCCCGCCGCCGTGAGCTGGCTGCGGCTGATGGCCCAGAAGTCGAAATAGGTGGGCCGAACCTGGAACTTCCAAAAAGACGGAGGAAGTTCCTTTTCAAAATGCCGAAATTCGGCGCAGCACGGCCCCAGGGAAGGGCTCACGGCGGCCACCAGGGATTCCGGGCGGCACCCGAAGCGTTCCGTGAGGAGGGCCACCGTCTTTCCCAGGATGTCGGCCGCGCTCCCTCTCCAGCCGCTGTGCACGTTGGCGATGACCCGCTTTTCCGGATCCGCCAAAAAGACCGCCTGGCAGTCGGCGATGCGCACCAGAAGTCCCACCCGGGGAAGGGCCGTCGCCAGAGCGTCGGCTTCGGGTCCCACGAAGAGGGAAAATCCCTGGTGGTCCCTTCGGTCGCACCGGGCCAGGAACGCCTCGTCCACCACCGCCACGCGATCGCCGTGGACCTGGCGGACGGCCGCCAGGGTCGTGAGACCGGTGTGGGAAGCGATTCGGCCGAGATTCCGGGCCACTGCGTCGGGATGGTCCCCGTTTCCGAAGGCCGTGTTGAGGCTGTCGTAGGGCGGGCGGCTCACCCCGCCCCGGCGGGTGAAAACGCCGTGGATAAGGCCCGGCAGGGAAGCCAAGGCGGCCCATTGCAAGGGTTGAAGGCCGTTTGACTCCCTGTTTGACACACTCTTATCCGGCATGATCCACACCACTACTTCTCCCAATGGAACCCAACGATCATGGCGCCACTTGCACCAACCTGCATGGATGGAAGACTCTCCACCGGGGGTGCTGTCCGCCCTGTGAGAGCGCCGCAAGGCGCGATGAGCGGTTTGATCGCGTTCATCTGTTTTCGTAGGGGCGGGCTTTATGCCCGCCCGCAAGAGCTGTCCATGAGCGTCGGTACCTATAGCACGACGAAGCGCGGAGGCCCAAGGGGGGATGTCTTTGGTTGACAAAATCGGGGTGGCCCTTAAGTTGAGGGTTAATGAAACCGTGGAAAACCCGCGAACCGTCGCACATAAAGGAGCCGACCAGATGATGCAGGTCAAGGAATGCATGAAGGTGACCATCGATTTCACCATCAAGACCACCACGAAACATGGAGAAACCCAGCAATCGCCGCCCGCCACCTGTACGTTCGTCTACGGGGTGGATGTCCAATATCCGTCGGTGGAAGCCGCTCTCATGAACAAGAAGGTGGGGGATCGGGTGCAGGTGTACGTGCCTCCGGAGGAGATCTTCGGGCCCCACGACCCTGAACTCGTCCGGGAGCTTCCCCGATCCGACTACAAGGAAGAACGCCTCCGGGTGGGCAAGGTGTATCGGGAGATGCGAAACCGCTCCCTGGTGGAATTCCTGGTTCTGGAGCTTCGGGATGACGTGATCGTGGCCGATTTCAACCATCCCAACGCGGGCGCTTCGGCCGAATTCGACATCGTCATCCGCGACATTCGGGAAGCCAGCAAGGAGGAGATGCGCCCGTCCTGTCAAAGGGGAGGCACGGTCCGATCGTGCGCCACTACGCCGGACGGCCTCCTTCTTTCATCTTGACAGGTCGGCCTTTAAGCCTGTAAGCAGGTAAGACCTCAGTCACGTCAAGCTAATAGGAGGGCGGAAGCGCCGTGAGAACCCAATTCAGCTTTAACCACATCGGCTATTACTACTACGGCTACCTCAGGCGGTCTGCCCTGTGAGGTGATCTCCCGCCGAGAAAGCCGTGGGCAGACCGCAGTCGGTTCTGCCCACGGCTTTTTTGTTTGGGCCGTGGGGTTGTTCCCACGGCCTTTTTTGTTGGCCGTTTCTTGAGAATCAAGGAGGTTGCCATGGTCGGAGGAAGGTTGGCCCAATGTGTGGGAAGATGGAGCCGGATCGTGCTTTGGGTGTGTGTGTTGGCCCTGATGGTGCCGGCCGGGGTCTTGGCGGGGGGAGAGCCCTACAAGATCGGCGCGGTCTTTTCCGTGACGGGCGGCGCCTCCTTCCTGGGGGAGCCGGAAAAGAGGACGGCGGAGATGATCGTGGAGCAGGTGAACGCCCAGGGCGGGATCAACGGGCACCCGGTGGAGCTCATTCTCTATGACGATGAAACGGACGCCACCAAGTGCAACCTGGCGGTGAAGAAGCTCATCAAGAGGGACAAGGTTCCCGTCATCATCGGTCCCACCACCAGCGGAAACAGTCTGGCCGTGGTCGGTCTGGCGGAAGATTTCAAGATTCCCCTCATCTCCTGTGCGGCCAGCTACAAGATTGTGGAACCCGTGGAGAGCCGTCGCTGGGTCTTCAAGGTGGCCGGTTCCGACAAGCACGTGGTGGGCAAGATGTACGACTACATGAAGGCCAAGGGCATCTCCAGGATCGGCATCATGACCGTGTCCGATGGCTTCGGGGCCAGCGGCCGTGAGGAGCTCTTGCGATTGGCCCAGGAATATGGCATCACCGTGGTGGCCGATGAACGCTACGGGCCCAAGGACACGGACCTCACGGCTCAGCTCACCAAGATCCGGGAGTCGGGAGCCCAGGCGGTGGTCAACTGGTCCGTGGGCCCCACGGCCGTTCTGGCCGTCAAGGGTTGGCGGGATCTCAAGATGGAGGGGATGCCGCTCTTCCAGAGCCACGGCTTCGGAAGCAAGAAGTACCTGGAGCTGAGCGGCGATGCGGCCGAAGGGGTTCTTCTCCCCCTGGCGCGGGTCAATGTGGGACCCTTGCTGCCCGACGACCACCCCCAGAAAAAGGTGATCATGGAATACAAGCAGGCCTATGAAGCCAAGTACCAGGAGCCCATCTCGTCGTTCGGCGGCCACGCGTGGGACTCCATGCACCTGGCCCTGGCGGCCCTCAAGGCCGTGGGTCCCGACCCGGCAAAGATCCGGGACTTCCTGGAAAATACGAAGAACTTCGTGGGCCAGCACGGCATCTTCAACTTCTCGCCCCAGGACCACAACGGCCTGAGCAAGGACGATCTGGAAATGGTGGTGGTGAAGAAGGGGGACTGGGCCTTGGCGCAATAGTAGGGGCGAATGGCCATTCGCCCCTACTATTATTGCCGTGCGGAAACCGTTGAGTGGAAGGCAAGGGGCGGATCATGCCGTCGGCCTGATCCGCCCCCTTGGTGCGAATCTCAGACAGCAAGGACCGATCTCAGATGGAAAGTGCGGGGTTCGGGGCGGCGTGGCTCCAGTATGCGCTGGGGGGGATCACCATCGGAGCCATCTATGCCCTGGTGGCCATCGGCTACAACATCATCTACAACGTGACGGAGATCATCAACTTCGCCCAGGGCGAGTTCGTCATGCTGGGCGGTCTTTTCGCCGTCTTCTTCTACGAGGCCTGCGGTCTGCCCATCTTGGCGGCGTTTCTGGCGGCCGTGGCGGCCGTGGCTCTGACGGGGCTCGTCTTGGAACGCTACGTGATCCGAAACGCCCGGCAGGCCACGGTCCTTTCCATGATCATCATCACCATCGCCTTTTCCATCCTGCTCAAGGGGGGAGCCATGCTGGCCTGGGGAAAGGACCCCTACCGGCTGCCTCCCTTTACGGGCGGCGGCTCCATCTTGTGGAACGGAGTGGCCGTGCAGCCCCAGGCCTTGTGGGTGCTGGGAGTGAGCGGGATCATCGTGGTCTGCCTCACCCTCTTCTTTCGAAGAAGCGTTTACGGCAAGGCCATGCTGGCCTGCGCCGACAACCCCGCCGCCGCTCGCCTGGTGGGCATTCCCGTGCGGACCATGATCTTTCTCTCTTTCATGCTCAGTGCCGCCATCGGCGCCGCGGCCGGGGTGTCCATCACCCCCATCACCCTCATGGAATACGACCGCGGGGCGCTGCTGGGTCTCAAGGGCTTCGGGGCGGCCGTTCTGGGTGGGCTGGGCCAGTTTTTCGGGGCCCTGGTGGCGGGGTTGTTGCTCGGCCTGGCCGAATCCTTCTGCGCGGGCTATGTGTCGTCCGGCTATAAGGACGCCGTGGCCCTGGTGCTCCTCCTGCTGGCTCTCTTCTTCAAACCGGAAGGTCTGTTCGGCAGCAAGGAAGCCGCCGGACTGAAAAGGTTCTAGGCATGAATCTTCGCAAGTTCGCTCCCGTCGCCGCGTTCGTCGCCTTCATGGCGGCGTTTCCCTGGATGGTGGCTCCTTTCGACGCGATTTCCCACTATACGGACGTGATGGTCTTTGCGGGCATCTTCTGCCTGGTGACCATCGGCCTGAGCCTGCTCATGGGCTTTGCCGGCCAGATTTCCCTGGCGCAGGCGGCCTTCTTCGGCATCGGCGCCTACGCGTCGGCGATCCTGACGGGCCGGTTCGGATGGAATCCCTGGGCGGCCATGCCCGCGGGGGCGGCCGCGGCCGCCGCCGTGGCCTGGATCGTGGGCGTTCCCGCCCTGCGCCTCAAGGGCCATTACCTGGCCATGGCCACCCTGGGCTTCGGCGTGATCGTGCACATCGTCCTGAACGAGGAGGTGGAATGGACGGGCGGGCCCTCCGGCATGGTGGACATCCCCGGGCTTTCCGTCGCCGGGGTCCGCGTGCTCAGCGAAACGGCTTGGTACTACCTGGTCTGGACGTTCGTGGCCGCCGCCCTGATCTTTTCCTACCACGTGCTCCATTCCCGGGTGGGAAGGGCGCTGCGGGCCATCCACGAGGCGGAGAAGGCGGCGGAGGCCATGGGCGTCCCCGTGGCGTCCTACAAGGTCCAGGTCTTCGTCTACAGCGCCGTGCTGGCTTCCCTGGCCGGGAGCCTGTATACCCACTACGTCACATTTCTCACGCCCAGCTCCTTCGACCTCATGTGGTCCGTCCGCTTCGTCCTCATGGTGGTGGTGGGCGGCATGCAGAGCCTGTGGGGCGCCGTGCTGGGAACGGTTTTCCTCACCTTCGTGGGCAACGAATGGCTCCATGTTTTTGCAGATTTTGAGGTTCTGGTCTATGGTGGCATCCTGCTGGCGGTGGCCCTCCTGGTGCCCCAGGGCCTGGTGGTGTGGATGCAGGAAAAACTAAGCCGAAGGCGGGAAACGCTCCTGCCCCGATCGGAATAGGTGTTCATGACGTCTCCGCGTTTTTCTTCCAGCGATCCCATCCTGATTCTGCAGGACGTGCACATGCAGTTCGGCGGCGTGACGGCCCTCAAGGGAATCCGTTATCAGGTGCCCCGGGGGATCGTTCAGTCCATCATCGGTCCCAACGGGGCCGGAAAAACCACGCTGCTCAACTGCATCAGCGGCGTGCTTCACCCCACGGAAGGCCGCATTTCCTTTCTGGGGCGTCGTGTGGAGCGGGAACCTCCCCATCGCATCGCCGCCCTGGGAATGTCCCGAACGTTTCAGCACGTGGCGCTCTTTCCCCAGATGAGCGTGTTGGAAAACGTGATGGTGGGCCGGCATGTGCGCACCAGGTCGGGCTTTTGGGCCGCCGGGTTGCGCACCCGATCCATGCGCCGGGAGGAAGCGGCCATCGGGCGGGATGCCCGCGCCTGGCTCGACTTCGTGGGGCTGGCCGACGCGGCCCATCTTCCCGCGGGGGCCCTTCCCTTGGGAAAGCAGAAGATTCTCGAAATCGCGCGCGCTCTGGCCACCGATCCGGCGTTGCTGCTTCTGGATGAACCCGCCGGGGGATTGAATACGAGGGAGACGGAGGAACTGGGAGAACTCATCGGCCGAATCAAGGAGCGGGGAACCACCGTGATCCTGGTGGAGCACGACATGAATCTGGTCATGACCATCTCGGACCGCATCCTGGTCCTCTACTACGGGCAGCCTCTGGCCAGCGGCGTACCGGACGAAATCAAGGAAAACCCCGAAGTGATTCAGGCGTACCTGGGAGACGAATGGACTCCGGACGAAGGGGCGCCCATCATGAACGGTCAGTTGTAACGGGAAGGAACGGCGTGCTCACGGTCCGAAGCCTGCACACCTACTACGGAAACATCCACGCCCTGAAGGGCGTCTCCCTGCACGTGAGGTCCGGAGAGATCGTGGCCCTCATCGGAGCCAACGGGGCCGGCAAGACCACCCTGGTCCATTCCATCGCGGGGCTGCTCAGGCCCCAGAAGGGAAGCATTCTCTACAAGGAAGAGGACATCACCGGCCTGGCCCCGGAAGCCGTGGTGGAACGGGGGATCGCCCTGGTGCCGGAAGGACGCCAGATCTTCGCCACCCTTTCCGTGGAGGCGAACCTGGAGATGGGGGCCTTCATTCACCGCAACCGGCGCGATCAGGTGCGTCGCGACATGGACGCTCTGCTGGAGCGCTTTCCCATCCTGAGGGAGAGACGCCGTCAGCTGGCGGGGACGCTCAGCGGCGGGGAGCAGCAGATGCTCGCCATCAGCCGGGCGCTCATGGCCCGACCCGAATTTCTCTTGCTGGACGAGCCGTCCATGGGGCTGGCGCCCCTGGTGATCCGGGAAATCTTCGCCATCATCCGCCGGCTTCGCGACGAAGGCCGCACGATCCTGCTCATCGAACAGAACGCCCGGGCCGCCCTGCAGATCGCCGACCGGGGCTACGTGATGGAAACGGGCAAGGTGGTGCTCCAGGGCGAAGGCCGCGAACTCCTGGCCCACCGGGAGGTGCAGCGGGCGTATTTGGGCAAGGGATCCAAGGAGATATGGGACGCCTGACGGGCGCACAAGACCGTGGGGAAGAACCGGGGGGAGAGGCATGACGGTGGAATCCCGTCCCATCTGGGAACCGGAAAAGGAGTGCATGGATCGCGGGGAGTTGGAGCAGCTTCAGCTGGAGCGGCTCCAGGCCACGCTCAACCGCGTCTATCGAAACGTGGCCTTCTATCGCAAACGATTCCGGGAAATCGACTTCGTCCCGGAAGACGATCTGACGGAGCTGGCCGACCTCAAGCGGCTCCCCTTCACCACCCGGGACGACGTGAGCAACAGCTACCCTTACGACATGTTTGCCGTGCCGTTGCGGGAGGTGGTGCGCGTGCACACCTCGTCGGGCACCTCCGTCAATCCCCGGGTGGTGGGCTACACCAAGCGGGATCTCAAAAACTGGGCCCAACTGACGGCCCGGGTGCTGGCTTCCGCCGGGGTGACCCACGATGACGTGATCCAGATCACCTTCGCCTACGGCCTGCTCTCCGGAGGTCTGGGGATCCATTACGGTGCGGAGCGCCTGGGGGCTTCCGTCCTGCCCACTTCCGTGGGAAGAACGGAACGGCAGATCAAGATCATGCAGGATTTTCGAACCACCGCCCTGGTGTCCACCCCGTCCTATGCGCTCATCATTGCGGACCGCATGGAGGAGCTGGGGGTGGATCCCAAACAGTTGAGCCTCCGGTTTGCCATCTGCGCCGGGGAACCCTGGACGGAAGAGATGCGCCGCGAGATCGAAGAGCGGCTCTTCGTTACGGCCACCGACAACTACGGGATCAGCGAAGTGATGGGACCGGGTGTGGCGGGCGAATGCCTGGAAAAGACGGGCATGCACTTCCAGGAGGATCACTTCCTGCTGGAGGTGATCGACCCGGAGACGGGTCGGGAGTGCGAGCCGGGAGAGCTGGGCGAACTGGTCATCACGACGCTCACCAAGGAGGCCTTTCCGGTGATCCGGTACCGCACGGGGGACCTGTGCCGGATCGTGCCCGGGACCTGCCCGTGCGGGCGAACGTTTCGTCGGATCTCGCGCATCGAAGGGCGCTGCGACAATGTGGTGGTGATCAAGGGCGTCAACATCATCCCCGAACGGATCGGAGACATCCTGGAACAGGTCAAGGGGGAGCGGCCCGTCTATCAGCTGGTGGCTACGCGCCGCGGCCGGCTGGATCAGCTGGAGATCTGGATCGAGATCACCGAGCGCCTCTTTTTCGACAAGATGCGGGAACAGCGGACCCTGGTGGACGAGATGCGCCAGAAGGTGGCCAATTTCATCGGCATCGTTCCCCGCATCAAGCTGGTGGAGCGGGGAAGCCTGGAAAGGGAAGGCGACCGGGTGATTCCCTTCGTGGACCGCCGATCCGAGTAGGGGCCGCGGCGGGAAGGGAACCGCCGATGAACGCCGATAACGCGAAGGCGTCCGGTCCGAATGACGGAGCCAGTTCAGCTTTGCACCCACAACGGTTGAGGAGGAAGGACGAGCATGCACGAATTGCTGTCGCCGGATAAGGGCGGAAAGAGGCTTCTTTTGGGAAACGAGGCCATCATCCGAGGCGCACTGGAGGCGAACGTCGGCTTCGTGGCGGCCTACCCCGGGACGCCTTCGTCGGAAATCATCGACGGATTCGCCCGGCTGGGGGACGAGGCCGGCGTGGAGGTGGAGTACTCGGTGAACGAAAAGGTGTCCATGGAAAGCGCATGCGCCGCCGCCATCTCCGGGGTGCGGAGCCTCTGTTCCATGAAACACGTGGGTTTGAACGTGGCCGCCGATGCCTTCATGACCCTGGCCTATGTGGGGGTGAAGGCGGGCATGGTGATCGTGACCGCCGACGACCCGTCGCTCCACTCCAGCCAAAACGAACAGGACAACCGCTTCTACGCCAAAATGGCCCATGTGCCCATGCTGGAGCCGGCCACGCCCCAGCAGGCCAAGGAGATGGTGCTGGCGGCCTACGAGATTTCGGAAAAGTTCCGGATTCCCTGCCTTCTTCGCACCACCACCCGGGTGAACCACTGCCGGGGCGTGGTGGAACTGGGAGACCTGCCGTCGGGTTCCGTGCAGGGCGAGTTCCAGCGGGATCCCTTCAATCTGGTGGTGGTTCCCATGGTGGGCCGAAAGCTCCGGTTGCAACTATTGGAAAAGGAGAAGGGGCTCCGGGAAGTGTCGGAGTCCAGTCCCTTCAACCGCCTGGAGGGCAGCGGGCCCTGGGGCATCGTCACCAGCGGGGTTTCGGCGCTTTACGTGCGGGATGCCGTGAGGGAGCTGGGAATCGAGGACAAGGTGACCGTCCTGACGCTGGGCATGACCTATCCGATGCCGGAGCGGCTCATGGGCCGCTTTTTGCAAAGTGTAGACCGGGTGTTCGTGGTGGAGGAACTGGAACCCTACCTGGAGGAGGCCGTGCGGAACACGGCCCAAAAGCTGGGGCTCGGGCTTCCCATCTCCGGGAAAGGCCCGGACGGGATTCCGGAGGCCTTTGAGCTGGATTCCCTCAAGGTGAAAAAGGCCCTGGGCCGCTTTTTCGATGTCCCGGTGGAGACCCCGACTCCGCTGAGTGCCCCCCAAGACCTGCCGCCCCGCCCGCCCAACCTGTGCCCCGGCTGTCCCCATCGGGCCACCTACTATTCGGTCAAGAAAATCTTCGGCGAGGAGGCCGTTTACCCGACCGACATCGGCTGCTACACCCTGGGACTCCTGCCCCCCCTTCAGATGGCGGACTTCCTCATCTGCATGGGGTCCAGCGTTTCCACTGCGGGCGGCTTCTCCCGGGTTCTGGACCGGCCGGTGGTGGCCTTCATCGGGGATTCCACCTTCTTCCACAGCGGCATGACGGGCCTTGTCAATGCGGTCACCCACAACCGCAACATCCTCCTGGTCATCCTGGACAACGGCACCACGGCCATGACCGGCCACCAGCCCCATCCGGGTGTTTCCATCACGGCGGCGGGGCGCGTGGAACCCCGGGTGGACGTGGAACAGGTGGTGCGCGGCTGCGGCGTTCAGCGGGTCACGGTGGTGAATCCGCTCAACGTGAAAAAGACCCAGGCCGCTCTGGAAAAGATCCGGGAAGAGATGAAGGAGGGGGGCGTTTCCGTTCTCATCTCCCGTTCGCCGTGTCCGCTCTTCGAGCGGCGGATGCTGGGCACCAAGCAGCGGGTGGTCTTCCAGGTGACCGACGCATGCGACCTGTGCCGCGACTGCCTGTCCCAGCTGGGATGTCCGGCCTTCGTGTGGGAACGGGACGCCGGCGGCGAGTGCGTGCGAATCAACGAGACGCTGTGCAACGGCTGCGCGGTCTGCGCCCAGCTCTGCGACGCCGTGAAACCCAAAAAACTGTAGGGCGAATGGCCATTCGCCCCCACTTTAAGGGGAGTGGAGGATGACGACACAGAAGAGAATGGATGCGGGACTTCGCATCTTCTTTACGGGTGTGGGAGGCCAGGGAACTCTGTTGGCCACCCGAATGGTGGGCGAAGCCGCCCTGATCCAGGGCCTGAACGTCACCATGAGCGAGATCCACGGGATGGCTCAACGGGGCGGCGTGGTGGAATCGTCCATCGTGGTGGGAGACATCGCCAGTCCCATCATCGCCGACGGCCAGGCGGATGTGATGCTGGCCTTCGAGCCTCTGGAAGCGATTCGGGCTCTGGGCAAATGCCATGCCGGCACCACGGCCGTGGTGAACACGGTGCCCATCGTTCCTTTCACAGTAGCCGCCGGACAAGGGCAGTATCCCGACGTGCAGGACGTGCTGGAAGACCTCCAAGAGAGTTTGGCCAAGGTGGTGGCTCTGGATGCCGTGACCCTGGCCCGGGAGGCGGGGAACGTGAGGGCGGCCAACATGGTGGTGGTGGGAGCCTTTGCGGGCCTTCAGGTGCTGCCCGTCGAGCGTTCCGCCTGGGAAGAGAGCGTGCGCCGTCTGCTCCCGCCCAAGCTCCATGACGTCAACGAGCGCGCCTTCGCCCTGGGATTCGATGCCGGACGGGCGGTGGCCTGAGCAGACGATGTGTGCAATGAATTTCCATGGAGTGCACGGGCTTTCTGTTTCATGTGAAATCCATTGCCCAAAAGGTGCCGGTGTCGTTTTCCGGGTTGGGGGAAGGAGGGGGGCATGAGCCCGTTCTTCCCCTTGTTTTCTGGGGGGCTTAAATGGACAAGTCTTGTCCCCATGCGGTCCCGCGCCGGCGGCGGAGGCCCGCGGGAAGCGGGGGGATCCGGATGGGTGGCGGAGCCGCCTTTCCTGGTATGGGCCTTGCAAAATAATCTTTATCAAACACACCTGTCCTGTTGACGGCCTGCCTTTTTGACATTATCTAATGCGTTCTGAAAGCAGCAGGCTGCTTTCGAGAAGCAAGGACAGGGGGAGCCCGCATGATCATCGGCCACGAGTTGCTCGAAAAGACATGCAAAAACATGATCGAGACCATTCTCTTGTGCCTGGATCATGCCACCAAGGGAACCATCTATCGCATCGGCCCCATCCCGGAGCTGCGATCCGTTCGGGTCACATCCGGGATCCGTGAAAAGGAAAACGGGACCATCCGTTGGGGTCTTCCTGATGTCTCCGACTACAACCCGCCCGGCAAGACGTGGGACCAGTACCGGGATCGGCCCGGACGTGCCCTGGAGGCCATGGGATGGTGCGTGGAGCGCCAGAAGAGCTGGACCGCCGACAATCCCTACGAAGACCAGCGCAGCGTCCGCAAGCAGTTGAGCGGGGAGCCGGAGGACTGGCACCACATGGAACCTGTGCTGGTCAAGAAATCGGATCTCTACGGTCAAGACGCCGACCACCTTGAGTACCCCCGCAACTGGAAGGGCACCCCCATCTGGCAGAACAGCGATTATGTGGTGGTGGCCGTCATCAAGATTCACTTTCTGCCGCACACGATCCAGCGGGGGGATCGGGCCACCAAGGTGATCAAGAAGCTGTCACGCGTTCTGGGCACCGAGATGTTCTCTCTTCATATCCGCGAATCGGTGAGTCAGGTGCAGCAGGAGCTGGCCAGCGAGCGCATGGCTTCGTGTAACGCCGTGGCCCACGAGCTTCGGAATACCCTGGCGAAGCTGAGTTTCATCTTTTCGGCTATTAACGCGGAAATCAGTTTTCTGAGGGAACAGTGGGAGGAGGAGATCTGCCGGAGCGTGGGAGGGATCCGCGACAAGACTTCCGTCCTCGTCCACCTGAACCAGATCCTCTTGAGCAAGATGGCCCTGCTGAACGGCAACCAGGACCTGGTGGAGGTGGCGCGCTCCTTGGCGGAAGAGCAAAACGAGCTGGCGGCCCTGTCCCTTCTGCCCGAACAGGCGGAACGTTGGGTGATGCACAAGATCCGCCCTAAATGGCAGCGCCTCTTGGAAGAATCCCCGCTCTGGGCCGAGGCGCGGCAGGAGATCGAATCCCTCCTGGATCAGCTTCGAAAGGCCCTTTGGATCGGTATGGACGCGGAATTGGCCGACCGCCTGCATCACTTGCCGGAAGAGCTCAGAAGGCACTGGCCGCGGTTGGCCTACGTGGATTTTTCGGCCGACAAGCTCCCTGTTTTGGAAGAGATCCTGCAACTGCTCAACCACCCCCAGATGGCCATCCCCCACAAGAAGCAGACCCACAAGGTCCTGTCTTCCCTCAAGGCCCTGGTGGAGATCATCCCCGAGATGGAAGCCCGGACCAACCGAATCCTGGAATCCATGCGCAACGGCTCGGGGAAAGATCTGCAGGACTACTGGCGGGATCTCATCATGAACGGCGATCCGGCCTAGGAGCTTGTCTGAAAACTCCCCCCAACCGTCACTCCCGCGCAAGCGGGAGTCCATAAGTTGCCGGAAATTCTGGATCCCCCTTTCGCGGGGATGACGAATCGGCGTTGAACGGCGCAAATCAATCGTTCTCGGGCAGCCTCCTAGCCGTAAGGTCGGAGGCCGCTGCAATCCCCTCTTCCTTTTCGCCGGGCGTTTCCCCCCACTGTTGAAGGATCCGCGCCAGCTTCTGTCGGGCTTCGGGTGTCATCTGGTCGGGCTGGATGGTGATTTCGAATCCGGGGCCCCGATGTGTGATCCTCCGGTCTCTTTCCGGCCCTTCAAGCCCTTCCAGTACGTAACCTTGGATGGGGTAATGAATCCCCTTCAGATGGAGTTCCCCCACTTCCTGGGCCGTCACCTTGTCGGCGATGAGGGCGTACGTGGCGCGGCTCATGAGGATCCGGCCGGGTCCGGCCTTTTCCTGAAGGCGGGCGGCGATGTTCACCTGGGAGCCCATGGCCGTATAGTTCAGCCACCGGTCGGAGCCGAAGCTTCCCAGGACGCACACGCCCGTGTGGATCCCCATGCGCACCAAGAAAGAATAGGGATAGCCTTGGCGGCGCCATCGATCGTTGAGTGCCTCCAGCTTCCGCTGCATGGCCAAGGCCATGGCGGCGCAGCGATAGGCTCCCTCGGCCGGATCCATGTCGCCCGGGGCGCCGAAGAGCACCATCATGCCGTCGCCCAGGAGCTTGTCCACGGTGCCGCCGTGGTCGAAGGCCGTGCGGATCATGGCGTCGAAGTACTCATTGAGCTGCTGGGCCATCTCTTCAGGTTCCATGGCGTCCGTGAGGGTGCTGAAACGGCAGATGTCCGAGAAGAAGACGGTGATCTTTCTTCTTTGGTGTCGCAAGACGGCGTCCCCGTTCTCTCTGTTGAGGTGCTCCACCAGCGGGTCGCTGACAAAAAGCGAAAGCCGTTGGTTCAGCCGCGTGATCTCCCGGTCTTTTTCCCGCAGCTGGGCCAGGGAGGCCTTGAGATGCAGGGTCTGGGCGGCGAAGCGATCCAGCAGGAGGGCCAGGAAGATGCACACGGCCAGAAACGCCAGGGCCCGGATGACTTCACGGCCCATGTCCACCGGCTTCCCGCTCGAGGCCAAGGTCAACAAGGCCAGGTAGAGGACCATGTACCAGACGGCGGTGAGTAGAACGCCCCGGAAGCGGACCCGGCCGGCCAGGAAGAAGAGGCCCATGAGCCAGCCCACCAGCATGAAATCCCGGGCGGTTCCCACGGCGTAGTAGCCGTAGGCGGCCACCGGGGCGAAGAGCAGCCAGTTGGGAACCAGCACAAAGTGGGGATCGAAGGCAAGATGGCGGTCCCAGCGGAAGTGGAGGGCCAGGCAGGCCAAAAGATGGGCCGTCGTGGCCGCGCCGAAAAAGACGATGAGCTGGTCCGTTTCGATATCGCTGTATCCCATGTACTTGAGGACCGCGATCATCGCGATGGCCACCAGCCAGCCCAGGTAGGCCAGCCAGAGGGCCTGGACCTTCCGCGTTCGGTCGTCGGAAGCGGTCGCACCCATGCCCTCTCCTTTTCATGTCCATGCACCCCGGCGCCGTAACGGAAATTCCACGGTCCCGGGTGTAGGGGCGAACGGTTGTTCGCCCCTACATCTTCCGTTCGCCAACGGTGCAAGCGGGCGTTTCATAGAAACGGTCATGGTTTCCCATCCCCCCTGGATGAACAGGCCTGTGCCGTTGCCGCATCCCACTCAGTCCCATCGGCGTTTATTCGCGTTCATGCGCGGTTCTCTTTCTCGCGTCCAACGACCGCGCTTCGACGAAAACGGGGGAGGTGGAATGGGCGGGTTCAGTTTTCGCTCTTGCGGGATCGGTCTTCGGTGGAAGGTTCTTCTTGGGCTTCGGGTGTTCGTTTCGAAACGGTGAAGACGACCTTCACCCGTTCCTGCGCCGGCGAGGTCGGTTTGAGCGAGGGAGGCGACACGATGATCGGCACGGACAGCTCTCCCGATTCCGTGATGGTGTCCAGACGCACGGGGGTCGTGTAGAGCGTGTGGATATGGTCCAGGATCGTCTTTCCACCCACCACCTGCACTTCGGAAGGAATAACCTGAACCTCGGTGAGAAGCAAATCGTCCGGCAGTCTTCCCGTCCAGTCCACCTGGACCGGCACGCTCTTGGTCCCGGGGATGTCCAGGACGACTTCCACCGTGGGGGGCGACACCGCGTTGAAGAAAACACCCGGTGGGAGCTGAATGTTTTCCTGGTTGATGGCGAACACGTTCCGCCCCTCCTGTGCCTTGCTCAGGTCGATGCGCACGTTGATCTGCTCGGGGCGCATGGACTTCACCAAGGCGCTGGACCCGTGGAGCTGCAAGTGCACCTTGTTGGCGGAGGTCTCCAGGATCTGATATTGGGCGGGGCGGTTCACGAACTCGATGGGAACGTCCAGGGCGATGAGGGTGTCGCGGCCCCGGGTGAAGCCGAACCAGACGGCGGTCATGATGCCCAGGGAGAGAAAGGCGGCCAGGGTCAGCTTGCCCATTTCCCGGCGGCGGAAGTCGGGGTCCCTCTCGTGTCCCATCCCCAGGTGTTCCTCCAGAAGATGGACCACTTCTTCCGGCTTGGAAATGGGTCGGATCCAGTTGCCCTTGGCGACGCTCACACGTCCCCGCTCTTCGGAGACCACCACCACCAGGGCGTCGCTTCGCTCGGCCAGACCAGCCGCAGCCCGGTGGCGTGTTCCGTAGAAGGTGGGCAGGTCCGCACGCTGGGACAGCGGAAGCAGCACCCCCACTTCCGTGATCTTGTCCCCCTCGATGATGGCCGCACCGTCATGGACGGGGTTCTGAGGCCAGAAGATGCTCATGAGCATTTCCTGGGAAACCCTGCCGTCCCATGGGATGCCCCCGTGCACCAGCTCCCGAAGGTCCTCCTTGCCGGGAAAGACCACCAGGGCGCCCATGCGCTTTTTGCCCATCTGGAAGAAGGTGTCCGCCAGGACGTCCACGGGGGAGGTCTTCTCCATTAGGGGGGATCCCCACAGGAAGTTCTTGAGATTGCGGGCTTGGAGGGCCGTTCGGATCTCGTTTCGGAAGACCACGATGATGATGATGGCCGCCGCCGCCGTGATGGCCTGGAGCGCCCAACTGGTGAGGATGAGGCCCAGGGACGCGGCCACTTCCTGGATCACCCACAGCGAGGCGATGCCGGCCAGGATCCGAAAGGCGTTGGTGTGGCGGAACAGCACATAGAGGCGAAAAAGGATGTAGCTGTTGACCAGGATGTCCACCAGATCCTGCCAGCGGATGGTGATGAGCATGTCGAAGAAGTTTTCCATGTCCGCCACGCGTCGCTTACCGGGCGGGGATAAACCCCGCCCCTACCCAAGGGATCGGAGCGTTCTTGTAGGGGCGGGCTTTATGCCCGCCCTTCCCAACCGCTCAATTAAGGAGCATGATTGCCATTGCGCCAGCCCGCACGGACGAAAGAGCGGATCGGTGCAAGAGGCCTTCTGTGGGAGCGCCGCCCGCGTGATCTCATTGGGGGGTCATTCCCCCATGGGGAGAACGGGCACCCCCAGAGCGGCTTTCGCCGCTTCCCCAGGTGAAGGTTTGGGTCTTCGTGCTCTCTGGAAAGTTTCGGAAGTATGGTTCTCTCCGTTCACAGAGCACTCAACCTTCCCTCCATCTGCCGTGCCCACAGCCGAAGCGGCCGGTCGAGGGAAGGAATAGGATGCAGGCGCCCTTGGCGAACCGCTTCGATGTGGACGATGGAGATCAGTCCGTGATGCTGAAGCGCAAAACCTTCAGGATCCGCCCATCGGCATCCGTCACTTCCACCCGCCAGGGGCCCTTGTCCGTCTCTCGAAGCCGGATCAGGCTGTAGGTGGCCCAGCGGGGCGGGTAGAGCTTCAGGCGGATCTGGGTGGTCAGCTCGTCCCTGTGGTACCATCGGTGAAAGATTTGGGTCGGAGCCGACACCGCGTCGAAGAGGGTGTAGCAAAAGACCCGCCCTTGGGATACGGGAAAGACCACAGCGCTGTTCACGGGAAGAAGGTTCTCCACCGCTTCGCACATGGTGGCCCTCGCAAGATGCAGCATCACCTCCCGGGCCTCCGCCGGAGCCTTGGGTGCCTCCTGAGCGTAAAGCCCCTCCGATGCCGTAAAAAGCAGAAGAAGGGCCAAACCCGAAAGGATGCCGATGTGGGACCTGGAAGGGGCCATCTGGAACGCACTCCTCGTCTTCGGGCGAACCGCCACCGGTGCTCCCCTCGAGCGGTCTTGGAGCAGCACGGCTTGGGGTGGGATGCTCATGCTTTGGGTTCGCAAGCTTGCGGCTTCCGGCGAGTCGTCCCGGGAAGGACCATCTCCAAGGGAAAACCTACCCGGCAAGGATATCAAAAACTCTTAGAAAGTCAAATAATTAGTGTAAGGGATCCAGGGCCTACAAAGAGAGCAGGATCTGTTCGTAGAGACGTGCGGCGGTCACCACGTGTTCGAAGGGCACGGACTCTTCCGGCGAGTGCGCCTTTTCCAAGAGCCCCGGACCGAACAGGATGGGCTTGACGCCAGCGGACCACAGCACGTTGGCATCGGAATGGCTCCGGAAGGGAACGGGTTCCCAGGGGAGCTGGTTTTCATCCCAGATGGTCTTCAGCTTCTGCACAAAGGCGCTCTTTTCGGGGATATCGTAGCCGGCGTGTATCTCGGTGAATCGCACCGACGGCTGGAGGTTGGGATAGTCGGAGCGGAGCGCCTCCGTGATCTGCTCCAACTCCAGGATGATCTCTCCCAGGGGAGCGGCGGGAGGCACGTGCAGGTCGAGCCAGGCCTCGCAATAGTCGGGAACCACAAAGCCGGCCGAAGACGTGCTCAGGTCCCGAATGTTGGTGATGACATCCGGCCGTTTTTCCTCCAAGTGGTGCAGGATCTTCAGAAGAAAGTGCAGGAGTCCCTCGGCGGGGTTGTCGGCACGCCTGGCCATGGAGGCATGCATGCGTTTTCCCCGGGTGACCGTTTGGACTTCCAGGTAGCCGTAGTGGCTCAGGCCTGCGGCCAGATTGGTGGGTTCGCCGATGATGGCCCAGGGAAAATGGTAGTCCCGCACCAGCCTTCGGGCGCCGTCGCCTTCCTCCTCTTCCCCCACCACCAGGGCCAGGGCTGCGGGGAGCCGCCGATCGCTCTTCCGGTAGGCCGACAGATAGGCTTCGATCATGGCCGCGCATCCGCCCTTCATGTCGGCCGCCCCCAGCCCGTAGATCTCGCCCGCCTCTTCCTCGAAGCCGAAATCTTCCAGGTCGTAGGCGGAAATGGTGTCCACGTGGCCGATGAGGGCCAGCTGGATGTCTTCTTCCGGCGGAACCACCAGGAGGTTGCAGCGCCGGTCGTCCACGGGTTGTCGGATCAGGGGAAGGTCGTAACGCTTGAGATAACCGTGGAGGTAGTCGATCACGTCCTCTTCCTTGCCGGAGGGACTGTAGATGTTGATGAGTCGCTCCAGAAGACGGCGAAGTCTCCGGGGATGGACGTTCGGATGGTCGGCTTGGGACATGGGCGGCTCCGTCGTGTGCTTCGGGGGTCGGTTTCCGGGATCATCCTTCCTTGACAGATCGTTTCTTGCGCTCGCTCAGGTTGAGACTCAGATAGATGTGCTCCTTGGGATTGGAAAATCCCATCTTCTTGAAAAAGGCCAGGGCCGTTTCGTTGTCCGCCTCGGAGTCCACGAAAATGATGCGGACACCTTCATCCAACGTGGCGTTCTTGAAGTGCTCGAAGAGCCTTTCCGCCACGCCGGTTCCCTGGAGGTCCGGACGCACGCCCAGCCACACCAGGTGGGCGTATTTCCAAGCCGAGCGCGGCTTTGAGATGGTCGTGCCCAGCGCAAATCCCACGATGGTATCGTTCATTTCCGCCACGAAACAGTATTCCGATTCGCTGAGGTAGTAGGAGGCCACCTCGTAGGAGTCCCACGTCCGATAAAGGTTGGGCACGGTGTCCGCCGTGAAGAGTTCCTCCCCCAGGTGGAAAACCTTGGGAAGATCATCGATTTCCATGTGGCGGATGGTGACCGCGGGGCGTCTTTTCTTTCCGGTGCATCTCTTCTGGGGCATGGGGCGAACGAAATCCTCCTGATTTGTTTGATGTTCGTGATCTTTCCTTATCCATTGCCGTCCATCGGGTCAACATGAGACTTGGCGCTCGAAATGTTTGACACGGGGAGGGATTCTCCGTAGATTGGCCATGAAGGAGAAAAAAGATGAGCCGCACGAGCACCTTGAGTGCAGCGGCCGCCGCGACCGGTTCAGCCCTGGCGGCGGCGCGCTGATCCAACATCCCAGTTGCCGAACGCCACGGGCTGATGCTCGGCCCGCGGCGTTTTCCCTTTAAACCCCGGGCCGAAAAGGCCCGGGGTTTTTTGTTCGGCCTTCCGTCTTACCTTGGGAGGACACCATGAAAGAGGAGAGCATCATTCGATTTGCCGACCGCATGAACCAGCTGCCCCCGTATCTTTTCGGAATGATCAACAAGATGAAGATGGAAAAACGGTGGCGGGGGGACGACGTGATCGACCTGGGCATGGGCAATCCCATTGATCCGGCTCCCGAGACGGTCACGGAGAAACTCTGCGAGGTGGTTCGGGACCCCAAGAGTCACCGCTATCCCGTGGCCACGGGACTTCGAAACCTTCGCCGGGAGATCGCCAAGGCCTACGAGAGGGACTACGGTGTGACGCTGGACGGCGACCGGGAGGTTCTGTGCACCATCGGATCCAAGGAAGGTCTGTCGCACCTGTGCCTGGCTCTCGTCGGCCCCGGGGATACGGTGCTGGTCCCGGCCCCCGCCTTTCCCATCCACATCTACGCGGCGGTGATCGCCGGCGGGCAGGTGATCCGCATTCCCATGGCTTCCCCGGAAGAGCTCCTGCGCAGGGTGGACGATATCTGCCGGAGCCTGGTGCCCAAGCCCAAGCTCCTCATGTTGAACTTTCCCCACAACCCCACGGCGGAGCTCGCCACCCTGGACGTCTTCCGAGAAGCCGTGTCCCTGGCCAAGAAACACCGATTCATGATTGTCCACGATTTCGCCTATTCCAAGATCACCTTCGACGGATACCGGGCGCCCAGCTTCCTGGAGGTCCCGGGGGCGCGGGACGTGGGGGTGGAGTTCGGATCCTTTTCCAAGTCCTACAACATGGCCGGATGGCGCTTGGGCTACTGCGTGGGCAACGAGGAAATCATCAGGGGCCTGGCCCAGATCAAGGGCTACTACGACTACGGGATTTTTTCCGCCATCCAGATCGCCGGGATCGTGGCCCTGCGGGACTGCGAAGAGGATGTGCGACGCCAGGCGGCCATCTACCAGCAACGCCGCGACGTCTTGTGCAGCGGGCTTGAGCGGCTGGGATGGGACGTCACGCCGCCCAAGGCCGGGATGTTCGTCTGGGTGCGGATGCCCGAGGCTTTGCGCCCCATGGGTTCCATGAAGTTCGCCCTGGAGCTCATGGAAAGGGGGAATGTGGCCGTGGCGCCGGGCATCGGCTTCGGCGAGGAAGGCGAAGGTTATCTGCGCTTGGCCCTGGTGGAAAACGAACACCGCATCCGCCAGGCTCTTCGGCAGATGAGGCGCTCCATTCAGGAAATGTGCGACGAAGGGCTGGCTCCTCCCATGAAAATGGCCGCCGCCCGTTGATAGGAGACGCGACCTCGTTCCGTTCGTGCCCACGGCCTGTAGGGGCGAATAATCATTCGCCCCTACAGGGGGCCTGTCCATGGATGGAGTCTGCTAAACCATGATAACACGTCGGTTCGACCGCCTTGAGGCAAAGAAAGCAACACTCGCAGAAAAGTCTTTATTTTTCGGGTTTCTTGGCGGGGGTTGCCTTGCGGCGCTGATTTTCTTGGCGCTGTCTCCCCTTCGGGCTGCGAGCCTCCCGGAATATGCTTGGGTCGTTCGGGTGTACGACGGGGATACCGTGCTCCTGGATACCGGGGACAAGGTGCGCTATTTGGGAATCGACGCGCCGGAGGTGGATCACGAAGGGGGCGCCGGCGACTGCTATGCCCTCCAGGCGTGGCGCCGGAACAAGGGGCTGGTGGAAGGACGGAAGGTTCAACTTCGCTATGACGAGGTCCGGAGAGACGAACACGGGCGTCTGTTGGCTTACGTCCATACGCCGGATGGGCGATGTGTCAACACCGTGCTGCTCCGGGAAGGCTGCGCGCTGGTGTTCCGAACTCCCAAAGGCTTTGAGCGCTTCCGGGAGTTCCTGGACGCCCAACGGAACGCCATGAAAGGAAGCAAGGGCCTTTGGGGGGAATGCCGGGTCCAGCCGGCTCCTTTCTATTTGGGGAACCAAAGGTCGTATGTTTTTCATCGGCCGTCGTGTCCCTTTGGGACTCAGACGGCCCGAAGAAACCTGGTCCGGTTCAACAGCCGTTGGGACGCCCTTTGGGACGGTTACCGCCCATGCCGGCGCTGCCGCCCCTAGTGGGAAAGAGAACCGCGAATGGACGCAAATAGATGCAAATGGAAATGGCCGATCTGTGGGTGCGACCAGGATCGTTGATGGGGACTATTGGTAGGGGCTGAAAGAGGGCAGGAGCTTCCCATGAGTTCGCGCAAGTACCCGGACCGCCCCATGGTGGGAGTGGGCGCCACCGTGTTTGAAGACGACAGGGTTCTCTTGGTTCAAAGGGGCCGGGAGCCTTCCTTGGGGAAATGGTCCCTTCCCGGGGGGCTGGTCAAGCTGGGGGAAAGCCTGGAAGAAGCCGTCCGTCGGGAAGTGGAGGAAGAAACGGGCCTGCAGGTGAGGCCCGTGGATCTGGTGGCCTGCCTGGATCGGGTGCTTCGGGACGAAGATCAGAGGATCGCCTACCACTACGTTCTTCTCGACTTTCTCTGTGAGGTCGTTTCGGGAACCCCCCGAGCGGGAAGCGACGTCACCGCCTGCACCTTCGTCCCCCTGAACCGGCTGTCGAGCCTGGATCTCACCCGAGGGACGAAGGAGGTGGTCCTTCGGGCCTGGGACCTTCGCAAAGACTCAGGCCCCCGCCTCTATGACCCAACCCTCTAATCTTCCTCCGTCCTCCCCCCTTCTTATCCCGTACCCCATACCCCATATCCCTTACCCCATCACCCTCTCCCCCTCTCCCCCTCTAATCCTTCAATCCTTTAATCCTCCCCATCCTCTGCCCTTGACATCGGCGCGAACGGACTGTATGATGGACCAGTCCGTCAAAGAAAGGGGACCGAGGCAAAGAAACGGTGATCGGAAAGAGACGCCAGAAAGAATTGCAGGAAGCCCTGAAGCGGCTCGCCCTGGAAGGAACCCCGGACCCCCTGCGGCTTTGTTTCCGCAAATGCCTGGGGTCCGCGCCGTCGGAAGGCGATTCCGGCCCCTGGGTGGACCTGCTGCAAACGGTCCTGGCCAACCTTCGCCGCATGCCGGAAACGGAAGCACCGCCTACGCCGCGGGTCGTGGAGGTTGTTCTGTCGGTGGCTCAAGAAAAGGGAGTGCCCGCCGAGGACTTCCTGAAGTCCGCCGTCGTGGAGCTCCTGGAACGGGTGCCGTCCGACAGGACGGGCCGCACCGTGGTGCAAAAGGACACCCGGGACCGGATCCTGGAAGCCGCCCTGGACGTCTTTTCCGAAAAGGGTTTCCACCACGCCACCATGGACGAAATCGCGGAGCGCGCCGGTGTGGGCAAAGGAACCGTCTACCGGTACTTTTCCAGCAAGGACAATCTTTTCAGCCAACTGGTGCAGGCCAGGCTGCAGGAACTGGAGCGGGAAGCCGAAGAGGTCCTGGATAGCGACGACGACGTGCTGTCCATGATCGAAAAGTACCTGGGGATCTATTTTGCCTTCTTCGATCGCAACCAGCGGCTCTATCGGGTCATGGTTCAGGAACACCCCGAGCTGGACGACCGCCTCCAGGACCTCTACGTGGAAGAGATCATGAGGCGCATTCCACGGCTGAAGCGCAAGATCTATGAGGCTCGCCACCGAGGGGTGCTCAAGGACGTCAATTTCCACACGGTCTTTTACGGCGTCATGGGCTTCATCCATGGCGTGATCCAGCGGTGGCTGGCCCACGAGTGCGCCTACTCGCTGGAAAAAGAGCTGTCAACGGTCAGGGAAGTTCTTTTCTACGGGTTTGTGAACCGCCAAAACACCAACACAGGAGGATAGACCATGGACGTGAATGAAATGAAGGCCAAGGTGGTGGACATCATCGCCAATCAGCTGGGCGTGGAAAAGGATATCATCACCCCGGAAGCTCACGTGGTGGACGATCTGGGCGCCGATTCCCTGGACGTGGTGAAGCTCATCATGGCCTTGGAAGAGGCCTTTGATGTGGAAATTCCCGACGAAGAGGCGGAAAACATCCGGACCGTTCAGGACATCTACGACTACATCGACAAGATTCAGTCCGCCGCTTGACCGCGGATGCATCAAAAGGCTCGGTGCCGCTTCTCCTCGGCGGGGGGGGGCGGGCCGAGCCTTCTTTCTTCCCGCCTATTCCTCCCCGGAAGTCTCTTCCAGGGCCCCGGCCCCTTCCAGATCCGCAGCCCGCGCGTCCAGAACCGTGTTCTTGAGCGCCCAGAAGATGGCCCGGAAATTGGCCTCGAAGTTGGTGGGCGAAACCCGGCCCAGCTCGATGAACTTTACGATGATTTCCTTGGCGAGTTTCAGGAGCTTTTCGTCATCCGGATTCATGGGTGTTCTCCGTTGGGTACTCGGTTTCAATCCTGGAACTACTCTTTCCCATCCATTATGCTGGGTCTCCGGCAGTCGGCGCCCTGGGAAAAACCCACCGGTGAACGTGAAAGCTGCACATTCTTCTTTCGCCGCCCTGTGGGACTGGGTTACCCTGCCATCTTGGCGAGGCTCGCCACCCCGCAGGGATGAAAGGATGCAACGCACCTCTGAAAAGCAGACCATTGCAGGGGCGAAAGAGTATTCGCCCCCAGGAGGCTGTCCGAAAACGTCGCGGATGATTCCTTTCCTCGTAGCGCAGCCCTTTGGGGCTGCGGAAGGGCCTTCGGGCGTCGGGTAGGCTGTCGGGTACTGCCTGCCACTTCAAAGGGGTACGATGGCTCTATCCCCCGGGGCTGAAGCCCCGCGGCTACGAGAGGAACGGAAACGCCCCTGCATCTTGAGCAGGAAAGCGATTCTCGGACAAGCTCCTGGGGTCCAGGCGCATGGACGGTGCAAACCAGCGTTTCGCAAAAAGGCCGTTCCGGCGTCCCCGTAAAGATGGCCCGGAAATCGGCCTTGCCGGATGTCAAAAAAAGCCTCTGCTGGTCGGAAGGAAGGCCATGCGGTTTCGCAGCAGAGGCTTTTAGGCTTCTGGAAATGCCCCGGAAGGCACCTCCCAAGCCCGCTCCTATCTACCACGAAGCCTGGAGGCTGGGCAAGGGGGGCTTCCGCTTAGCCCAAGTTTGTCATCTATATGCTGCATAGTGCGACAGTGTACCGATTTTGCTCATCTAACTATCTGAAAGGTCGTTGATGAGGCCCCGAAAATTCGGTGTAGTGGTAGAAAATAGACGGCCAGCATTGACTCGCCTTCTCTCCTCATGCTAATGTCCTGCTACTATGTTCATTCGACGAGTCAGAAAAAAAGATCACCAAACGGGAACCACCTACTTCTACCACCAGTTGGTCGAGTCCTACAGGACTCCCAAGGGGCCTAGGCAGAGGACTCTTCTCAATTTGGGAAAGCTGGACCTCGAGCCCAAACAATTAAAAGGATTAGCAAATCGCATTGAAGAGATCCTCACCGGGCA
>NZ_FQVB01000005.1 GCF_900129305.1 Desulfacinum infernum DSM 9756 | reverse complement strand
GGTGAGGATCTCTTCAATGCGATTTGCTAATCCTTTTAATTGTTTGGGCTCGAGGTCCAGCTTTCCCAAATTGAGAAGAGTCCTCTGCCTAGGCCCCTTGGGAGTCCTGTAGGACTCAACCAACTGGTGGTAGAAGTAGGTGGTTCCCGTTTGGTGATCTTTTTTTCTGACTCGTCGAATGAACATAGTAGCAGGACATTAGCATGAGGAGGGAAGGCGAGTCAATTCTGGCCCCTTATTTTCTACCACTACACCCAATTTTCGAGGCCCCTTCAACGGCCTTTCAGATAGTTAGATGAGCAAAATCGGCACACTGTCGCACTATGCAGCATATAGATGACAAACTTGGGTTAGAGGTACCTGGTCAGACTGAGGCCCTGGACGGCGGCGGTGGACTGGAGGGCCGCCTCGAGGGCAATCTGGTTCTGCTTCAGTGACGTGATGGCTTCCACCAGGTCCGTGTCCCGGATCTCCGACAGGCGGTCCTGTCCGTGCACCTGGAAGATCTCCAATGCGTCGAGCCGCCGCTCATAGCCCGCCAAGCGGGCCCCGGTTTTACTGGACAAAGCCTGGGTCTCCGCCATGGCGGTGTCCAGGTTTGCCAGCTGATTTGCGATTTGGGTGGAATCGCCGGCGTCTATGGCGGTCTTGAGGTCTTCGAAAGTTTGTACAAGCCCTTGAAAAACGGATCTTGCGTCCACGCTCACCTCGGTGTCCGTCGCCCTGTCGTCCAGATCCAAGGAGAGGACCCGCGCATCGCCGGGAGGTGTAGCGTCCCTTGCCGAAACCCAGTCGGGCGGGGAGGCGGTATCGTCAAAATAGCCTTCGAAGACATACTGGCCGTTGTACTTCGTTTCCGCCGTAGACATGATCTCTTCGATGACTTGGTCCAGTTCTTCCAGGTAGGCCTGCTTTTCTTCGGTCGAGTTGGGAGTATTGGCGGCCGTACCGATTTCCTTGGCACGAATCAGCAGATCGTGAATGTGATCAAGGGCGCTGTCCGCCACACTGTTCATGCCGCTGGCGAATTCCAGATTGGACTTGTAGCGCTCCAGTTTCTCGAGGCCGTCGGTGAGGTTCCGTGACTGAGCCCAGGCATTGGGATCGTCGTGCGAGGTTTTCAGCTTCCTGCCGCTGGAGATCTGAGTGGTCAGGTTGCTGATCTTCTCGTTTCGGTTCAGGATGTTCTCCCGGGTGGCTGCGTAGAGCTGCGGCAAGGTGACACGCATGGATCGTCCCCTGTTTTAGACCATGTCGATGGCCGTCTGGATCATGTCGGATGTGTACTGGACCACCTTGGCGGCCGCCTGGTAGAGCTGTTGCTGCTTCAACAGTTCCACCATCTCTTCGTCGATGGAGACCCCCGAGACGGATTGCCTTTTGGCTTCGAGCTCCGTCACCAGGCTCTCACGGAAACTTTGCTGTGATTGGGCCGATTGGACCGCCAGCCCCACATCTTGAGTCAACCTGTTGAGGTAGGTCCCCAGGGACACGGACTCGCCGTCCCATGTGAGCGCGTCGTCCGACTGCCAGTCCAGGACATCCTGGGCGTCCGGCGGGTAGTCCCAAGGGTAGCTTGTCAGCGAGATGGTGGAGGCCGTCGTCCCCGAAGGGTCGAAGAAGAGATAGTCGTTGGGGTCAGCGGGGGGGGGTGGGGAGGAGCTGTATTCCCCGTTAACGGTTGAAACCAGAGCCGCTGCAAAGTCGTCGAGTCTGTCCTGCCACTGGTCCACTTGGGCTGCCGAGGCCAGCAGCCCGCCCAGGGAGCCGCCCAGTCGGTCCAGATTGTTGGTGGAATCGGCCGTGTCCAGTCGGCCCACTGCCGTTCCCGTGTCCTTGATCGTGACGGCATAGCCGTCGGCTTCGTCCTGGAGGGTCAGCTGAGCCGCGTACTGAGTACCGATGACCAGGGCCGTTCGGTCGGCAAGGAAGACATTGACGGCCCCGCCGGAAATTTCTTCCGTCTCGAACTGGACGTACTCGGCCAGTTCCTTCAACGCTTCATAGCGCTGATCCCTGAGATCGTTGGCCGTCTGTCCTGATCCTTCGGCGCGGGCGATCTGGTCATTGAGTTCCCGGATTCGTTCCAACAGGGTGTTCACCGGCTCCAGGGAATCTTCCAGCTCCTTTTGCAAGTCGCCCTGGAGGGCGTCCAGGTCGCTGGCGGTCTCATTGAGAAGCCCTGCCAGGTTCCCGCCCGCTTCGATCACGGTCGCCTTTTCCGCGCTGCCGTCCGGGTTTTGCGCCAGGGCGTTCCAGGCGTCCCAAAAGTCGTTGAGGGCTCCGGAGATGCCGGTCTCTCCGTCATCGTAGAGGTAGGTTTCCGCCGTCCCCAGAATGCGTTCCATGGCTCCGTAGTAGGAGCTGGAGGACAAGGTTCCCAGGAGGCTGGCTTCCAGGAAGGCGTCGCGCTGCTGAACGATGCGGTCCAGACGGGCGCCCGTACCAACCCATCCGGCCCGTTCCCGGATCGCTCCCTGGGTGACGGTGGAAGCCTTCTGGCGCGTGTAGTTGGGGTTTTCCGCGTTGGCGATGTTGTGGGACGTGGTCTGTATCTGAACCTGGGTGTTCAAAAGCGCATTCTTGGCGATCTCCAACGATGCGTTCAACCCTGCCATGTCAGGCCTCCCTGTGAATGGAGCTTCCTCGAATCGCCGGGAAAGCTCGGACCTGGGGCGACGGTGCGTAGAGCTCGTTCTCAAAGAGCCCCAGGATCCCCTGGTAGATAGCGAGGGATTCCTGGATGAACCGGCGGTTCCTCTCGTTTCGGGCTTCGATCCGCCGAAGGATCTCTTTAAGTTCCTGCAAACTCGCGCGGTCGAAGCCCCTCCCGTCCGATGGCCGGCCGGAGAGCGTTCGGAGCCTGGCAGCGAGCGAGCGTGCCAGGCTCTCTTTCGTTGGGACCAGATGCAGAAGTCCGTCATGGTCCCTTTCTTTGAGACACCGCTCTTCTTCTTCCAGCGCATCCAGGAGAGACCGGGCTGTGTCCAAGAGGTCGTCCGGGAGGAAATCCCCCTTCGCGTTCGCGCCGTTTAGCCCGAGCGGGTCGCCCGTTCCGGTCCCATTCGTCCCGTGTTGATTCATGACCGTCTCCTCAATCAAATAATCGGCACAAAGCGCGGAATGCTGAAATCACTTGTTTCAAGCCCTCTTCGCTTTCCGCGGGGAACCGGGCTCGTGGATCAAGGGCTCCAGTTGGCGGTAGAGAAGCTCCCCCAGGCCCAAAGATCCCTGTTCCGCGCACTCCTGGGCCAGTGCCTCGTCGAAAAGGGATTCGTAGATGGTTCGAGCGTGTTCCGGGTCTTCGGCCCTCGGCACCGCGCTCCTCATGGATTTGAAAAGATAGGCGCTGAGCAGGCTCTCAAAATCGCGGCAAGCCTTCCTCAGCTCCTCTTTTTGCCGGCGCACGGGATCCCCGGAGCTTTCCGTGTCGGATCCCAAGGGGGGAATCTGGAGGGCGTTCACGTTCATTTTCTAGCTCACCTTTTCGAAGATCAATTCGACGCGCCTGTTCATCCGGAGGCCTTCGGGCGTGGTGTTGGGCACGAGGGGCTGGGAATCCCCGTAAGCCCCCACGGCCACCTTGTCTCCAGGCACACGCGCCTTATCCACTAAGTAGCGCGCCACGGCCATGGCGCGGGCCAGGGACAGGTCATCATTGGAGGCGAAATCCCGCCCGCTCACAGGGCGGCTGTCGGTGTGACCGTCCACGTAGACTTGGTACGGGGCCTCCTTGAGAAAGGCCGCAAACTTTTCCAGGACCGGATAGGCGCTGGGTTTCAGTTGGGCGGAACCGCTTTCGAAAAGAAGCTGGCTTCCGAAGATGAACGAAAAACTTCCGGGGGCCCACCGCTTCTTGACAAAAAGAGCATTTCCTGAGGAGACGACCAGCTTCAGGTCCTTTTTCAGGGGGACCTTGGTGATCTCATCCAGGTCGCGCACGTCCACCACGTAGATGCTCTTGAGGCTCTTGACGATCTCCTTGATGGCCATGTCCGCGTTCAGGCGGACCTGTTCCCGATTCTTGAAGAAAAGGATGCCGCTGGTCTTGTCAAAATTCTGAAAGGTGCTGCGGATGGCCTTGTCGTTGAGCGAAGACATGCTGAGCAGGAGAACGAAGAAGGTCAAGAGCAGGGTGGAAAGGTCCGAAAAGGTGACCATCCACGACGCGCTTCCGCCCGCTTCCTGTTCTCCTTTGCCTTTCTTTTTTTTAGCCATGATGCTTCATCCCGGGTGAACGCGGAACGGATGAGCGGTTCACGGCTCCCTCCGGGGAGCCCGGGTTGCCGTCCATGGGAAAGAGCCGGAAAAAGAAGTTCTTGTAGTTGAAATAGGGCGCCGGTTTCGGATCCGCCCGAAGCAGGGTGGCCGGCAAAGAGCGGCTGTAGGTCATGACGATCTCCACCCTCTGGTTCCTGTAGCGCAGATGGGGAAACTTGACGCCGTCAACCAGCGGCCGATGGAAGCTGAAGCCGTGCACGCTCATTTTTTCCACCGGCACACCCAAGCTCTGAAGCTTTCTGTAGACAGCCAAGGCCCTCTTGGCGGAAATCTCGTAGGATCGGTCGACCCAGCGGGGATCGCCCACCTCTTCATAGCGGTCGGTATGCCCCCGAATCTCTATTTCCCGTTTCTGCCGGCGCAAGTAGGGGGAAAGCTGCGCCAGATAATTGGAGGCGGACCCCGTCAACGTGAAGGAACCGGGCTCGAAGAGCAGGCTCTGGTTGAGGACGATGGTCACCGCGTCGTCCTTCCTTATGATTTCCACCTCCGGCTCCAGCTGGTTTTTCATGGTGACTTCCCGAAGCAGATCGAAGTTGAACTCCTCGTCTTTCTGCATGGGAGAAGAAAACTCGCTGATGTCCATGCCCTTGGGCGCTCCGATGGCCGTACGCCCCCCCGGCAGAAATCCGAACGCTCCCACCAGGGAATTCAGGACTTCCTTCTTGCGCACTTCGTCCAGCACCGACATGCTGAGCAACAAAACGAAGAAGGTCAGCAGCAGGGTACACAGGTCACAGTAGGTGGTGAGCCAGCCGTCCGCAGCCGGTCCTTCCTCGCCGCCGCTTCCCTTCTTCTTTCTAGATGAGTTCGAGTTCGGCATGGAGCGCTCCGGCCGCCTTGATCGTCTGCAAAATGGTGATGATGTCCCTGGGGGTGGCCCCGATGGCATTGAGCCCGTTGATGACCTCGCCGATGGTGGCTCCTCCCCTCAGAAGGTTCATGCTGCCCTTGCCCTCCTGGACCTGGATTGCCGATTGGGGGGTCACCACCGTCTCGCCTTGACTCAGGGGCAGGGGCTGGGAGACCGCGGGTTGCTCCGTAATCTGGACCGTCAGGTTTCCGTGGGCCACCGCCACGGGGGAGATCCGAACGTTTTCCCCCATGACGATGGTTCCCGTGCGTTCGTTGATCACGACTTTGGCCGCCACGTCGGGCGTCACATTCACGGTTTCCACCCTGGAGATGAATCCCACGATGTCCGTGCCAAGCGAGGGCGGCACCTTTACCCGAATGGTGGAGGCGCTGACGGCTCGGGCGAAGGGACCGCCCAGGGTCAGGTTGATCTGTTGGGCGGCCCGGCTGGCCGTGGAGAAGTCGGGCTGTTCCAGGATGAGGTCCAGCCCCTCCTGTTGGTCGAGGGCAAGGGGAAGCTCCCGCTCCACCACGGCCCCGCCGGACACGTAGCCCACGGTGGGATGGTTCTTCTGGACGGAACTTCCGCTGGCTCCTTCGGCGGAGAAACCTCCCGTGGAGATGGGGCCTTGGGCCACCGCGTAGACCTGGCCGTCGGGGCCCTGAAGGGGCGTCAGAAGCAGCGTACCTCCCTCCAGGCTCTTGGCGTCGCCGATGGACGAAACCTGGATGTCGATACGATTGCCGATGCGGGCAAATGGGGGCAGCTGGGCTGTGACCATCACGGCCGCCACGTTCTTGACCTTCAGGGCGTCGGGGTCCACATGGATGCCGAGGCGGTCCAGCATGTTGGCAAGCGTATTGGTGGTGAATTCCGTCTTGCTGTTGTCCCCCGTTCCGTTGAGTCCCACCACCAGGCCGTAGCCGAACAGGGGGTTGCTTCGAACGCCCATGAAACGGGCGATATCCTTGATGCGTACGGCTCCGGCGCCCGGGCAGATCCAAAGGCTGATGGCCGCAACAAGAACCACGGCCCACGCTATGCGTCTCATGGCGGAAACGCCTCCTGCTAGAACGGGAGCAGCACGTCCAACAATTGGCCGAGCAACCCCGGTTTCTGATGGTTGGTCACGGGTCCCTTGCCCACGAAGAAGATCTTCGCTTCCGCGATGTTTTGCGACAAGATGGTGTTGTCCCGGCTGATGTCCATGGGCCGTATGACGCCTTCCAGGATGATCTGCTGCATCTCGTCGTTGACCCGAGTCCAGCGGGAACCCCGGATCACCAGGTTGCCGTTGGGCAGAATGTCCGTCACCGTGGCGGTCATGTAGGCCGTCATGGAGTCGGCCTTCTTGGTGCTGCCCTTGCCGGTGAAGGTGTTGTCGAAGGTGAAACCGTACCCCGTGTCGTTGAGGGGGCGAAGGATGGTTTTGGTGGTGGTGCCCAGGCCCACAAAATTGCCCGAGCCGCTCAATTCCTTGGCCCGACTCGTGCTCGTGGTGGCCTCCTTGCTTGCCTCCGACTCCTCGCTCACCATGATGGTGACGATGTCTCCGATGCGATGGGCCTTGATGTCCCGGAAAAGCGAATCGTTTTTAGCCGTCCACAGGGATCCCGTGAGCGACGACCTGGCAGGGGATGGTTGGACGGCTTCCACGGCCGCGGCGGGCGGGACGGAGGCCGCGGCGGTGGCTCCGGGCGGCGGCTCTCCTCGTGTGGCGCAGCCCGCCAGGGTCAATGCCAGCAGGGCGCCCAACGTCCAGGTGAGGGTTCCTCTTGTGTCCATCGTGTGATCCATTCCCTTCGGGATTTCCTGCACTCCGGTTCCTCGATGATCAGCGGACCACCAGGACGGTCTGCCCATCCAGTACCTGGCCCTTCACCACCTTGTCCGAATCCAGGTTCACGATCCGTATCCAGTCTCCGTAGCCCCCTTCTTCCTTGGCCTTTCCCTTGGCGGTCAACTTGATCCCGGGCATTCGGTAGACGATGGTGACGGTCTTTCCGCGTCGCACCAGGAGGGGCTTGTCCAGGCACGATTGATCCAAGGGCTCGCCCATGGACAAGTGGGTGACCAGCCTCTTGCCCACGGCCTGGGAGGCTTCAAAGACATAGGTCCGCGATGGGTCGGTGATTTCGATCTCCCGCGCTTCGATGTCGTCGGGACGGATGATTTCACCCCGTTTCAACGGACGCGCGGCGTGGAAGACCTGTTTCCTGAGAGCCACCCTTGCCGCCGCCTTCAGGGTGCGGACCTTCTTGCCTTCCAGATAGAAATGAATGGACAGGTTCACATGGCCCAGGAAACTTTCCCCCGGCTGGGCCTGCACCTGGTGCGTCAGAGTGCCGGCGGGGAGCATGGGCAGACCGGAAAAGGTGATGTCCCGGATCTCCATCTCGCCCCGGTCCCAGGGAGCGTGTTCCAGAATGTAAGAGGTGACGATGTCCTCGATCTGTCGGGCCTCCACAAGGGTAGCGGCTCTTTTGATGGTCAGCCGGTCAGGCATGACGAGAAGCGTGGACTCCGGATCCACTCCTTGGGAGCGCAGGAGGCTGACCATGTAAGCACGCAGGTTCTCTGAACGGATGAAGCGTTCCGTTCCCAACGGGGGGGTGGGGCCCAGTTCGATGGAACGGAAATAGGCCAGCCAGGAAGAAGGCAGGGTGTCCGCTCCGGCCACCAAGTCGGCCAGGGTGATGGTCTCGTCCGTGACCTCCACGACTTCACGGAAGTGAATCTCCGTGGGGCACCGGCCCGGGACGACTCCCGACGCTGAGCCGCAAAGCCCCCATGCCCAAATCAGAATGCCCAGGACCGCGACGGCCCTGCCGCATCCCATTCCTATGATTCTCAACGGCTTCATGACCCGGCACCCATCATCAGCTGGCCACGTTGTTGGCGATTCGAAGCATCTCATCCGCCGTGCGGATCACCTTGGAATTGGCTTCGTAGGCCCTCTGGCCGGCGATCATATTGACCATCTCCTCCACCACGTTGATGTTGGCGCTTTCCAGGAACCCCTGAAGCAGGGTTCCGAATCCTTCCGTTCCCGGTTGTCCTTCCACTGCGTCCCCGGACGCCTCGGTGGGGGCGAAGTAGTTCTTGCCGAGGCTCAGCAGACCGGCTGGATTGGGGAAGTCATAGATCGTGATGGTGCCGGACGCCAGAAGGGTGCCGCTTGCGTCCAGAGCGTTCAGCGTACCTTGGGAGTCGATGTTGACGGTCACGGCGTCCCGGGGAATGCTGATCTCCGGCTGAAGCCTGTTGCCTTCCGTGTCCACGATGTAGCCTTCGCTGTCCAGCTTGAAGGCTCCCGCCCGGGTGTAGACCTCCTCGGTGCCGCGTACGACCCGGAAAAATCCCTTTCCTTCGATGGCCAGGTCCAGCTCGTTACCGGTCTCGGTAAAATTGCCCTGTGTGAAAATCTTCTGGACCGACGCCGTCTTGACCCCCATCCCGATCTGGATGCCGGTGGGAATCTGCGCGTTGGTTCCCGTCTCCGCACCCGGGGGAATGATGTTCTGGTACATGAGGTCCTCGAAGTTGGCCCGGCTGCGCTTGAAGGCGGTGGTATTGGCGTTCGCCAGGTTGTGTGCCACGACGTCCATGTTCATTTGCTGCGCTTCCATTCCGGTGGCGGCTGTCCAAAGGCTTCGCATCATGGCGGCTGTCTCCTCGTCTAGGCCTTGCCCAACTGAGTGATGATCTGCTTGTCTTCTTCGTAGCTTGTCTTGATGATTTTCTGGCAGGTTTCAAAGGTCCGCATAGTTTCAATAAGAGAGGTCATCTCCTCCACCACGGAGAAGTTGGCGCCCTCCAGGGCGCCCTGCTCGATTTCGTAGTTGGCCGCCGGCACGGGGACGGCGCCGGGCGTGGCCGGGCTCAGCAGGTTGGCTCGGTCCTGCTGCAGTTGTGTGCCTTCCGGAAAGACCACCACGTCCAGCACATCCACCACTTCGGCACCGTCATATACTTGACCGGTCGGATCCACCCGGAAATCCGTTCCCGTCAGCTCGATCACTCCCCCTTGTCCCAGCACCGGCCATCCGTCCTGGGTCACCAGCTGCCCCTGGTCGTTGACCGTCAAATTTCCGGCACGCGTGTAGCGTTCCCCTTGGTCGGTCCGGACCCGCAGGTAGCCTTCGCCCCGGATGGCGATATCCCAGGGATTGTCGGTTCGTCGCACGGGCCCCGGGTCGGTTTTCACATGGGTTTCCATCTCCATGAATTGGCTGAAGCGCGGTGCCACCTTCCGATAGCCGGGGCTGGCGGCGTTGGCTAGGTTGTTGGCCACCACGTCCATCTTCTTCCCTTCCTGAATGGCCCCCAGAACGGCGGTGTACGGACTCAGTCGCATGGCAGACTCCTTTCGCAGGTATGCATAGCAATGGGGATGCCAGGATGCGGCGGGCGGGCAGGCAAGCAAAGGGCGGGGTTCGGGCGGATGGGCGGCGCCTTGAGCTTGCACGGGGCAGCCGATTCTGCCCTGCAGGGGGCACATTTTTCCTTCCGGGCCGGCCACGTCTTTTGGATGGTCGGAGATGGAAATTAGGGCGACCCTCCGGCGGTGTGTGAAGGATTGGCTGCGGCGGAGTGCCTCAAGGGCTACGATGAGAAGGCTTCGAGCGGCGGACAGGACGGTTTCTTATTCCCATATCCTATGGCCAGAGGGATCGGGTATTCTCGGAGGCGAGACCCCACGGCTGGGAACGGACGCAGATCCATGGCCTGAAGACGGGAAGGCTGTATTCGGACCAAAGCCCGCTGCCCGCCCCGGAGCACCTACCGCTTCGGCCGGGCGAGCTTGTCCAGGCTGAGGACCAGCTCCACTTCGCCGACGGGCCTTTGGGTGGCTTGAGCAATCTCTTGAACCGAGAGTCCCGACCGGGCCAACTGAAGGATGGATGCCGTGTCCTTGCGCTCTCGTGGGGGCGCGGTCGGGGGGGGAGCGCCGGCGGATCGCGCCTCGAGCCGGGCGAGGGTGTCTCGGGCCTGTTCGAGCTTTTCATCCAGAAGGCCGAGGATCCTCTGAATGAGTCGGGCCCGCTCCTGGATGTTGGTCTCGAACTCGTCCGCCAGGGATTTGGTTTCGGAAACGATGCCCTCGAAGGTTCCGATGAGAGCCCGGAGTTCCGCCTCCGATCTGTTTCGTCGCCGGGAGAGGAACAGGCCCGCCAACAGGGCGAGCAGCCCCAGGTCGACGAGGAGCTGAAGTCCGGTGTTCCAATCCATCTGCACGAAAAGCGATTCCACCTGGATAGACCTTTCCAGCCGGTGCTCTAGATTCTCTGGAGATCCACCAGCGCCAGGGAAGCAATGCCCATCTTGGGGAAGCGATCCTTGAGATAAGCCAGCAAAGGTCCTTCCACGATCCGACCCCAGTCACGGTATGCGTTCTTGTTCGGGGTCTGCCTCATGAGGTAATCGTAAATTTCCTGTCGCAGCGCCACGGAAAGATCCTTCGACGCCTCCGCTGTCCCAGGGCCCACGAGGCGGATCGTGAGGGTCATGGTCAGCAGGTCCGTCCTCTCCACGGAGTGTGCGGGAAAGAGGAAGGTGACGTCTTCTTGGTGCTCGGGCAAGGAGACGGGGTGGACGACCCGCGGCGGGGGGGGGGCCGTGCCTGTCTTAGCGGCGTTTTCGGCAGATGGACGCAGGGACACTCCTAGTGCGACCGCCCCAAGGCCGATCACCACGGCCGCTGACACCAGGAGCCGGGCGGAAAGAATTCTCGGGAGCCGCATGGACCGGGCGTTCCCGGGGGCTGCGGAGGTCTTCCGATCGGAGGGGCTCCCGTGTTCATCCCCGGAAGGATCCCGCCGGGACTTCTCTTCCGGAGAAGAGAACATGGCGGCCAGGTCCTCCGAGGCCGCCTGGTCCACCACAAAGATCTTCTCCTCCTCCAGTGGCGCTCTCGTGCCTTGGCTTGGGGATGGTGTTCTTGGCGATTGCAGTTCCACTCTTCCTCCCTGTGACGGATGAGAGGTCTCTTGCCGAAGCTAGCCGGATCGGCTCGGCGAGATCTCACGGGTTTCGTCTGATGGAGAGTTCTCTCGGCAGATCATCTTCCGTCAGTTTTCGGGCCAAACGGGTCCTGAGCTTCAGAATGGCCTTGGTGTGGATCTGGGATATGCGGGATTCCGTGTACCCCATCACGGCGCCCACTTCTTTCATGGTGAGTTCTTCAAAGTAGTAGAGGGAGAGAACGATCTTTTCCTTGTCTGTCAGTCCTTCGATGCATTCGGCCAGAATCTTCTGCAGCTCCGCCTTGTGGATCTGCTTGAACACTTCGTCCGGAGCCGTCGCCAGGTGGCCGGGTTCCCGGTTTTCGGTGATGTACTCGTTGAGGTCCTCGGGCAGGAAGGAGATGCCCTTCAGGCTGTCCAGGAGCTGATGATACTCGTCCAGGTCCAGGCGCATCTCCCGAGCGATCTCCTCGTCTTCAGGAAACCGTCCCAGTCTCTGCTCCAAATTGGCGCATGTCTTTTCCAGTTCCGCTCCCTTTTGCCGCAAGGAACGTGGCACCCAGTCCAGGGATCGAATCTCGTCGAGCATCGCCCCCCGGATTCGAATCTTTGCATAGTTTTCGAAAGAGACCGACTGGGCGGGATCGTACTTGTCGAGCGCATCCATCAGGCCGATGACCCCGGCGTTGAGCAGGTCGTCGACGCACACATTGTCGGGCAGGCGGGCCGCCAGGCGGTAGGCCGTATATTTGACCAGGTCATAGTACTTCAGGATCGCCTCGTCCCGTGTGGCGCATCCCAGGTGGGAGAGGGTATGGTTCAGGTCGTGTCCGCAGGTGGCGGTGGCTGTCTTGACGCTCATTGGGGTCTCCGCCGGATTAGACATTGAGCAGACGTCTCCAAAAGAACTGAATGTTGCCCCTCAGCCCCGTGGGCGGCTCGCGCGTGATCCGCTTGGCGATGTCCATGAAGGCCTTGGCCGCCGGGGCACCCGGAAAGGCGGCGAGAAGGGCTTGCTGGCGTCTGACCGATTCCGGGATGCTGGGGTCGCGGGGGATCCAACCGAGAAAGTCCAGGGAGAGGCCGTCCAGAAAATGGTCGGCCACCCGGCTGATCTTGCCGAAGACCATGCGCCCCTCCCTTTCGTCCGCCACGTTGTTTGTTACGATCTTGAAGGAGCGTTCCCCGTGTTTGGTGTACATGACCTTGATGAAGGCGTAGGCGTCGGTCAGGGAGGTGGGTTCCGGGGTCACCACTACGACCTTTTCCTGGGCGGCCAGGTTGAAATAGAGAACGGTGTCGGAGATGCCGGCCCCCGTGTCGATCAAAAGCACATCCACGTCCGATTCCAGCTCGTCCAGCAGATCCACCAGCAGGAGCTTCTGGTCGTCGGAAAGCCGGGTCAGTTCCTGAACGCCGGAGCTTGCCGGCATGACCCGGACGGATCCGGGGCCCGGAACCAGTACCTCCTCGAAACGCTTGGATCCGTCCAGCACATGGCTGATGTTGAACGACGGGGCGAGCCCCAACAGGACGTCCACGTTGGCAAGCCCCAAGTCCGCATCCAGAATGAGCACCCGTTGGCCCAATCGATCCAGAGCGAGCGCCAAGTTCACGACCACATTGCTCTTGCCCACGCCCCCCTTGCCGCTGCTCACGGCGATGGTGCGAATCGACTTGTCTCCAAAAGGGGCGTTCAAGGGGCGGTTGTCGTCCCATAGGTCCCGCCCCTTCATTTTTCCCTTCAGCCCAAGTGCCTGGTCCATACCGTTCCCTTCCATTCCAGCTACGGACAACGGGGAAAGAAAAAGCTCATGATACGCTGCGGTGTGGCTCTGACCAGATCCTCCGGCACCCGCTGGCCGATGCCCAGGAAAGACAGGGGGTAGGGGTACCGGAGCAGGGGATTCGCGATGGAGCCCGGTGTCAGTGTTTCGTCGACCTTCGTAAAGATCAGGCTTTCCACCGATAGCGACCGAAACCTACGAATCACGTTCTTGATGTCTTCGTCCTTGGATGTGGCGCTGAGAACCAAAAGGTGATGCACGCCGGAGTCGTCCTGGAAGACGGCCTTGAGGTCATCCACATATCGGGCGTCCAGATAGTTTCTCCCGATGGTGTCCACGAGGATGGCCCCGCAGCCGGCCAGTCTTTCCATGGCCCGGGCCAGGGACTCCCGGCACTGGGCCACGTGAAGGGGCACCTCCAGGATGTCGGCGTACGTGCGGAGTTGCTCCAGGGCGCCTATGCGGTAGGTGTCCAGTGAGATCAGGCCCACCTTCCGCGCTCGCTTGTACTTCAGGTAGGCCGCCAGTTTGGCCAGCGTCGTCGTCTTTCCCACCCCCGTGGGCCCCACAAACGTGTAGATTTGCGGCTTCCCCCCGGCCGCGACCGGCCCGTCGAAGGGATCATGAAACCGGATCTTGTCAGAAATATGACTTCGGAAGGCGTCGAAAAGTTGGCGTTTCGAGGGGGACCGGCCGTTGGCTCCCTTGACCAGGGCGCGGAAGATCTCGAAGGCATTCTTTTCGTCCAACCCGCGCAGCAGCATCTGCTGGACGAGCTCCAGCGCCGGAGGTTTCAGCTGCCATTGGGCGAAGACATCCTTGGAGGAGAGCAGCAGGGAGAGCATCCCCCGGATGTCCTCCAGCTGATCCTGAACCACGGGCAGGGAGGAGGCGTCTGCAGGCGGGGGCGGTGGATTTCCGGCCGGTTCTCGCGGGCGGTCCAAGGCCGCCGAGATTTCGATCCAGGGGGCTCCATCCGGGCCGGGCACCTTGCGGTTGCCCAGCAGGATGGCGTCCGGGCCAAGGTCGCGCCGCACCTGGTCCAAAACCTCTTGCATGCTGGGAGCCTGAAAGGTCTTAACGTGCATGGGAAACCTTTATGAGTCCGATGGACTGGATCTCGGTCAAATTGGCCAACTCGCTGTGACTGATCACCACTACGTCTGGCAAGAATCGTTCCAAAAGCTTTTTGAGATGCCGCCGCACCACCGGAGAAGTGAGGACGACCGGGTGATGTCCCGCATTGGCCGCCCGTTGAACCTCCACACTGGTGGACTGGACGAGCTGGTGCATGAAATCCGGATCCACGGACAGGAACGCCCCGTGGTCGGTGCGCTGGATGCTTTGGGCCAATCTTTCTTCTGTTGCGGGATGGAGGGTGATGACATGCAGGCGGCCGTCGTCCGTTTCGTAGGGGCGGGTGATGGTTCTCGCCAGGGCCTGGCGCACGTATTCGGTGAGGATGTCGGGGTCCTTGGTGATGGTGCCTTGATCCGCCAAAGTTTCGCAGATGGTTTGCAGGTCCCTGATGGACACGCGCTCTCTGACCAGGTTTTGGAGGACCTTTTGGATGGTGCCCAAGGGAACCGGATTGGGCGTCAGTTCCTCAATGAGTTTCGGCTGCGATTCCGCCAGCATGTCGAGAAGTTGCTGCACGGTCTGACGGGTGAGGAACTCGTCCGCGTGCCGCTTGAACAATTCGGTCAGATGGGTGGCCACCACCGTGGGGAGATCAATGAGCGTGAATCCGGCACGCGCGGCTTCCGCTCTTTTCTTGTCCGGCACCCACAGGGCAGGCAGGCCGAAGGCGGGATCCTTGGTGGGGATCCCGTCTATCTTGGCGGCTTCGTGCTCCGAAGGCGTCAGTGCCAGATGGTGCCCCAGCATGAGTTCCGCGCGCGCCACGGGATTTCCTTTGAGAAGCAGCCTGTATTCAGAGGGTTTCAGTTGCAGGTTGTCCCGGACGTGCAGGGAGGGGACCACGATGCCGTATTCCAGTGCCAACTGCTGGCGGATGGATCGGATGCGGCCCAGGAGATCCGATTGTCGGTCTCCGTCCACCAGGGGAATGAGCCCGTAGCCCACTTCCAGTTCCAGAAGATCCAAAAGGGGCGGCAGGGCGGTGGAGGTCTTTTCTTCTTTGCTTTCCTGGGGCGCCTCCGCCTCCTTCTCCTGGGCCGCCAAGGTGGCGGTCCGGTGTCTTCGGTAGGCGAGAGCAAGAAGGCCTCCGCCCACCAGAACCAGGGGCACGAACGGGAAGCCGGGGACGATGCCCAGGCACGCCAACATGGAGCCGGCGATGGCCAGGGGCTTCGGGTTGAGAGCCAGTTGCCGGCCGAAGGCCTTGCCCATCCCCATGTCCATTTCGGCGCGGCTCACCAGGATGCCGGCCGCCGTGGAGATGATGAGCGCCGGCACCTGGGAGACCAGACCGTCGCCCACCGTAAGCAGGGTGTAATTTTTGAGCGCTTCCACGACTTCCATGTCCCTTTGCAGGACGCCGATGGCGAGCCCGCCCAGGATGTTGATGAGCGTGATGAGGATGCCGGCGATGGCGTCTCCACGGACAAATTTGCTGGCACCGTCCATGGTTCCGTAAAAGTCCGCTTCCCGCATGATCTCCTCACGCCGGCTGCGGGCTTGCTGTTCGTCGATAAGGCCGGCGTTCAGGTCGGCATCGATGCTCATCTGCTTGCCGGGCATGGCGTCCAGCGTAAAGCGGGCGGCCACTTCCGATATGCGCTCGGTGCCTTTGGTGATGACCAAAAAGTTGACGATCACCAGGATCACGAAGATCACCAGGCCGATCACGTAGTTGCCTCCCACCACGAACTGCCCGAAGGCCTGGATCACGTGACCGGCCGCCTCCGTGCCCATGTCGCCGCGGAGAAGGATCAGCCGAGTGCTGGCCACGTTCAATGCCAGCCGGAAAAGGGTTGTGATGAGCAGGAGCGTCGGGAAAATGCCGAAGTCCAGAGGCTTTTGGGTGTAGATGGTGGTGAGAAGAATGAGAAGGCCGAAGGAGATGTTCATGGCGAGCAGAACGTCCATGAGGGGGCCGGGAATGGGCAGCAGCATGACCGAGAGAATGATGACCACACCGATGCCCATGAGTGCGTCCCCTTCCGAGAGGGCGCGAAGGCGGGCCAGCCAATTGCCGGTGGAGGCTTGGGAAGATTCTGCCATGATGGTGGATCACCTCGCCTTTTTCTGGTGGTAAACGTAAGCCAAGACCTTGGCCACGGCCCGGTAGAGGGTTTCCGGTATGGTCTGATCCAGTTTCACCTGCTTATACAAGGCGCGTGCCAAGGGGGGGTTCTGGACCACCGGGACCCCGTGCTTTCGCGCCGTCCGGATGATGTTCTGTGCCACCACGTTCATGCCCTTGGCCACCACCTTGGGCGCCTCCAGACCTTCCCGATAGATCAGGGCAACGGCATAATGGGTGGGGTTGGTGATCACCACCGTCGACTTGGGCACCTGGGCCATCATCCGCTGGCGTGCCAAGGTTCTTTGAATGGAGCGAATGCGGGCCTTGACCTGGGGGTTTCCTTCCGCCTGCTTGTGTTCCTCCTTGACCTCCTGCTTGGTCATCATGAGGTCTTTGCGGTTTTGCCATTTTTGGTAGTAGAAGTCGGCGAGGCTGAGGACCAGGAACACCGCCCCCGCCCTGACCAGGATCCTGAGCGCCATGCGGGCCGTCTCCGCCAGGATGGACACGACATCCATCTGCTGAAGGACGCTGATCTGCGACGCTTCGTCCTTGAGCACCAGATAGGTGATGGAAAAGACGATGAGGATCTTCAGGGAAGACTTGACGGTCTCCATGAGGAATCGGAGCTGAAAAAACCGCTTGATTCCGGACAGGGGATTCAGCTTGGAAAGTTTCGGCTGGAGCGGCTGAAGCGTCAGAAGCAGACCTTTGAGCTGGAAGAGATTGACCGCCAAGGCGAAGACGAAGGTGACGAGGACCACGGGCGCCGTCATCCTGAAAAGGGAAAGGGCGACACTCACGAACAGATGCCGCCCGCTTCCCGAAAGCTCATTGAGCAGAAAACCGTTGGTCCAGAAAAGGTCCATCAGTTCCCGGAAATGTCCGGGCACCGACTGAAGGTGCAGGCCTGCGGCCACACAGCCGGCACCGAGAACGACCAAGGCGTTCAGTTCCTGACTCTTGGGAACGTTTCCCTTCCGCCGCGCTTCGGAAAGTCTTTTCCCGGTTGGCTTTTCGGTCTTTTCCTGGGAACCCGCCACGGATCCTCCCTACGGCTGGACAAGGGAAGTTCTGACACCCGGTGTCAAAACCCTTCCATGTCTATCCGCGTCCATCAGTGGTTGACTTTGGCGTTAGGCCGCCACCGCTTTGAAAAAGTGGATCAGGCGCGTCAGATAGAGGGCCAGCAGATCGTTCCAGCCCGCCAGGGAGAGGATGGCAAAGAGAATGCCAACCGCGATGGTGATGGGAAAACTGACGATGAGGATGTTGATTTGGGGGGAAAATTTGGCCACCACACCGAAGGCCACCTGCAACAGGATCTGCACGCTCAAGATGGGCGCCGCGATCTTGATGGCGATCACGAACAGATGGGCCGCTTGGGCCATCACGGCCCGGAAGACTTCCCCGGATGGAAAAAAACCGCCCACGGGTACGCTTTGAAAGCTTTCGAGAAAGGCCTTGATCACCAGAAGATGGCCGTTGATGGAAAAGAAGATGAGGGTGGCCAGGATCTGGAGGAACTGCCCGAGCAAAACGTTCTGGGTCCCCGTCTGGGGGTCGGCCACCTGGGCGAAACCGAGGCCCATCTGGAAGGAAATCAATTGGCCCGCCAGGTGGAAGGCACCGAACAGGATGTGCATGACCAACGCGAAGATGCCCGCGAAAACGAGCTCGCTGACCACAAATCCCGCCGCCTGAAAGGGGGACAAGGGAAAGGGGGAAACGAATGGCCCGACCAGGGGCAGGCTCATGACACTCAGGGCCACCGTGGCCCAAGCCTTGACCGGGGCCGGCACCTGCTGGGCCCGGAAAACAGGGAGGAGGAAAAAGCAAAGACCGATGCGCAGAAGAAGGCTCAGGAAGATCCGGACCTGGGTGAGGTCGATGGAGAACGTGGGCATGGAACCGGTCCCCTATCGGATCCAGTGGGGTATGTTGAGAAGGATCTCCCGGGTAAAGGAGAGCATCTTTCCGGTCATCCACGTCCCGAAGATGAGCAGGGAAAGGAAGGTGACCACGATCTTCGGCACGAAAGTGATGGTCATTTCCTGGATCTGGGTGATCGCCTGAAACAGACTGATGAGGACCCCCACGATAAGGCTCACCAGCAAAACGGGAAGACTGACCATGAGCATCGTCTCCAGGGCCTGGCGAGCCATTCCGATGACGAATTCCTGGGTCATGGACGCGACTCCTAAAAGCTCTTCACCAGGGACGCAACCAGAAGATTCCAGCCGTCCACCAGGACAAAGAGCATCAGCTTGAACGGCAGAGAGATCATGACCGGGGGCAACATCATCATTCCCATGGACAGAAGGATGCTCGCCACCACCATGTCCAGGACCAGGAACGGAACATACAGGAGGAACCCGATCTGGAAGGCGGTCTTGAGTTCACTGATGACGAAGGCCGGAACCACGGCGCTCAAGGGCAGGGAAGCGGCATCCTTCGGCTTTTCGTCGGAGGTGAACGACACGAAGAGTTTGAGGTCCTTTTCCCGCGTCTGCTTGAGCATGAAATTCTTGAGCGGTGTCACGGCCCGCTGGAGGAACTCCTCCCCGGAGATCTCCTGGGCCTGGAAGGGCCTCAGGGCCTGATCGTGGATCTGCTGCCAGACGGGCCACATGATGGACATGGTCAAAAAAAGCGCAAGGCCCACGATTACCTGGTTCGGCGGGGACTGTTGCGTGCCCAGCGCGGTCCTGAGGAAGGCGAAGACCACGGCCAGCCTTGTAAAGGAGGTCATGAGAACCAGGATCGAAGGCGCGACGGACAGGATGGTCAGGACAAAAAGAATCTTGAGAACGCCGGCCACCTGTTCGGGGGCCTGAGCGTCGTCCATCTGAAACCGGACGGCGGGCAGATTCAGGTCCAAGGCCCGACATTCGGCGGCGTTCAAGTGCCAGAAGATCCCCAACAGGGCCAGGAGCAGGAGGATTCTTTTCGTTGTCACGGTACGTCCCCCTCTGCCCGCAGATCTGCCGATTCTTCCGGACGATCCGCAAGACTCGCCAGAAGTTCCATCCCGTTGGGGGACACTCCGATCAGGAGCCGCTCGCCCTGAACGCGAACCAAGACCAGGGAGTGCTTGTTGGTCAGAAAGCGGCGCTCCAGAACCCGGATGTGCGAAGTGCCCTGTCCCTTGGAAAGGGGCCATCCGAAGCGCTTCACCACGTGGGAGAACCCCAAAAGGAGGGCCACCACCAAGGCCAGCGCCGCCGCTGTCTGGAGAAAGTGGAGTGCAAAATCCATAGGTCAGCCGAGTTGCTTGACGCGCTCCAAGGGGCTGATGATGTCGGTGATGCGCACGCCGAACTTTTCGTTGACCACCACCGCTTCCCCGCGCGCGATGAGTTTGTTGTTGACCAGGATCTCCAGAGGCTCCCCGGCGAACTTGTTCAATTCCACCACGGACCCTTGTCCGAGCTGCAACAGGTCGTTGATAAGCAGCTTCGTCCTACCCAGCTCCACGGAGATTTCCAGCGGCAGATCCAGAATGAAATCCAGATCCCGCATCTCCTTTTTCATGGCCGCCTCGGCATCGTCTCCGGCGCCGTCGTTGCCGCTGCCGGTCTTGGGGGCCGAAACGGTGGGGGCCTGCATAGGTTCCAACTCCGTGGCCATGTTCCCTTTGGCTTTTTCAGCCATGGACGATCTCCCTTCTCATCTTCACGGTTGCCTTCAGTCTCTCGGAGGTGTGATGAGCTCCACGATCTTGACGGCCTGATTGCCTTTGTGAATTCCCGCTTCGGCCCGGTACTTGGGCACTCCCTCCACGGTCACGAGAAGCGGGTGGCTTACGTCCTGATCCAGGAGGATCACGTCTCCCTTTTCCAGGCGCAACAGGTCCTGACCCTTGATCTGAGTGCGTCCCAGCTCCACGGTCAAGGAGACCTGCACCTCCCGCAGGCGGCGGATGAACCGCCGGGTCCACGAAAAGTCCACCTCCAGCTGGTCGCTCTGGTAACTTGCGGAAAGCTTGGAGCGGATGGGCTCGATGGTGGAATAGGGAAGGCACAGGATGATCTTTCCCATGAGAGAGTCCATCTCCAGTTCGTAGTGGACGACGATCACCAACTCCGTGGGCGGCACGATGGTGGCGAACTGGGGATTCACCTCGGAACGCACGAACCGGAACGCGATGGATGTGACCGGGTTCCAGGCTTCCTCCAGGTCCTTGAGGGCCATGCGCACCACCTTGTTGATGACCCGCTGCTCGATGGAGGTGAAGTCCCGCCCTTCGATTTTGAAACTGCTTCTGCCGGTCCCTCCGAAGAAGCAATCCACCAGGTTGAAGATCAGGCGGCTTTCCACGACGAGCAGCACGTGTCCCCGCAGGGGCTCCATCTTGAGTACGTGAAGGCTGGTGGGAACGGGCAGGGTGCGGATGAAGTCCCCGAACTTGATCATCTCCTTCTGGGTGACCGTGATGTCCACCACTTTGCGCAAGGCGCCGGAAAGGGTGATGCGGTGGACCCGCGCGAATCGATCGTTGATGATCTCCAGAGTCGGCATCCGACCGCGGATGATCCGATCCTGACTCGTGAGATCATACGGTCGGATGCCCTTTTGCCCGTCGTCCGGTTGGGCGGCATCCGTCTCCGTTTCGATCTCTCCGCCGTCCAGTCCCTTGAGCAGGGCATCCACTTCATCTTGCGAAAGGACGTGTTCCATGGGCGCGGGCCTGTCTTATTGGACGAGAAATTCGGTGAAATAGATGTCGAGCACCTGGCCTTGCTTCAGAATCCGGTTCAGGCTGTCGGCCAGGGACCTTTTGAGAGCGAGCTTGCCGGACAGCGACGAGATATCGTCGTATTCCTTGCTGGACAGCAACATGAGAATGGCATCTCTCAGTTCGGCGCTGCGCGTGTCGAATTCGGCCAAAGCGGCCTCGCTGCTCAACTTAAGTTGGATGGTGATCTTCAGGTAGCGCTCTCCGCCCGGATCAGAAAGGTTCACCAGAAAGGTGTCCAGGTTCTTTATGACCGGCTTTTCCAGGGCGGGTTTGGCCTGGGCCGGGGTTTCCTTCTCTTTTCCGGCAAAAAACTTGGTATAGGCGAAAAACCCCCCCCCTCCGACAACGGCCAGCAGAACCACCAGCAGGAGGATCTTCATCAAAGGGGATTTCTTTTCCTCTTGCTGCTGGTTCTTTGCTTCCGCCGCTTCCTTCTTTTTAGCCATGCCCGTGCTCCTTCACTTTTCCTTTCCGTTTGCCCAGTCGTTAATCAAACCTGCTTTCTCGTGCGGTCGGGGGCACGAACGAGTGGAGCTTCTGCTCGATGACGCGGGGATTCTCCCCGTTGGCCACGCTCACTATCCCACTGATGATCATCTCCTTGACCAGGGTCTCCTCCTGGCTCCTCTTTTTGAGCTTTCCGGCCATGGGCAGACACACCAGGTTGGCCGCCACGGCCCCGTAGAACGTGGTGAGCAGGGCCACGGCCATGGAGGGGCCGATGGTGCTGGGATCGTCCATGGTGGCCAGCATCTGCACCAGGCCGATCAGGGTGCCGATCATGCCCATGGCGGGGAAGAACGTGGCCATGGTGGTGAGGATCTCCGCCCCCGACTTGTGGCGTTCCTCCAGGTACTCGATCTCCGTTTCCAGAATCTCCCGGATGGACTCTGGCTCCATGCCGTCGATGGTGAGCTGCAGGCCCTTGACCATGAAGTCGTCGTCCAGGTTGGCCACCTCCGATTCCAGGGCCAGGATGCCCTCGCGGCGCGACTTGTTGGCAAAATCCACAAAACGGTCCACCACTTCCTGGGTGCTCCACACTTTGGTGAAGAAGACGTTTTTCACCACCTTGAAAACCCCCAGCACGTCGGCCAGCGGGTAGTTCACCATGGTGGCCCCCAAAGTGCCGCCCACAACGATCATGAGGGAGGGGATGTTGACAAACAGCCCCAGGCCTCCCCCCATCATGATGGAGATGATGACCAGGGCGAAGGCGGATACGATGCCGACTAGGGTTGCGATGTCCATGCGTACTCGATCACCTCGAAAACCATGAGTTCATGCAAAAATCCAAGCGTGCCCGGGCCGAACAGACTCACGGCAGGGGGTAGCAAACACCGCGCCAGCCGTAGGGAATATCGGGCGGAAGACGTTTTTACTTGAGTCCGGTGGCCGGCGTGCCTTGCTTACAGGCTCCTTTTTCGCGGTCCTAAAGGGCTGTACCACAACGCCGAGGGGGTGCTGTTTTCCCTTTCCGTCTGGCATCCGCGCTCCGGTGGGGGCAGGGGCCGTTTGGGCGGGGCGTCTCAACGTTGACGGTCCTTTCCTCGAAGGGCGGTTCGGGGACCGCCCCGTCACGACCAAGGTGGACGCGATCTCCTGGGGAACGGCTTATTCGAGCGAGCTCGTATGTGGCCTTCCGCGACGGTAGGGGCGAAAGATCTTGCGCCCCCACCAACCGGGCCGTCAGCCAGGAGCCTGTCTGGCAATGGCTCTCCCACCTACAAGGCCGAGGAATTTTGGTGCTCCTCGTAGCCGCGGGGCTTCAGCCCCGCGGAAAGGGTCATCGTAACTCCCTGAAGTGCCGAGAAATACGCGATGGACTATCCGACGGTCGGGGGTTCCTCCGCAGCCCTAAAGGGCTGCGCTACGAGAAAAGTGCTCATCCGCGGCGTTGACGGACAGCCTTCTGGGGGCGGATCGGGAACCGCCCCGACACGACCAACAGCGGCTCAATCCCAAGAAGAGGAATGGAATTTTCGAACAAACTCTTTTGGGGTTTTCGCCGGCGGTAGGGGCGAAAGATCTTTCGTCCCTACCAACCCGGCCGGCAACGAGCGGAGGAAAGGGGGGCGGGGGCAAGTCAAAAAAATGACTTAGTAGGGGAGATGAAAAAGCCCAGGGGCGGAAAGGATGCCCCCGCGGGCGGGCTCCCGCGGGGGTGGGGAAGGAGGCACTCAAAGTACCGATTGGGTCTAGCGGACCATGTTCACGGCCACGTCCAGGAGCTGGCTGGCGGTGGTGATGGTCTTGGAGTTGGCTGTGTAGCTGGCCTGGTAGGTGATCATGTTCACCATCTCCTTGGCCAGGTCCACGTTCGATGCCTCGATGGTGAGGCTTGAGATGCCGCCGCGGACTCCGTCGTTGGCCGTCCCATGGATGGGAAACTTGGATTCCGGTCCCTGAGTGTAGAGGTTGTTGCCGTGCCGGACAAGGCCGTTGTTGTTGGCGAAGGTGGACACCCTCAGTTGTCCCCCGACCACCGGTTGAGGATCGTTGCTGGTGGCCACCCAATCGGAGTCTTCCACAAGGCCCGAGCCATCGTCGACACTAGTGACCAGGTAGGAGTCCTCGTTGGCGGTACCGGAGGCGAGGATGGTGGTGAGGTCGAACTCGGAAAGGTTGATGGCCCCGACGAAAGCGTCGTTCACGTTGTCGTTGTCGGTGTCATAGTTGAGCGGAAGATCGGCTGCGCTCCCGACATCGAGGTCGAGAGTCACCGTATTGCCGGATGTGTCCGTCAAAGAGATGGTAATGGTGCTGCCGTCGGCTATGGGATTTTGAATATAGATGCTACCGTAGGCCTTGGGATTGGAGTTCCCTTGGGTGTCGCAGATCATGACCTGGTGGGGATCCAGCGGGGTGCCCCAGATCTGACCGTTGGAATCCACGCTGTAGTCCGTCAGTTTCGGATCGGCGGGGTTGTCCACGAGGATTTCGTTTCCGTCCCTGTTGAGGACGTGGTAGCCTAGCTCGTTCACGAAGTAACCGTCCTTGTCCATGTGGAAGCCGCCGTCCCGCGTGTAGTAAACCGTGGTGGATCCGGGCACTCGCACGCTGAAAAAACCCTCGCCGTTGATGGCCAGGTCCGACCACCGGGTGGTGCTCTGCAGCGAACCCTGAGAAAATTCCGTCACGATCCCCATGATGGCGGTTCCGGCCCCTTCCCGGTCGGTGTCTTTGGACAAGGTGGAGTAGTAGCCTCCCACCAAATCGCCGAAACGGACGCTATTGGCCTTGTAGGCGGTGGTGTTCACGTTGGCGATGTTGTCGCTCACCACCGTGAGAGCCGTGGCGGAGCTGTTGAGACCGCTGACGCCTATGTTCATCGCTTGGCTGATACCCATGGATGTTCCTCCTCGTGTTTTTCCTGGTCATCGGCCCCAAAGGGCCCCGTTCGCGGATTTGCTTGCGGTTTCTCTGTCCTCCTGGTTCATGAAGGCTAGCCGGAGGTTTCGATGCGCAGGATCGAGCCCACCGGAACCAGCAGGCCGTCGCTGCCCCCCAGAACCAGATAGCTGACACCGTCTTCCATTCTGAACCCGTAAACGCTTCCTGCCATGATGGATGTGGAGGCCACGGTGTTGCCGCTTACATCGGTGGCTGACACTTCGAAAGTGTAGGTGCCGTCGGAGACCGATTTCCCCGAATCGTCCTTGCCGTCCCACTCGATTGCGTGGCGGCCCGCCTCCAGGGTTCCCAGGGCAAGGGTCCGGACGGCGTCTCCCGATTCATCATAGATGGTCACGGTGACGTCCGCCGCTTCCTCCAGCTCCACCAGGGCGTCGCTGATCTTCCCGTCCGCCACCTGAATCCCGTTGCCCGCCACGCTCACCGTCTTCCCCAGAAATTGAATGCCCTGGGCGTTGTTGATGGAGGCGAGATAGTTCTCCTGGGTTTCCAGCTGGCTGTGGATCTGTGTCAATTTCTCGACGGTACTGAACTGGGCCAGCTGGGCCGACATCTCGTAGGTGTCCATGGGGTTGGTGGGATCCTGATTCTGGAGCTGGGTTGTGAACAGCAACAGAAAGGCGTTCATGTCGGACAGCGCGGCCCCCGCGGTCGTCCCGTCACTGGACGTTGTCGACGAGGTTTGTGTGGTGCTTGTAACGGAGCTGACGGCCATGATGGTCACCTCGTGAAGTGGATAAGCTGTGTGCCTACGCCCTTAGACTGATGGTGGTCCCCGTCGCGCCTGCGTACCGGGCGATGCCGGGGCCTTTGACCGGACCTGCCGTTTCGGTGCCCCTTGCCCGGTTGCCGGTCCCGGGCTCCTCTTCGGCGCGACGCCCGGGATGGCGGTGGTGTTCCCGGACGTCCACCGAAAACTGGCTCAGGTTGAGGCCTTGTTCGGAAAGGAGATTCTGGAGAAAGGCGCTGTTGCGGGCCAGGAGGTCGCGGGCGTCGGGATGCTCCGTCTGGATCCAGGCGCTCACGGCATTCCCATGGGTTTCGATCCGAAGGCTGAGTTTCCCCAGATGCTTGGGTTCCACCTCGAGGGTCATGCGGTGTCTTCCTTCCCGGCTCATGCGTCCCACCAGGTCTGCCAGATCCTGGGGCCACTGGGCCTCGGCAAAACTGAAAACCGGTGCAGCAGACTCCATTCGCCCGGAGGAAAGAGTCCCTTGGAGGGAGGAAGCGGAGCCCGCCGGGAGCACGAAGGGTTCCGACGGTTGCTGTCTGATGGAGATACTCTGCCCGTTCTCATTCCAGTGGCCGCGTGCCCAAGCGCCCTCCTTCTGAAACCCCTGGGAAAGGTTTTCCCCGTTAGGGAATGCGGAAGATCGGCCCATGCCGCCTCCCGGGCCTTCCACCGCGCCCGCATGGGAACGGGGTCTGGAATGCAATCCGATGGCGGCGTCCTCGTCCGGACGACCTTCCACAAAAGCGGTTTCCGTGGAGAGATCGGCATCCCCCCCGCCCGACTCGAGGGCCTGGGGGCTTGCGGGTACGGTCGAAATCCGTTGCGTGGAGCTCAAGGGTTGTCGGAGGCTGTGGGGCTCGCTTCCCGAAAAGGGTAGGCGCTGCTGCCCGTCTGCCTCGTCCTTTCCTTCGAACGCCTGGGATTGCAGATGGGCGAAGGCGATACCTTTTCCACTCCCCCCTTGGGCGGCCTTCCTTTCGGGGTCGGATGGGGTGGGATCGGATTTGTGAACGTCAGGTTGAGCGGCATCCGCCTGTCTCAACAGGGCATGGGCGTCCTGGCCTCGGCTCTCCGATCCGCCAAGGGTTCCCACGCCTTCAACCTGGGGCAGAGGCTGTTGCGTACGGGCAGAGGGGGCGACCCCTGCTTCGGCCTGCGCGAAAGAGCCGCTCCTTTGTTCGCTTGTAAGGGCGGCCTTGGCCGCGGCCCGCATCGCCTGAAGGCCGGCGTCCAGGGAGGGGGCCTGTTCCTCTGAGGCATCCTCGCCGGTGACGGCGAGCGAAAGACCCGCAAGCTCTTGTGCCTGGGGCCCACCTTCCAGAAGGGGGCGGGCCCACGATCGCAGCCGTTCCAGTGGGCTCTCGATCGCTTCACCCGGCAACGGGGCGCCTTCCTGGGAATTTTCCGTCGTGGGCGTGGAAACTTCCGGGTTGTATCTTGCCTGGAGCTTTTCCGTCCGCACACCGCTTCGGTCGTCCGCCGGGGGCGAGGCGTGCCGCCTTGCCTTTTTCTTCTCTCCGTCGGGGGAAGGATTGCCGGAAACGCTTTCCCTTCGTTTTGTGGTCACTTCCTCGGCTGACGGGGGAGAGAGAAGGTGCTCCAAAGAATCTTGAGAGCCCGGTGCGGACCCCTCAAAGAGAGGGGATCTCCCTGCTCGATCCTTTTCGTCTTTGGGGGAGGTTTCGGAAGGGGCGGCGAAACCGGCCAGGCCGGGCGCGGTCCCTCTCTCGGGCTCAGCGTGCAAAGGAATCGGGTCCTCGGCCTTCGAGGCGGCGTTTCCCTGGGCGGTTTCCAGTGGCTGCAGAGAGCCGTGGGCTTCCTTGGATGGTATTTCCTCGGCCGTTTCGAGTATCTTGGAAAACAGGGCCGTGATCCGCTCCAAGTCATATTCGGACGTCCCGGCGGCTTTTTCCCAATCCAAGGGCAGGGAGCTGTCCCCCTCCGACCACCGGATGTTTTTCAGAAGACGCCGCACAGTGGCGGGGGCGACGGCCGCGCGCGATTCGCCCAGGGCGGGGGACGCCTCGGCAGCCCTTCCCAGCAGATCGGTGAGGGTCCGAAGGCTTATGGCGCCTTCGTCTCCCGTTTCCGCCGCAAGTTCATTGCGTGTTTCCGCGGGAACGTGCAACCGCGCCAGAACCTTCTGAAGCAGCAGGGGGTCGGCCAGAACGAGGGTGGCATCCGGCTCTTGCGTTGAATCGGCCGCCGGGCGCCGACCGCTCATGGAATCGCCCCCCAGTGCGGCCAGGGCGTCCCACAGGTCTTCGGCTGAATTTGCCGACACGGGGAGGTCCACGGTCCATCCCGACGGCAGCTGGAGAGATTCTCCGGAAGATGTGCCACCGGCCTTTCCCAGCAGGAGGTTCATCTCGGAAGCCAGATCCTGCTGGAACTCCGAGGACAGAACTTTCTTCCCGATTCGCTCCCGTTCCTTGGCCAGGAATTCGGAAAGCATTTGCGAGACATTGAGTGAGAGTGGCAGCATGTGTGCCCCTTTTTCCAATGGGTCCATGGAGTCGTTGCGTGTCGGCCCATTGGGATGGCAATTAGGATGCCAGATGGGGGTGTCATGGAAAAAGCTGTGAAATCCATGTCTTGTGCGCCTCGAAACGGAGTGGGGCCTTGCCCGCCCCTCGAAAGGGGGCAAATTTTTCAGCACTGGTGAGAAAAAGTTGCCGCCGGGCGGCGGCGCCCGGCGGCGGGGTGGGAGGGAGGTGCGGGTGGTGCGGGAGATCAGTTGGCGGTGAGGGCCTTGGAAATCTTGGCGGCCTTTTTCACCTCCATGCTGGAAAGGATTTTGGCGGCCTGGTCTGCGGTCATGAGGGAGATGATCTTCACCACCAGGTCGTCTTCCAGGTTTTGCATGAGCTCCCCGGCTTCCTTGGGCTTCATGTTTCCGTAAATCTTGGCCAATGCGCGGATTTGAGCGCTTCTGGCCTGTTCCTGTTCTTCACGATAGATGCGGATTTCTTCCTGGGCCTTCTGTATCTTTTCCTGCAGAGCGATGAGTTCCTTCAATCGGCTTTCGATCTCCTCCTCCATTTGGCGGAGATACGCTTCACGCTCCGTCAGTTCCTGCTCCTTTTGCCGGAGCTGTTCCTTCTGCTCTTTGAGATGAGCCATCATTTCGGGGGTGAGGAGGACTTCTTCATGGATGGGGCGGGGTGCTTCGTTCGGGTCTGCCTGGGAAGAGGGGCGGGGCGGGGGCGTCTCGGATTGCTCCTGGGCATGCACTTCCCGGAGCTCCATGACGTTTGCGGGCTGCGGAAGTTTTCCCCAAAGATCCAGAGTGCTGAGCCCCACCTTGAGACCCCCCAGCACCAGGAGCCCGGCCAGAAGAAAGGACAGGCCCTTCCGGGGGGGCCTGTTCGGCTCAGGGGGGTTCGTTTCCGAGGGGGAGAGGCCCTCGCAGGAGGGTTGTTTGGGCCGATTCGTCCAAATGCCTCTGCTCTCGTTTCTTTTCCTCGATTCGGAAGCGCTCATGATCGATCTCTTCCAGTCTCTCCAGTTTCTTGGCCTCTCGCTCTCTGTCCACCAAGGCTTCCTGCCGGGCGGCGGCTTTATGCTGCGCCGCCTCCCATTGTTCGTTCAGCTTAAGCAATTGTTGTTCCAATCCCGACAGGTGATCCTGGAAGGAAAGAAACTCGGCCACGGAGATGCCTTCGCGCTGCTTCTTCGAAAGACGCTCTCTGGTGTCCTGCAACTGCCTTTCGACGGCGGCTATCCGCCGCCCGATCTCCCGGACTTCCGCCAGAGCGTTGGCCAGCTCGATTTGCGACTGCCGCACCAGATGTTCCCTGTGTTCGAGAAGCTTGCGGAAACGGAATTGAAAGGCCATGGGGCTCCAACTCAATCGAAGAGCTTCTTCAAGGACTGATGGGCCTGTTCAATGGTGGCCCGTTCGGTGACGGGTTGTTTCAGATAATCGTTGAGCTTGTCGATCATCTGGATGGCGTAATCGGTGGGGCCGTGGCTCCCCTTCAGGTAGGCACCGATATTGATCATGTCTTCGGCGGACTTGTATTGGGCGAGGACTTCGATGAACCTGGACGCCCGGCTTTTCACTTCCGGATCCAGGAGGCGATCCGTCAACCGGCTGACGCTCTTGAGGGGATTGATGGCGGGGTAGTGCCGCCGGTGAGCCAGCTCCCGGTCCAGGACGATATGTCCGTCCAGGATGGAGCGGACGGTATCCGCAATGGGGTCGTCCAGGTCGTCGCCTTCCACGAGGACGGTGTAGATGCCGGTGATGGATGCTTGGGAGAAGTTGCCGGCGCGTTCCAGGAGCTGAGGGAGGGCACCGAAGACGCTGGGCGGGTAGCCCTTGGTGGTGGGGGGCTCTCCGGCGGCGAGCCCGATCTCCCTCATGGCCATGGCGAATCGGGTCACGGAATCCATCATGAAGAGAACATCCTGCCCCTGATCCCTGAAATATTCCGCCACCGCGCACGCCACATAGGCGGCGCGCACGCGCAGGGACGCCGGCTGGTCGGAGGTGGCCACCACCACCACCGAGCGCCGTCTCCCTTCAGGGCCCAGTTCCGATTCCAGGAACTCATTGACTTCCCTGCCGCGCTCTCCGATGAGAGCGATGACGTTGACCGGGGCGGAGGTGTAACGGGCCATCATGCCCAGCAAGGTGCTTTTTCCCACCCCGGAGCCGGCGAAGATGCCCATCCGTTGTCCCTTCCCGATGGGAAGCAACCCGTTGATGGCCCGGATGCCCACGTCCAGTTGTTCCGAGATGATGGGCCGGTCCAGGGGGTTGGGGACGGGGCAACGCAGGGGATAAGCCGTGCCGGTGGGCAGGGGGCCGAGGGCGTCCACGGGTTCTCCCATTCCGTTGAGGACTCGGCCCAGGAGCTCGCGACCGACGGTACAGGATGCGGAGTGGGGGTGGATCTCCACCCGGTTGCCGGGGGCCAAGCCCTGGACGGGCGATAGGGGAACCAACTTGAGGTTCTTCCCATGAAATCCCACCACCTCGGCAAAGACGGGCGGGGAGTCCGTCTGCGAGTGGATCCTGCAGATGGTCCCGAGGGTCGCCTCGAACCCCACCGCCTCGATCAGGTTGCCCAAAAGCAGATGCACCCTGCCGTATCGCTTCCATTTGCCGGCGGTTCCGATCGACAGAGGAAGGTCCTCCAGATGCAAGTAGTCACGCTTCATGGGGAGCCTCGGCGTGCGAATCGCTGGTGAGGCGCGCTTCCAGATCCTTCCAACGGGTCTCCAGGGTCGCATCGATCTCCTGGATCGCGCTGATCAGCCGACATCCGCCCCGTTCCATTTCGGAGTCGGTGCGGATGTGCAGGACTCCGTCCGCGGCTTCCTGCGCCCCTGCCCACCTGGCCAGAACGCCATGTTTTTCCAAGAGTGCCTTGTCCTTCGGGTGGAGCACGAGGGTGATTTCGTGCGAACGGTCCATGCTCTCCATGCACTCATCCACCAGGGCGGCCAGGATGGCGGCGTCCGCACGCACCTCACGGCGCACGATGACCTTCGCCAGGGACAGGCTGGCTCGGATGAGCCATTCCCGGTAGTCCTGGAGGATCTGGGACGGGAGGCCTTCCATGTGGCCAAGCAGCGTCTCCATCTGCTCCTGAATCACACGCATGCTCTTGGCGCCGAAGTCGAAGCCGTCCTTTCGGCCCTGCTCGTAGCCCTTTTGGTAGGCGTCCCGTTCGATCTCCTGGGCCCGGCGCTCCGCTTCCAGGAGCTGGCGCCGGATGGTTTCCTCCAAATCCTCCAGGGGATCCACATCCGTCGGGGCGGCCCCGGCTTGCGAGTGAGCGGGAATCCCTCCCGATTCGTCTTCAGAGCCGATCTCCTGAAAGGCGAACTTGGCCCAGGTCTCTTGACGGGCCCCTTTGACGACCTTAGACGAGGGCATCGCCGCCGTCTCCTCTGGCCAGCATCAGTCGTCCTTCCTTCTCCAGCTTGCGGGCCACATTGAGCACGTTGCGCTGGGCGGCTTCCACGTCGCTCAGCCGCACCGGCCCCATGACCTCCATGTCTTCCAGAAGCATCTGGGCGGCGCGCTGGGACAGATTCTTCAGAATCTTCTGCTTGACTTCTTCCGAGGCCGTCTTGAGGGCCAGGGTGAGGTCCTCGTTGGTGATTTCCTTGAGCAGCTCCCGGATGCCCTGGTCGTTCACATTCACCAGGTCGTCGAAAACGAACATGAGATTACGCACGTTATCCGCAAGTTCGGCATCGTGGTCTTCCAGTGCCTGCAGGATGTTGTCGCTGGTGCGGCGGTCGCATCGGTTGAGCAGTTCGGCTACCGCCTGCACCCCTCCGACGATCTTATAGCCCTGATCCGATACGGAGAGCAGTTCCTTTTCGAGAACCTCGTCCACTTCCCGCAGGAGGTCCGGCGGCACCGTCTCCAGGGTGGCGATCCGGTTGGCCACCTCGAACTGGAGGTTTTCCGGAAGGAGTCCCAGAACCTCGCTGCCTTTTTCGTGGTCCAGGTGAACCAGGATGATGGCAATGGTCTGGGGATGCTCGTTCTTAATGAAATTGGCAAGAACCCGCGGGTCCACGTCCTGCAAGTTCTTGAAGGGGACCTTTTGGTTTTCCTCCTCGATGGTGGTCATGACCGATTGGGCCTCGTCCGGGCTGAGAACCGCCGGCAGTAGCTTTTTCAGGAACAGGTTGCCGGGTATGTGGACGCCTTGGTCCTCTTTCATGCACACGAGGAATTCCTTGAGAACCTCGTCGGTGGTGGGTTTCTCAACCTTTTCCAGACGCGCGATCTGGGAGCCCAGTTTCTTGATTTCCGCGGGGCTCAGATCCTTGAGGATCTGGGCGGAAGCCTGTTCCCCCAACGCCAAAAGCACTACGGCGGCCTTCTGCAGTCCGGACAACTTCGCCATCGTTTATGCGTCCTCCTTGATCCAGGCTCGAATCACCTGGGCCGCCTGGGTCGGGTTCTCGAACACCAGATCCATCACCTGTTCCCGCAAGGGCAATTCCTTGGGAGCTTCCAGCAGGTCCTCCTCCTCCCCTCCGGGTAGAGCAGGGTGGCGGCCTCCCCGGGCGGGTTCGCCATCGCCGATTTGCTGGAATCGCTTCATAAAGGGGCGCACCACGAACAAGAACACCAGCAAGAGCAGGAGCAGATTGAAAAGGATCTTCTGGTGCTGGCGAAGCAGGGCGAGGTACTTGTTTTCCGGGACGGGCGAGTCCAATCCTTGGAGCGGGTCGGAGGCGAAGGCAACATTGGTGATGGAGACCTGGTCTCCGCGGCCCTCGTCAAATCCCACCGCCTTCTTGACCAGGTCTTCCAGGGTCTTGAGCTCCTGGGGACTTCTGCCCACGAAGACCCTTTCCGGGTTTCCGTCGGCGGAGGTTTCCGTCCGGTAGGGGCCGTCCACCACCACGGCCACCGACACTTTCCGAACGGTTCCCGGAGAGCGTACGATCTGTCGGTTGATGCGGTTGATCTCGTAATTGACCGTCTCTTTTTGCCTGTTGAAGGTTTTTTGTTCCGCGCCCGGCTGGTTTTCGAGCAGGCGGCTTTCGATGTTGATGGGGGCGTCCGGGTTTCCCCGCGGCGTGAGCTCCTTGCCCTGGGAGGTCTCCAGGCTCCTTTGCTGGCTTCTCACGACGGCGCTGTCCGGGTCGTAGATGTCTTCGGCGATTTCCACCCGGCTGAAGTCCAGGTCCACGGAAACCTGGGCCACCACCTTGTCGGCTCCCACCACGCGGGCCAGCATGTTCTGGACCTTGTTGCGAAGATCTTCCTCCACCCGATGCTTCACTTCCAGCTGATGGGCGCTCATCTCCAGGGGGGATTCGCTTCGGTCCTTCTTGTAGAAGACCTTTCCGTCCGTGCTCATGATGGTCACGTTATCGGTCTCCAGGCCTTCCACGGCGCTGGCCACCAGGTTCGCGATGGCCTGCAGCTGGCGCTGGCCGAGTTGGGCGCCGGGGCGCAGCTTGAGAAACACCGCGGCGCGGGGAGGTTTCTGGTCCTCGGCGAAGAGGGCGTCTTCAGGCAAGACCAGGTGAACCCGGCTTTCCTGGACTTCCGTCATTTGGTTGATGGTGCGTGCCAGCTCCCCCTGAAGGGCTCGCTGGTAATTGATTCGCTGCACGAATTCCGTGCTTCCCAGCCTTTGCTGATCGAAGATCTCAAAGCCCACACCGCTTCCCCGGGGCAGACCTTCGGCCGCCAGCGCGAGCCGTGTTTCGTAGATTTTGTCTTTGGGAACGGCCACGGCCTGAGTTCCGGTCAGCTTGTAAGGAACCTTTTTCTCTTTGAGCACCTCCACGACGGAGGCCAGATCCGCTTCGGAAAGCTCCGAATAAAGTGGAGCGTATTCCACCTGGTTGAAGGTGACGGCCAGGTACGCCAGGCTCCCCACCAGGAGAAGGACCGAACCGAGAGTCAGAATCTTCTGGGGTCCGGGAAGATCCAAAAAAGAGCTCTTCAATCGGGAAAAAAAGGCGCGCAGCTTCTCCATGCCCCGGCTCACTCCTTACCCACGCGTGTCTTAGAACTGCATCCGCATGATCTCTTGATAGGCCTCCAGTGCCTTGTCCCGGGTCTTGACCAGGAGTTTCAAGCTTATTTCCGCCTCATGCAGTTTGATCATCGTTTCGTGAATGTTTTCAGCGCCCCGAACCGCTCCTTCCACCATGGCTTCTTCTGCGCGGTTCTGCAGATGATTGACTCCCTGTAGGGTCTCCTTCAGCTCCGTGGAAAAAGAACCGCCTTGCCGCCGCGCTTCATTGCCGCGCAGGGCCATGTCCGAAACAGGGCGGGCATTCCAGGATTCCGTGATCTTCATGGGAACCATCTCCTAAGATGGGTTAACGGCCCAGCTCCAGGGCCTTCAGGGCGAGCTGCCGTGCGGTGTTCAAGGCCGCCAGATTGGCTTCGTAAGAGCGCGCGGCGTTCATCATGTTGGCCATCTCCTCCACAGGATTGATGTTGGGCATGAGCACCATGCCTTCCTCATCGGCATCCGGGTGGCCGGGATTGTAGACCATCCTGAAATCCCTGCCGTCGGGTACGATCTCGCTCACTTCCACCCTCTCCAGTTGGCCTTCCAGGGCCTCGTTGAAAACGGCCTGGAAATCGGCCTGTTCGGGGGTCGCTTCCAGGATGAGCGTTCGCCGCTTGTAGGGGGTTCCTTCAGCCGTTCGGGTGGTATTGATGTTGGCCAGGTTGGCGGAAACCACGTTGATCCAGACCCTGTTGGCCTTCAGCCCCGAGGCGCTGATGTGCATGGCGCTCTGGAAATCCATTAGCGTCCTCCTTCCAATACCGCCTTGATCAAGGTGAATTTCTTGTTGAGCATGGTCACGATGAACTGGTACTCCACGCTGTTCTGGGCAAGGCGCGCCATCTCGCTATCCAGGTCCACCGGCCCCGTTTCCACCAACTGCGGTTCGCGTAGGGCCTCTTCCACATCCGCAGGGTCCATATGTTCGCCCCGGGTTCGGACCAGGTGCAGGACGTCCTCTTCCAGGGTCTCCCTCAGGGTTTGCTCGAAGGAAAGGTGCCTGGCCACATAACGGGGGGTGTTGATGTTGGCCAGGTTGCTGGAAATGACCTTGTGATTCAAGGTGTTCAGGTTCAGACGGTCCTGCATCAGGGCGACCGTCCTGTCAATGGCGTTCCCGTGACCCATGGTCGGCTCCTCCACAAGGGATCCATATCCAAGATTTCCAAGATTGCCGTCCTGACGAAGAAGCAAAGTCCATACCATGCGGAAGGGTGGTCGAATGCAAGAGGAGGGCGGGGTCCAAGGGGGAGGGTGTCATGAAATTGACAGAGAGGCCCCCCGGGCGGATGTCACTACCATGACTCTTTGGGGTTAGGCTGCGCTATCGCCGGAGAGCTGTTTGTAATCGTTCAGTTTGTTTCGGAGGGTTCGCACGCTGATCCCGAGGAGTTCTGCGGCCCGGGTCCGATTGCCTTCGGTGGTTTCCAGGGCCTTGTGGATCATGCGGCGCTCCATTTCACCGATGCTCATGAGCGGAAGGTCCTGGGGCGCATCCAGGTCTTCCACGGGATCGAAGTCGATGTGTTGGGGCTGCAAAATCTTCTCGTCATGGATCAGGACCGCCCTCTGGACGACGTTTTCCAGTTCGCGCACGTTGCCTGGCCAAGGGTAGGCTTCCATTTTTCTAAGGGCTTCCGGCGCGACCTCCGTGGTCCTGGTTCCGTGTAATTCCCTGAACTTTTTCAGGAAGTGGACCACCAGAAGGGGCAGGTCGTCCCTTCTTTCGCGCAGGGGCGGTATTCTGAGCGGTATCACATTGAGGCGGTAGTACAGGTCCTTTCGGAAGCGATTTTCCTTTACGGCTTCCGCCACGTTGAGGTTGGTGGTGGCGATGACGCGGACATCCACGGGGACGGGCAGCCGCCCCCCAAGCCGGTCCACTTCGCCTTCCTGGAGTACTCTCAGGAGCTTCGCTTGCAGGTGGATGGGGATTTCCGTGACTTCGTCGAGCAGGAGGGTGCCCTTGTCGGCCAGCTCGAATTTGCCTTTGCGAAGGCGGTTGGCTCCGGTGAAGGCTCCCTTCTCGTAGCCGAACAGCTCGCTCTCCAGGAGGTTTTCCGGCAGGGCCGCACAATTGACGGCGAGAAAGGGGGCGCCGGACCGTCGACTGTGCGTGTGGATGTAGTTGGCAAAGAGTTCCTTGCCGGTTCCGCTTTCCCCCTGGATGAAGACGGTGGCCCGGCTGGCCGCTACTTTGGCGGCCATGGCCTTCAGCCGGATCATGGTGGGATTTTGGGTGATGATCACTCTTGACGGTTGAGCGATGGGATCGGGTGAGCCGGAAGACCGGTCTCGGCCTTCCAGCCATCCCAGCGCTTTTTCCAGCCGTTCCCGCGTGATTGGGTGAACCCAGAAATCATGGGCCCCATGCTTCATCATCTCCACCGCGTCTTCCAGGTTCGGGGCCCGCGTTACGACGATGACGGGAAGGGGCTCTTCCAGGCCCTGGGTCTTCCTGAGGAACTGGACCAGGGGGGAACTGTCCCCGTCGAGAGCCACAAGAGCCGCACCGGGTCGAAAGCGTTCGACCAGGTCCCAGGCGCCGTCGTATCGGGAGGTGGTGGCGCACTGGTGTCCCAGGTCCGAGAGAATGTGCTGAAGGATCTGAGCTTCTTTCGGGTCCGGCTCGATGACTAGGATTCGCATGGGCAACGCCGCTTCCTCATGGGCTCACCGGGTGGCGAGAGTCTCAGAAGATCTCCGAATTCTGCTTCTTGATCTTCAAGTAGTCCAACTGCTGTCTTGCCGCCATTTTCCAGAACTCTTTGGGGGACGTGAGGAGCTCGGAAAAGGTCTTTTCTGCACTGTCCTCCTTGCCTGTTTCCAGAAAGAGCATGCCGATCTGATAGGTCAGCTGATTTCTCAAATCCTCGGAATCCACCTGGGGGATCGCCTGTTCAAGCAGTTCCAGGGCCTTGTCTGTCCGGCCCAGGTTCAGGTGACACCGGCTGGCCAGGATGCTCAGGGAGACAAAAAGATGGGGTCGTCCCTTGGGAAGGGCGCCCAAGGCCTTCCGGCACCACACCAGAGCCTTTTCGTGTTGGCCCGTGCGGTGCCAGGCCTCCGCATAGAGGCCGAGGAGCTCCGGGTCCACAGGATCGGCCTCGCCGCTCTCCGCCACGATCCGCCCGATATGCTCCAAAACGCCCGGGTAGTCTCTGCGTGTGGCGCAGATTCTTCCCAGGATCTCTTCCTTTTCCCGAGCGTAGGATGCACCCTTGATGGCCTCAGCCGCCCGCCAAGCCTTATCCAGTTCCCCCATCTCGAAGGCGCATCGCGCCACGTGCAGACGCCAACGATCTTCCGGTTTCTTTTCCAGGAGGGATTCGTAGAGGGCTAGAGCGTTGGGGAAGAATCGCAACGCCTCGAAAGACTCCGCGACCACGATCTGCATGTCCGTTCCGGTGGATTCCTGGAAAAGGAAGGGGTCGGCATTGTAAAGCTCGATCACCCCCTTGTAATCCTTTTGTTCGTGAAGCCGTCGTGCCCAGTCCACAACAACCCTCTCGCGAAGCTCCCGAAACTCGTCAAATGCCGAGGATGCGGACGACTCCTGGAGGATGGAATCGATTTTGGCCAGACTCTCGCGGTATCGCCCCTGCTGCCAATCGGCATACGCCAGTTTGAATTGAACAAAGTGCCCGAGCGGCTCCGGCAGTGGCAGGGCGGCCAGATCCCGATAGATCAGCAGGGCCTCCTCGCGCATGTCGGGACCTTGGCTCTCGTAAAACTCGGCTTTGCGGATGCGGCCCACGAGATCCCCCTCCGACCCCGGGTAATGGGCCTCGATGTGGGCGAAGAGTTTGTCCGCCATGTCGCGGTTGCCCTCTTGCAGATAGGTTTCTGCAAGGCGGGCGAGTACCAGGTCCTTGTCTGGAACGGATGGAGCCACGTTCAGATATCGGAAGAGCCACCGGCGACTTTCCGGGAATTCCTTCAGCGCGAAGGCGGCTTCCCCCATGTATCGAAAGATTTCGGGGGCCTTTAAATGAAAGTCCGTGTTCTCCTCCAAGATCCGTTGGAGAGTGGACCGGGCTTCTTGGGCGTTGCCCGCTTCCAGAAGGCTGATCCCTTTAAGGTAGGCAATCCCGGTGGATTCCGGCCCCCCGCTGGATCTTTGGGCTGCTCGATCGAAAGCCGCCAAGGCATTGACATGGTCCCCTTCGTCCTGAGCCAGCTCGCCCAACAGGAGCCAGGCCCTCGCCGCAACGGGGTCCGAGCCGAAGGCGTCCACCAGCTGCTGCAGAACCTCCTTGGCCTTATGGGGCTTGCCCGTCTTTCTGTAACACAGTCCCAACCGGTAGAGAGCCAAGGGTTTCTGCGGGTCGTCCGGAGCGACCCTGAGTGCCTTTTCGTAAGATGAGATGACGCGCTCAATCCCCTCTCCGCTGGAGAACCCCCTTTGCCTTTGCAGCTCGAAGATCGCATTGGCCGCATCATAGGGGGATCTGCGGACGATGGGTTTCGACACCTTCCTGGAGCGGTCGGGATCGGCCCTTATGCCGGAAGCCTGTTCGGTTTCCTCCTGCATCGGGGGGGAATCTTCGGGCTGGGCTTCCATGGCCAAGGCGTCGCCCGGTTGCGAATGGAGCCCGACCCCGGGCTTTTGGGGCACCGGGCCCTGTGGATCCGAACGCACTCTTGATTCCTGCGGAGGGCGGGCGGGGGACGCGCCGGGATCTTCCGCCGATGGCGGGGTCTGAGGTTGGACGCGGGTCTTGCCGTTCTCGGTAAAGAAATCCATGACCAAGCGGTAACCGTTCCCATGCCTCCCTGTACCGGGAAGGGTGAAGATGCGCGCCTTCTGTACCGCTTCGGCCACTACCACTTGGATCCGGGGCATGTCGGCTCCCCCGTGGGTCCGAACCCCCCTGACCACGCCCAGCGTGCTCTGTTCCCACTTGCCATGGGGCGTCCGATCCTGAAGATCCTTGAAGGAGACGATCCATTTTTCGTGCCCGTCCCGGTAGGTCTTCGCGGGTTTTTCGCCCTCGCATTCCAGGACGAGCCGCGTGTACCCGCGATGGAGCCCCAGGCGGACATCATGGACGACGGTCTTCGCCTCACTGACGGAAACCATCAGAAGAAGGACAAGCCAAACGAATCGGAAACACCGACGCACTGCCATCAACCAAACATCCAATCGGGGTTCGACGCACGCAGAAGAAATTCGATCCGGCCGTATGGCTTAGCAAGGGACATACCAGCCCCCGGGAAACAAAGGGATTCGCCAGCGGCGCGTTTTGGGGCTCTGCTTGTTTTGTCTGCGATCCAAGAAGAGGGGGGACGCTGGAAGTGAGGGCGGCATCCAGACCCCCGAAGGCCTGACTTTCTTGTGTGGAATGGTCCTGAAAGGGGCTTGAGGAAAGGGTTGTTTCAGGGGGAACGCCGGCGGGTCCCGAACGGGAGATGGCTCGAAACGTACGCTCGGGGAGTGGGGGGCCGGGAATGACCTGGTCTTCGGGGAAGGATCAGACGGGCAGTTCCAGCTTCTTCTTTTTGAGCTTCTCGATCAGCGTGGTTCGGTTGAGGCCCAGGAGCTTGGCCGCCTGGTTTTTGACGCCCCCCGCCTTCTTGAGGGCTTCCAAAATCAGCTTGTTTTCCAGGTCCTCCAGGATCTGCTTGAGGTCGATGCCTTCTTCCCCGATTTCGATCCGCTCCGGCGCGGGACTGGGTACGCTCTTGCGGATCCTTGGGGGCAGGTCCGGCACGTCGATGGTGTCCGATTCGGTCAAGATCACCATGCGCTCGATCATGTTCTCCAGCTCCCGCACGTTTCCCGGCCATTCGTAACGTTCCAGATAGTCCAAGGCTTCCTTGGAGATCTTCTTGGCGGGGAGATCCTTTTTCAGGCAGTGCTGTCTCAGGAAATAGTGGACGAGCAAGGGGATGTCGCCTTCCCGCTCCCTCAGGGGCGGCACCTGGATGGGGATGACATTCAGGCGGAAATAGAGGTCTTCACGGAAATGGCCCTCTTCCACCTCTTTTTCCAGATCCTTGTTGGTGGCTGCAATGATGCGCACATCCACCTCGATGGTCCGGGAGCCGCCCACCCGCTCGAAAGTCCGCTCCTGGAGGAAACGCAGGAGCTTCACCTGGAGCTTGGGGCTCATGTCGCCGATTTCGTCCAGGAAGACCGTTCCCTGGTGGGCGAGTTCGAATCGGCCCTTCCGGTCCCTCAGGGCTCCCGTGAAAGCCCCCTTCTCGTGACCGAACAGCTCGCTTTCCAGGAGCTCCTCCGGGATGGCTCCGCAGTTGATGGGAACCAGGGGCTTGTCGCGGCGTTGGCTGTTGTAATGGATGGCGTTGGCGATCAACTCTTTGCCCGTGCCGCTCTCCCCCGTGATCAGGACCGTGGTGTCCGTTCGGGCCACCCGCTCGATGATTCTGTAAATGGACTGCATGGCCGGGCTCTGGCCGATGATCTTGTCGAAACGATACCGCTCCTGGAGTTGCGACTTGAGCAGGACGTTTTCCGAGCGAAGGGTGATGAATTCCTTCGCCCGTTCAAGCACCAGCAGGATTTCGTCCAGCTTGGCGGGTTTGGTCAGGTAGTCGAACGCCCCGCGCTTCATGGCCTCCACGGCGGTTTCAATGGTGGCGTACCCGGTGAGCATGATCACCACCGTTTCCGGGTGCGCTTGGGTGAAGTGGGCCAGGACCTCCAGCCCGTCCATGCCCGGCATCACCAGGTCGGTCAAGACGATGTCATAGGATCGGTCCTTGGCCTTCCCAACGGCCTCCTTGCCGCTGGCGGCCACCTCCACCTGGTAGCCTTCCTCCTGGAGCCCTTCCACCATGAGTTCCAGTGTGTCGGGGCTGTCGTCGACAAGCAGAACGGTCGTGGGCGGGTGGTCCGTGCTCATAGGGTCTTCTCTGGCTGCGTCTTTCTGTCAGGGTTCCGGACAATTTGAGATAACTACAAGAAGAGTGTAAGGAAATCTTTCGGAGAGTCAAGACTTTGACGTCGCGGGCGGGGATTTTTTTCGCCAGTGCGGGGCAGACCTTTCCGGGAGGGCCGGTGCGGGGATCTTTTCCTTGACAACGCCAGACCCCTTATCTACTAGAAGACGTTTATGATTCGTGCGCAGAGGGGATCCGGACGCCTGGGTTTTTCCTGTCATTTCCGTCGAACGTCCGGTTCGGATCCACTCGGCGGGAGCATGCGGTTCTCAATCACGTGACCAGAGCGATCGAGGTGGAATCGGGGAAGACTTCATGGAGCGCATCCAGGCCATCAAGGGCATGAACGATATTCTGCCGTCGGAGGTTCACTGGTGGCAGGCGGTGGAGACGACGGCGCGGGAGGTGCTGGAATCCTTCGGGTACAGGGAGATCCGCACGCCCATCGTGGAAAAGCTGGAGCTCTTCGCCCGGAGCATCGGGGAGAGCACGGACATTGTGGAAAAGGAGATGTATTCCTTCCCGGACCGCAAGGGCCGCTGGCTCACTCTGCGTCCCGAAGCCACGGCGTCCATCGTGCGGGCCTACATCCAGCACAACCTGCAGGCAGATCCGCTGGTCCAGAAATTCTACTGCATCGGGCCCATGTTCCGGCACGAAAGGCCGCAAAAGGGCCGCTATCGGCAGTTCCACCAGATCGACGCGGAAGTGTTCGGCATCGAGGATCCCATGCTGGATGCCGAGGTGATGTTCATGCTGTGCCGCTTCCTGGAAAGGCTCGGCGTCCAGGGCGTGGGGCTCCACATCAACTCACTGGGCTGCCGCCGGTGCCGGCCCGACTTCCGCGAGGCGCTCACGGCCTTCCTGGCCCATCGCGCCGGGGAGCTCTGCCCCGATTGCGATCGGCGCCGGCACGTGAACCCGCTTCGGGTCTTCGACTGTAAGGTGGAACGATGCCGGGACGCTCTGGATGGAGCCCCTGAACTCCAAGACTATCTGTGCCCGGACTGCCGGGACCACTTCCACAGGGTGCAGTCGTATCTCAGCGATCTGGGCACTCCCTTTGAGCTGGATCCCCGGATGGTGCGCGGTCTGGACTACTACATGCGCACCACCTTCGAGGTGGTCACGGACCGGCTCGGAGCTCAGAACGCCGTGGGAGGTGGAGGCCGCTACGACGGGCTCATGAAGGACCTGGGCGGTCCGGATCTTCCCGGCATCGGCTTCGCCATCGGCATGGAGCGCCTCATCTTGCTGCTGCAGCAAAGCCGATCCCACAGCGGCCGTGTGCCCGACCTTTTTGTGGCCGTGCTCGGGGACCGGGCGCTGCGGGAGGGGTTTCGGCTGGTCCAGGGGCTTCGGGCCCGCGGGATCGCCGCCGAATTTTCCTACGGAGGCGGCAGCCTGAAAAGCCAGATGCGCCGCGCCGACAAGCTCGGCGTGCCCCACGTGCTCATTCTGGGCGACGAGGAGCTGGAAAGCGGGAAGGCGCCCCTTCGCAACATGTCGTCCAAGGAGCAGGTGGAGATTTCCCTGGCCGACGCCGAAACGGCCCTCATGGAGTATTTGCGCAGGTGCTCATGAAAGATGGATTCTTGCCACATACCTTCGTGAAATATAGGAGATGCAGGTGAGAGAGGAAGCGAGGCAACTGGAGACGCCGTCCGTGATGCTGGACCCGCTGGGCGAGTGGAAGAAGACCCACGACTGCAACACGCTGGGGCTCGGGCACGCGGGCGAACAGGTGGTTCTCATGGGCTGGGTCCAGCGGCGTCGGGACCACGGCGGGCTGATCTTCGTCGATTTGAGGGATCGGGAAGGGATCACCCAGGTGGTCTTCGATCCGCAGGCCGATGCCTTGGCGCACGAACGGGCCCACGGGCTTCGAAGCGAGTTCGTGATCGCCGTGCGCGGCACGGTGCGCCGCCGCCCGGAAGGCATGACCAACCCCAAGCTCAAGACGGGCGAAATCGAGGTGCTGGTCCACGATCTGAAGATTCTGAACGTGGCCAAGACCCCGCCCTTTCACATCGAAGACGATACGGAAGCCAGCGAGAGCATCCGGCTCAAGTACCGTTATCTGGATCTGCGTCGGCCCGTCATGCAAAGGAACCTGATCCTGCGGCATCGGGCGGCCTTCCTCACCCGCAACTACTTCGCCGATCACGGGTTCGTGGAAGTGGAAACCCCGGTGCTTACCAAGAGCACGCCGGAAGGGGCCAGGGACTATCTGGTGCCGAGCCGCGTCAACCCGGGCAAATTCTATGCGCTTCCCCAGTCGCCCCAGATCTTCAAGCAACTCCTCATGGTGGCCGGCTTCGAACGCTACATGCAGATCGTCAAGTGCTTCCGGGACGAAGACCTGAGGGCGGACCGCCAGCCGGAGTTCACGCAGCTGGACCTGGAGATGAGTTTCATCCACGAGGAGGACGTCTTCGCACTCATCGAGGGATGGATCTGCCGGCTCTTCCAGGAGCTTCTGGGGGTGGAGCTCTCCACGCCTTTTCCCCGCATGACCTACGCGGACGCCATGAACCGCTACGGGACGGACCGGCCCGACACCCGTTTCGGGCTGGAGCTGGTGGACCTGACGGAAATCGTCAAGGACTGCGATTTCCGGGTCTTCCGGCAGGCCGTGGAAAGCGGCGGCCGGGTGAAATCCATCTGCCTTCCCGGCGGAAGCCGCCTTTCCCGGAAGGACCTGGACGACCTCATCGAATTCGTGCAGGGCTTCGGAGCCAAGGGAATGGCGTGGATCAAGGTGCAGCCGGACGGGTGGCAGTCCCCCATCACCAAGTTCCTGTCCGAGGGGGTGCGCGGGGCCATTGCGGAAGCCACCGGAGCCGGCCAGGGCGACATCCTCTTTTTCGTGGCGGATCAGCCCAAGGTGGTGCACGAATCCCTGGGCAACCTTCGGAACCGGCTGGCCCGGCAGATGAACCTGGTGGAGGACGGTGCGTTCCAGTTCTGCTGGGTGACCCATTTTCCCCTGTTGGAATGGGATCCGGACGAAAAACGCTACGTGGCCGTTCACCATCCCTTCACGGCGCCCCTGGAAGAGGACCTTCCGCTCCTGGACGAGGCGCCCGAAAAGGTGCGAAGCCGGGCCTACGACCTGGTGCTCAACGGCACGGAAATCGGCGGCGGCAGCATCCGGATCCACCGCCAAGACATCCAGAACAAGATGTTCGCCGCCCTGGGCATCGGTCCGGAAGAGGCGGCCGAGAAATTCGGTTTTCTGCTGGACGCCCTCCAGTTTGGAGCTCCGCCCCACGGAGGCATCGCCTTCGGCTTCGACCGGCTACTGATGCTCATGAGCGGAGCGGCGTCCATCCGCGACGTGATCGCTTTTCCCAAGACCCAGAAGGCCACGTGCCTCATGAGCGGGGCGCCGTCCGAGGCGGACATCAATCAGCTTCTGGAGCTTTGCATCCGGGTGGAGACAGAGGGGAGGTAACCCCATGGCCCGATGGAATCCCAAAAAAGGCGTTCTGGACCACGAACATTCCCACTTCTGGCGCCACCGGTTGGTGGACCTGGAAGAGCCCAACCTCATGCGCGACATCTTCCCCTACGTGGAAGTGCCGCGGATCGACTTCGATCACAAGCTGCTTCCCATCGACCCGGCGGAGGACATCTTCATCACCGATACCACGTTTCGGGACGGCCAGCAGGCGCGACCGCCCTACACGGTCAAGCAGATCGAGACCATCTTCGACTTCCTCCATCGCCTCTCCGGTCCCAACGGGGTCATCCGCCAGTCGGAGTTCTTCCTCTACACGGACAAGGACCGAAAGGCCCTGGAAGCGTGCCTGGCCAAGGGCTACCCGTATCCGGAGATCACAGGCTGGGTGCGGGCCGTGGCCGCCGATCTGCAACTGGTGGTGGATGCGGGACTCCGGGAGACGGGGATCCTCACCTCCGTTTCCGACTACCACATCTTCCTCAAGCTGAAGGTCAGTCGCCGGCAGGCCCTGGAAAAGTACCTGGCCATCGTGAAGGCGGCCTTGGACAAAGGGATTCGGCCCCGGTGTCACTTCGAGGACGTCACCAGGGCCGATATCTACGGGTTTTGCATCCCCTTCGCCATGGAGCTCATGAAGCTTCGGGAGGAAAGCGGCATCGACATCAAGATCCGGCTGTGCGACACCATGGGCTTCGGGGTCACCTATCCGGGGGCCGCCCTGCCGCGCAGCGTGCCCAAGCTGGTTCGGGCCTTCATCGACGAAGCGGGGGTGCCGGGCCGGCTCCTGGAATGGCATGGCCATAACGATTTCCACAAGGTACTGGTGAACGCCGCCACGGCCTGGCTCTACGGGTGCAGCGGAGCCAACGGCACCCTGCTGGGCTTCGGCGAGCGAACCGGCAACGCCCCCATCGAAGGCCTGATCATGGAATACATCAGCCTCAAGGGGCGCATGGACGGGGTGGACACCACGGCCATCACCGACGTGGCCGAGTACTTCGAAAAGGAACTGGGATACCGCATCCCCCCCAACTACCCCTTTGTGGGCGAGGACTTCAACGCCACCCGCGCCGGCATCCATGCCGACGGGCTCGTCAAGGACGAGGAGATCTACAACATCTTCGATACCCAGCTGCTGCTGCGCCGCCCGGTGAGCATCATCATCACGGACAAGTCCGGCGTGGCCAGCGTGGCCTACTGGGTAAACAATCGGCTGCGGCTCAAGGGCGATCAGCGCCTGGACAAGCGCCACCCGGGCATCGTCAAGATCCACAAGCGGATCATGGAAGAATACGCCAAGGGTCGCAACACCTCCATCTCCAACGAGGAATTGGAGCGCTGGGCGCGGCGCTATCTGCCGGAATACTTCGTGAGCGAGTTCGACAAGCTCAAGGAGCGGGCCCGCTCCCTGGCGGCGCACCTGGTGGCGGAAGTGGTGGAGAGCGCGGCCATCAAGAGCATGGATCCGGAGATGCAGGAACCCGTGCTGCAGACCCTCCTGGAGCTCAATCCGTTCATCCAGTACGTGTATGTGACCGACGCCGAAGGCCGCAAGATCACGCGCAACATCACCCACATCGTGGATCGGGCCAAGTACGATCAGGCCCATGTGGGCGAGGACTTGTCCGACCGGCCGTGGTTCATCGAGCCCATGAAGAACGGCAAGGTTCATGTGACCGACTTCTACACCTCGCGCTACACGGGGGCCCTGTGCATCACGGTGTCGGCCCCCATTCGCAACGAACTGGAAGAGATCGTGGGCATCCTGGGAATCGACATCCGTTTCGAGGATTTGGCCAAGATGGAAGAAATGGAGAAAAACGGAAGATCCTGGACGGATTAGCATGCGGTCTCTTGGACGAAGGCCCGAAAGCCTGGGGCGGCTCCTCGGCTGGGGATGCCTGGTTCTCGTCTGCTGCCTGAGCTTCGGCTGCAGCCGCAAGGCTCCACCGCCGCCCGTGCCGACGCCGCCCGGGACTCCGCCTCCCATCGGCACCCAGAAGCCTTACCGGATCAACGGGGTGTGGTACTACCCCATCCCCAGCGCCGAAGGATACCGGGAAAAGGGCCTGGCCAGTTGGTACGGCCGGGACTGGCACGGAAGGCTCACGTCCAACGGTGAACGCTACGACATGTACGCCCTGACGGCGGCCCACAAGATCCTTCCCATGAACACCCACGTGAAGGTCACGCACCTGAGGACCGGCCGGTCCATCGTGGTGCGCATCAATGACCGAGGCCCGTTTGTGCCGGGCCGGATCATCGATCTTTCCTACGAAGCCGCCAGGCAGTTGGGAATCCAAAGGGAAGGCGTGGCTCCGGTCCTGGTGGAGGCGGTCCGGGTGGCCTCCCCCGTGCAAGTGGCCGGCGGCACGTCCTGGCGGGTGGATCCCGTGCGCTCCTACCGGGAAGGACATTTTGCCGTCCAGGTGGGATCCTTTCGGGACCGGGCCAACGCCCAGAGGCTCCGGCAGGTGTTGGCCGACCACGCGGGCGGAGTCTATATTCGACAGGTGGAACTGGACGCCGGGACGTTTTACAGGGTGCAGGTGGGTTCCTACAGGAATCTGGATGCGGCCAACGAGACGGCCCTGGATCTGAGACGGCGCGGCTATGGGGATGCCTTTGTGGTCGCGGTGGAGGACTGAAGATGCTGCCCGTTCTGGTTTATCCATCACAGGAAGCCAAGGAGTTCTTCGTCAAGGTGACCCGCCGCCAGGTGGACGCGGACCCTGAGGTGGAACGCCGGGTCCAGGAGATCCTGAAGCGCGTGCGCGATGAAGGCGACGCCGCCCTGGTGGATTTCACGAAGCGCTTCGATGCCCCCGATTTCTCGGAAAGTCTCCTGACCGTTTCCGCCGAAGAGATCGACCGGGCTTACGGCGCGGTGGATCCGGTGCTGCTGGCCGACATCCGCCGGGCCCGGGACAACATCGCCGCGTTCCACCGGCGGCAGCTCCAGGGTTCCTGGTTCGACACCTTCGACGGAGGGGTCTTTCTGGGGCAGATGACCCGGCCGGTTTCTTCCGCCGGCGTCTATGTTCCCGGCGGCAAGGGCGGGGAGACTCCGTTGGTTTCCACCGTGCTCATGACGGCCGTACCGGCGGACATCGCGGGCGTTCGGGACATCGCCATGGTGACTCCTCCGTGCCGGGACGGTTCCGTGAATCCGTATCTTCTGGTGGCGGCCCGGGAAGCCGGCGTGACCCGGATCCACAGGGCGGGAAGTGCCTGGGCCATCGCCGCGCTGGCCTTCGGGACGCCTCGGATCAAGCCCGTGGATGTGATCGTGGGGCCCGGAAACATCTATGTGGCCACGGCCAAGAGAATGGTTTATGGCCGGGTGGGAATCGACTCGCTGGCAGGTCCAAGCGAAGTGGTGGTGGTGGCCGACGGCGAGGCGGATCCGGATTTTGTGGCCGCCGACCTTTTGAGCCAGGCGGAACACGACCCCCTTTCCAGCGCCGTCTGCATCACGCCCGACCAAGACCTGATCGAGCGCCTTCCGGAGGCTTTGGCCCGGCAGTTGGAAAAGCTGCCGCGCCGGGAGACGGCCCGGGAGGCTCTTTCCCGCTTCGGGGCCGTCGTCAAGACGGTGAGCCTGGAAGAGGCCGTGCATGTGGCCAACCTGCTGGCTCCCGAGCATCTGGAACTTCTGGTGGCCAAGCCCTGGGACCTGCTGCCCCGGGTGAAGCACGCCGGGGCGGTCTTTTTGGGCGCCTACAGCCCGGAAGCGGTGGGAGACTACTTCGCCGGGCCCAACCACGTGCTGCCCACGTCCGGAACGGCCCGCTTCGCTTCCGCCCTGGGCGTGGAGACCTTTTTGAAAAAGACCTCGGTGGTAAGCTACAACAAGGAGGCCTTCGAAAAAGACGCCGACGCGGTGATCCGCCTGGCGGGCCTGGAGAAACTGGACGCCCATGCCCGGTCGGTTTCCATTCGCAAGGAGAAACTAGGCCGCTCCTCGTGACGTGCAGGCGAGAACCCAGTTCAAGTAATCCGACGAACCCGCGGCCACGGGAAGGGCGATGATTTCCGCCACGTCGTAGCTGTGGAGCTCCTTGACCCGGGCCTCCAAGCGGGGGAAGACGGCCTGCCGGGTCTTGATGACCAGGAGGACTTCCGGATCATCGCAGACCTGGCCCTTCCAGCTGTAGATGGATCGCACCGCGGGGATCATGTTCACGCACGCCGCCAGTTGCTCTTCCACAACCGTTCGGGCGATGCGCAGGCCCTCCTCCTGGCTTCCCACCGTGACGAAAACGACAAGAACCTGGTCCATGGGACTCCTCCTTCCGGTCGAGGGATCACCGATTGACACGATCAAGCAGCAGCAAGGACAGCGCTCGTGGCCTCATCCCTTTTTCTGCAATCCATCCATCCCAGGCTGCCCGAGCCCTTTTTCCTTTTTCTCGTCCAGGATATGGAAAGAGGCCTCTGGGTTCAACTTTTTCAGGACTTTCCCCACGTGCGAGAGGCCGTCTTCCGCGGGCTTCCCTCCGGTGATGGAAAGATCGAACGGGAGTTGGACCGCGCGCCCGCCGCGGAACGGCTCGCGGAAATCCTGAAAACCGACCCCGCTTTCTTCCAAGCGGCGGCCGACGCGTGGGCGGACGCCAACCTGGAGATCCTGGCCTTCCTGGACATGCTGGACCGGCGTTTCATCCGCGAGAACCTGTGGGACCTCAAGGACCTCCTGGGGCCGGAACGGCTCGTGATATCCCTTTTCTTCCTGGAGGAGGCCCTGGAGGATCTGGCCGACCTCACCGCTAAGGAGGATTTCTGGAGACGCCGCTTGGACCAGCGGCTCGTGGAATTCTTTGTCCCCGTCCAAAGCATTCTGCGGAAAGCGCAGAAAGAGGTTCCTGAGTCCTCTGTCATTTTCTCGTCCTTGGGTTTCACGGGCACGGGAGGGGAAACGTCCCGGGGCACCGTTTCCGGCAAAGGTCCGACCGGGAAGGGAGCGGGACACCGGGAAGCCGAGAAGCGAAGACGGCTGGAAGAGAGAATCGAAAAGCTCAGGCAGGAGAAAGCGGCGCTGACCTCCGAAAAGGAGCGGCTGCTGAGCGAAAATGCCGACCTCAAGCGAAAGCTCCGGGAATGGGAAGCCTCCTTTCAGTCGGCACTTGAAGATCGAATCAACGAGGAAAGGCGACGCTGGTACGCACGTTACGAAACCCGCGGGGAAATCGACTGGCAGGGGGTGGAAAAGGCTTCGCGGCGCCTGGACCAACTCCTCATCTGGGCGGACAGGACGTTTTCGCTGCAAAAAGAGGCCGATGAGCGTTACGGACTCATTGGGGACGTTCGCCGAAAGCTCCTCAAGGTGGATCTTCACCTGAACGAAATCGAGCGCATCTTCTCCGACTCCCTGGTGGTTCACCCCGAGGTGCGGCGCCTCAGGGAGGCCCTGCTTGCGGAACGGGATCGGCTGCTTGCGCTCCCGGGTGTGGAGAAGGCCCTGAAGGGATTGCCCGCCGATCTGAGGCGGGAAGAGTTGGTGCGGAGATTGAGGCTCCTGGATCCGGCGCCTCCAAACCTGAGGATCCTCCAACGGTTGGAGCGGGCCTTGCGCGATCTGGAAGCTGCCGGAATGCTGCCGGATCCCGAAACGCTGCTGGGGGAGGTGGAACATAAGCGGCGACAGATCCTGGAAGCCCTTTACGGGCGATTCCTGAAAGGCGCACCGCCCAAGGACTCCCGCGGGGACTGGAAGAACCTGGAAGATTTTGTGGCCGGCGGTGAAAGCCTTCGCTACACGCTCTACGTGGACGGCTACAACATTCTGGTCCGCCTTCTGGACTCCGACGGGAATCGGGGGGCGGACCTGGCCGACCTTCGAAACGACTTCATCGAGGCGGTACAGACCAAGCAAGACCATTTTCGAAAGATCGTACTCGTCTTCGACGGTCAGGAGGATTTCAGGGACCGGCGGGGAAAAGTGGAGATCGTCTACACGGACAAGTCCAGAGGGAACACGGCGGATCTTTACATCGTGCAGGCCATCGGGAAGAACAAGGATCGGAAGGCCCTGCTCGTCACGGAAGACCGGGAGATCATCGATGCGGCGGGCGCCAGGGTCTATGGCCTGATCCGGCCTCTGGACTTTTATTCGTATGTCCACGACCTCCCCAGGCTGCTGTGAAGAAGAACCGCGAATGAACGCAAATGGACGCCAATGAAAATGGGTGGTCTGGGGGCGCGGCGAAAGCCGCGATGGGGCCGCCCAGCAGGAGGATGGGGTGAGCGAATACAATGAGGAGCAGCGAAGGAGCCTGGACGCCATCGTGCTGGGCCTGTCGCGCATGGGCGATGGGGATCGGAAGGCGCTCCGGGAACGAATCGAGCCCTATCTGGCGTTCCGGGCCAAGGTGGACGCCTTCCAGCAGGAGTTTTTTTCGGAGCTGTGCGCCTCGTCGTGCTTCCACAACGGGCGAAGCGCCTGCTGCGGCTTCGAGAGCATCATCACCTTCTTTGCGGATCTGGTCATTGCCTGGGTCCTGGGCGACGAGGCGGCCCGGGCAGGGATCTACAAGGCCCTGGAATCCCCTTTCAGGCCGGACCGGTGCGTGTACCTGGGACCCCGCGGATGTATCCTTCCCCTGAGTCCCGTATCCTGTGCGCTCTTTTACTGCAGCGATGCCAAGGAGGAGATTTTCCTTCGATGGCCCCAGGCAAGGGCCCTGTGGGAGGATTTGCGGCAAGAGGAAAGGGGATTCACCTGGCCGGACCGCCCCGTTCTCTTCGATTGGATCGAAGCCCGCTTCCTTTCCGTGGGAGTGGACTCCCCGCACATGTATTTTCACAAGAGCCCCGGCCTCCTCCTGGTCAAAAGGGAAGCGGGGTTGCGATGAAGGAGGGAGGATCCTAAGGGGATCAAACCTTCTTTTGCTGGACCAGCCGGGCGAAGTGCTCGAAGGACCGATCGTAGGTTCTTTCGGCATCCGCCGGGAAGCAGCAGGCCGGAAGCTGCCTGCTTTTCAGATGATACTGAAGGCATTCGCAGCAGATGCCCTTTCTGGAACAGGGCTCATAGGTGCAGTTGCAGGAGCTGAGATTCTTTTCCTTCTTGCATTCCATGCATGCGCCTCCTGTCCGGGAGCCCCGCCGGGATATGAGCAATAAAATCACCGAAAAAGGGGGACCTCTTCGGGGGTGGGAGTCTCATGTAGGGGCGGTTCGCGAACCGCCCCTACGCGAATAATGGACGCTCAATCCCCTACGGGTGGAAAGGCGTTACCTCGCGGTCATTTCCCTAGTGGCCCGCTTCCTGCCCCCGCTTGTCTCCCTTGGCGATGATCACGCTCAAAAGGAAAAGAAGTACGATTTCCCAGACGATGACCGCCGTCCACTTTTCAAAAAGGTGCCAGAAAAGACCACCACCGATGATGGCCGGTACCCCGCCCACAACCAACATGCCGATTCGCCACGCCCAGTTCGACATCCTTTTCTCCTCCTTTAATGCCCTTTTTCACAATGAAGGTTTCTATCACAAGACCCGCCGGGGCGCAATGGTCTAAGCTGCCGGTGACGGCCGACCGAGTCCCTTTTGACGGCGGCATTGCGCTTGCCAGAACGGGTCGCCTTTGCTACACCGCCTGGGAAGTCGGCTTGTGCCATCCCCATGGAAAAGGAGCCTCGCCTTGAAAGTGATCATTGTGGGAGCGGGCGAAGTGGGTTTCCACATCGCACAAAGACTGGCCGAAGAAAACAAGGAAGTGGTCGTCATCGACAAAGACCCCGCTGCTTTGGCGCGGCTTACGGACGCCTTGGACGTGCAGCCGTTGGAAGGCTCCGGGAGCGATCCCAAGGTGTTGGAGGAGGCCGGGATCCAGGAAGCCCAGACGTTTCTGGCCGTGACCGACAGTGACGAAACCAACCTCATTGCCTGTTTCTTTGCCAACGTGCTGGCCCCCGACGTGAAAAAGCTGGCGCGCATCCGAAGCGAGGCTTACACGGATTTTCGTCCCGGCTTTCTGGAAACCAGCCTGAACCTGGACCGCGTCATCAACCCGGACGTGGAGGTGGTCCGAACCATCGAGCGCCTGATTTCCGTTCCCGATGCGGAGGATGTGAGTGAATTCGCCGAGGGCCGCCTCCACCTGATCGGCATCCGCATCAAGGAAGGCTGCCCGGTGCTGGGGGCGTCCATGGCGGAATTGAGGCAGGCGGTGGGGAATGTGCGCTTCGTGGTGGGGGCCATCTTCCGTAACGATGCCCTTCTGGTTCCGTACGGACGGGACGTGATCCAGCGCGACGATCTGGTCTATGTGGTCTGCGAGACCCGGGACCTGAAGAAGGTGCTGCGGTTTTTCGGATGCCGAAGCGAGCATCCGGGCAACGTGCTCATCATCGGCGGCGGAGACATCGGACTTCGCCTGGCCAGGAGGCTCGAGAAGCAGTCCCTGCATGTGCGGCTTCTGGAAAAGGATCTGGCCCGGTGCCAGGTCCTGGCCGATTCCCTGGACCACACCATCGTATTGCATGGTGACGGAACGGACCAGCGCATCCTGCTGGAAGAAAACGTGGGTCGCATGGATCTGGTGGTGGCCCTCACCGGGGATGAAGAGACCAACATTCTCTGTTCTCTGCTCACCCGGCGCCTGGGGGCCCGCATGGCCATCACGCGCATCAGCAAGTTTGCCTACATGCCCATCGTCAACGCCATCGGGCTGGGGCATATCGTGAGCCCCCGGCTGTCCGCCATCAATACGATCCTCCAATACGTGCGAACGGGGAAGATCCTGTCCGCCTTTTCCCTGAAAGGGGAAGAGGCGGAGGTGCTGGAGGTGGAGGCGGTGGAGCGTTCCGGCCTGGTGGGAAGGCCCCTCAAGGACATCAAATTTCCCAAGGGAGCCATTGTGCTTGCCGTTCTCCGGGGAACCGAGACCATCATTCCCACCGGCGACACCGCGATCCAGCCGGGAGAGCGGGTGCTCATCCTGAGCACCCGGAGGGCCATGGCCAGGGTGGAGGAGGAGCTTTCCGTGAAGATGAGGACGATCTGAATGCGGTGGCGCTACGTGTTTCGGGTGACGGGCGTCTTGATCTGGTGCGTGGGGGCCACCCTGGTCCTCCCGGTTGCCTTTTCCGTCGCCCACGGAGCCGGAGATCTGGCTGCGCTTCTGGAATCCATGGCCGTCTCCCTGGGGCTCGGAGCGTTGTTGGTGCTGCCCTTTCGCTCCGAACCTCCGGGGGTCTTGGGGCACCGGGAAGGCATGGCCATCGTGAGCCTGGGGTGGATCGGCGCGGCGCTGGTGGGAGCCCTCCCGTTCTACTTCGCGGGAACCTTCGATACCTTTGCCGATGCCTTTTTCGAGTCCATGTCGGGATTCACCACAACGGGCGCTTCGGTGCTCACCGACATCGAGGCGGTCCCCCACGGGATCCTCATGTGGCGCAGCCTCACCCATTGGCTGGGTGGCATGGGGATCATCGTCCTTTCTTTGGCGATCCTTCCCTTTTTGGGTGTGGGCGGGATGCAGCTCTACAAGGCGGAAGTACCGTCTCCGGTGCCCGACAAGCTGCGGCCCCGGATTCGGGATACCGCGGCGGCGCTTTGGAAGGTCTATCTACTCTTTACCTTGCTGGAAACGCTCCTTCTCATGGCCGGAGGGATGAGTCTCTTCGAGGCCTTGTGCCACACCTTCGGCACCTTGGCCACGGGGGGCTTTTCCACCAAGAACGCCTCCATCGGCCACTATTCCAGTGCCTATGTGGACGGGGTGATCATCCTTTTCATGTTGATGGCGGGGATCAACTTTTCCCTGCACTACCAGCTTCTGGTGGGAAGGCCCAAGGCCCTGTGGCGGGACCCCGAGCTGCGGTTCTTCGTGGGGCTGGTGGCCGTCTTCGTGCTGGTGTGCACGGTGGACATCTACGGGGCCGTCTACGACAGCCTGTCCAAGGCCTTCCGGTACGCCTCGTTCCAGGTGGTTTCCATCATCACCACCACGGGTTACGCCACGGCGGATTATGAAAAATGGCCGGCGCTCTCCCAGGCCATCCTGCTCTTTTGCATGTTCCTGGGGGCCTCGGCCGGTTCCACGGGCGGCGGCATGAAGTGCCTTCGGATCATGCTCCTTATGAAACACGGCTATCGGGAACTGATGCGCCTCATCCACCCCCATGCCGTTTCCCAGCTCAAGATGGGGGGCAAATCCGTTCCCGTGGAGGTCATTCACAGCGTGTGGGGATTCTTCATCCTCTACTTGGGGCTCTTCATCCTTTCGTCCTTTCTGGTGGCGGCCATGGGAGTGGACGTGGTCACGGCCTTCGCCTCCGTGGCCGCCACCATCGGAAACATCGGGCCGGGCCTGGGGGAAGTGGGCCCGGCGGACAACTACGCCGCCATGCCCTACATGGCCAAGTGGCTCTTGTCCCTTTGCATGCTCCTGGGACGGCTGGAGATCTATACGGTCATCGTGTTGCTGGTGCCGGAATTCTGGCGGCGCTGAAAAGAAGAGGGGGGCGGCCCTGACGGGCGGGCGTAAAGCTCACCTCGCTGGGGCGCCGTGTGCGACGAACGCACCTGAATGGGCTTGGCGGTCCGCTCACGGTAGGGGCGAAAGATCTTTCGCCCCTACCGTTTTTGTTTTTTTCGCGAACCGGAAAGGATCCTTATGGCACCGGAGCCTTATGTTCGCATCAGCTGTACTGCCGGCGCATGACCTTCTTGTCCAGCTTGCCCACGCTGGTCTTGGGCAGGGCATCCAGAAAGGCCACCCGGTCCGGCACGGCCCACTTGGTGATGGTGCCGTCTTCCACGAAGCGCATGAAGTGGGCCTTGATGTCGTCTTCGCTCACCTTCCCCTTGTAGTCGTCCTTCAACACCACGAGCACCATGGGCCGCTCGCCCCACTTTTCGTCGGGAACGGCGATGGCGGCCGCTTCGCTTACCGCCTCATGCTGCATCAGGATATCTTCCAGCTCCAGGGTGGAAATCCATTCCCCGCCGGTCTTGATCACGTCCTTGATACGGTCGGTGATCTGCAGGTAGCCCCTCTCGTCGATGTAGCCCACGTCGCCCGTGTGGAGCCAACCGCCCTGCCACAGCTCCTCGGCCCGTTCGGGATCCTTGAAGTAGCCCTGGGTGAGCCACGGGGTGCGCACCACCACCTCGCCCGTGCTCTTGCCGTCGTGGGGCAGAAATGTGCCGTCCGGGGTCATGAGTTGCAGATCCACAAGGGGGATGGGCTGGCCCGTGCGGCACCGGACGGGGATCTGGTCCTCGACCGGCCAATCCAGCATGTGGGGCTGAAGCTGGGACAGGGTGAGCACCGGGCAGGTTTCCGACATGCCGTATCCGGTGATGAGATCGATGCCGCGGTCCATGGCGGCCTTGCACAGGCCCTTGGTGAGAGCCGAGCCGCCGATGATCACCTTCCAATTGGAAAGATCCACCTGCTGGGCGGCGGGGCTGGTGAGAATCATGTGGAGGATGGTGGGCACGCAGTGGGAGAAGGTCACCTTCTCGGTGATCAGGAGCTTCATGATAACGGCGGGTTCATAGCGGCCCGGATACACCTGCTTGACCCCCAGTTGGGTCGCCACGTAGGGAAGGCCCCACGCATGGACGTGAAACATGGGGGTCAGGGGCATGTAGACGTCGTTGGACCGGAAGGTGGCCGTGGTGTGATAGGACCCGGCCGCCGCCATGACGGCGAGGGTGTGCAGGACCAATTGCCGGTGGCTGAAATAGACGCCCTTGGGAAGTCCCGTGGTGCCCGTGGTGTAGAAGGTGGTGGCCTTCGTGTTTTCGTCGAAGTCGGGGAACTCATATTCGGCGTCGGCTCCGGCCAGCAGCTCCTCGTATTCGCCGTCCAGGGGAACGGTGGTCTGGGGCACGGCGTCGCCGTCCTTCAGGAGCACGATCTTCTTGACCGTCTGGAACTGGTCCTTGATGGCTTCCAGGATGGGAAGAAAATCGGAATGGACCAGGAGGACGTCGTCTTCCGCGTGGTTGATGGTGTAGAGGATCTGTTCAGGCGACAGGCGGATGTTGACCGTGTGGATGACCGCTCCCATCATGGGTACGGCGTAAAAAAGTTCCAGATACCGGTGACTGTCCCAGTCCATGACGCCCACGGTGGACCCCGGTTCCACGCCCAAGGCCTTGAGCGCGTTAGCCGCCTGCCCGATCCTCCGGTACAGATCCCGGTAGGTGAACCGGTACAGATCCCGATAGACGATCTCCTGATCGGGGGAATACCGGATGGGCCGATGCAGGAGCTGCTTGATGAGAAGCGGGTAGTCGTAAGCGGATGGGGTCTTGTCGATGAGCTTCACGGCCATGAATCCCTCCTTGTGTGCATGCCTTGGGTGTGGATGGAATGTGGGAAAAGAAGAACGAAGAGATGAGCGCCCGGTTCCACCGGGACGACATGCACGATATAGGAAGTCGGCCCTTTGGTCAACCCAAAGAAGAAACGCGCACTTGCGCATAGAGGGCCTGGGCCCGTCGCAGGGATTCCGGCGTGTCCACGCCCAGCACTTCCTCCTCTTCAGCCAGACAATAGCCCACTGTATAACCGCGCCGATTCATGATCTCCACCAGATCGGTCAGGAAGTATTCCTGGATGGTAACCCAACGACCGTCGCGCTCTTTTTCCACCGTGTGCGGCGTCTTTTCCAGCTCCTCAAGGCATTCCAGCAGGGGGCCGCGACGGGCCGCGTAAACCCCGGCATTGCAAAGCCTCAGTCGGGCCCGGCGCAGGGGGTCCTGTTCCCGACTCCAATACTTCCATTCCACGATGCGAAGGACCCTGGGGCCTTCCACTTCCAATTTGCCGTATTGGGCCGGATCCCGGGGGTCGAAGGCCAGAACCGTCAAATGGTTCTTTCCGAGGCTGTCCAAGAGCTGACCGTACGTTTCGGGGCGAATGAGCGGCACATCGCCCATGGTGATGATCACCCTCTCCTGATCGACCGATTCCAGGAAGGGCCGGGCGGCCAGGAGTGCGCCTCCCGTGCCGTTGGTTTCCGGCTGGAACCAGTAGGAGCACGAAAGGGCGGCGGTGGCTCGTCGGACGTCGTCCGCCCGATGGTGCACCACGATGGCCTTGGGACCGGGGGGAAGATTGTCCAGCACTTCCATGAGCAGCGGGCGGGCGCCTTCATAGGGGGCTGCAGGCGAGGCCAGAAGGGGAAGGAGGGTTTTGTTCCCGTCGTAACCCTTCATGCGGGAACCTTTTCCGGCGGCGAACACGATGCTCGCCACCTGCTCGGGGATGATGGTGTTTGTCATGGCGGTGCACCGTCCTCCATCTGCTGTGGGGGTGTGGCGGCGTCCTCTCCGGTGGACGCCCGCCGGTTCTTGCTGTTTCGGTAGCGGGCGACGGCCCGCCGATGGTCCCGGTAGCGGGCGGAAAAGGTGTGGGTTCCGTCGTTGTTGCTCACAAAGTAGAGATACTTGGTTTCGGCGGGGTCAAGAGCCGCCCGGATGGATGCTTCGCCCGGACTGCAGATGGGCCCGGGGGGAAGCCCCTTGTGAACGTAGGTGTTATAAGGGCTTTCCCTTCGGAGGTGCTCCCGGGTGATGGGCCCGCTGAAATCTTCCAGGTCGTAGACGGCCGTGGGGTCGCTCTGGAGAGGCATGCCCTTTTTCAGGCGATTGTAGAAGACCGAAGCGATCACGGGCCGCTCATCGTCCATCACGGCTTCCTTTTCAATCAGGGAGGCCAGGGTCACCACCTCGTGGATGCTCAGGCCAAGCTCGCGGGCCCTTTCCCTTCGACTTTCGGGAAAACGGCGCCAGAACTCCAGGACCATCCTGCGCAAGAGGTTTTGCGCTCTTGTGTTCCTCCGGAAATAGTAGGTTTCGGGAAAGAGATAGCCTTCCAGGCTGCGGGCCCCTTCCAGATCCAGGGAGGCGAGAAATTCGGGGTCGCGGGAAAGTCTCAGAATGTCGTCGGTACGGGCCAAGCCGCTTTCTTCCAGGATCGCGGCGATCTCCCTGAGTGTGGAGCCCTCGGGGATGGTGATCCGGTGATAGACGACTTTCCCGTGGACCAGGGCGTCCAGGATGTCCCGTGGGGTGGACAAGGGGGGAAAGCGGTATTGGCCCGCCTGGAGCTTTTCGGCGGCCCGGCTGAGGCGGGCGTACCAGTAGAAAAGATCGGCGTCGGAGACGGCGCCCGCCTCTTGCAAGAGGTCTGCTACGGCCTTGGGATTGGTCCCCGGCTCGATTTCCAGTTCCAGAGGCGCCAGGTCGGGGGCCGGGGTTCGGACGAAAATCCAGAGCCTCACCCCCTCAAGGCACGCCGAAGCAGCAAAAGCCAGGAAAAGCCAGAGGAAAACCGCCGGGATCCATCGTCGCATGAACATTCCGCCCACTGGAAGCCGATCACAACCACATTGTCGTGAAGCCCATGCCTACCACGGGCTCCTTTTTTTCTCAAGTGTCGGCCGAAAGGGAAGCGCCGGTGGAGCGTTGAATCGACGGGACGGATGTGGCACTATGCCTTCGGCAGTCCGGCCGCAAGAATGCAGTTATTCCCAGCACGAGGTGACAGGCAATGCATCAGGTGGTCCTTGGGACGGCAGGGCACATCGACCACGGGAAGACATCCCTTATCCGGGCTCTTACCGGCATCGACACCGACCGGTTGAAGGAGGAAAAGCAGCGGGGGATCACCATCGAACTGGGTTTCGCCTACCTGGATCTCCCCAATGGAAGCCGCTTGGGAATCGTGGACGTGCCGGGCCATGAGCGTTTCGTCAAGCACATGGTGGCCGGAGCCACCGGCATCGACCTGGTGGCGCTGGTGATCGCCGCCGACGAAGGGGTCATGCCCCAGACGAGGGAACACCTGGAGATCTGCCAGTTGCTGCGCGTTAAGGAAGGGCTGGTGGTACTCACCAAGATCGACATGGTGGACGATCCCGACTGGCTCGACATGGTGGAAGACGACGTTCGGGATTTTCTCAAAGGCACCTTCCTGGAAGGCGCTCCGGTGGTGAAGGTTTCCGCCGTGACCGGCGAAGGGATGGACGAACTGAAGAAGGTCCTGTTCCAGAAGGTGGCCCAGGTGCCGGGCCGCAGTGAGGCGGGTCCCTTTCGGCTCTCCATCGACCGGGTCTTCACCATGCGCGGGTTCGGAACGGTGGTGACGGGAACGAGCCTTTCGGGGAAGCTCCGGGTGGGCGATCCTGTGACCATCTACCCGTCGGGGATCAAGACCAAGGTGCGCGGCCTCCAAGTCCACAATCAGGATGTGCAGGAGGTCTTTCCGGGGCAGCGCACCGCCATCAATTTGCAGGGCGTGGATCGGGACGCCGTCCAGAGGGGGGAGGTGCTGGCCACGCCGGATTCCCTGTTGCCCAGCTTCATGCTGGATGTTTCCCTGGATCTTCTTGCCAGCGCGCCCAAGCCCCTGAAAGACCGCCAAAAGATTCGCTTCCACACGGGAACCACGGAAACGGTGGCCACCCTCATTCTTCTGGACCGCCCGGAACTGTCGCCCGGCGAGTCCGCCTTCGCCCAGGTGCGACTGGATCGGCCCTTGGCGGTACTGCGCGGGGATCGGTTCGTGCTGCGATCCTACTCCCCCATCCGCACTCTGGGGGGCGGCGCGGTCCTGCATCCGGTGCCGAAAAAGCATAAAGGGAAGGACAAGGTCCAGGCGGCCGCTTCCCTCCGCGTCTTGCAGGACGGATCGGAGAGCGAGATCCTTCTGTGGCATGTTCTGGATGCGGGGTGGAACGGGGTTTCGGAGGCGGAGTTGAAGATCCGCTCCAACGTCATGGGGAAGGCCTTTGGTGAGACGCTGGCCAAGCTGGTGAGCCGCAAGGCCGTCCTGCTCTACGACAAGGAAAGCCGGCGCTACATCCACCCGGAAGTGCTGCAGGCCGTGGAGAAGAACCTGCTGGAGGTTCTGGGGGCGTATCATCGGAAAAATCCCTTGAAAGCGGGGATGCCCAAGGAAGAGGTGGCGGCCCAGATGGAACGCCCCATCGACGCCAAGCTTCTGGCCTACGCGGTTCGCCAATTGTCCGAACGGGAAGAGGTGGTGCAGGAAAAGGAGATCCTGCGCCTGGCCTCCCACAAGGTGGATCTCACCGATGAGGAAAAGAAGATCCGGGACCTCATCGAGGAGATCTACCGGAAGGCCTGGCTGCAGCCACCGTTTTTCAAGGACGTGGTGGGCCGTCTTCCCGGCAACAGCCGCCAGCACAAGGATGTCTTGGAATGGATGCTGGCCCAGAAGATCCTGGTGAAGGTCAAGGAGGACCTCTTTTTCCATCGGGAGGCTATTGGGGATCTGCAGGAACGGCTCGTGGCCTTCCTGCGGGAGCATCAGGAGATTTCCGCGGCCCAGTTCAAGGAGATGACCCAGGCCAGCCGCAAATACACCATTCCGCTGCTGGAGTTCTTCGACGGGCAGCGGGTGACCATACGCGTGGGAGATGTGCGACGGCTTCGAGAAACCAAGAACGGGTGATGCCCGAAGGGGAGGGTGAAGGATGATCAAGCACGTGGTGCTGCTCAAGTTCAAGCCGGGTGTGACGGAAGACGATGTGCAGGCGCTGGAAAAGGGCCTGGACGCCCTGCCGGGGGCCATTCCCGAGATTCTTTCCTACGATTTTGGAAGGGACATCGTGCGCTCCGAACGTTCCTTCGATTTCGGCCTCGTTTCCAGTTTCAAGGACCTGGATGCCCTCAAGCGATACCAGGTCCACCCGGAACACGTGAAGGTTCTGGAGCACGTCAAGCGGATCTGCGATCAGATCGTGGCGGTGGATTTCACCTTTTAGGAGCCTGTCCGACAACGGGGTTCCTTTATCAACCGACCAGGTATGCGTCTTCTTTCGTAGCCGCGGGGCTTCAGCCCCGCGGGGAGGGGTCATCGTAACCCCCAGAGGTGACGGGCAACACCCGATGGCCCATCCGACGTTCGGGGATTCCTCCGCAGCCCTAAAGGGCTGCGCTACGAAAAGAAGAGGTTATCCTTAGCGTTTTCGGGCAAGCTCCTAGGATCCGGAACGCCGAAAATCGGTGAGTTATGGGAGATGCCAGGCGGCAGCGCCACCTCTACGACTACTTCATCGACGAGCACGGCCGTTGGTTCTGTGAAGGAAACCCGGTGGAGGACCGCGATCTCTTCTGTCTACTCAGCCGGTCCCTTTTCGAACGAGGCGGCCGGTACTTCGTCCGGTGCGAAGGGGAGGTGCACCCCGTGCGGGTGGCCGACGCGCCGCTCTGGGTGCGCTACGTTTTCATGGAACGGGACGCATCCGGATCCATCGCGAGGATCCGGATTCTTCTGGAAGACGGCCGGGAGGAGCCCCTCCGGCCGGAAACCCTCTGGATAAAGGATCAGCGGGCCCTTTACTGCCTTGCCACAAAGAGGAACCTTCCGGCCCGTTTCGGCAAGGTGGCCTACTATGAACTGGCCTGCCATGTTCAATGCGATCCCCAAGGCCGGTACATTCTGAGGGTCGCAGGCGGGACCTACCCGATCCGGAATGAATAGAGCTGCTCCGGCGGCTGGAGCAAGAAAAGGGGGCCTTGGGGGCCCCCTTTTTTGCATGGTAGTACGCTGACCAGAGCCCCTCTGTTGGCGGCCTTTTAGGTGGGGATGTTGCCGTGCTTCTTGGGCGGAAGCGCCTGGCGCTTGGTGCGCAGCATGGCGTAGGCTTCGATGAGCCGAGGCCGGGTTTCGCTGGGCACGATCACCCCGTCGATGTAGCCGCGGGAGGCCGCGATATAGGGATTGTAAAGGAGGTTCCGGTATTCTTCGATCTTTTCCGCCCGCTTGGCCTTGGGGTCTTCCGCCGCCTGAATCTCCTTGCGGAAGATGATGTTGGCGGCCCCCTCGGCGCCCATGACGGCAATTTCCGCCGTGGGCCACGCCAAGGCGATGTCCGCTCCCAGGTCCTTGGAACACATGGCCAGGTAGGAGCCGCCGTAGTCTTTCCGGATGATCAGCGTGATCTTGGGCACGGTGGCTTCCGAGTAGCACCACAGCAGCTTGGCCCCGTGGCGGATGATGCCGCCCCATTCCTGCTGCTTTCCGGGAAGGTAGCCGGGTACATCGGCCAGGGTGAGCAGCGGGATGTTGAAAGCGTCGCAGAAACGGATGAACCGCGTGGCCTTGTCCGAAGAATCCACGTCCAGGCAGCCGGCCAGCACCTTGGGCTGGTTGGCGATGATGCCCACGCTGTGGCCGCCCAGGCGCGCCAGGCCCACCACGATGTTCTGGGCGTAATTTTCATGGACTTCAAAGAAGTCCCCGTTGTCCACGATGGCCCGGATGACGTCCTTCATGTCGTAGGGCCCCATGGGATTGTCGGGCAGGATGGTGTCCAGGGCCGGGTCCATCCGGTTCGGGTCGTCGCCCGTTTCCACCACCGGTGGATCTTCCATGTTGTTGTCCGGAAGGAAGCTCAAAAGGCGCTTGATCTCGTCAATGGCGTGCTGATCGCTTTCGCAGGCGAAATGGGCCACACCGCTCTTGGAGCTGTGGGCCATGGCTCCACCCAGCTCCTCCTGGGTCACCTCCTCTCCCAGGACCGATTTGATGACATCCGGGCCCGTGATGAACATGTAACTGGTGTTTTTCACCATGAAGACGAAATCGGTCATGGCGGGCGAATAGACGGCGCCCCCGGCGCAGGGGCCCATGATGGCCGAGATCTGGGGGATCACGCCCGAGGCGATGGCGTTGCGGTAAAAGATCTGGCCGTAGCCGGAAAGGGCGTCCACGCCTTCCTGGATGCGGGCGCCACCGGAATCGTTGAACCCCACCAGGGGCTTTCCTGTTTTGAGGGCCAGGTCCATCACCTTGCAGATCTTCTTGGAATGCATTTCGCCCAGGGTGCCGGCACGGGCGGTGAAGTCCTGGGAAAAGGCGAAGACCTGCCGGCCGTTGACCAACCCGTAGCCGGTGATTACGCCGTCGGCGGGAATGTCCATCTTGTCCAAACCGAACAGGGTGCCCCGGTGCTTCACGAAGATGTCCAGCTCCCGGAACGTGCCGGGATCGAAGAAGTATTCGAGCCGCTCGCGGGCAGTCATCTTCCCGCGCTCGTGCTGCTTGGCCACGGCCTTTTCGCCGCCCATCTGCTTGATCTTCGCTTCCCGCTCTCGCAGCTCCTTGATCTTTTCAGCCACCGTCTGCATCATCGATTCTCCTGTTGATTCGTGTCCGTTGGAGGGGTTCCGGGCCACAGCCGTCTGGGAATCTTCGCGCAATTCTATAGGCTCGCCAAGTGATGTCAAGCGGTTTGCCTTTGAGTTCGATGGGATAGTTCACCAACCCGGTTCCTATGCTGTTCAGGCGCCTTCGGGAAAGACATACCGGCAGCCCCTCCCCTTGCCGATCCGGACCAGGACCCCCAGGTCCACCATTTCGGTGAGTTCCCTCAGGGCCTGGCGCTCGGAGATCTCGTTCAGCTTGGAATAGTCCCGGTTGGTGATGAACCCCTGGGTGCGGACCATGTCCAAAGCGCGCACCTGGCGCTCCCTGTGGGGGCTGGGCGGGAGGCGGCTTTCCATGAGGCCGCCCCGCCGTTCCGGCTGCTGCACCTCAAGGGCCGAAGGAGGGGGCGGCTGTGCGGGCGCCTCCTCGGCCCCCAGGCGCACTTCCGGGGGCAGGTCCTTGACCCGGATTTCCCTTCCTGCACACAGAATGACGGCCCGTTCAATGACGTTTTCCAACTCGCGTACGTTCCCCGGCCACGAGTAGTCGAGCAGATGCCGGAGCGCCTCGGGGGACATGGCCAGGCTCTCGCGCCCCGTCTCCTTGGCGTACTTGTGGAGGAAATGCTTGATGAGCAATGGGATGTCTTCCTTGCGCTCCCGCAAAGGCGGAAGCTCGATGTGAACGACGTTCAGTCGGAAATAGAGGTCCGATCGGAACCGGCCCGCCGCCACCTCCTCTTTGAGATTGCGGTTGGAGGCCGCCACGATGCGCACATCCACCTGAAGGGTCTCGGATCCTCCCACCCGCTCGAAGGCCATTTCCTGGAGCGCCCTGAGGAGCTTGACCTGGAGGGGCGGGGACATTTCGCTGATCTCGTCCAGGAAGAGTGTGCCGCCGTGGGCCAGTTCGAACCGTCCTTTGCGGAGGCTCACCGCTCCGCTGAAGGCCCCCCGTTCGTGGCCGAATAGCTCGCTTTCCAGCAAATTTTCCGGCAGGGCCCCGCAGTTGACCGAAATGAAGGCGGCGTTCTTCCGGGGGCTGTTGTAATGGACTGCGCGGGCGATCAGCTCTTTTCCCGTACCCGATTCTCCCGTGATCAACACCGTGGCCTTGGTGGGAGCCACCTTTTCGATCAGCTCGTAGATGCGCTGCATGGGAGCGCTCTTTCCGATGATGTTGTGGAAGTGGTAGCGCTCTTGGAGCTTGGCGCTCAGTTCCTGGTTTTCCCGGACCAGCCGGTAGTGATCGCAGGCCTTTCGAATGATCAGCTTGAGCTCTTCGTTTTCAAAAGGCTTCAGGATGTAGTCGAAAGCGCCCTTCTTCATGGCCTCCACGGCCTTTTCCACCGTCCCGTAGGCCGTCATCATCACCACGGGAATGTCCGGGTTGAGGGAGCGGATCTGATCCAGCACCTCCATGCCGTCCATGCCGGGCATTTTCATGTCCGTCACGACCACGTCCAGATCGTTGGTGCGAAAGAGCTCCAGGCCGGCCGCTCCGTCCTGGGCCGTCAACACCGAGTGCCCCTCTTCTTCCAGTAAGTCTTCCAGTATAAACAGGTAATTCTTTTCATCGTCGATGATGAGCACGTTTCCCATAACGTTCCCCGTTACTCCTTTTCCTCCTCCTTGGGCTGGCGCAGGGGCAGGCGAACCACCGCCACCGTGCCGCCCCGGGCCCCGGGCTCCAGAACCACCGAGCCGTGATGGCTCTGGATGATGGTCTGGACGATGGAAAGCCCCAGGCCCGTTCCCCGTTCCCGCGTGGTGAAGAACGGATTGAAGATCTTGGTGCGTATCTCCTCGGGAATGCCCGGCCCCGAATCCTCGATGCGCACCTCCAGACAAGGATCGCTTCGCCCGTCGGTCATGACCAGCGAGGTGCTCACGCGCAGCGTCCCTCCTCCGTTCATGGCCTGGACGGCGTTGGAGAAAAGGTTCAGGAACGCCCGGTAGAGCAGGTTCGGGTCGGACTCCAGGGTGTAGCCGCCGGTGCGGTAGTCCCGCTCCACCTGGATACCCCGACTCTGACATTCGGCCTGCAGGATCTCCAGGTTCTGGTCCAGCACGTCTTCCACGCGGCATTCACTGGTCTGCAGGGTCTTGGGGCGGGCGAAATCGAGGAATTCGGTGACGATGTTGTTCAGCCGGGTGGCCTCTTCCACGATGATGGACGAGAGTTTTTTCTGGCGCTCGTCGCTCGCTCTCTTTTCCATGAGTTCGGCGGTGCTTCGGATGATGCCCAGGGGGTTTTTGATTTCGTGGGAGATGCCGGCGATCATCTCTCCGAGGGCCGCCAACCTTTCCGCCTGGTGCAGCTCGTCCTCCAGCTTCTTCCGTTCCCGGGCTCGCGCTTCCAGGATCTGCTCGGCCCGGTGCACAATGGTGAGAAGGGCGGCAAAGAGCACGCCCACGAAGATCATGATGCTGGAAAAGATGATGAGCTGAAACCGCCGGATATTTTCGTAGTCGGCGGTGACATCCTGGGTGATCTCGAAAACGCCCAGGACCTTACCACGTTTCCAGCTCATGGGCCGTTCCACCCACATGGGAAGATAGGTCTTGAGCTTCTGCGGCCCCACGTGCCAGGAGATGCCCAGGAAGGACCGGTCCGTGCCTTCGATGACCGAAAAGGACTGGCCGCGAAAGGCCCGCTCGAACCGGTTCCCCAGCGTGCCCTTGGACCCGATCTTTTCCTGTTCCGTGCTGTAGGTCAGGATCTGCTGGGGATCGTAGATGTCCACACGTTCGATGGCGAACCCGTGGATGGTGTTGCGCACCACCTTGTCCAGGCGCTCGTACTGGTTCTTGCGGCTCAGGCGGATTTCCCCCTCCGAGATGAGCGTGGGGAGCGTGAATTGGAAAAAGACCTGATGGTTCAGGTTCTCCGCCACCAAAAAGGCGTACTGTTCGCTCTTGGCCAAAAGGATCTTCTTGGCCCGGTGCGAGAGGAAGCTGGACAGGAAGACCGTGGACACCACAATGACCACCAGGCTGGAGATGGCCACGTACTTCACCAGTCGGAAGGGCTTCGATCCGGCGGAGCCCCGTTGCACGACCGATCCCGGATCCGCGGCCGGGGAAGACAGCACCATGCTGTTATTCAATCCCATGCGATTCAAACGGATTCCTCTTCTTTCTTGGGACGACTGGCACGTTCTTTTTGCACGGCCTGCCGGCGCCTGTCCAGGTACTCCCTCCATTTGCCTTCCCAGCCCCTCGGCCGGGGCTCGTAGAAGACGGTCCCGGCAAGAGAGGACGGGAAGTAGGTTTCGGGCACCCACCCCTCCGGATAGTCGTGAGGATACTTGTAATAACGCCCGTACCCAAGTTCTTTCAGCAGTTGGGTGGGGGCGTTGCGAAGGTGCATGGGAACGGGTTCGGTACCCGTGGCTCCCGCCGAGCCTCGGGCTTTCTTGAGGGCCGTGTAGACGCTGTTGCTCTTGGGGGCCAGGGCCACGTAGACTGCCGCTTGGGCGAGCATCAGTTCCCCTTCCGGGCTCCCCAGCATCTGGTAGGCCTGAAAGGCGTTCACCGCCTGCACCAGGGCGAAGGGATCCGCCAGTCCCACGTCTTCCGAGGCGGCCACGATGAGCCGTCGGGCCACGTAAAGCGGGTCTTCACCGGCTTCCAGCATGCGTGCCATCCAGTAGAGAGCCGCATCCGGGTCACTTCCCCGAAGGCTCTTGTGGAAGGCCGAAATCAGGTTGTAGTGCTCTTCACCGCTCTTGTCATAATGGGCCGGGCGGCGCTCCAGCACGTCCACGACGCTTTGCGCTGCGATCCGTCGCTTTCCGTCGGGATCGGGAGGAGTGGTGAGGACGGCCATCTCCAGGAGATTCAAAAGGACCCGGGCGTCGCCGCCGGAGGCTTCCAGCAGGATCCCTTCCGCATCCTGGGAAAGTTCCGCGCGCAACAGGCCCAGGCCCCGCTCTCCATCGCTCAGCGCCCGCTGCAGGATGGTCTTGAGGTGGCCGGCTTCCAGGGCTTTCAAGGTGAGGACGCGGCATCGGCTGAGGAGCGGTCGGATCACTTCGAACGAGGGATTTTCGGTGGTGGCGCCCAGCAAGTAGAAGATCCCCTTTTCCACGTGGGGCAGCAGGGCGTCCTGCTGGGACTTGTTCAGGCGATGGATTTCATCGAGAAAGACCCACGTCTTCTTCTGGGTGCGGATCCATACCCGTCGCGCTTCTTCCGCCGCTTCCCGGATGTCCTTGGTGCCCGCCATGACGGCGGAAAGGAAGATGAGATGCGCATCGGTGTGCTGAACCATGAGGTGGGCCAGGGTCGTCTTTCCGCATCCCGGGGGGCCCCAGAGGATCAACGACTGGAAATGTTTTTTCTCCAGGAGCCTGTGGAGGATCCTTCCTTCACCCAGCAGATGCTCCTGACCCACGAATTCCTCCAGGGTCTTGGGGCGCATGCGGTCGGCAAGGGGAGCCGTACCCGTGATGTCTTGTCTTTTCATGGGTAGTCCGAACCTTTCCGAGCTCATCTCCATGTTCCGTGCTCGGCACGCCAGGGGGCCGAAGGATCATCTGCCGCGCGGCAGCAGAAACGCCTGTGGATCTCCCGAGCGGCCTCCTCGCCGCTCAGGAGGGCCCCGTGGACGGTCCCGTAATGTTCGGGGTGCAGGGCTTCCCCCGCGAAGAACAGGCGGCCGGCCACGGGGGCGGCCAACTCCAGGCGGTCTGTCCGGGTGGAGAGACCGTTTTCGTAGGAATAGCTTCCCCGAGCCCAGGGGTCGGAAAGCCAACGGGTGAGCCGCCAGGCCGCCGGGTGGGGCAGGCGGGACCCAAACATGGCCCGAAGAGCCGCATGAGCTTTCTGGAAGGTTTCCTCCTCCCCGCACGACGTGTCCAGGCGGGCGGCCTCCAGGCCCGACGTATAACCCACCAGCAAGGGCGCGTCCACCACCGGGGCCATGTGGGTCCACAGGGCGAAGGCCACGCGGTTCGGTGCTGTTCCCGGGATTCGGCCGAGCCGTTCCATCTTCCGGGGGCAGGGAAGACGGTGGAATCGGATGGCTACCTTGTTGAGAACCGCGTCGCCGCCGTAGCCGATCCGCGCCAGGGCGCGCCGCTTTAGGGCGGGAAGATCGGGGCTGAAATGGACGGCCCGGGACGAAAGCACACCGATGGGGAAGGTCACCACCGCCACGTCGCCGCGAAAGATCCCTCGGGGCGTCTCCACGGTGACGCCCCCGTCTTCCAGGGCCACCCTCTGAACCGGGCAATCGAAAAGGATGGAAAGACCGGAGGCCGCCTCCTGAATCAAGCGGCCGTAGCCGGGAATCGGAACCGCATTGCCCGTCCAGGGGTTGGGGATGACCAGCTCGGAGATCGAAACCTTGTGGGCCGGCGCTCCGTTGATGGCCTCCTCCAGGATCCTGAGCCAGAGGAGCAGGCGTCGATCCAGGACCGGCAGTCTATCGTCCCCGATCAGGGGATCGAAAAGATCGGCCAGCTGGGACGATCGGCTTCCGGGGGAAGTTCCAGCCCCCGCTTGTCGGCGAAGCCGCGCGTAACGGACCGCACACCGGGCCAAGCCCCGCACTCCCCGGATTCCCAGGCGGAAGAAGGAAACAGCTTTTCCTTGTTCGAAAAAGTGCACGCCTCCGCGGGGAAACCGCCGGATGGGGATGCGGGAGCGCCTGCACCAGGCCGCCAGAGGATTGCCGCGAAGCCCGTGAATCCAGGACGCCCCCAAATCCACGGGAACTCCCAGGTCCTGAACGGTCCAGATCCTTCCGCCCAGCCGGTTGCGCGCTTCCAGGACCTGCACAGGAAATCCCGTGTCGTGAAGGATTCTGGCCGTCACCAGGCCCGCCATACCCGCACCGAGGACCAGCACGCGGGGGAGGCGCCGGTCGCCGTGCCGCCCCGGCCCATGGAATCCCCAACGGGCATGGCTGAATGGATGGCGGGTCTCAAGACTCGGGGGGATAGGTTCCGTGGACATCATCGATTGGGGTCTTCCTCCTCTTCCTCGGAACGGTCCAACTACGGGGTTCATGGTCAAAAGACCTAATGAATCGTTCAAGACATGATATCATGGCTGCGTATTCCTGGAGAAAGCACTTTGCCCCGAAGTAGAACATCCCTCAAGCCATTACGGGATAAAGCAGGTGAAACTCGTGTGGGGGCGGTTTGCAAATTATCCTGGATTGACCCAACAGTCATGGCTCCGACGGACGAAATGCCCCTTTGGAAAACAGGCCGCGCGCACGAACAGAAGAAAGTCGCGATTCCCATGAAGCTCATGTCGGGAGTTGCCATGTTGAAACGTCCCATCGTCCAGGTGGCTGGTATTGTAGACGAAGAGGAAGCGCACGCGCTCTGCGCCGCGGGAATCGGCTGGCTGGGATTTCCCCTCCGTCTCGATGTGCACCCGCAGGATCTGTCGGAAGAAGAGACTCGCCGGATCATCGCCACGCTTCCCGAGGGGGCGGTGCCGGTCCTCATCACCTACGAGACGGACTGGCGGGCCTTGAAGGATCTGGCGGATTTTCTCGGCGTTCGGGCGGTCCAGGTGCATGGAGACCTGGAGATGAAAGGGTTGAGAGCTCTTCGGGCGGCCTGTCCGGACCTTTTTCTCATCAAAAGCCTGGTGGTCGGTCGGACGGCCCTAAGGGATCTCTTGGCGACCGTGGACCTCACGGCCCCCTTGTTGGACGCGTTCATCACGGACACGTACGATCCCGAAACGGGGGCCAGCGGCGCCACCGGAAAGGTTCACGACTGGGAGGCCAGTGGACGCATCGTTCAATATGCGCCCAAACCGGTGATCCTGGCGGGAGGACTGACTCCGGAGAACGTGGCGGAAGCCGTGCGGATCGTCCGGCCGGCGGGGGTGGATGCTCACACGGGCCTGGAGGACGCCTCGGGGCGCAAGGACATGGGAAAAGTGAAAAGATTTCGCAGGGAGGCCTTGAGGGCCTTCAGCCAATGGGAAAGCGGACCGCGAGCGAACGCGAATGAACGCAGATGAATCTTTTCCCGTATGGGAGCGGCCTTGGCCGCGATGCCGCTTTTCAGGCGGGCTTTCGGTGTGTGGTCCGGAGGTTGTGAAGATCCTGGTGCCGGAGGAGCCGTTCGAGGGCTTCCGCGCTCAAGAGGCCGGTATCCACGAAAAAGCGGCCGATGGGAAGCTGTAGACGCCTTTGCTGGTGGAGCAACACTCGGAGCTGGAACGGCGTGATCAGGCCGTGGCGGACCAGAGCCTCGCCGATTCTGTCTCCCGGTGCCTTTGAGCGGAGCAGGGCATCCACCTCTTCCGGGGAGAGCCATCGCCAGCGGGTCGCGATTTCACCGAGGCGGGGGCGTTGGCGGCGCTGCCACACCAAGGCTTGGATGAGCTGCTGCCAAGTGATGACCCTACGGAAATAGAGAAATTCGCCGAACCGGAGGGGCCGTTGCGGCATTCGGCCGGACCAGAAAGAGGAGGAGAAGGGACCGTTCGCCGGCCGCCTGGTGGGACGGGGCCCAGAGGCCTTGCAAGGTGAGGGGCGGGGGGCTTGGCGAGCCCGGTTCTGCGGGGTTCTCAGCAAGCCAACCAGGCCCGCCGGTCCGTGACAGGCCAGGAGCCGATCCAGAAGGTCGTAGGCGTTCTTGACCTGGAGAAAGGCCTCATGGGCAAAGGGGGGCGGTGTGCCATCCTTTTGACGGAGCCTGTCGGGATGGGTGTCCAGGGCGCGGCGGCGAAAGGCCTTCTTGACCCCGGCGGCGTCAATGCGTCTCAGGAAGGCCGGGTCCCGAGTCGCATGAGGGCCGAAGAGAACGGCGCAGGCTCTAAGGATTTCTTCTCTGGTGGCCACCAACTGCAAGGTCCCATGCCTCCCTTGTAGTTCCCGTCGGAAAGATGAAGATTCCTGGGAAGCCCTCGGATTCGCCCCCCAGGGTGGCTGTCTTCCATTGGTCTCCTTGAGGGGGTGGAAAGAAGCCTTCCTTGACGGTTCCTTGGCCCGCAGTGCGATCGCTCGGCCGTCCCGGGCGTAGGGGCGGTTCGCGAACCGCCCCTACGGAACCGCAACCAGGCAGGATCGGCACCGCACGCCCAACGATCATGGCGGACCCGCCACCCCGCCGGGATATCAGAACCTGCCGCCAAGTGCCGGCCGTCCTGTGGGAGCGCCGCAAGGTGCGATGATCTGGTGACTGGACCGCCACGGAATGGCCAACCACCCCCATCGTGGCTTTCGCCGCTCCTACAGAGGTTGTTTCGAGTTCATGCTGGTCGCGCACCAACCGGACAGCATGGTTCTTTCGCATCGGGTTTTAGCAACACGCGCGCCAAATGGAAGACGGCTTCATCCTTCGGCTATTCGCCCAGATAGGCCTTGCGGACCCGCTCGTCCTGCAGAAGATCCCTGCCCGTCCCTTCCAAGGTGATGCGCCCCGTTTCCAGCACATAGGCATAATGGGCCACGTGGAGGGCGGCCATGGCGTTCTGTTCCACCAGCAGGACGGTGGCCCCCTGCTGGTTGATGGTGGTGATGGTCTCGAAGACCTCCTCCACCACCAGCGGGGCCAGCCCGAGAGACGGCTCGTCCAGCAAAACCAGCTTGGGACGGCTCATGAGGGCCCGACCCAGGGCCAGCATCTGCTGCTCTCCGCCGCTCAGGGTTCCCGCCAGCTGCTTGCGGCGTTCTTCCAGACGGGGAAAGAGCGAGAAGACCCACTCCAGGTCCGCTTGAAATTCCTGGGGCGGCCGGTTGTAGGCGCCCAGTTCCAAATTTTCCAGCACGGTGAGGTTGCCGAAGACCTTGCGGCCCTCCGGCGCCACGCCGATTCCCAACTGGATCACCTTGTAGGTGGGAAGCGTGGTCAGTTCCGTACCCTGGAAAACGATGCTTCCTTGCCGGGGGCGAACGAGACCCGCAATGGATCGAAGGGTGGTGGACTTGCCGGCCCCGTTGGCCCCGATGAGCGTGACGATCTGGCCTTCCGCGACCCGGAGGTCGATGCCTTTGAGTGCATGAATACCGCCGTAGTACACGTGCAGGTTCTTGACTTCAAGCATGCTTGGGTTCTCCTAGGTAAGCCTTGATCACGTCGGGATTGGTCTGGATCTCCTCCGGGGTGCCTTCCGCAATGCTGATACCGTAGTCCAGCACCTTGATCCGCTCGCACAGGCCCATGACGAATTTCATGTCGTGCTCGATGAGGAAGATCGTCAGGCCATGGCGCTTCCGAATCTCCCGCACCAGCCCGGCCAGCTCCATGGTTTCCTGGGGATTCATGCCGGCGGCGGGCTCATCCAGGAGGAGCAGCTTGGGGTAGGTAGCCAGGGCCCGGGCGATCTCCAGGCGACGCTGCTGGCCGTAGGCGAGACTTCCCGCCTTTTCGTCGGCCAGATGGGCCAGGTTGAGCTCCTGCAAAAACCCGTACGCCTCCTCCCGGATGCGCTGCTCCTCTCTGCCGTGGGACGGCATGCCGAGCATGGCCTTCCAGAAACGCGAACGGATCTTGTGGTGGAAGGAGACCATCACGTTTTCCAGGACGGTCATGTCCGTAAAAAGGCGGATGTTCTGGAAGGTGCGGGCGATCCCCCGGGCGGTGATCTGATGGACGGGAAGTCCGGTGATGTCTTCGCCCTGCCACAGGACTCGCCCCGAGGTGGGGGTCAGAAAACCGGTGATCATGTTGAAAACCGTGGTCTTTCCGGCTCCGTTGGGACCGATCAGGCCCACCAGTTCCCCCGGCTCGATGGATATGGAAAAGTCGTTGACGGCGGTGAGGCCGCCGAATTGCATGACAAGGGATTCCAGTCGAAAGAAATCGTTCATGAAGACACCCTTTACTTGGCATTCAATCCCAGTTTGGAGAAGAGCCAATCCCAGGAGAATTCATTGCGTCCCATGATGCCCCGGCGCGCAAAGAGGATCACCACCATGAGGATCACGCTGAAGAGCACCATGCGCATGCCGGGGATGCCGGGAATGGTGAAGACGCCCAGATCCATGGGGCTTTCCACCACGCGCAGTGCTTCACCTCCCCAGGCGAAAAGCGCCGCGCCGATGACCGCCCCGGTGGTGCTTCCCAGTCCTCCCACCACGATGATGATCAAGAGATTGAAGGTGAGAAAGAAAGTAAAGAGGGTGGGGGAGATGGTGGTGATGAGATGGGCCATGAGACCTCCGGCCACACCGGAAAAGAAGGCGCTTACCAGAAAGGCCAGCAACAGGTGGCGAAAGGGATCCACGCCCATGGCCTTGGCGGCGATCTCGTCTTCCCGGATGGCTTTCATGGCTCTCCCGAAACTGCTGTTGACCAGCTTGGTGATGACGAGGACGGTAAAGACCGCCACGCCCCAGGACCACCACAGATTGGTGTAGGGCTGCAGGCCTTTGAGTCCCAAGGGGCCGTTGGTGACCCCCTGGAGCGCGTTGCAGAGCACCCGGATCACCTCGCCGAAGCCCAGGGTCACGATGGCCAGGTAGTCGCCCCGAACCCGGAAGACAGGAAAGCTGATGAGAAAGGCGAAGATGGTGGCCATGACGCCGCCCGCGATGAGCGAGACGAAAAAGGGCGCCTGGAGCACGCTGAAGGGCCAGATGAGCGGCTCGATGATGAAGCTCATCTGCTTTTCCATGGGCGACATGGTCAGAAGCGCCGAGGTGTAGGCGCCGATGGTGATGAAAGCGTTGGGTCCCAGGTGCAGGAGGCCGCACATGCCGTTCACCAGGTTGTAGCTTACGGCCAGGGTGATGAAGACGGCCATGTTGTTCAGGATGCGGATCTGGTATTCCGTGCCGTGCCGGTCGAAAAGGTAGAGCACCAAGGCCAGGAGGCAGAGGGCCGCCAGGTTGCAGTAGAGGTTTCGTTTGGAAGTGTCCATGTCCTTTCCCTTCCAGGTCATCAGGTCTTGTCGGTGATGGGTTCGCCCATGATGCCCGTGGGCCTGAAGAGCAGAACCAGGATCAAAATGACGAAGGCGAAGGCATCGCGGTACTGGGCCAGTTGGGGGAAGAAGGCGACCAGAAGGATCTCGCCCAGGCCCAGGGCGAAGCCGCCCACAACGGCGCCGATGATGTTGCCGATGCCGCCCAGAACGGCGGCGATGAACGCCTTCAGGCCCGGAATGACGCCCATGAAGGGATTCACCTGCGGATACTTCATCGCCCACATGATGCCGCCGGCCGCGGCCAGCGACGAGCCCATGAGGAAGGTGAGGGCGATGATGCGGTCCACATTGATTCCCATGAGGCGGGTGGTTTCGATGTCTTTGGAGGCGGCGCGCATGGCCTTGCCCACCTTGGTGCGGTACACGATGTAGAGCAGGGCCATGAGGAAAACGAGGGTCATGAGGGGAATGTAGATGGTGAGGACCTGGATGCGCACGCCGAGGATCTCAATGACTTTTGCAAATATGTCCGGTCTCGGGAAGCCCTTGGGAACTCCGCCGATGATGACCAGCGCCAGGTTCTCCAGAAGGAACGAGGCGCCGATGGCCGAGATGAGAAGGGAGATGCGCGGAGCATCCCGAAGCGGCTTGTAGGCGACCCTGTCCAGCAAGATGCCGATGCAGCCCGTCAGGGCGATGGCCAGAGGAAAACTCAGGTACCACGGCAAGGTGAACATGGTCACGGCGTAGATGGCCGTATAGGCGGCCACCATGAGCAGGTCGCCGTGGGCGAAGTTGATGAGCCTCAGGATGCCGTAGACCATGGTGTAGCCGATGGCCACCAGGGCGTAGAGGCTCCCGAGGGAGATGCCGTTGGTGAGTTGTTGAAAGAAGATGGTTGTGGTCACGGGCCTTCCTTCCTGCGATGCGGGAGGTCCCGGAAGGATCTTCCGGGCCGGGGGATCGAGGTTCGTGCTTCCCTGGACGGGAAGGGGTGTTCCAAAAAAGAGCAGGGCGACCTGGGGTCGGCCCTGCTCCAGGGGCTACCGATGTGATCCGGGCAAAGCGGGGACCGGAAGGAGGATATGTCCGCCAAGGAGCCGGCCCACGATGTCCATGTCCCCGCTTCGTCTTCCCGCCGTTAGGGGTTGATGGTGGTCACGTACACGAACTTGCCGTCCTTGACCTTGTTGATCACCATGCTCTTGATGGGATTGCCGTTTTCCTGCATGGTGATGATGCCGGAGACGCCCGGGAAGTTCTGGAGACCCACGAGGGCGTCACGAATCTTGGTGCCGTCCGTGGATCCGGCCTTTTCAATGGCTTCCACCAGCAGGAAGTAGGCATCGGCGGCCAGGGCGCCGAAGGCGTCTGCTTCCTTGCCCTTCTTTTCTTCGAAGCGCTTGATGTATTCCTTGCCCAGATCCGTGCTGGCAGCTTCCTTGTGGAAGTGGCCCGTAAAATACATCTCTTCCACGGCCTTGCCGCCGATTTCGATCAGGGGGTCGGCCTGGGCGCCGTCACCGGTCAGGATGGGAACATTGATGCCCAGGTCGCGGGCCTGCTTGGCCATGAGAGCGTCTTCCGTGTAGTAGTTGGGAGCGTAGATGATGTCGGGGTTGGTGGCCTGAACGGCGGAAAGCTGAGCCGAGAAGTCCTGATCACCCGTCTGGATGTAGGTGGTGGAGACCACCTTGCCGCCAAGCTTCACGAATTCCTTGACGAAGAAATTGGCGAGACCCACGCAGTAGTCCTGGGCGATATCGATGATCACGGCCGCGGTCTTGGCCTTCAGCTCGTTGATGGCGAACCGCGCGGCCACCTCACCCTGGAAGGGGTCGATGAAGCAGGCACGGAAGGCGTACTTCTTGCCCTGGGTTACCAGCGGGTTGGTGGCGGTGGGGCTCACGGAGGGAATCTTGGCTGCTTCGGAGATGGGGTTGCCGGCCATGGTGTTGCCGCTGATGGCCTCACCAATAATGCCCACCACCTTCTCCTTTTCCACCAGGCGGCTCACGGCGTTGGCGGCTTCAATCTTGTCGCTCTTGGTGTCCACCAGCACCAACTCGATCTTCTTGCCTAACACTTCGGGCTTCATCTCATGGGCGATCTGGATGCCGTCCCACTCCATCTGGCCGTAGGCGGCCACGGCACCTGTCATGGGAAGATAGGCCCCGATCTTGATGGTGTCCTGGGCCGCGGCCGGTCCCGCCGCCGTCGCCAGGGCGAAACCCACAAGAGCCAAAACTGCCAAAAACCTGCGTCGCTGCATGATTCCCTCCTTGCTGCCTGTTTGGTTCAAGCTCCAGCCAATCGGTACCAACATCCCAAGATTATTACTTGAAACAGACTGCCTTGCTCTCTACTGCAGCACTCTGTTTCTGTCAACCAAAAAGACTTTGCTGACCGGCACAGAAAACCAGTGCCGAACTAGGGAATCGTGCTTGACCGGAAAGGACCGATTTTGGTAGAAGCAAACTCGTTTCAACGCCCAACCTTGCTTCGCATGCGACAAAGGCTGTGAACAGGGAAATTCCAGTTCCCGATCCCTGCGCCTCCCGTTCTCAGATCTCCATTGCAGCTCACGATTCCCGCTCCCTTTCCGCTTCCTGCTGTTTTCCCCCGTTGCGGATCATCCACAAGGTGGGTCATTTCCGCTCCAGGGCGCCTCGGTGGGCGCCGCATCCCATCCCTAACCTTTTTCCCAGCAGTGTGCCCGATCGACCGGCCGGGCAGGATATGTCCATTCCACAACCCAGAGGAGGAGCTGCATGGATCAGGGGAAATCCTACCAACAGAGAATGCGGGAACTGTTCGATGTGAAGAATCTATTCGGTAAACGCCAGCCCTTGGAAGGCGTGCGGGTCCTGGAGGTCTGCTACGTGGTTCTCGGGCCGGCATGCTGCGACTACCTGGCGGAATTCGGCGCCGAGGTGATCAAGTTCGAGGGGCAGAAGGGCGACCAGATGCGCTTCGTCACCCCCTACGCCTTCTTCTGGAAGAACATGTCTCCCGGGATGGAGATCGAAAATCACAACAAGTACTGGATGGGAATGCATTTGGGGCATCCGAAGGCCAAGGAACTCTTCCTGGAGCTGGTCAAGAAATCCGATGTGGTGGTGGACAACCTGACCCCGGGTCGCATGGCGGAATGGGGTTTGAGCTATCGAGAACTGAGAGAAGTCAATCCGGGCATCATTCAGCTGCACGTGTCGGGCTACGGCAGCTGGGGGCCCTGGACCGGGCGCACCAGCTACGATGCGGTGGCCCAAAGCATGGGGGCGCTCTCGCCCATCACGGGTTTCGAAGGGCGCGGGCCCATCAAGTCCGGCGTCTGGATCGCCGACTGGGCCACCGCACTCATGTGCGCTGTGGCCATCATGGGGGCGCTCAACTACCGGGAACGAACCGGAGAAGGCCAGTTCATCGACTACATGCAGGTGGAAAGCGTTATCCGCCTCTTGGACTGGACCTGGCTCTACGCCTACATGACCGGGAAAGACCGTCCGCGGTCCGGTAACCGGGATCTGGCCATCTGCCCATCCGACCTGTTCGACTGTTCCGACGGCTGGGTGGCGGTCACGGCCTTCGATAAGGCCGAGTACAAGGGCCTGTGCCAGGCCATGGAAAAACCGGAACTCTACGAGCGCTTCGCCGACCCCCTGGAGCGGCTCAAGGACGAGAATGCCCGGGAGCTCCTCAAGATCATCGGGGAATGGACCCGAACCAAGAAGGTGGAGGAGGTGGAGGCCCTGGGGAGCCAATACGGCTTTGCCGCCTCCCGGGTGCTCACCGCCGAGGACGCCTACCATCTCCCCCACTATCGCCAGCGCGGGACCGTCCAGGAATACGACGATGCCCTGTACGGTCCCATGGTGGAACACTGCTATCCTCCCCGCATGAGCCAAACGCCCAGCCGCGTCCAGTGGAGCTGTCGCCCCTTGGGCTTCGACAACGCCTACGTGCTCACCAAGCTTCTGGGCCTTCCCCACGAGGAAGTGGAACGGCTCAAGGCGGAAGGGATCATCTTCCAGTGGAATCCGGCCGTGCCGTCCCATTGCCCGCCTCCCGATTGGGACGGCAAGAGCGGACTGAAACTGGCCTAGATGGCACCATCTCACCCTCGTGACCTGCATCCGTTGTGGGAGGAGAGAATATGACGGATAAGAAACTGACACATTCCGTGTACGACGACATGTTCGATGATGAGGCCCTGGCCCGCATGCTCAAGGAAGACAAGACCATCGTGGGGCTGGCCATCAACGAGGAGTATGCCAAGTGGGCCTACAGCGAAACCAACCCCAAGGACGCCCACAAGAAGCCGGAAGCCTTGGACGACATGCTGGTGCTGGACGTGAGCTACGGAAATTTCGGAGCTCTTTTCGCCTCGTCCATCCTGGCGGAGCTGGGGGCGGAGGTGATCCGGATCGAGCCGCCTGCAGGCGACCTGGCACGAAAGATGACGCCCTACGGCATGATGATCCAGGATACGGGTTTGGCCTACATGACGGAGGCCCGGAACAAGTTCCACATTACGCTCAATCTGGAAACGGAAGAGGGGCAGGATTATTTCCGCCGGTTGGCTCAAAAGGCGGACGTGGTGATCGAAGCCTTCAAGCCCGGATACATGGACGGTCTGGGTCTGGGCTATGAACAGCTCAAGGGACTCAACCCCGGGCTCATCTATTGTGCCGTTCACAGCTACGGCCAGTTCGGGGATGAGTCCGAAAAGCACGGAAACCAGCCGGATTACGATCTGTTGGGGCAGGCCAGGGGGGTGATCATGTCCATTACCGGCGAGCCGGATCTGGATCCCGAGGTGCCGCCGGAGTACAAACGGCCTCTCAAGCAGGGCAACTGGATGGCCTGGTATGTGGGCGGCGCCTGGGCCGCGTTCGGCATCCAGGCGGCCATGTTCCACAAGCGGAGAACCGGGGTGGGCCAGTTCGTGGATTGCGCTCCGCCCGAAGGGCTCCTGGCCATCTCCAATTACGTCATGGAATACTACCACATGACGGGGAACCTGATGCCCCGGGCCGGCAACTACGACTACGCCGTCTTCCCCTACACCTACGTGAAGTGCAAGGACGGCTACACCTTCATGTCCGGGTTTACGGATCCCAACTGGGCCGCCCTGTGCGAAATCATGAACCGTCCCGATCTGCAGCAGCAGTTTCCCACCATCAAGGAAAGGCTGACTCCGGAGAATCAGCCCACGATCCAGCACGAGATTGAGAAGTTCACCGAGAACTACACGTCCGATGAAATCCTGCAGATGCTCACCGAATACAGCCGCAGGCCGGACAAGAAGGGGACGGTGGTGACGGGTCGGCTGGAAAACCCCACGGACGTTCTCACCCGGGAGCACTGGCGCGTTCGGGAAACCTTCATCAAGCGAAAGGATCCCCACTACGGGGAGGTGCTCCTGCCCAACTCGTCCTTCAAGGCCATGTCCCGCACGCCCGGGCGGGTGAAGTGGATCTGCCGGCCCGTGGGCGGGGACAATGAGTTCATCTTCCAGAAATATCTGGGGGTGGGGAAAACCAAGCTGTCGGAATTGAAGGAAAAGGGCGTGGTGTAAGGAACCCCGAATAGACGGAAATTCTTGCTGGTTGCAGGGCTGTGCCCTGCAACCTGTTCGCCCGGGGCTCCGCCCCGTCTCTGTCGTCAGGAGGCGTGGCAATGGAAAGCGAGGCCGGCCATTGACTCTCCTCGTCGTGGCGCGACATCAAAGCGTACATGCGCGGGCTGTAGGGGCGAAGGATCCTTCCCCCTACAGCGGCCCGCTTCCGAAAGGTGGGTTTCGTCTTCCGTTGCCATGGACTTGATTGTCAAGGTCTGCTGTTGAACAGCCCCCGAGGAGGCTGTCCGACAATGGCTCCTCGGCTCAAGATGCCGGAGATTTGGGTTATCTTCGTAGCCGCGGGGCTTCAGCCCTGCGGAAAGGGATCATCGTAACCCCATGAAGTCATAGGGAATACCCGGAGGTCCGCCCGAAGTTCGCGGATTCCTTCGCAGCCCTAAAGGGCTGCGCTACGAAAAAAGCGGTCATCCCCGGAGTTCTCAGACAGGCTCCTAGGAGGCTGTCTGACAATGGGTGCTTTGCCTCGTTTTGTCTCCATCCGTCATCCCCGCGAAGCTTGTCCCCGGCTTGAACGGGGAGCGGGGATCCAGGATTTCCGGTACCTTATGGACTCCCGCTTGCGCGGGAGTGACGGTTGGGCGAGTTTTCGGACAAGCTCCTAGAGATTCAGCCCAGACGCCCCAGCGCCTTTTCCAGCCGGTCGAAGCCTTCCTTCAATTCTGCCATGGAAAGGGCGAAGGACAACCGGATGCAGCGGTCTCCGCCGAAGGCCACCCCGGGCACCACCGCCAGGTGAGCCTCCTCCATGAGGTAGTCCGCCAGGTCGAGGGATCCGCCGATGGAGCGGCTTCCCACCGTTTTGCCGTAGTAGGCGCTCACGTTGGGGAAGACATAAAAGGCTCCCTGCGGCTCAGGGCAGGTCACGCCGGGCAGGCGTCCCAGCCGTTCCATCACGTAGTCGCGCCGCTGGGAAAAGGCTTCCAGCATGTCCTGCACGCTCTCCTGGGATCCCCTGAGCGCCGCTACCGCCGCCCACTGGGCCACGGAACAGGGATTGCTGGTGGACTGGCTCTGAATCTTGCCGGCGGCCTTGATCACTTCGGCATCTCCCAGCATGTAGCCGATGCGCCATCCCGTCATGGCGTAGGTCTTGCTAACGCCGTTCACAATGAAGGTGCGCTCCTTCAGGCGCGGCTCCACCATGGCGATGTTGGCCCATTGAGCGCCGTTGTAAAGCATCCGGTAGTAGATGTCGTCGGAGACGATGATCACTTCCGGGTGGTCCAGGAGCACTTCCGCCAGGGCCTTCAATTCTTCCGGCTTGTAGTGAACGCCCGTGGGGTTGCTGGGGCTGTTCAGGATGAGCATGCGGGTGCGGGCCGTGACGGCCCGGCGCAGGGATTCCGGGTCCAGCTTGAAGGAAGCGCTTTCGGGACAATCCACGATCACCGGCTCCGCCCCCGCCAGCCGAACCATGTCCGGATAGGACACCCAGTAGGGAGCCGGGATGATCACTTGGTCCCCCGGATCCAGCACGGCCTGGAAGAGATTGTAAAGGCTGTGTTTGCCGCCGCAGGAGACCAAAACTTCTTCCGGCAGGTAGTCCAGGCCGTAGTCCGCGCGGATGGTGTCGAGGATGGCATCCTTCAATTCGGGAATGCCCTGAACGGCCGTGTACCGGGTCTGGCCGCGCCGGACGGCCTGGACGGCCATCTCACCGATATGGTGCGGAGTGTCGAAATCGGGCTCGCCCACGCCGAAGCTGATCACCTGTTTCCCTTCGGCGCGCAGGGCCTTGGCCTTGGCGTTGATGGCCAGGGTCGCCGATGGCTGTACTTGGCTGACACGTTGAGAAAGCTTCATGTCGTCTCCCTCGTTTCGCCTTTCACGTTTTCTGGTTTGCCTTCCCCCCTCCCGTAGTAAACGCGGACCAGGTAGAGCCCCCGGGCGGGAGCGGTCATGCCGGCCTGCGATCGGTCCCGCCCTTCCAGGATCCGGGCGAGGCCTTCGGGGCCCAGTTTGCCTTTTCCCGCTTCCACGAGCGTCCCCACCAGGTTCCGGACCATATGCCGCAAAAACCCGGTTGCTTCAAAGCGGAAAAAGATGTGGTCCTCATCCGGGCACAGAACCCGGGCGTCCAACAGGGTGCGTACCGTGGTGTTGACTGACGAGCGGCTGGCCATGAAGGCGCTGAAATCGTGTTCGCCCAGGAGAACCGGGAGACATGCCCGCATGGCCTCCACATCGAGCTTCTTGGGAATGTGCCAGGAGTAGTTGCGTTCCAGAGCCGACGGGATGGGGCGGTTGAGGATGCGGTATTCGTAGATCTTGCTGGTAGCCGAGTAGCACGCATGGAAAGAATCCGGGACCTCCCGGGCGTCCAGGACCACGATGTCCGAAGGCAGCAGGCTGTTTAATCCTCTCAGGAAGTCCTCCGGCTGCAGCCTGGTCTTGGCGTAAAAGTTCACCACTTGGCCCAGCGCGTGCACCCCCGCATCCGTCCTTCCGGAGGCGCGCACCGAAACCGGGCGTCCCAGCATGATCTCCAGGCGCGATTCCAGCACCTCCTGCACGGTGAGGGCGCCCTTCTGGCGCTGCCAGCCGTGGTAGTTGGAACCGTCGTACTCCAGTGTGAGCATGAAGTTGCGCTTGGCTTGTGGGTCCAAGATGATTCCGCCCCTACCCAAAAGGTTAATCCGTTCTTGTAGGGGCGGGCTTCATGCCCGCCCGTGCGAACTCCCGGGCATCCGTCATCTCCATTTGTGTCCATCCGCGTTCATTGGCGGTTGTCTTTGCATCAAGGCAGCCAGGGAGCGTCTTCCAGGCCGCAGTCCTCGTCGAAGCCCATCATGATGTTCATGTTGCAGACGGCCTGGCCCGAGGCGCCCCGGGTCAGGTTGTCGATGACGGATACCACCACGACCCGGCCCGTCCGGGGGTCCACCTTCCAGGCCAGGTCGCAGTAGTTGGTGCCCCGGACCTGGAGCGTGGATGGGAACTGGCCTTGGGGACACAGCCGGACGAATCGCTCCTTGCCGTACAGGTCGTGGTAGGCGTCGCGAACCTGTTCCGCCGTAACCCCCGCTCGGAGTTGGGCGTAGAGGGTGCTCAGAATGCCGCGGCTCATGGGAACCAGGTGGGGGGTGAAGCTGATGCGTACCTGGCGCCCCGCCAGGACGCTCAGTTCCTGTTCGATCTCCGGGGTATGGCGGTGCTCGGCCACCTTGTAAGCCCTGAAGCCGTCATTGACTTCGCAGAAATGGGTGGTGAGCGACAAGCCCCGGCCGGCGCCACTCACGCCCGACTTGGAGTCGGCGATGAGGCTTTGGGGATCCACGAGGCGATGGACCAGGAGAGGGGCTGCGGCGAGCAGGATGCTGGTGGGGTAACAGCCCGGGTTTCCCACCAGGCGCGCGCGGGCGATGGTGTCCCGATACAGTTCCGGAAGGCCGTAAACGGACTCGGCCAGGAGATCCGGGGCCGTGTGTTCCTGGTACCAGGCCTGGTAGACGGCCGGGTCCCGGAACCGGAAGTCCGCACTCAAGTCCACCACCTTGACACCGCGGTTCAGGAGCTCCGGAATGATCTCCATGGCCGCTTGGTGGGGCAGGGCGGTGAAGACCAGATCGGCGTCGGCCGTGAGAATCTCCGGAGTGGTGTCCTGAAAGATCAGGTCGCAGTGACCACGCAGTGAAGGATAGACGTCCGCCAGGGCCTCCCCGGCGTTGGCTCTGGATGTGATGGTTGTCACCGTTGCGCGCGGATGACGGCAAAGGATGCGAAGAAGTTCGAAGCCCGTGTATCCCGAAGCCCCCGCGATGGCCACTCGCACCATGGTTTTCCCCCTTTCACCTCACGGACGGAGCCGTGATGGACCGATATCCATAGAAAACAGGGGCCTGCGCCGTGGGCGCGGGCCCCTGTGGTGAGTTCCGGACAAAGGAAGAGAAGGGAAATAACGGGATTGAAAACAGCCTAGCGCTTGGAGTACTGGAACCGGGCACGCGCTCCGCGCTGGCCGTACTTCTTGCGTTCCTTGACGCGGGAGTCACGGGTGATGAAACCGGCGCGCTTCAGGACCTCCCGAAATTCGGGATTGAACTCGATCAGGGCCTTGGAGATCCCGTGCTTGATGGCTCCCGCCTGCCCGGAGACGCCGCCGCCGTGGACGTTCACGAAGATGTCCACCTTGCCGTAGGTACCGGTGAGCATCAGGGGCTGGTGGACCACCATCTTGCTGGTCTCCCGATCCATGTATTCATCGATGGGCTTCTTATTGATGATGACGCGCCCCGTACCGGGCTGGATCCAGACACGGGCCACGGCCGATTTGCGCTTTCCGGTTGCATAGAAACGTTGTTCCGCCATGTTCCAACTCCTTCGAGCTTACGTCTTCTAAAGAACCACCTTCTCGGGCTGCTGGGCTTCGTGGGGATGTTCGGCACCGCTGTAGACCTTGAGCTTCTTCAGCAGCTTGCGCCCGAGGCGGTTCTTGGGAAGCATGCCCCTCACGGCAAACTGGATGAGCCGTTCCGGGTGATCCTGGTTGAGCTTTCGGGCCGTGGTGGCCTTCAGCCCGCCCATGTAGCCCGAGTGGCGGTAGTAGACCTTCTGATCCCACTTGCGCCCGGTCAGGCGGACCTTCTCGGCGTTGATGACCACCACGAAGTCACCCGTATCCACATGGGGCGTGAAGGTGGGCAGATGCTTCCCGCGGAGCCTCATGGCAATCTGGCTGGCCAGTCGGCCCAGCACCTGGCCCTCAGCATCCACTACGATCCATTTCCTTCCATCGGCATCAAACTTGGCACTGGTCGTCTTCATAATAAAATATCTCCATTCCGCTCCGTCTGGTCTCAAACTCGAAGCACAGTCCTATAGGAGATCCCCCACGTGTTGTCAAGGAAAAGTTCCCGCGGAAGACGGGAGAGGGAAAGGGGATTGCTTTGTAAAATTTGTCCTTGACCTCCCGGATGCCTGTCTCCTATAAAACACCAAACAGCGAAGAATCAAGCGAGGAAAGCGGCATGCATCGATTTTTTACCGGCTTTTACTTTTATTACGGTTGGTATTGCGGCCCCTCAGGGGTTAGCCGACCACCGTGCTGAGCCGGTACTGATTTCACCAGCACAAAGGCCGTGGGCTAACCCCGAGAGCCCACGGCCTTCGTTTTTGGGGACCCGATGGCCGTGGGCAGAAGCTCACGGCCTTTTTTGTTGGCCGCGGCGCATGGGAAGCGCCGTCAGGACAAACTCAAACAGCCATGGGTCCCCCGTTCGGGAAGGAGGAGTGGAGATGATCGTCGTCATGAAACCGGACCACACACAAGAGGAGCTTCGAGATCTCCTGGGCCGCATCGAAAAGATGGGGTTGCGCACCCACCTGTCCAAGGGAGAGCGGCGCACCATCATCGGCGTCATCGGCGAACGGGAATTGATCCAGGAGATTCCGTTTACGAGCTTTCCGGGTGTGGAGGCCGCCCATCCCATCCTGCAGCCCTACAAGCTGGTGAGCCGGGAGTTCAAGGAAGAGAACACGCGCATTCGCATCGGCAGGCAAGTGGAAGTGGGAGGGGAGGCGGTGCCCATCATCGCGGGACCCTGTGCCGTGGAGGGACGCCAGGTGTTGGACGAGATCGCCGACGCGCTCCATGCCATGGGGATTCCCATGCTGCGCGGCGGAGCCTTCAAGCCCAGAACATCGCCCTACAGCTTCCAGGGCCTGGGGGAGCTGGCCCTCAAGTACATGAGCGATGTGCGGGAGAGGACCGGCATGCCCATCGTGACGGAAGTCATGGACCCCCGGGACCTCCTGCTGGTTTACAAGTACGCGGACGTTCTGCAGATCGGCACCCGCAACATGCAAAACTTCCGTCTCCTCACGGAAGTGGGCCAGGTGGACAAGCCGGTCATCCTCAAGCGGGGGATGTCCGCCACCATCAAGGAATTCCTCATGTCCGCCGAATACATCGTCAGCCACGGCAACGACAAGGTGATCCTGTGCGAGCGGGGCATCCGAACCTTCGAATCGGAAACCCGCAACACCCTGGATCTGAGTGCCGTGCCGCTTTTGAAAAAACTCACCCATCTTCCCGTGGTGGTAGATCCCAGCCATGCCCTGGGCCGAACCGACCTGATCCCGGCCATGGCTTGTGCGGCGGTGGCCGCCGGCGCCGATGGGCTCATGCTGGAAGTGCACGTGCGGCCCCAGGAAGCCCTGAGCGACGGCGCCCAGTCCCTGACCCCCCAGGCCATGGAGGAGCTCCTGGAAAGGCTGGAGCCTGTGGCTCGGGCCGTGGGGCGCCGGATCCTTCGCACCAACGGCGGTTCGCAACGGCATCATTCCAAGGCCGTGGGGGACAGCGATTGAAAGAAGAATTCCACAGCTAAAGGACTCGGGAACCGGTTCGGGAAATGGACGGAGGACATATGCAGGACACCTGCTCCGACTTTAGCGGCTGGGTGGAAAGGCCCACGGTCGGCATCATCGGCGGCCTAGGCGCCATGGGGAGACTCTTTCACCGTTTCTTTGCTTCCCTCGGCTATCCCGTGGTCATCTCGGACGTATCCACTCCACTGAACAACCAGGAGCTCGTCGCTCAGAGCGATGTGGTTCTGGTCAGTGTTCCGCTGCACCGGGCCGTGGAGATCCTCGAAGCGCTCCGCCCGCACTTCCGGCCCGGGCAGCTGGTGCTCGATATCTGCTCCCTCAAGGTGGAACCCATGAGGGTGCTGGAGTCTTCGGCGGCCTGGTTCGTGGGACTGCACCCCATGTACGGGCCTTATGTGACCAGCTTTTCCGGTCAAACCATGATTGTGTGTCGCGGGAGGGTACCGGACGCCCCCTGGAATTGGCTCATGGCCCTTCTCCGGGAGGCGGGCCTGAAGGTCCACGAGTGCACGGCCGAACAGCACGACCGGATGATGACCGTCATTCAGCTCATTCCCCACATGGCCACCGTGGTTCTGGGCCACTGCCTGCGCACCTTGAACGTGTCCGTTGAGGAAAGCCTGCGCTTCACCAGCCCCATCTACCGGTTGGAGTTGGATCTCATCGGGCGGCTTTTTGCCCAGGATCCCCACCTCTATGCGGCCATCGGCATGAAAAACCCCTTCAAGGACGAGGCCCTGGAGGCCTTTCAGGGAGCCTTTCGAAGGAGCCTGGATTTGGTTCGCAAAGGGCGCTGGGATGATTTCATCGAGGACTTCCACCGAACCAGGGACTATCTGGGCAGCTTCTGCGCCCAGGCCCTGCAGGAAACCAACCGCCTTCTTACCTGGCACCAGAACAACAACGGGATGGATAAAACGGGGTCGGGATCGCCTGGAAAGGCCCAAGGGCGGGAATCCCGGTCGACGGAACCCGTCCCGGGCGTGACCATCGGAAGACGCTCCGCCCGATCCCTGGGTGCCTGGCTCCGGGACAAATTCCCGGGAAGGCGCCCCGTCATCTTTGTGGATCGGCGGGTGGCCGACCTGTGGCGGGAAAAGATCCTTCCACCGGGGGCCGAGGTCCTGTGGGTGGAGTGGGAAGCTCGAGAAGCCCACAAGCGGCTTTCCCAGGTGGAAAAACTCGCCCGGAGGGCCCTGGAGGCAGGGGCGGACCGAACCAGCGTCTTTGTGGCCGTCGGCGGAGGTGTGACCGGGGATGTCATCGGGTTCCTGGCGTCCATCTACATGCGGGGTGTTCCCGTGGTCCAGGTGCCCACCACCCTGTTGGCCCAGGTGGACAGCTGCCTGGGAGGCAAGACGGGGGTGGATCTGGACGAGGGGAAGAACCTGCTGGGGAGCTTTCATCATCCGGAAGCGGTGCTGGTGGATCCCGACTTTCTGACCACTCTGCCGGAGCGGGAATGGCAAAACGGCATGGCGGAAGTCATCAAGTACGCCTTCCTGGAAGGAGGGCGGCTCCTGGAGATTCTCACCTCCCTCGCCCGCAGGAAGGGGAATCCCTACCCGTTGCCCGCCGGGCCGGCGGAAGAGATCGTTACGGAAAGCCTACGGATCAAGCACCGCTACGTGGCGGCGGACGAAAGGGATTTCGGACTGCGCCAGCTCTTGAATCTTGGCCACACCACGGGGCACGCCCTGGAAGCGGTCAGCGGATATGCCCTGGCGCACGGGCACGCGGTGGGACTGGGGATCCGGGTGGCCCTGCGCATCGGGGTGCTTCTGGGGGAGACGGATCCGGCCCTGGAAAAGACAGCCGAGGATCTTCTGAAAGCCTTCGGGCTCCCTCTCCGAAGCCCCCTGGCGGCCGATCCCGAACGGGTTCTCGCCGCCATGCGTCACGACAAGAAAAAGGGGGGAGAGGGGCTGGTCTGGGTGATCCCCAGGAAGATCGGCCGGGTGGACCGTTTTCGGTCGGTTCCCGACCGGGCGGTGCTGGAAGCTCTGGAAGTGATCCGGGCCGGGGAGGGGGCCTGACGTGGGCTGCCGGGGCTTGGCATCGTGGCGCAGCCCTTTGCTCCATCTAGCCCCGCCCTTTGCCCCATGTAACGCAGCCCTTCAGGGCTGCGAAAAGAAGGATTCCGACGAAGGATAACCCGTTCGGATCCTCTCCTTTTGCGGAGCTCGAGGGTCTCTTCCCCGCGGGGCTGAAACCCCGCGGCCACTCTTTGTGGCGCCCCTCGGCTTTTGGCGCCTATCGGCGCTCCCACGCAAGACTCCCTCACCGCCGCAGGGTCGAAAGATTTTTCTCCGTTGCGGCGCATGGTTCGGCTGCGGGCTCGTCAGGCCGCCCCATTGGCCTGGAGGAAGGCGGTCAGGGTGGCGGAATCCTCCACGTTGTGGACCACCGCCTTTCTGTCGATCCGCCGCATCAGGCCGCGAAGCACCTTCTTGGGCCCCACCTCCACAAAGTGGTCGTAGCCGTTTTCCAGGAACCACTCCATGGACTGCTTCCACAAGACGGACCCGCAGATCTGGCCCACCAGCTTGCCGGGGGCCTCGGCCGCGTCGGCCAGGGGCTTGGCGTCCACGTTGTTCACCACGGGAATGCGGGGTTCCGAAAAGCGGGCACTGCGCACGTGCGGCTCGAATCGATCCCGGGCCGATTCCATGCAGCGGCTGTGCCAGGGGCCGCTCACGTTGAGCTTGATGCACTTCTTGGCCCCCGCTTCGGCACTGGCTTCCAGGGCGCGATCCACGGCCTCCACCGGCCCCGTGATGATGATCTGGTCGGCGCAGTTGATGTTGGCCACCTCCACATCACAGAGCCGGCAGACGTTTTCCAGGTTTTCCGTGTCCAGGTCCATGACGGCCGCCATGGCGCCGGGGCGTTCCAGGGAGGCTTCGTGCATGTAGCGTCCCCGGTGGAGCACCAGGGTGAGGGTGTCTTCCAGATCGAGAACGCCTGCGGCGTAAAGAGCGCTGTATTCGCCCAGGCTGTGGCCTGCGGCCGCGGCGGGGTGGATCTCATGGAGCCGCAGCACGGTGAGGCACGCGATATTGACCAGGGTGATGGCCGGCTGCACGTTTTGGGTCTGCACGAGAACCTCTTCGGGACCTTCGAAGCAGAGCTTCTTCATGTCCATGTGAAGAAGGTCTCCCGCCTTTTCAAAAAGCTCCCGCACTTCGGCGTACTGGTCGTAGAAGTCCTTGCCCATGCCCACGTACTGGGAGCCCTGGCCGGGAAAGAGAAAAACCCACTTTTTCATGGTGCCGGTGTCCTCTCTTGATAGAAGTGTCCGAAATCCAAGTTTGCGCCGCTTTTATAAAGGCCGGTCGTCTTTGTCAAGAAAAGCGAAGACCTCCTCGGCCCGGCAAAGGGGCGCCCGGAATCCCTTCCGCAAATATGGGCTTCACGCTGACCGGAAGTTGTGGCAAGTTCTGGAAAGCCTTGTGAGCGGGCCCCGCGCTTCGGCGCCGGGAGGGGAATGGCCCGCTCCTCAATTGCGGCCCGAAAAATCGGAGGGGATGAATGGACCTTTTTTTCAATGCGTCGAGTGTTGCTGTCATTGGTGTTTCCAGTTCGCCGACGAATCTGGGACGCGCCATCGTGTTCAATCTCATGCAGTTTCAGTATCAGGGGCTGATCCATCTGGTGGGACCCAAGGGGGGGGTGTTCCTGGGCCATAAGATCTATCCGACCATCCTGGATGTGCCCGATCCCGTGGACCTGGCGGCCGTGCTGGTGCCGGCTCGGGCGGTACCGGAAGTGATCCGCCAATGCGGCGAGAAGGGCGTTAAAAGGGTGGTGGTGGAATCGGCGGGCTTTCGCGAGCTGGGGGACGATCGCCGCGGCCTGGAGCGGGAAATCCAGGAGGCCCTGGCCAAGTACAATATGCGGATGATCGGACCCAACTGCATTGGGGTGATCAACAGGCACACGGGGCTGGCCGTTCCCTTCATGCCCATGAAGCCGGAAGCCGATCCCGGCCGTGTGGGAATCATCTCGCAAAGCGGCGGCGTGGGGGCCATGGCGATCAACAACTACGCCGCGGAAAACATAGGTTTTTCCAAATTCGCGAGCATCGGAAACAAGCTGGATGTGGACGAGAACGACATCCTGGAATACCTGGTGGGCGACGACCAGACCCGCGTGATCTTCGCCTATCTGGAGGGCATCGCCGACGGGCGCCGCCTCATGCAGGTCGCCGCCTCCTCCCCCAAACCCATCCTGGTGCACAAGTCCAACCGGGGCGGTTCCGGATCCGTCATCGCCCGGTCCCATTCCGCTTCCCTTTCCGCCGACGATCGGGTGGTGGATGCCGCCTTCCGCCAGAGCGGCATCCTGCGGGTGTCGGACCAAAACGAGGCCCTGCGGGCCATCAAGGGCTTCCATCTGCCGCCCATGAAAGGGCCCCGCCTGGCGGTCATTTCCCGCTCCGGCGGCCATGCCGTAATGGCGGCGGATGCGGCCGATGAGTTCGGCTTCCAGCTGCCGCCCTTTCCCGAGGAGCTCATCGAGGAGGCGGAGCGGCACGCCCGTGCCGGTGTGATCCAATTTCACAACCCCATGGACCTGGGGGATGTGTTCGACCTGGATCTTTACAAGGTGCTGGCAGCGGAAAGCATCCGGCGGGACGATGTGGACGGCGTCCTTTTCATACTCAACTACCAGGGGATCTTCGATGCCGATCCGTGCCGGCGGCTGATCGTGGAGCTGGGAAGGATCATGAAGGTGGCCGGAAAGCCCATCGCCGTGTGCGTGTTCACCATGCACGGGGAGCTGGAAGTGAACAAAAGGGCGGCCGGTTATCCCCTCTTCACGGATCCCCGGGATGCGCTGCAGGCCCTGGCCTGGAATCGGGACTTCCGAGGGGGCCCGGTGGAAGTGTTCGGAACGGAGCCGCCGGGGGGGATCCGCCGGGAAGAGGCCCGGCGCCTTCTGGAAGGGGCGGAATCGGGCCCGGCGGCCCCGGACCTGCTGGCGCAACTGCTTGACTGCTACGGCATCCCCGTGGTCGCTTGGGAAGTGGCGGAAAGCGAGGAAGAAGCCGTGCTGGCGGCCTCGAAGCTGGGCCTTCCCGTGGCGCTCAAGACGGCCAATCCTCACGTGATCCACAAGACCGACGCGGGCGGAGTGTTCCTGGATCTGACCACCGAGGAGGAGGTAAGGAAGGCCTACGGCCGCCTCGAGGAACTGGGCCCTCGTGTGCTCGTGCAAAGGATGGCGGAACCGGGCCTGGAATGGCTCGTGGGTGGTCGCCGGGACCATACGTTCGGTCCCGTGGTGATTGCGGGACTCGGCGGCATCTACGTGGAGGTTTTCCGGGAGACGGCCCTCCGCGTGGGACCCTTGAGCCCCCGGCAGGCGCGGGCCATGCTGGAGGAATGCCGTGGAACGGCCCTGTTGCGGGGAGTGCGGGGACGGCCCAAGCTGGACGAGGACGCCCTGGTGGACGGCGTGGTTCGGCTCTCCTGGCTGCTCCATGACCTTACGGAAGTCATGGAGCTGGATCTCAATCCCGTTCGCGTCTACGAAAAGGGATGGGTGGCTCTGGATTGGCGGGCCACCCTCGACAACAGGAAATAAGGAGCGATCCATGGAGTTTGCCTTCAGTGCCGCCACGTTTCGCCTTCGAAGCCTCAAGGAAGCGGTGGACGCCATCGCCAAGGGAGGGTTTCGGGCCGTGGAGTTGCTGGCGGATCGGCCCCATCTCTTTCCCGAAGACTTCCAGGCCTCCCAGATCGATGAACTGGCCCGTTGCCTCAAGGACCGCAGGATGAAGGTGGTGAACCTCAACAGCAGTTCGGTGACCGCCCTGGGCGAAGGCGTGCGCCCCTCCTGGATCGAAGAGGACTGGAAGCAGAGGGAGCTCCGGATCCGCTACACCCTGGACAGCCTTCGGCTTGCGGCCGCCCTGGGAATCCCCAGCGTCAGCACCGACGGGGGCGGCCCCATTCCGGAGTCCATGAACGAAAAGGAGGCGTGGCGGCTTTTCGTGGCCAACATGCACCGCGTTCTGCCCTTGGCCGCCAGGCTGGGAGTGCGCCTGCTCATCCAATGCGAGCCGGAAGGCCTTCTGCGTTCCAGCACGCAACTGAAGGCCATGGTGGACGAACTGGGCGACTTGAAGGCGCTAGGGGTGGATTTCGATGCGGGGCACGTGTGGTGCCTGGGGGAGGACCCCTGCGAGGCCTTCGAGAGGCTTCGAGACCACGTGGTCCACATCCACCTTTCCGATATTCCGAAAGACCGAAAGCACAGGCACGTAGCTTTGGGGGAAGGGGGATTGGATATTCCTTCCTTCCTCCGGTGCGTCAGGGAGTCGGGCTACGCGGGCGCCGTCACCGTGCATCTTTCCTCGGTGGAGCGGGACGCCGGGGAGGTGGTGGAGGCGGCCGCCGCGTACCTGAAGGATCGGGGGTTCTGGCAGGAGTAGTCTTTAGGGCCGGAGCCCCGGGGGCGGTTCTTTTTCACGGAAAAAGGAGAGGGCCATGAAGATCTGGGCGAAGCGGCTGGCGCTGTTCTGCGTGGGACTGATGCTTTTGGGCGGCTCGTCCGCCTGGGCGGGGGCGACCATCAAACTGGGCGTGGTGACCAAACCGGGATCGGCCCAAAACGTCTGCGCGGAAAAGTTCAAGGAGCTCCTGGAGGCCCGATCCGACTACCAGGTGAAGATCTACCACAGCGCGTCCCTGGGAACGGAAACCCAGATCCTGCAGCAGATCCAGATGAACACGGTGCAGATGGGCGTGATCACCGCCGGGCCGTTCGACGTGTTCATCCCCGAAGTCCGCGTCATCAACTACCCCTTCCTTTTCGCCGACGCCCGCGAGGTGGATCAGGTGTTGGACGGGCCCGCCGGCCAAAAGCTCCTCAAGGCCCTGGAAAAGGCCCGGTTCAAGGGACTGGCCTTTTCCGAGAACGGCTTCCGGCATCTCACCAACAATGTGCGGCCGGTCCACACCGTGGACGATGTGAAGGGGATCAAGATCCGGGTGATGGAGTCGGTGCTGCACAAGGAGCTGTGGCGGCTGTTGGGCGCCAACCCCACGCCCATGGGCTGGCCCATCTACACGGAATTGCAGCAGGGGACCATCGACGCCCAGGAAAACCCCCTGTGGGTCATCTGGACGTACAAGCTCTACGAAGTGCAGAAGTATCTGTCCCTCACCGGCCATGTCTATTCCGCTCATATCGACGTGGCCAACCTGGACTGGTTCAACGGTCTTCCGGCCGCGGATCAGGAACTCATTCAACGCTGCATGCAGGAAGCCGCCCTCTACCAGCGCCAATGGAACCGGGACAACGAGGCGGACTTTCTGAGCAAGCTCAAGGCGGCCGGCATGCAGGTGAACGAGCATCCGGACCTGGCCACCTTTCGAGCCAGGGTGTCCGACATTCGGAATCTGGACATCTACGCCGGCTCGGAAGTTCAGGCCATGCTTGAGGCCTTCCTGGATGCGGTGCGCCAAATCCGAGGGCAGTAAGCGGATGCAAACCAGGTTGGACGATTCCTTCTCGTGGTGCGGCTGTGACGGGCGTGCATAAAGCCCGCCCCCACAAGAACAGCTTGACTACCCGGGTAGGGGCGGGGTTTATCCCCGCCAGCTAAGCGCGCGGCAATGGAAAGCCCCACTGACAAAACGCTCGATCGAGGGCAGAGAAATGCACTGGCTCCTTGTGTTGAGTGACCGCATCAACGGCCTGGTGGAGCGATCCCTCTTCCTCTTCGGATTTTCCATGGCCCTCGTCACCGGCGTGCAGGTTTTCTGCCGCTACGTTCTGAACCACTCGCTTTTCTGGTCGGAAGAAGCGGGGCGCATGCTGCTGGTGTGGATCACCTTCCTGGGGGCCACGGCCGCCTACAAGAGGAAGGCCCACGTGGGGATCGACCTGGTGGTTCGCCGCTTCCCGCCCGCCCCGAGAAAGGCGGTGGAGTTGACGGTGTTGGGGCTTTCCCTCCTCTTTTTCGCTGTGCTGGTGCTCTACGGCGTCCATTTCATCCGTTTCATCGCCGGCCAAAAGACGGCGGCCCTGGGGATTCCCATGGGAATCCCCTATGCGGTCATTCCCCTGAGCGGCCTCATCTTCCTCCTGCATGCCGCCAGTCGGATCCTGGAGATGGTAAGAAAGTGAGCCTTACCGGACCATGACGGCAGCCCTTCTTTTCGGCATCATGGCGCTTCTTTTTGCGCTGAACACGCCCATCGCCCTGGCCATCGGCCTGGGATCCCTGGCCGCTTTGTGGATCCACGGGGGCTTCCCGCTCATGATGGTCATCCAGCGCCTCTACGCGGGCGTGGATTCCTTTCCGCTCATGGCCGTTCCGCTTTTCATGATCGCGGGCGCTCTGATGGAAGCCGGGGGCATCTCGCGCCGGGTGGTTTCCCTGGCGGAGGCGCTGGTGGGGTGGCTCCCGGGGGGCCTGGCGGCCGTTTCCGTGGTGTCGGCCATGTTTTTCGCAGGGATCAGCGGGTCGGCCGCGGCCGACACGGCGGCGGTGGGAACCATCCTCATCCCGTCCATGATCCGGCGCGGTTACGACAGGGGGTTTGCCGGTGCGGTGCAGGCGGCCGGCGGATCCATCGGGGTCATCATTCCACCCAGCATTCCCATGATCATTTTCGGTTTTCTCACGGGAGCGAGCATCGGAAAGCTCTTCGCCGCAGGGCTCCTGCCGGGGCTTCTCATGGGAGCGAGCCTCATTGCGGTGTCCACGTTCCTGTCCATCCGGCACCGTTACGGAACGGTGGAAGGGTTTTCCCCGTCGCGCCTCGTGCGGCGCCTCTGGGACGCCAAATGGGCCTTGGGCGCTCCGGTACTCATCCTGGGAGGCATCCTCGGAGGGATCTTCACCGCCACGGAATCGGCCGCCGTGGCCACCCTCTACGCCCTGTTCGTGGGCCTCTTCGTCCATCGCCAGCTGCACTGGCGGGATCTTCCCGCCCTCTTCATCCAGGCCACCCTCACCTCCAGCCTCATTCTCTTCATCATTGCAGCGGCCTCCATCTTCAGCTGGTTCATGGCCATCGAGGACATCCCCGCCCAGCTGGCCCAATCGCTGCTCTCCATCACCACCCATCCCACGGCTCTGCTCATTCTCATCAACGTGGTGCTCCTGGCGGCGGGCACCTTCGTGGAAACCACCGCGGCCCTCATCCTCCTGGTGCCGGTGCTTCTGCCCCTGCTTCCCAGTCTGGGAATCGACCTCATCCAGTTGGGAGCCATCGTGGTGGTCAACCTGGCCATCGGCATGCTCACGCCGCCCCTGGGGATCTGCCTCATCGTGTCCTGCAGCATCGCGGGCTGTCGGCTGGAATCGGTGGTACACAAGATCATTCCCTTCCTCTTGATCCTCCTGGTGGATCTGGTGCTCATCACCTTCTGGTCTCCTTTGACCCTGTGGATTCCGCGGCTGTTGTTCGACTGACGGATTTGTGATAAATTTTCTTTAATCACAGACCCGTCACCCGCAGACTTCCCAAATGCCGCCAAACCCCTGACGATGGGGGGGCCATGGAGTTTCTGGAGCGACTCAGGTTCAAGACGTCCATCAGCGTGGTTTCGCTGTCTCTGATCTTCCTCGTGGTGGCGGCCGCCTGGTTGGGAATCCGAACGACGATCCTCCCCGCCGTGGAAGCGTTGGTGGAAGAGAACCTGATGGGCCTGGGGGACCGCCTGGCGGACTGGGCGGCGAAAAGGGGCCGCTGGTGGTCCGTCGGGTCGGGCCGGGAGTTGGAAAGCCGCCTGAGCCTCTACCCGGGCTACCGGTACGTTCTGGTGGAAGCCCGGACGGGGGGCCGGATACTGGAATCCGGAAACGTCCAGGAACGAAACGACACCACCTGGCAGCCGGTGGCCCAGCGGGGGGCGGTGGGCCTTTTTCGCTGTACGGGTTGCGATCGCGACCTTTTTGAAGTGGTGGTGAGCCCCCAATCCTGGGCCGGGCCGGGCGGCCCCATGGTGCTCCGGGTGGGTGTCGATGCCGAGCTTCTCAGCCCCCTCCGGAAGAGGCTCCTTCAGACCCTCGCTTTTGTAACGGTTCTCATTCTGGTGGTGGGGTATTTCGTGAGCCGCTGGTTTACGGACCGGATCACAAGGCCGGTCCGGGACCTCCTGGCCATGACGGACCTGGTGGCGCGCGGACGACTTCAGGAGGTGATTCTCCGGGCGGGGACCCTGCCCGCCTGCAAGAGGACGGAAGAGACCTCCACGTGGGCCCGATCGGTTCCAACGACCGGAACGTGCCCCTATCTCATGGAGGAGGGGGGCGGCACGGGCCTCGGGCGCCGGCCGTGGGAGGGATTGGCTCTGCCGCCGCTATGGGGAAGGAAAGAGGCGGAATCCGGCGCCGACGAGATCTGCCGCGACTGCCCCGTCCGTGAAAAGGCGGGAGCCAACGAACTCAAGCGCCTGATCCTGAGCTTCCAGTTCATGGCCGCGGAACTGCGCGCGTACCAGGAAAGGCTTCGAAGACGCTATGAATTCGAGGAAAGGCTCCTGGAGGCGTGCCCGGACGGGATCATGGCAAGCGATCCCCAGGGCCGGATCATTCTCTACAACAAGGGGGCCGAACGCCTGCTGGGATATCCGGCCTCGGAAGCCCTCTACGTGCTCAACGCCAGGGACATCTATCCGGAAGACGGAGCCCGGCGCATCAAGGAGGCGCTCCTGGGCGACGGGTACGGCGGCCCGGGGATCCTGGTGGACTACAACACGGAGGTGATCACCCGGGACGGCCGGACGATTCCCATTCGCCTTTCCGCCACCCGGCTGGAAGAGGACGACGGAACGTTCAGCATTGTGGGTTATTTCCATGATTTGACCGAGATCAAGGCGCACGTGGACGCGCTGGTTGCAGCCAACCGGGAACTGGAACGGCTCAACCGGTATTACCTGGAGATGCTCAGCTTCGTCACCCACGAGCTCAAATCCCCCATCGCCAACGGGTTCATGAGTGCCAACGCCCTGCGCCAGGAAATCTTCGGGCCGTTGCTGCCCGAACAGCGGGCCATGGTGGACGCCATCTGCGCCAACCTGGACCAGTCCATGGAAATGATCCGCCACTATTTGGACCTGTCCCGCATCGAAAAGGACGAATTCGCCGTGCATCCGCGGCCTGTGAAGGTGGCGGAAGAGGTGATCGAGCCGGTGCTGTCGGGGCTGGAGCCCGCCCTCCGCGAAAAGGCCATGCACCTGGAAAAGAAGATCGCCGGGGATCTTTCCTGGACGCTGGATCCGGAACTCTTCCGGGGGGTTCTCACCAACCTGTTGAGCAACGCCGTCAAATACGGCGAAAATGAAGGCAGGATCCGTGTTTCGGCTTTCGCGACGGCGGAAGACCGCCTTCGCCTGGAAGTGTGGAACAGCGGCCCGGGCTTGAGTCCCGAGGAGCAGAGCCAACTCTTTCGAAAGTTTCGGCGGCTGCCGTCCGCAAGGCGTTCCGCCACGCGGGGTACGGGCCTGGGACTCTTCATCGCGAAGAACATCGTGGAACGCCACGGGGGAAGGATTTGGGTCGAAAGCTCGCAGGGCGAAGGAGTGAATTTCATCGTGGAGGTGCCTCCCGGGCCTGCCAGTGACCCGGATGCGCCGCGGAACGGGGAGGACAAGGCATGAGTGGAAAACGGATTCTGATCATCGACGACGATCCCAGTTTCCTGGAAATCACCGGAGCGATCCTGAAGCGGTTCGGCTATGAGGTCCTGGCGGCCGGCAACACGCAGGACGGCTTGAAGCTCCTTGAGGAAGGCCGCCCCGACCTGCTGGTGCTCGACATCATGATGGCCACGGTGGACGAAGGGCTCCAGTTCGCCGTGCAGCTGCGCCAGAAGGAGGACTTCCAGAAGCTTCCCATCATCATCGTCTCGGCGCAGCCCGAAACGGAAAAGGGCTACGGGAGGAGCGTGGAGGACGATCTGGACTGGATTGCGGCGGACATCTTCATGGAAAAGCCGGTGGATCCCCAGGCCCTTCGCCACAACATCGAGCTGCTTCTGAAACGCAGGGAATAGCGTGTAGTCCCTGATTGGGTCCCGCTGAACTTCCCGCTCCACGCACCCGCTGTTCACCCGGCCCCATTCTCCCGCCTTTTCACCATACCCGTGGGACCAGAGCCCAACGGCGGCACAGACCGCCCCATGAGTCCATACGTGAACCACCGCAGAGGGCATCTACCGGTTGCGGTTCGCGAATCCCCATAAACACGGTGCGGAGGACGGCTATGTCGAAGACGGTGACGGTCACAATCGATGGGCGGACGATACAGGCTCCCCAAGGGAGTACCATCCTGGACGCGGCGCGACGAGAAGGAATCCATGTGCCCACCCTGTGCTACACCCATCTGCTGCCCCCACTGGAAAACTGCCGGCTGTGCGTGGTGGCGGTGGAAGGGGAAAGGCAATACAAGGCCGCCTGCAGCACCTCCGTGGCGGACGGCATGGTGATCCGCACGACGGGCCCCGAACTGGATCAGACCCGCAAGCTTCTCCTGGAACTGCTCCTGGATACCCATTACGGCGACTGCGTGGCTCCCTGTTCGGTCACCTGCCCGGCCAACGTGGACATCCAGGGATACCTGGCCTTGATCCGCCACGGCGAATACCTGGAAGCGGTCAAGCTCATCAAGGAAAAGATCCCCATGCCGGCCACCATCGGCCGGGTGTGTCCGCACCCGTGCGAAAGCGCCTGCCGTCGCCATCTGGTGGATGAACCCGTGAATATCAACCACTGCAAACGGTTCGTGGCCGACTTCGAAATGAAGACGGGCCGGCGGGTGCTCCCTGAAGTGCCGGAAGACACGGGCCATCACGTGGCCGTCGTGGGAGGCGGCCCGGCGGGGCTGAGCGCCGCCTATTATCTCCGGGCTCTGGGCCACGGGGTGACCATCTTCGAAGCCCGGGACAAACTGGGGGGTATGCTCCGCTACGGCATCCCCGAATACCGGCTCCCCAAGAAGATCCTGGACTGGGAGATCGAAGGCATCCTGAGCCTGGGCGTGCGGGTTCGAACGGGCGTGACGTGGGGCCGGGATTTCACGCTGGATGATCTCAAAAAGGAGGGTTTCGGGGCCATCTTTCTCGCCATCGGCGCCTGGGCCAGCCGGAAACTGGGCATCGTGGGAGAAGACCTGGAAGGGGTGGAAAGCGGCGTGGACTTCTTGGAAAACATCGCCGCCGGAAAGCCCGTGCGGGTGGGGCGGCGGGTGGCTGTCATCGGAGGCGGCAACGTGGCCATCGATGCCGCCCGGTCCGCTCTTCGCCTGGGGGCGGAGAAGGTCACCATCCTCTACCGGCGGTCCCGAAAGGAGATGCCCGCAAGCCACGAGGAGATCGAGGCGGCCGAAGCGGAAGGGGTGGAGATCCATCTCCTGGCGGCGCCCACCCGGATCCTGGGGGAAGGAGGGCGGGCCGCCCAATTGGAATTCATCCGCATGGAACTGGGGGAACCGGACGCCAGTGGTCGGAGGCGCCCCGTGCCCATCGAGGGTTCGGAAACCCTCATGGACGTGGACCAGGTGATCAGCGCCATCGGCCAATACCCCATGGTTCTTACCAAGGAACAGGATCCGGGCATGGAGCGCATTCCCATCACCCGCTGGAGCACCATCGGCGGGGATCCGAGGAGCATGCACACGGGCCAGGAGATGATCTTCGTGGGCGGCGACCTCTTCCGGGGGCCCATGACCGTGGTGGCCGCACTGGCCGACGGACGCAAGGCGGCCTATTCCCTCAACCGCTTCTTCCAGGTGGGGGAGGTGCAACCGGAGCCGCTCCATTTCAACATCAGCAAGGGAGACCTGGAATCCATCGATCGGGAGCCTTTCGAGGTTTACAAGGTGATTCCGCGGGAACGGATGCCGGAACTGGAAGTGGCCAAGCGGGTGACGAACTTTACGGAGGTGGAGTTGGGGTTCGACGAGGCCCAGGCCCACCGGGAGGCCGAGCGGTGCCTGGTGTGCGGCTGCAGCGCCGCCTTCGACTGCCGCCTTCGGGAGCTCATGAACGAGTTCCAGGTGGATTGGAGGGATCAGCCGTCCAAGAAGATCCACTTCCAGCGGGTGGCGGCCATCGACACCCATCCGGCCATCGCCCTGGACCCCAACAAGTGCATCCGGTGCGAACGCTGCGTGGTGGCCTGCCGGGTCTTCCAGTGCAGCGACGCCATCGATTTCAAAGACTGGCCCCGATTCAACGAAAAATGCGTCTCCTGCGGCCTCTGCGTGGATCTGTGTCCCACGGGGGCCCTGATGGAAAAACGGCAGGGAAGGGCGGTGGAGCGTATCCATTGGCGCTCGGTTCCCACCCACTGCATCCAGTGCGGGTGCGGGTGCGAAGTGGACCTGAAGGTCAAGGGAGGCCGCCTGGTTTGGATCGCCGACGGACGGGACGTTCCCCCCAACCACGCTTCCACCTGTTCCCGGGGTCGGTTCCGCGCCTACGACGACCAGTGGAAGGAAAAGAGGGTGCTCAAGCCCCTGGTTCGGGAAAACGGGGAGCTGCGGGAGGCCAGTTGGGGAAAGGCGGTGGATCGCGCGGTCCAGGGGCTTCGGGCCGTTTCGGAAAAGTACGGCCCGGAAAGCGTGGGGGCCCTGGCCTCCTTCCATGGAACTTGTGAAGGGCTGTATCTCCTGCAGAAATGGATGCGCCTGGGGCTGAAGACGCCTTATGTGGACTTTCCCGAACGGGGGGCGGCGGAAGCCCTGGTTCGGTCGCTCGCCCTTTCCGGGGCGGGCTTCGGCCTTGTCCCGCCGCTTTCTTCCCTGGCCAAGGCCCGGCGGATCTTCTGCATCGGAGCGCCCCATGGAACCTCGCCGCTTTTGGGAACGCTCATGCGCCGGGCCGCCCGAAACCACGGAGCCCGGATCGTCCGGGTGGGCGGGGAAAACGGTTCGTTCCCCGAAGGCCGAACCCAACGGCTGGATGTGGAACCCGCCCAGTGGCCCGCCTTTCTCTGCGCCCTGGCTGCCCGGTTGATCCAAAGGCAAGGCCTCGGGTCCGCAACGGACCCCATCCAAAAGCTGGCGGAAGAAGTGATCCGAACGGCGGATGCCTGGTCGGTTCCGTCTTCCCTGGAAGGCCCGATGCAGGCCCTCGGCGAAGAGCTGGCAGCCGGTCCGGGAGGGGCCTTCGTGGTGGACGGCACCGCCCTGAACGGGTTGAGTCCCAAGGGCCGCGCCGCCGCCTTCCAGGCCCTGGCGGTCCTGGCCACGGCGGCGAAGGGGAACGGCCAAGTGGAAGGGGCCGGGATCTATCCCGCCTTTTGGGGATCCAACTCCCTGGGGGCGCTTCTGGTGGGCATGGCGCCGGGAATGCTTCCCGGATGGAGGCCCCTGGATGACGCCGAGGCGGTAAAGAAGGTGACGGAGGTTTGGGAGGCCGAGGCGCTTCCTTCCAAGCCGTCTGCGGATACCTTGGAGGCCCTGGAATCGGGGCGCCTCAAGGGGTTATTCGTCCAGGAAAGCCGCCATCTGGGCGCCTTGGGGAAGGCGGGGTCGGAAGGGCTCCGGAACGTGGAGTTCCTGGTGGTGCAGGAAAACGTGGCGGGCCCGGCCCTGGATCGGGCCGACGTGGTGCTGCCCCTGGCGGCCTTCGGGGAACAGGAAGGGACATTGGTGAACCAGGAAGGGCGTTTCCTCGGACTATCCCGGGCCCTGGGCGCTGCCGGGGAGTGCCTGCCCGACTGGGAGGCTTTGAGTCGCATCATGGCCGCCGACGGCACGCCCTTTCCCCAAAGCATCGAGGCCGTTCATGCGGAGTGGAAGGAATTGCTGCCCGGTTGCGGCGAGCACGAATGGGCTTCTCTGGTCCGGGAAAAGGTCCGCCTGGCGGATGTGTGCTAGGAGGCTGTCTGATAATGTGTCCGAAAGCCCTTTCCCCTGGGAGCGCGGGCCTCCGGCCCGCACAACAAGCGGGCGAGACGCCCGCGCTCCCGGGAAAACAGCGTTCTCAGACAGGCTCCTAGGAGGCTTTCCGAGAACGGGTTTCCTTCGTCACCCGGCAAGGGAGCCGGCTTCCGTTGTGGCCGCGGGGCTTCAGCCCCGCGGAAAGGCTCAGGAAAGCGTATTCCGCTGGATTGTGGGACCGGCGAAAACCGGGGAGAGGATGAATGTTCAGGGGATCACAGGCGGGGGGCTTTTGCCCCCCGTTCGGTTTTCCAGGTCTCCAGCCTCGACAAGACTCCCGCCGTTCACCCGGTCGTCCTCAGGGCGCATCGAAACGGCCCAGCGGGCGGGTGAACGTGTAGGCAAAGGGTTCGGCGATGAGGCGTCGGCTCACGTCCTGGTCGGAGTTGGACATGGCCGCGAAGGGGATGGACAGGACGCTTCCCGCAAAGCCCACGGCGCACGCGGCGATACCCAGTGGCCGCACGAACAACAGATCCGCCAGGATCCATTCTCCTTGGGGCGCCTGGTCTTCCTGGGGCCACGTGGAAGACAGCATGTCCTCTTCGGCTCGGCCCGTTTGAACCGAAAAAACTCCACAAATCAAGGCGGCGACAAGCAGAGCGGATACCAGCCGTTTCATGGTTTGCCTCCCCTTCCACGGATCCACGATGGGCCGGAGGGCCCATGGGCCCTCCACGGCGGGTTTTCCTACATCACGTCCTTGTCGCTTTCTTCCACGGCCCGGTCGATTTCCGCCTGGAGCTGCGGCGGAAGTCCCGGGATGTCCACGCTCAGGAAGCCGCGCACGATGGTGGCCACCGCATCGTCTTCGCTCAACCCACGGGACATGAGGTAGGCGATCTCTTCCTGGGCGATCTTGCCCACGGCGGCTTCGTGGCTCATTTCCACCCCGTCCGTATGGCCTTCCAGTTCCGGGATGGCGTGGATGATCCCGCCGTTCAGGATGAGGCCCTTGCATTCCAGGTGGGCCTTGATGTCCGGCACCTCGCCGATGAGATGCCCGCGGGCCACGATCTTTCCGCCGTTGGAGATGGTGCGGGCCACGATTTCCGCCCGCGCTCCCGGCTTCTTGAGATAGATCCGGCCGCCCACGTCGTATTCCGATCCCGGGCTTCCCACGATGATGCTGTAGAATCGGGCCACGGCGTTTTCCCCCACCAGGTGCGTGGTGGGGTACATCTGCAGGCTCCGCACCGGCTTCATGCAAATGTAGTTGTTGAGAAACAGCCCGCCCTCTTCCACCTGGGCCACCGATCGCGGACGGATGTCCATGTCCTCGGCCCAGTTGTGGATCATGGTGAAGCTCAGCTTGGCGTTTTTCTTGACGAAGAACTCGGAAACCCCCAGGTGGGCGCCCCGCTTCATGTGCGGCGAGGTGGAGCAGCCCGTGATGATGTGTAGCTCCGAATCCTCCTCGGCGATGATGATGTTGTGCACGTTTTGCTGGAGGTTGTTCTTGTCCATGTAGAGGCAGGCCTGGATCGGGTAGACGGACTTGGCGCCCGGAAGGGCCCGGATCACATAGCCGTCGTGGAGATCCAGCTCCGCCGCCGCCGTGTACTTGTCCGTGTCCACAGCCACCAGCTTCCAGTAGTAGTCCCAGATCCAGTCGTACTTTTCCAGGGCCTTCTTGATGGGGATGACTTCGATGCCGTCCTGCTTCACGTCGCAGTGAACCACGGCGGTGTCTTTCTGGATATAGGTGCCGCCGCGTTCCTTCTCGGTGATGTCGATCCCGGCCATGACCAGCCGCTCCTTTTCCAGGGGCGGCAGGGAAAGCAGCTCGTCGTGGTCGATGTAGCGGTGTTCCACGGGAGCCTTGTCGTATCGGCTCAAATCCAGGTCGGGTCCGATGGCGGCCGGCTTGTCCTTGGCCTTGAGAGCTCTTTCTTTCAGTTGCTCGCGAGTGTACATCGCACGCACTCCTCGTATCCCATTTCACTGATGCACTGGAGGATATCACGCGGGTTGTCGGCACAGCTCAGAACGCCGTTGTAGAGCACCTGGCCCTTGTCGGCCGTGAGGTATTCCAGGATGTGGCCCGTGTGGGTGATGATGAGACCCATCTTGGTCCGCTCCCGCTTCACCTGAAGCATGGACTTGAGGTCCGTGGGGGAGCATTCCTTCTGGAGCAGCTTGGCGATGGTGGTGCCCACCAGGGCGATGTTTTCCAGGTCCACGCCGGATTCGGGCTCATCGAAGAGCATGAGGTCCGGGTTCTGAGCCAGGAGCTGCAAAAGTTCGGAGCGCTTGATCTCGCCGCCGGAAAACCCGGCGTTCACATCCCGATCCAGGAAGTCTTCGAAATTCACCTGGCGGGCCAGGGATTCCGGGTCCACGTCGTCCCGGTTTCCCGCGCAGATCTTCACCATCTGGCGGGTCTTCAGGCCGTGGATCGTGGGAGGCCTCTGGTAGGCCATGCCGATACCCAATTGGGCGCGCTCGTTGATGGGCATATGGGTGATGTCCACACCCTTGAAGGTGATCTTCCCGCCCGTGACCTTGTATTGGGGGTATCCCATGATGGTCATGAGCAGGGAGGTCTTGCCGGATCCGTTGGGGCCGAAAAGGATGTGCGTCTCGCCCGGTTTGATCTCCAGGTCGATGTGCTTGAGGATCTGCTTTCCGGCCAATTCCACTTGTAGGTCCTCGATGACAAGCATACGGTTACTCCTCTGCATTGGCCTTTGTTCTTACATTCACGCCTCGGCAGTGCTCACGGTAAACATTTGGCGCGTGCGGCGCAAGGCCAAAGTGGCCGCCCGCGGCCTTGACTTGCCTCCCCGTGCTGAATAAGACTACTGCGCCTTCGGGCTCCGCCCCCCACGCATCCTGGACGGTAAGAAGGGAAAGATGGACAAACGCGTCGTCGATTTCGAAACCAAACGACTGGAAAAGCTTCCGCCCCGCGAGGTGGGACCTTATCTCATGAGCCTTCCGGCCAAGCAGCGGATGGAAACCATCCTCGCCCGGCCCGATGCGGAGGCCGTGGTGGCCGCCCTGCCGGAACAGGATTTTTATCTGACACTGAAAGAAATCGGTCCGGAGGATGCCCTGCCTCTGCTGGAACTGGCCCGGGTGGACCAGATCACCCACGTCTTCGACCTGGAGGCGTGGCGCCGGGACCGGATCGTTCCCGGTCCCGCCGCCCAGTGGCTGGACCGCCTTTATCGAGCCAGCGGAAGGAAGTTGCTGGCCTGGCTCTACCAGGCCGACTTCGAGCTGCTGGTGAGCGTTTTCAAAAAGTGGCTCCGCGTGGCCCACATCCCCGAGGATACGGATCCCACGGAGGCCGTGGACACGCTTCCCAAGAACACCCTGGACGACCAGTACTTCTGGGAAGCCCGCTACCCGCAGTACGAAGACCTCATCCGCAACATCCTGAGCTTTCTCTTCGAGGCCCATTACGGGTTCTACAAGGAGCTCATGAACCAGATCATCTGGGCCCTCGATGCGGAAGTGGAAGAGGAAGCCTACCGCTTTCACCGGGGACGGTTGGAAGACCGGGCCATTCCCGACTATTACGACGCCCTGGAGATCTACCGGGCCATGGAGCCCGAAGAGATCCCTTACGACAAGCTGCTGGTGGAAAGGAACGGGGAAGACCTGGAGAATCCGCCGGCGTTCGCCCTGGTGGCCGTGCCGGAAGGAGGGCTTTTCCGTCGGGCCCTAGAAGCAGTGGAAGACGCCCGCCTCCTGGAAACCCTCCAGCTGGAGATGGCCTCCATCGCCAACAAGGTGGTGGTGGCGGATGCCCTGGCGCCCGACGATGCGGAGGATCTGCGGGAAGCCGCCGGGAAGGCCGCGGCCATGGTCAACCTGGGCCTGGATCTTCTCACGGCGGGGGACGCGGCCTTGGCCGCGTCGGCGCTGGAAAGGGTGTATCTGGAGCACCTCTTTCGTCTGGGCCACAGCCGGGTGGCGGAGATCCAGCGGACCCTCAGGCGCCTCACCAAGAGCGGGTGGCTTTCCCGCTGGGCCTTCGGGCCGACCATCCTGGATTCTCCCTGGGCGGAGAGACTGGAAGGGTTGATGGGCAAAACCGCCAAGGTCACCCGGCTGCAAGGTGCGGAACGCCCGCGCCTGGTTCAATCGTTCATCCAGGATCGGCGGGATCTCCACGACGCCGCTCACTGGGTGCAGGTGACGGCGTCCCTGGGGCCGGTCTTCGACGCCCTGGAGGTGAACCCTGCGCAGCTGGCCGAGGAACTGTGGGCCGAAGGTCAGGTGCGCATCCTGGAGGAGGTAACCCTGGGGAGCCTCCTTTTCACCGCCACCGCCTGGAGCCTTTTGGGCGAATCCCGCCGCGTGGAGCCCCTGGCGGTGGATCGCTGGCCGGAGATCTTTGCCGCAGCGGCGCCGGAAGCCCTTTCCGAAACCCTTTCCGGTTTTGTGGATTCGTGCGTCGCGGGCGAAAAACGCCGCCGCCTGGTCTGGGAGTACGTGCAGGGCCTGGTGGACCGCTATGACGAGGAAACCCGGGCCTTCCGCGGCAAGGAACCTCCGGATCCCCGCCTCATGGGGCTCTTCCTCTTCCGGGCCCCCCGTTACAAGCCTGCCTGAAAACGCTGGGGATGACGGCGTTTCTCGTAGCGCAGCCCTTTAGGGCTGCGGAAGAACCTCCGGGCGTTGGATGGACCCTCGCGTATTTTCTGTCGTCTCATGGGTGTGCGACGGCCCTTTCCCACGGGGCTTCAGCCCCGCGGCGAAGGGTCATCGTAACCCATGGAGTCGCAAGCCGTATGCGATGGCCTATCCGATGGCCGCGGATTTTTCCGCAGCCACGGGAAAAGAGATCAGCCGAGACTACGGTATCCCGGCAAAAGCTGAAATTCCGAACTCCCATTACCTCCCATTGCGGAGGGCCGGAGGAGACGAAGGCGGAAGGCACCCTTAGAAAAAACGTCACGGTAGGGGCGAAGGATCCTTCGCCCCTCTCAGCCCGCGTACAGGAAGGGCGCAAAGGCGGCTTTCCATAAAAGGCCCGAAAAGGTCCGCGCCACGGCTGTTGCGGTATGCCTTAGCTTTGTAGGGGCGGTTCGCGAACCGCCCCTACGGTCGGCACCCCACTCACCGTGCCGATGTGCGGCCTAACCGGGGCACGGGATGCCGAGAAGCCCCTGTCGGGTCCGTCTTTCAATTCGCACCGGAACGATCTCTCCCACAGCGGCGCGGAAGTCGGCCGGAAGGACCACGTGGAGATAGTTTTCCGACGTTCCGGCCCAGAGCCCCTCGGACGTGCGGGTTTCCAGCAGAACCTCCAGCCGCCGTCCCACGAAGGTTTCCTCGAACGCCCGCTTCTTTTGCCTTGCCAGGTCCCGCAGGGCCTTCGCCCGCTCCTTCAGTTCCGATCCCACCACACGGCCGGACATCTCCGCCGCCGGAGTGCCGGGCCTGGGGGAGAACGGAAAGACGTGCAGGTAGGTGAGAGGAAGACTCTCGATGAGCTCGTAGGTGTTCCGAAACCGCCTCTCCGTTTCCCCGGGAAAACCCACGATCACGTCCGCACCCAGGGCGGCCTGTGGGAAGCGCCGGCGCAGGGTTAGGATCGTTTCCGCGTATCGGCGTGGCGTGTAGGGCCGTCCCATGGCTTCCAGGATATCCCCGTCGCCGCTCTGGAGCGGAATGTGAAAATGGGGGCAGATCCAGTCCAATGTTTCCAGGGCCTTGAGAAGTTCCGGCGTGACCTCGCCCGATTCCAGGGAACTCAGGCGCACCCGCTGGGGCCGCTGGGCCCGGTCCAGTTGCTGAAGCAGTTCGTGGAAGGCCGCCTCCGGTTCCAGGTCCCGGCCCCACTGGCCCAGGTGGATCCCGGTGAGGACCACTTCGCGGTATCCGGCCCGCTGGAACCGGGCCATCTGCTCCGCCACGAAGGCGGCCGGGTGGCTTCGGCTCCGGCCCCGGCTGTAGGGAACCACGCAGTAGGTGCAGAAGGCGTTGCAGCCGTCCTGCACCTTGAGGAAGGCGCGGCTTCGGTCTCCCAGCATGCGCGATACGGGCAGGGGACACAGGTGGCCGTAGGCGCGGGAATCGCTCACCGCCACCACCGGGTGATCGAAATCGCCCGGCTCTTCCAGCCAGTCCCACAACCGGAACTTTTCTTCGCTTCCGATGATGTGGGTCGCCAGCCCATCCCGGGCGAGACGCTGCCAGTCCACTTGCGCGTCGCAGCCCACCACGGCGATTCGCGCGTTGGGGCTCAGGCGCCGGGCCCGGCGTAGCAGCTGCCGGGTCTGGTAGGCGGCCTTGGATGTCACCGCGCAACTGTGCACCACGTAGAGGTCCGCCTCTTCCTGGAATTCCACCACCTGGTGGCCCCGCTCCAGAAAACCCTGCAAAAACGCGGAACTTTCGTACTGGTTCACCTTGCAACCCAAGGTTTCCAGAGCAATCTTCATGATTCCCTACTTTCCTTCCGGCGACTCTGTATGCAGAACGCCGGGCTCTCAAAAAACCGCAGTAGGGGCGAAAAATCTTTCGCCCCTACAGTATCTGCCGATCCGAATCTCACCACACCCTTCCGCTCTGCGCCCCGCTTTCCCACCGGGTCGCTTAACTCCTACCCCTCCTCCCCTGCCCTCTACCCCTTACCCCTTTACACCCTATCCCTCTAATCCTTAACCCTTAATCCTTCTAATCCTTCTCTATCACGCCTCCTCCCAGCAACAGATCCCCGTCGTAAAAAACCGCGGCCTGCCCGGGGGTGACGGCCCTCTGGGGAGCGTCGAACCGCACGTGCACCACGGTCTCCGACAGAGGCTCGAGCACGGCCGGGGCCGGCTTGTGCTGGTTCCGGATCCGCACCAGGGCGTTTCGGGAACGGGCGATGGGAGGGATGGAGACCCAATTGACCCGGGCGACCCTGGTTTCGCGGCACAGGAGCTCGTCGGCGCGGCCCACCCAGACGGCGTTTCGTTCCGGATCCAGGCGGATCACGTACCAGGGGGCGGTGGAGGGGAGGTTCAATCCACGCCGCTGGCCGATGGTGTAGTTGAAGATCCCCGTGTGCCGGCCCAGGACCTTTCCGCTCCTGTCCAGGATGGGCCCTTCCGCGGGCGGCGCCGCGCCTCCCAGCCGATCCAGCAGGAACCGGCGGTAGTCCCCGGAAGGGATAAAGCAGATCTCCTGGCTCTCCTCCGGCAAAATCCGGGCGAAGCCTTCCCGCTCGGCCCAGTTCCGGGTGGCCGCCTTGGTTTCCTCCGCCAGGGGAAAGACGGCGTGCTCCAGCTGCTCCTGGCTCAGTCCGTAGAGAAAGTAGGACTGGTCCTTGGCGGGATCCGGGGAACGCAGGAGGCCGAAGCGTCCGCCGCATTGCGAAGGATCCAGTTTGCGCACGTAGTGGCCGGTGGCCAGGCGGTCCGCTCCCAACCGGCGGGCCTCTTCCAGGAGGCGCCCGAACTTGACGGTCGGGTTGCAGAGCACGCAGGGGTTCGGCGTTCGTCCGCGTTGGTAGGCTTCCAGGAAGGGGCGGATCACCAGCCGTTCGAAGTCGCGGCTGAGATCCACCACGTGCAGGGGAATGTCCAGGCGCTGGGCCAGATGGGCCGCCAGGGCTTCATGGGGGTTCGCTTCCGGCCGAGGTGCGGATCCGTCCGGGGCGGATGGGGGAAGGAGCCGCATGTGCAGGGCGAAGACGGAATGGCCGGCCTTTTGGAGCGTCCAGGCGGCGCGGAGGCTGTCGGCTCCCCCGCTGAGGGCTACGGCGATGATCATGATATTTTAACGAGGATGCGCTCAGGCCACGTCCTCTTCCAGCTCCACCTTCCTGTCGAACATGACGATCATGGCCCGGGCCGGGCAGGTCTTCACGCACAGCTCGCAGGCGCTGCACCGTTCCGATTCGAACAAGACGGCCATCTCCGGCCTCCGGATGTGCAGGGCCCCCGTGGGGCAAACGGCCGTGCAGGCGCCGCACTGGTAGCATTTGTCTTCGTCGCGGCGGATCCCCTGGGCGATGGACTCCACCTTGACCCCGATGTCCTTCAGGTATTTCAGGCCCTTTTCATAGTCCTTCCGGTTTCCGCGCAGTTCCAGTACCATGAGGCCTTCCTTGCGCGGGAAGATCTGGGCCTTCAGGATGTTGAAGGACAGGTTGTAGTTACGGACCAGGTTGGTGACGATGGGCTTGTCCACCACCTCTTTGGGAAACCGTAAGACCAGCATGCGTGCAAACATGGCTTCATCCCCTTGCGTCCCGCCGTGGGCGGGGCGTTAGTCGAGACAATCGTGTGGGTTCTGCTTAACGGACGCGGGGTGTCGTGTCAAGTTGAGACGAAGGAGATGTCCGATGGTTCCTGATCCTTTCGGAAGACGGTTGGCGGCGGTTCGTCGCAAGGTGGAAGCACTGGACCTGGACGGGGTCCTCATCTCGCTTCCGGAAAACCGCTACTACCTGAGCGGGTTCGAAGCGGGGGATATGCAGCTTACGGAAAGCTCCGGATTTCTGGTGATCGGTTCCAGCCGCCAGATGCTCCTCACCGATTTTCGTTATCAGGAAGAAGCCGCCCATCAGGCCCGGGGCTACGACCTGGTGATCTACAAGGAAGGATGGAACCAGGTCCTTCCGGACCTGTTCCGGGACCTGGAGATCCGCCGGCTGGGCGTGGAGGCGGGACACCTGACCCACAAGCGCTTCCTGGAGGTGCAGGAGGCGCTGGAACGCGTCTGGGAAGGCAAGGCGGAAGCGGTGGGCCTGGAAGGGCTGGTGGAAGAGCTTCGGATGGTGAAGGAACCCGAAGAGCTGGACCGGATCCGGGCGGCCGTGGCCCTCACCGAGCAGGTTTTCGACCGGGTCTGGCAAGACCTTCGGCCCGGGGTCACGGAAAAGGAGGTGGCCTGGGAGATCGAGGCCGGCATCCGGAGGGCCGGAGCCGAAGCCGTCTCCTTTCCGCCCATCGTGGGTAGCGGGCCCAACGGGGCGCTCCCCCACGCCGTTCCCACCGACCGGAAAATCGCAGCGGAAGACGCCGTGGTGCTGGATCTCGGCGCGCGCCTTCGGCTCTACTGTTCGGACATGACCCGCACCTGGCTCGGCCCCCGGGTGCCGCAAAAGATGAGGGAGATCTACGGGATCGTGCGGGAGGCTCAGCTGGCCGCCATGGAAGCCATTCGGCCCGGCATTGATTCCCACGAGGTGGACCGGATCGCACGGGGAATCATCGAGCGCGCCGGCTACGGGGACGCCTTCGGCCACGGGCTGGGCCACGGGGTGGGCCTGGCCGTCCACGAAAAACCCGGGTACGGAAAGAAGAACTCCGTCATTCTCCGGGAAAACATGGTGCTTACCGTGGAGCCCGGCATCTATCTGCCGGGCCTGGGCGGCGTGCGCCTGGAAAACATGGTCCGCGTCACCGCCTCGGGCTGCGAATCCCTCAACCGCGATGCGTGGTTTCTCGAGCGGTGACCCTTATTGGCGGCCTGCGAAGTCCTGAGCAGGGCGCCGATTGCTGCACCTTTCGTAGGGAGTTTGCTGCGGTCATTTTTTAGTCAGCTCAAGCGACGAGCCTCTCTGCCGAACAAACATGGGATAGGATCTTCGTTGTGTTCGTCCCGGAGGGCTTCGGTCGCAACACGCCACGATTCGACCGGTCATGCCCGCATCTCGGGGGCGCGTTGATCTGCTAGAGTCCGGCGACTTTCAAGATGTGCAAGAAATTTCCACCTGTGCAGGAAAAGTTCGTTCCTGACTGGAAATGCTTTGCACAGCTGATCTGGGCCGCAGCGGAAGGAATTTATAACATATTGAAATTATGCAAAGGGCCAAGAAGGTTCCTGGATTCGATACTTGGCTCAAAACGTGCGAAGAGTGACTACAGCAGTTAACTGCGTCCAAAAGGAGGCCCAGATGAAACAGGCCATTGTGAAGATCATCCTGCTGATTGCAGTTTTGGTCGTTGTCGCCCCGGCGGACGCCGTGCCGAATCTGCAAATTTACATACCCGGAGCTTCCTACGACGAAGCCACTGAAACGTGGATCATCAATTCTCTGGAATACGACTTGTGGGTCGTGGGTGCAAACCAGGATATCTTCGACGTGAAGGCGGCTTTTGCTGCGCCGGTGGATGAAGATGGTTCGGTTGCTGTGACGTGGAAGCAAGGCACTACGACTTGGGCTGGATATCTGGACGATGGAAACACGGTTTCAAGAGGTCCAGGCAGCTACGAAGTTTTGAGTGAGGGGCCGGGAGGGGGAGACACGACAACAGACAGTTACTTCTTTGAAGATAACGGCACTCCCGTGATGGGGGACGGTGGGTCTGTTCCGCGCCACGGCGTTTTCCCAACATCTTACTACGAGTACTACATCGGGGATTTTGGGACCGATCAGACGGTGCAAAACTACTTTCCAGGCGAGTTCGGTGATACCGCCTCTGGCGAGATCAAACAATTCCACATTGTGGTATCCGGCTACACGTGGGTGGACATCGTGGCTTACGACCACGTGGTCAAGTCGAATGCCAAAATCCATTCGGTCTTCAGCCCGTTTTCCCACGATGGTGGCGGGGGCGTGCCGATTCCCGAGCCCATGAGTCTGGTTCTGATGGGTACGGGACTGGTTGCGGGCGCTACCGTAATGCGAAAAAGAGTGCGCTGATCCGGAGTGATGTGTGAGCAAAAAAAACCCGCGCTCTGCGCGGGTTTTTTTATGCTTTGAAATACTCGCGATACCAGTCCACGAACTTGCGGATGCCGTCCCGGATGGAGGTGACGGGCTTGAAGCCGAAGTCCCGGGTGAGGTCGTCCACGTCGGCGTAGGTGGCCGGCACGTCCCCGGGCTGGATGGGAAGGAGCTCCTTCTTGGCCTCCTTTCCCAGGCATTCTTCCAGGGTGCGGATGAATTCCATGAGTTCCACCGGCTGGTTGTTTCCGATGTTGTAGACCCGGTAGGGGGCGTAGCTGGTCCCCGGGTCGGGGGCGTCCCCGGACCAGTGGGGATCGGGCTGGGGGGCCTTTTGCATCACCCGATAGACCCCTTCCACGATGTCGTCGATGTAGGTGAAGTCCCGCTGCATCTTCCCGTAGTTGAAGACCTGGATGGGCTCGTCGTTCAGGATGGCCCGGGTGAAGAGAAAGAGCGCCATGTCGGGCCGGCCCCAGGGGCCGTACACGGTGAAGAAGCGAAGCCCCGTGCAGGGAAGGCCGTAGAGATGCGCGTAGGTGTGGGCCATGAGTTCGTTGGCCTTCTTGGTGGCCGCATAAAGCGAGACGGGATGGTCCACGTTGTGGTGGACGGAAAAGGGCATGCGGGCGTTGGCCCCGTAGACGGAACTGGAGGAAGCGAAGACCAGGTGCCGGACGCCGTGGTGGCGGCACCCTTCCAGGATGTGCAGGAAGCCGGTGAGGTTGCTGTCCACGTAGGCGTAGGGGTTCACCAGGGAGTAGCGGACTCCGGCCTGGGCCGCCAGGTGCACCACCACGCGGAAGGGATAGCGATCGAAAAGGGATTCCATGGCTGGACGGTCTTCCAGGTCGATCCGGTGAAAGGTGAATCCTTCCCGGTCTTCCAGTAGTTTCAGGCGGTCCCACTTGATCCGCACGTCGTAGTAGTCGTTCACGTTATCCAGGCCCACCACGGAATACCCTTCGTCCAGAAGGCGCCGGGCCAGGTGGAAGCCGATGAATCCGGCCGCGCCGGTCACGAGTACGGGGTGGGAGGCATCCAGGAGCATGGGCATCTGTCCTTTCATCTTCTGGAAGAGAACCGCCAATGAACGCGAATGGACAAAAATTAATGAGCGACGACGGCAACCCTGAGCAATCGGCGCCCTGGGGCGAGACCTCCGACACGGCTCACGTTCCCGCCCGGCCGATCATGGCGTTTGGACGGGTACGGGTCAAGGGGAAAGAGGTGGGGAGAAGGGCGTACGGCGTTGTCGCGACTTTGGTCAGGCGGTACCGTAGGGGCGGTTCGCGAACCGCCCCTCGCGGGTTTTCGGTGCGACGGCAAAGCTTCTGTAAGCCGGGCGGATACCGGAGCCGTCGGCAGGGGCGAAAGACTTTTCGCCTCCAGGCGGGCCGGGCCCGGGGATTGGGGTTATCGGCGGGCCGCTGGGAGCTCCCGGCGGCGTTCAGGCTTCTTCCGCCGGAGCCTGCTTGAGTCGCACGGTGAGCACCGAGCAGGGGGCCTTTCGGACCACACGGTCCGCGGTGCTGCCGAAGAGCACGTGGGCCAGGCCCGTCAAGCCGTGGGAGCCGGTGACCAGGAGATCCATCTGGTTCTTTTCCGCAAAGGAAACGATCTCCGTGGCCGGGTACCCGGAAAGCAGGTGAATCTCGTAGGGTTGCTTTTCCTTGAGGCGGCTCACGTAGCGCTCCAGGATGGCCGACCGGGCCGCTTCCGTGGCCTTTTCCACGAAGTGGGCGTCCATTTCGAGCGGCACGTACATCTCCCGGATGGGGGCCGTGGCAAAGGTCACCATCACATGGACGATGTGGAGCACGGCTCCGTAGCGCCACGCCAGATCCTTGGCCACCACGAAGGCCTGATCGGCGTTTTCGCTGAAGTCGGTGCAATAGGCGATGTGGCGGTAAAGCGTGGACCCCATGGCTTTCTCCTTTTTCGACGGATGCCGGCTAGACGTCTTCGGTGTCCACCACCCACACGGTGATTCCCTTGGCCCGGGCCGTGACGGACTTGGAGACGCTTCCCAGGAAAAGCTCCTTGACCCGAGAAAGGCCCCTTCGGCCCATGGCGATGGTGGAACATCCGAGATCCGCGGCCCGTTGGACGATGATGTGCGCCACTTCCTGGGACTCCACGGCGAAGTGCTCCTCGATCTGTTCTTCCGGGAATCCCCCTGCCACCAAGAGGCTCCGAGCCTTCCCAAACATCTCCCGCATGGCCTCTTCTTCTTCGGGCTGCCAGAAATAGCCGCTCAGATGCGGATGTTCCTCCTGGAGTTTCTCGATGCGCCGGATCACGTCCTTACCTAGCAGGTTGGGAGAGGCGGCCGGGAGCACGTGGAAAAGGAGGATGCGCACGTGGGCCGCGCCCTTCAGCATCCGGTTGATGTAGTGGACCGTCTTGAGCGATCCGGGCCGGTCGTCCAGGGCCACAAGGATCCTTTCCATGTCACAGGGCTCCTTCGATATGAGAGGACAGCGTTCTAGGTCTTAGCTGGGAGCGGCCCTGGCTGCAAGCCGGATCGCCGGCAGGCCGGCTCCCACAAAGAACCTCCCCAAGAGGTATCCTTCTTCCATGCTGCGTGGCGAGCTTCGCCGTGATCGTAAGTCGCAGGGCGTCCTTTGGCTCAGATGTCTTTGAAAACCTTGGCCAGGGAATCTCCGGCCACGTGGATCTTCCATTCGTTGAGGTACCCGAAGGGGGTTTCCATGACCTGAAACCCCGTGCGGGCGAGACGCTCCTTCACCTCGTTTACCATCCCCTGGGTCGTTTCCGCATGGGCCTTGGTGGAGGCTAGGTGGTTGAACGAATGGAGCACCACCGCTTCCGTGCCGAATTTCCGGGCCAGCCACTTGATGTTCTTGACCCACTTGACCACCACCTTGTCCCTGCGGTCCTCGTCGTGGGCTTCCGCATGGTAGAAAACCACCACCGCGTCCCGGCATTCCGCTTCTTCGTCCCGGTCGGGCACATGGTCCAGCGTCTTTTCGAAGGTGCGATACCAAAAATGGGGTGCGTAAAACATGAGAAGTTTCATGGTCCGTCCTCCACTGCTCATATACACCCCCACGGCCCGGGGAGGCAAGGAAGGCGGGCAGAAGGATAAGGGATATGGGATATGGCGTATGGGGCCAGGAGTGGAGAAGGAGGAACAGCGGGAACGAGGCATCTCCTTCTCCTTTATGCTTCCACCCTTACCCCCTCTCCCTCTATCCCTTACCCCGTATCCCTTATCCCATATCCCATACCCCGTATCCCTCCCCACGCGGCCCGGCTTTTCTTGACAACCAACGGGGGCGCCGATAGGATTTCCGCGTCACGGCCCGGTGTGGGGCCGTGCCGGACAGAGCGGCGCGCGGATCCCGCGGGGAGTGCAGCGAGGTCGGGCGCTTGGTGCGAAACCCAGAGGGGGGAGGGGAGTCAGCGTGCGAGTCCGCGTCTTTGCCATCCGAGCCTTTCTCGGCATTTTTTTTGCCCTGTTTCTCTCCCGATTTTTCTTTCCCCAAGCTCCTGCCGCCATGATCGGGGTTCTGGCGATTCTTTTGATCTTTTCCGCCTATGTTCTGGAGGCCCTTCGAAAGAAGGGGGAGTGACATAAAAGGTAAGCGGGGCGGCCCGGCGCCGTTCTGCTGAAGGCCCAAGGAGAGGAGTTTTTATGGATTGGGAACGACCACCGCACAGAGGGCAGGGACCCGGAAATGTGCCGGATCTGGAAGAGGTGCTGAATCGACTCAAAGCGCGGTTTCAATTCCCGGGACTCAAGGGCAGTCCGCTCTGGCTGCTGGTGCTGATCGGCCTGGCGGCCTTTGCGGCCTTCAACGCCTACTACACCGTGGAACCCCAGGAGACGGCCGTGGTGCAGCGTTTCGGCCGGTTCGTGCGCACGGAAGGACCGGGCCTCCACTTCAAGATCCCCTTCGGAGTGGAGACGGTCACCAAGGTGCTCACGGGCCGGGTGCTCCAGCGGGAGTACGGATATCGGACCGTGGCGCCCGGGGTGCGAACCCGGTTCGCCGAGCAGGGGTTCGAGGATGAATCCCGCATGCTCAGCGGGGACCTCAACGTGGTGGATATCCAGTGGACCGTGCAGTACAAGGTCCAGGATCCCGCCCAATACCTGTTCCAGTTGAAGGACGTGGAGGGAACCCTGGACGACATCTCCGAATCGGTGGTGCGCCGTATTGTGGGTAACCGCTACGCCGACGAGGTGCTCACGGTGGGCCGTGCATCCATCGCGGAGATGGCCCGCCAGGAAATCCAGGAGATCATGGACACCTACCATACGGGGCTCCAGATCATCACGGTGAAGCTCCAGAACGCCAACCCGCCCGATCCGGTGAAGGCCGCCTTCAACGAGGTGAACGAGGCCCGCCAGGAAAAGGAACGCATGATCAACGAGGCGGAGCAGGTCTACAACCAACGCATTCCTCGAGCCCGCGGCCAGGCGCGCCAGACCGTCACCCAGGCGGAAGGCTACGCCACCGAGAGGGTGAACCGCGCCCAGGGTGAAGTGGCCCGGTTCCAGAACATTCTGGCCGAATACCGAAAGGCCCCGGATGTGACCCGCCGGCGCATGTATTTGGAAGCCATGGCGGAGTTTGCCCGCAAGGCGGGCCGCCTCCTGGTGGTGGACACGGAAAAGACGGGCGTTCTGCCCCTGCTCAATTTGAACGACCTCGTCCGCGAATCGGCGGATGTCTCGGGCACGGCCTTCGGCGGCGGGGAGGTGAAGAAATGATACCCAAAGGCGTTCGACTTCTGGTGGTGGCCCTGTTTCTCATCGGGGCGGTGGCATCCAGCTCCCTTTTTGTGGTGAGGGAAACCGAACAGGTGGTGATCACCCAGTTGGGCCGTCCCGTGGGTGATCCCATCACCCAGGCTGGCCTGCACTTCAAGATACCCCTGATCCAAAAGGCCAACTTCTTCGAAAAGCGAGTGCTCAAGTGGGACGGCAGTCCCAACCAGATCCCCACCCGGGACAAGAAATACATCTGGGTGGACACCACCGCGCGCTGGCGCATCAAGGATCCGCTGCTTTTCCTGCAGCGCGTGGGCAACGTTCCCACCGCCATGAGTCGCCTGGACGGCATCATCGACTCGGTGGTCCGGGACCACGTGTCCAACAACAACCTGGTGGAACTGGTGCGCAGCGAAGGCTGGGAGGAGGCCCGGGAGAAGCTCATGGAAGCCGGCCTGGGGGATTATCAGCTCCTTTTGAGCACTTCCGCGCAGACGGACCCGGAGATGTCCCCGGTGCTCACCAAGGGCCGCGAGAAGATCACCCGGGAGATGCTGGCTGATGCCGCCCGCCTGGTTCCCGAATTCGGCATCGAACTGCTGGATATCCGGATCAAGCGGATCAACTACGTTCAGTCGGTGCAGCAGAAAGTCTTCGACCGGATGATTTCGGAACGGAAACGGATCGCCGCCCAGTACCGGTCGGAAGGCGAGGGGGAAAAGGCCGCCATCCTGGGGCAGATGGAGCGGGAGCTGGCCAAGATCCAGTCGGAAGCCTACCGGCAGGCTCAGGAAATCCGAGGCAAGGCGGACGCGGAAGCCACCCGGATCTACGCGGAAGTCTTCGGGCAGGATCCGGAGTTCTATCAGTTTTTCAAGACCCTGGACTTCTATCGGAATTACGACAATTCCCGCAGCCTCTTTCTGATCGGAAGCGATGCCGAGCTCTTCCGCTACCTGAAGAAGCTGGAGGGCGCCGACCAATAGGCGCGTGAGGGGTGGGGCGTAAGGCGTGAGGCGTGAGGAGTAAGGGGTCTGGAGTGAGGGAATTCCCATACCCCTTACCCCATATCCCTTATCCCTCCCCCTCGTATCCTTAAATTCTCTAATCCTTTAATCCTTGATCCTTCCTACTCGGGAGATGGGTGGATGATCCACATGGAGGAAAATCCGCAAAATGTGACGGCCGTGGACCTGGTGGTGGCCATCCCCACGTTCAATGAGGCGGCCTCCATCGGGCGGGCCGTGGAGATCGTGGGGCAGGGCCTCAAGGAGTATTTCCCGGACAGGCAGGCGGTCGTCATCAACTGCGACAACCACTCCCTGGACGGAACCCGGGATGCCTTCTTCAAGGCGAATACCTCCGTGCCGCGCATCTATCTGTCCACCGAGCCGTCCCGGCGGGGCAAGGGGGCCAACCTGCGCATGCTTTTCGAAAAGGTGCAGGAACTGAACGCCCAGGTGGTGGTGGTCCTGGAGGCGGACATCTCCAACCTGAGCCCGTCCTGGGTGCCGCTCTTCGCCGAGCCGGTCATCCGGGGGGCCGCGTACGTCACCCCGCTCTACCTGCGCCACAAGTACGAAAGCACCCTCACTTCCTGCCTGGTGTATCCGCTTTCGCGCTGCCTCTACGGACGGCGGGTCCGCCAGTTGGATGCGGGCGACTGCGCCTTCCGGGGGGAACTGGCCGCCGCTTTTCTGGAGGCTCCGGCCTGGTCCGAACCCGTGGAAGCCACCGGGATCGACGTGTGGATGGGGACGGTGGCCCTCACCTCCCGGCAGCCCGTTTGGCAGACCTTCGTGGGGGCTCCCAAGAAGCATCGCATGAAGGATCCCTTCGCCCACCTGAGCGTGCGGTTCCGGCAAGTGCTGACCACCCTGTTCGAACAGATGGCGGTCTACGAGCCGTTCTGGAGGCGCGTCAAATGGAGCAAGCCCACGGCGCTCTTCAACCTGGACGGCCAGGAGATGGATACGCCTCCCATCGTGGAAGTGAACGCGGCCAGGTTGTTTCAAAGGTTTCACGAGGGCTTCCAGGAGTTTGACGGCCTGTGGCGCGATGCGTTCGACCCCATGGGCTACAACAAGCTCCACGAGATTCGCTCCATGAGCTTCGAGCAGTTCACCTTCCCCACCCAGACGTGGGCGGCGCTGCTCTTCGATGCGGCCGCGGCCTACCGGAGATTGGGGGAGGACGACCGAGCGAAGGCGGCCCTGGTGGATTCCCTGCTGCCCTTGTACCTGGGTAAAGTGGTTTCTTACGTGAAACGAACGGAGCGGATGTCCGTCCAGCAGGCGGAAGAGCATGTGGAGGACATGTGTGCCGTTTTTGAAGAAAACAAGCCGTACCTGCTGGAACGGTGGCCTCACTAGTTCGGAAGCCGGCAAAGGAGGAGGATCATGGCGAAGATTCTGGTCGTTGACGATGAGGAACACATCCGCTTGCTTTATTCCGAAGAGTTGCGGGAAGCCGGCTACGAGGTGATCACGGCGGACAGCGGATACAAACTGCTGGAGCGCATCGAAGAGGAAAAACCCGACCTGGTGATCCTGGACATCAAGATGGTGGACTACGACGGTCTGGACCTTCTGCAGGACATACGGGCCCGCTTTTACGATCTTCCGGTGATTCTTTCCACGGCCTACGACACCTTCAAAGAAGACGCCAAGTCCATTGCCGCGGACTACTACGTGGTGAAAAGCTTCGATCTCACGGAGCTCAAGAAGAAGATCGCCATGGCGCTGGAAACCCACCTGCCTGAGAAGGATTGAAGGAGTAAGGATTGGAGGGATACGGGATATGGGATATGGAGTATGGGATATGGCAATTCGCCACACCCGCTTAATCTCAATCCTTTAACCTTTTGATCCTTAATCCTGAATGCTTTCCTTGTCACTGGGGTGCTCGAACCCACAGCGCGCATCCGAGAAGGGCAAAGAGCACGTTGGCCGTCCAGACCCCCACCACCGGCGGGACCATCTCTGAATGGGACATGGACATGCCCACCTGCAGGATCACCAGGTAGAGGAAGGTGAGGAGGAGACCGAGGGCGATCCCGAGGGCGATGCCTCCTCGATGGCCCAGGTGCAGGCTGATACTCACCCCCAGCAGGGCCAGGATGAGGGCGGTTAGGGGAACGGCCAGCCGGGAATGGAGTTCGGTCACGTAGGCCGTGGCGTCGTAGCCTTCCGCCTGAACCCGGCGAGTAAACCGGTAGAGGTCCGCCCAGCCCAGTTCCTCTGGAAGCGCCTCGGCATCCTCGAAATCCCGCGGGCGTTCCTTCAGATCCAAGTCCAGAACATCGAAGGCGTTTTGAACCGCACGCCCGTTGGGAAAGTCGGTGAGGACGCCCTGGCGGGCTTGCCATCCTTCGCCGGTCCATCGCACCGTGCGAGCGTCCAGGCGCCGATCCAGCTGGAAGTCCACGCCCAGAAAATAGAGGGTGACGCCCTGGAAGAGGGCGTGCTTGGGATCGTAGAGCCGCGCCTGGAAGAGGACCCCGTCCCCGCGGTACCACACGTTTTCATGGGTCCAGCCCAGCCGGGAGGACGCCTTGTCGATTCGTTCCTGCCAAAGGCGGGCCGCCCGGTTGTTGAGCGACCGCCCCACGGTTTCCCCGAGCCCGAAGGTGGCGGCGCTCAGGACCAGGGCCGCCGCCACCACCGGACCCGCATAGACCCAGGCGTTCAGGCCGGCCGCCCGCAACGCGATGATCTCGCGATTGCGCTGCAGCAGGCCCAGCCCGATGAGCGCGGCCAGGAGCGTGGCGATGGGAATGCCCTGGGAGAGGATAAGCGGGATCTTGAAGGCGAAATAGAGAAGAGCGTCCCCCAGGGCGGCGTTCTTTTCGATGATGTCGTCGAACTTTTCGAAAAAGTCGATGACCAGATAGATCCCCACGAAGCCGAAGAGGGACACGCCGAAAACGGAGAAAAAATGGCGCACGACGTAGCGGGTGATGATTTTCATGGCCTGGTGTTCCTACTCACTATTTGCCGGGGTGATCGTGAGAGCCGGCTGTCTTCTTGTGGGGCGGAGTGCAGATCTTGAGAGCGAGGGCGCGCACCGTGCCGCACTTATGCCACCAGTCCACGAGGGCGAACGGGGTCTCGTCATGGGCCTTTTTCCATAGATAGGCGGCCAGGGCGGCGGCCGCCATGTTGGGAAGCCAGATGCCCAGGGCGGCGGGGAGGATACCCTCTTCGCCCAGGGCTTTTCCGGCGGAAAGCACCACATAGTAGCCGAGAAAGATGGCGATGCCCAGCGTGACCCCGCTCATGCGGCTGCCGCGCTGAAAAAGGGCTCCCAGGGGCGCGGCGGCCAACCCCAGGAAGAGGCAGGCGAAGGGAAGGGCCAGCCGTTTGTGAAATTCCAGCGCGTATCTTGTTCCGTCGGAAGACTCCATCCCGCGACGAAGCTCCGCCAGGCTCATCTCGCCTTTCTTCCAGCCTCCCGCGTCGTCGCGGCCCAGCAGGTCGTCCAGATTCAGAACCAGGTCGTAGGACCCGAATCGAATGGTCTGACTTGCCTTCAGGTCGTCTCCCACGCGGCTGATGGAGCCGTTTTCGATGCGAAAGATCAGGGCGTGCTGACCGGGTGCGTCCAGAAGCCGGGCGCTTTTCGCCACGATGGTCGCCCGGGTTTGCGGGTTTCGGGTATCGTGGATGAACACGCCCCGGATCTCCCGGGTTTTCGGATTCACCCGGTCGAAGAAGAAGACCAGGTTGGGCAGCACGTCGATGAAGCGTCCTTCCTTGAGAAGGGCGGGGACCACCGCCCGCCCCAAGGCACGCAGGGTGATTTTCAGTTGCCGGTTGGCGGTTGGCACCAGGGTCAGCGACGTGTAAAAAGAGAGCGCCGTGGCGAGCAGGACCACGGTGGCCACCGCGGGCCATAGTTGGCGAAATCCCACGCCGGCACTTCGAATGGCCACCAGTTCGTTGTCTGCCGTAAGGCGCAGGAATCCCAAAAGGACGCCAATGAGGGTGGCCATGGGCAGGGCGTAGAGCGCCAGCTTGGGAAGAGCCAGGCCCATCACCCGAATCACGTCCATGAACGTGACGGATCCGGCGAAGAGATAGGTGGTGAGCTGCATCATGCGGCCTGCCAGCAGGATGAGCAGCAGTCCGGAAAAGCAGATCACCGCCGGAATCAGCTGTTCCAGGACGAGGTAGCGGTACAGGATGCGGCCCATGGGTGAAAAATCCTTCCGATGTTGTCGCCGTGATGCCGAAAGGTAATCCATTACCCAATGGACAAAGGGGGGTCAATGCTGAAAGGTGAAAACCCGGCCCGTTCCGGCTTCGAGAGCCTCCGGGATTGGCTGGAAGAACGTGAATTCCTTTTCCTGGCCGACCAGGCCCAAAAGAGCCGCCTGAGCCGCGGCCGCCGCCGGGAAGACCCGGAATGCCCCATCCGCACGGCCTACCAGAGGGACCGGGACCGGATCGTCCACAGCAAGGCTTTCCGGCGGCTCAAGCACAAAACCCAGGTCTTTCTGGCTCCCACGGGGGATCACTACCGCACGCGACTCACCCACACCCTGGAAGTCTCCCAGATCGCCCGGACCATCGGCCGGGCCCTGGCCCTGAACGAAGACCTCATCGAGGCCATCGCCCTGGGCCACGACCTGGGGCACACTCCCTTCGGCCACGGCGGGGAAAGGGTGCTCAACCTGATCCATCCGGGGGGATTCCGCCATCACGAACAGAGTCTGCGCGTGGTGGATCGCCTGGAAAAGGACGGCCGGGGCCTGAACCTCACGCTGGAAGTGCGCGATGGGATCCTCAAGCATTCCAAGGGAAAGCACCACCCGGTGCTGGTGGATTCCGGCAAAGGGCCGATTACCCTGGAAGGGCAGGTGGTTCGGGTGGCGGACATCGTGGCCTATCTGAACCACGACCTGGACGACGCCATCCGGGCCGGAGTATTGCGCCTGGACGACGTTCCGGAGGCGATCCGGCGGGGTCTGGGAGTAACCCACGCCCAGCGGATCCACGCCATGGTGGACGACACCATCCGGGCGAGCCTGGCCTGCGGGCTCGGGGAGATCCGCATGAGTCCGATCATGCTGGAACTGGTGGACAGCCTTCGGGCGTTTCTCTTCGAAAGGGTCTACGAGACGGATACGATCCGAAAGGAATTCGAGCGGGCCCGCAAGATCATCGAAGACCTCTACGGGGCGCTCCTTCGGGACGCGGATCTGTTTCGGAGGGAAATCGGGGAACGGGATGCCGAGGAATCCCGGGAACGCCAGGTCTGCGACCACATTGCCGGCATGACGGACCGCTATGCCCTGGAGCTCTACAAGAACCTTTTCCTGCCCCGCCCCTGGATGAAGCTCTGATGCGTTTCGGCTTCCATCTTTCCATCTCGGGCGGTCTTCCGGCGGTGGTGGATGCTGCGGAACGGATCGGATGCCGGGCGGTACAGTTTTTCGTTCGAAACCCACGCCAATGGAAGAACCGCCGCTTCGACGACAAAGAGGTGGAGATCTTCCTCCGGCGCCGCAGGGAGGCGGGCCTTTGGCCCGTGGTGGTGCACCTTTCCTATCTCCCCAACCTGGCCGGCCCCGATAAGGAGATCCGAAGAAAGTCGCTCCAGGCCCTGTTGGAAGAATGGCGGATCACGCTCCGCATCGGGGCGGACTATCTGGTAGTCCACCCCGGCCATCACCACGGCTCAGGTCTGGACCGGGCCCACGAAAGGGTGGCGGAAGCCCTGGCGTGGAGCTTGACACAAGAACCGGCTCGCGAAGACGGGCGCCCACGGATTCTTCTGGAAAACGCGGCGGGGCAGGGAACGGAAGTGGGGGCGGATCTGGGGGAACTTCGCCGCATCCGTGCTTTCCTGGGCCCCCTCGCAGCCCATGTGGGCTATTGCGTGGACACCGCCCATGCCGCCGCTGCTGGATACCGGTTCCGGACCCGGTGGGAACTGGATCGGTTTGTGGATGTCTTAGACTCCGTACTGGGGATGGACCGGGTGGCCCTGTGGCACCTGAACGATTCCAGGGTCCCGGTGGGCAAGCGCGTGGACCGTCACTGGCATGTGGGATGCGGTGCCATCGGCCGCGACGCCTTCCGCCGTCTCGTCCGCCACCCCCGACTGGAATCCATCCCGGCCATCCTGGAAACGCCCAAGAAAAGGGAACAGGACGATGTGGAAAACTTGGCCCGCCTGCTCAGTCTTTGAGGTGAAAGGTGAAAGGCGTGGGGCGTGAGAAGAAGGAAGCCGAAGATTGCCCCCCTTACCCCATATCCCATATCCCTTATCCCTTCACCCCCTACCCCTCTAATCCTTTAATCCTCTTATCCTTATCCCTGCCTCTGGGGGTTATGTGCTTGACACCAAAATTTTGTGCGTGCTAACGCTAGCTTGCCCTTTCCCACCCGCACCGTGAAGATTCCCGCCGAACGCGTGGAGGCGACAGGGTTTCTAAGGGCCGATCCCAGACGCTCGGGGGCGGTCGCGGGCAGAAGGAAGGCAGCACTTGGCAGTACACGGCAACCTCGTATCTGAGCCGGGAGGACAACCCATGAGCGACAAGAAGAAGCCGGACGAAAAGGACCTTCCCCTGATGGAAGATCAGGACGAAGAGGCGCGAGACCTTTTCGAAGGCTTTGACGATCTGGAAGATCTGGAGGAAGACGAAATTATCGAACTGGATGAGGTGGTGGAGGAAGGAGACGCAGATTTGGAGCCTCTGCCCGACCTGGACGACGGCCTCCCGGATCTCGATGAAATGGACCTGGATGAGGATCTGGACGGGTCGCTCTTCGATGAGGAGGATGTGACGGTCGAGCTGGCCGCCGGCAAGGACGAGGTGTCTCTGGCCGGGAAGAGCGCAGAGGAAACGCGGGAAGAGATCGCGGTGGAGGATGCGGATCTGGAGACCCTCTTCGATTCTTCGGCGGAGGAAGTTCTAAACGGACCGGAAGACTCGGCCAAGGTGGACGAGATCGGCCTGCAGGAAGCGGCGGATGACGATCTTGCCACGGAGGAGCTTTTTGAAACAGTGTCCGAACAAGCCGATCTGGACGAGTTCGAAAGGCTCGTTCAAGAGGCGGTGGGGTCGGATGAAGAGCCGGCCGAGGAAGTTTCAGTGGATCAGGGAGAGGGCAAGAAGGGGGAGCCGCCCGATACGGCGGGGGATATACCATCGGATGAAGTGGCGCTGGGAGAAGAACTTTCGGAAGTGCTCAGCGAAGACGAAGAGGCGTTTCTGCAGGAATTGGAAAAGGACGTGGGGGCAGACTTGCCGGGGTTCGAGATGGAGCTGCCCAAGCATCCTTCGCTGGAATCCGAGGATGCCGCGAGAGCAGTTCAGGATGAGTCGTCGGCTGCTGTGGGTGCCGGCCACATCGAAGAATCCGTGGCGGAACAGGAAACCGGTTCCCAACTGCCTTCGGAGGCGGTGACAGATGCGGGTGCCATGGCGGCGGCCTCAACGATCGAGAGAGAGCCTCAAGCAGCCCCCGTGCATGGCGAGGAGCCCTTTGAGGAAGGACCGTTGCCAGGATCCTCCCGGCAATCGCAAGGGAATGAGGAAGGGACGGCCCTCTTTCTGCCGATCCTGGAAATCATGGAAAAGCGATTGGAGGAACGGCTTGAGGAGCGACTGGAAAACAAGCTTGGGGAGCGTCTCGGAAAAGAGTTGGAAAAGCTGCTTGTGGAAAGCTTGCACGAAATGATACGGGAGCAGCTTCCCGGCATGGTACGGCAGGTGCTTCGGGAAGAAATCGAGCGGCTGACGAGAAACCTCAGTGCATGATCGAGTTGCGGAACGGATCGGTTTGGAGGAAATGCGTCCATGAACAAAGGCCAATTGCCGAAAGCATACGAGTTCCGGGATGTGGAGGCCCGTATCTACGCCTTCTGGGAAGAATCCGGGTGTTTCCGGGCGGATGAAAACTCGAAAAAGCCCGCCTTCAGCATCGTCATCCCCCCGCCCAACGTGACGGGCCAGCTTCACATGGGCCACGCCCTCAACAACACCCTGCAGGACATCCTGTGCCGGTACAAGCGACTCAAAGGCTTCGAGGTCCTGTGGGTGCCAGGCACGGATCATGCCGGCATCGCCACCCAGAACGTGGTGGAACGGCAATTGGCGCAACAGGGGCTGAGCCGCTACGACCTGGGGCGCGAAAAGTTCGTGGAAAAGGTCTGGGAGTGGAAGGAGGAGTACGGCGGCTACATCATCAAGCAACTGAAGCGCCTGGGCGCTTCCTGCGACTGGTCTCGGGAACGGTTCACCATGGACGAAGGCCTTTCCCGGGCGGTGCGCATCGTCTTTGTGAAACTGTATGAGGAAGGCCTCATTTACCGCGGCACCCGCATGATCAACTGGTGCCCCCGGTGCCGGACGGCCCTTGCCAACATCGAGGTGGAAGGCGAAGAGCTCCCCGGACGACTCTACCATATCCGCTACCCGCTGGCGGACGGAAGCGGCGAACTGGTGGTGGCCACCACCCGCCCGGAAACCATGCTGGGCGACACGGCCGTGGCGGTCCACCCGGAAGATCCGCGCTACCTGGAAGTGGTGGGAAAGGACGTGATCCTGCCGCTCATGGACCGGCGCATCCCCGTGATCGCCGACACCTACGTGGACCGGGAATTCGGAACCGGCGCCCTCAAGGTCACCCCGGGCCACGACTTCAACGACTTCGACCTGGGCGTCAAACACAACCTGGCGCTCATCCAGGTGATCGGAGAAGACGGCGTCATGACCGAGGCGGCCGGGCCCTACGCCGGTCTGGACCGCTACGAATGTCGAAAGCGGGTGGTGGCGGACCTGGAAGCGGGCGGGTACCTGGTGAAGATCGACGACCACCTGCACCGGGTGGGCCACTGCTACCGGTGCAAGAGCGTGGTGGAGCCTATGCAGTCCCTGCAGTGGTTCGTGCGCACCCAGCCCTTGGCCGAAAAGGCCATGGAAGCCGTGCGGGACGGCCGGACCCGGATCGTTCCGGAAAAGTGGGAGAAGGACTACTTCCAGTGGCTGGAAAACATCGAGGACTGGTGCGTGAGCCGCCAGATCTGGTGGGGCCACCGCATCCCCGCCTGGTACTGCGCCGACTGCGGCGAAGTGACCGTGGCCGTGGAGGATCCGGACCGGTGCGGATCCTGCGGATCCCCCCACATCACCCAGGAAGAGGACGTGCTGGACACCTGGTTCAGCTCGGCCCTGTGGCCTTTCTCCACCATGGGATGGCCGGAAAAGACCCCGGAACTGACCAAGTTCTACCCCACCTCCGTTCTGGTCACCGGCTTCGACATCCTCTTTTTCTGGGTGGCCCGCATGATGATGATGGGCCTCCATTTCATGAAGGACGTGCCGTTCCGAGACGTCTACGTCCACGCCCTGGTCCGCGACGCGCAGGGCCAGAAGATGAGCAAGTCCAAGGGCAACGTGATCGATCCCCTCATCATGATGGATCAGTACGGCACGGACGCCCTTCGGTTCACTCTCACGGCCTTCGCCGTCCAGGGGCGGGACGTGAAGCTTTCCGAAGAACGCATCGAAGGCTATCGCCATTTTGTCAACAAGATCTGGAACGCCACCCGGCTGGTGCTCATGAACGTGGAAGGGGCCAGGATCCTGGACGAAATCCCCGAAGACCCGGGCCGGCTGGCCCATCGCTGGATCCTCAGCCGCTTCCAGAAGGTGGTGCAGGAAGTAGAGGAGGCCCTGGAAAACTACCATTTCAACCAGTATGCCCAGAGCCTCTACCAGTTCTTCTGGCATGAGTACTGCGACTGGTACCTGGAGATGATCAAGCCGGATCTTTACGGCGACGACCCGCAGGCCAAGGTCGTGGCCCAGACCATCGCCGTACAGGTGTTGAGAAACGTGCTGGTGATGCTCCACCCGGTCATGCCGTTTGTGACCGAGGAGCTTTGGCAGAAGCTTCCCGGAACGGAGGGGAGCATCATGCAGGCGGAGTTTCCGCCGGTGGATAAGTATCGGATCGACTCCGGTGCCGAAGCGGATATGGAACTGGTCATGGGCGTGATCGGATCCATCCGAAACATCCGCGGCGAGATGAACATCTCCCCCGCCGCCCGGGTGAATGCAGTTTGTCTGTGCGCCACGGAAACGGAAAAGGGTCTGGTGGAAGCCAACGAGCGCACCGTGGTGGACCTGGCCCGGCTGGAAGGGCTCAGCGTGGCGTTGCAGGGCCAGGGGTCCAAGCCCCGACTGGCCGCCGGAGCGGTGGTTTCCGGCGTGGAAGTCTACGTGCTCCTCGATGACGTTCTGGACTTCGAAAGCGAAGCGGCCCGCCTCCAAAAGGAGATCACCAAGCTGGAAAAGGAGCTTTCCATCACCAACCGCAAGCTTTCCAACGAGGATTTCTTGACGAGGGCTCCCGCCCAGGTGGTGGAAAAGGAACGGGAAAAGGCGGAGCGGCTGGGAGAGAAGCTCGAAAAGATGCGCCGGCACCGGCAGCGGATCGAGGAACTCCGCCACGACGCGGCCGGGTCTGCCGGTTGAGAGGCTGCTTGAAAACGCCGGGGAGGACCGCTTTTCCCGCAGCGCAGCCCTTTGGAAGCGTGACCTTATGCGCTGAACATGCACGCGGAACGTAGGGGCCAATAATCGTTCGCCCCTGCGAAACGGCCCGCGCACGGTGGGCATCGTCCACGCGGAGTGGCCTAAAGGCGACCATGGCCGCTCGGAACGCCATCAAAAGCTCCGGGATGACCTGTTTTCTCATAGCGCAGCCCTTTAGGGCTGCGGGTGAGGCTCCGGGCGTCGGACAGACCGTCGGGTGCCACCTGTTCCTTCATGGGTCTGCGATAAACCATTCCCGCGGGGCTGAAGCCCCGCGGCTACGAGGAACGAACAGGTTCTTTCGCGGCTGCCGATTGAAACCTGTTCTCAGACAGCCTCCCAGCCTGGTGGCGAGAGCCCCTTTCTCTTTGAGGGTTGTACATGTTCCTGTCGCTGGACGAGAGACTTCGACTGGCCCTGCTGGAAGACGTGGGGCCCGGCGATGTGACCACCCGGGCCACGGTGCCCGCGGATCGAGTGGGGGAAGCCCGCGCCGCGGTCCGCGGGCCCTGCGTCCTTTCCGGTCTTACGGTTTTTCGTCGCGTCTTTTCCCTGGTGGACCATGCGCTGGAAATCCGGAGCTCCTGCAGGGACGGGGACCGGGTCGAGGCGGACACCGTGGTCTCGACTGTGCATGGGTCCCTTGCGTCCATCCTCACCGCGGAACGGACAGCGCTCAACCTTCTCCAGCGCCTGTGCGGCATTGCCACTCTGACGGATCGACTGGTCCAGGCGGTGGTCGGCACCCGGTGCCGCATCCTGGACACCCGGAAGACCACCCCTCTGTGGCGGGATCTGGAAAAGGCGGCGGTGCGCCACGGCGGCGGCAAGAACCACCGCTTCGGTCTCTTCGACGGCATCCTCATCAAGGACAACCACGTGGCGGCGGCGGGAGGCGTGCGCCAAGCCATCGACCGGGCCCGCCGGGGCGCTCCCCACACCCTCCGGGTGGAAGTGGAAGTGGACACCCTGGACCAGCTCCGGGAGGCGCTGGAAGCCGGCGCTGACGTGATCATGCTGGACAACTTTTCCGTGGACCAGGTGCGCCGGGGCGTGGAGCTGGCATCCGGACGGGCCCTCCTGGAAGTCTCCGGAGGCATCACCCTCGAGACCGTCCGCGCCTACGCGGAAACCGGCGTGGATTTCATCAGCGTGGGGGCCCTCACCCATTCCGCCCCGGCCGTCGACATCAGCCTGGAAGTGATCGGCTGATACCCGATCCCCGACCGAATAAGAAGCAAACCACGCCCCGGGAAGATCTTCGTGTCGATAAGATTTTTTCGTTGAAAATGCTATATTATGAAATGCCGAGAACGTTCTTTCTGATCAATGGGCGGGGTTCCGCGGGGTTTCTCGTGGCCAGTGCGCGGATGATGTTATGAAAACGACATCATACTTCAGAACTAGCGTCATGGCTCGCCGTCCTTATCGCAGGGTGGAATGGATTCAGCAAGTCCTCAACAATCCAATTCGCAGTGAGCTGCAGCCCAACGGTCGCATCCGTCACTGGGGATATGTTGCTGAGATGAACAAGTACCTGAGGGTCGTCGTGGAACCGGACGGAGAAACCGTGCACAATGCGTTTTTCGACCGTCGTTTCCGATTGTGAAAGGGAGACGGACCGATGATGTTTGAATACTTTGCCGAAACCGACATGTTGTATATCCGCCTTGCTGATGGTGTGAGCACGGAATCCGAAGAAATTGCGCCGGGGGTTGTTCTCGACTTTGATGAAAACAATCGTGTCATTGGTGTTGAAATTGAGGATGCCAGCAAGATCGTTGATCTGTCGAAGCTGGAACTGAGATCTCTCCCCTTGGTGAACCTTATCATGACTGAGAGAGTTTCCGTGCAGGCATGATCTGTTTCCGGTGTCTGTAACATGTTGTAACCACAATGCTTTCATTCCTCGTGTCAGGGGCGTCCTTGCGGCGGGCGATCTGGCAGAACAAAGGGTATGATCCCTTGTGGGTGCGGCGCAGGACGCGATGATCGACTCTTTCCTGGACTTCGGGGTAGTGGGTTGATCACGCTGATCAGACCGAATTTCCGCTTCCATCGGACCAGATATGGGTGTCCGAGCGGACGGCCGCGGCGATGCGCTCGGCTTCCCGCAGGATTTCCGGCACGTCCAGGGTGAGAAGTTGCCCGTCTCGGACCACCTGCCTCCCGTCCACCCACACGTGGTTCACGTCGGAGGACCGGGCCGCATAGACCACGTGGGAGATGGGATCGTAGAGCGGCGTAAGATGCGGTTGGTCAATCCGAAGAGCGATGAGATCCGCACGCTTTCCCGATTCCAGGCTTCCCGTCTCATGGGCCAGCCCCACGGCGCGGGCGCCGTGAACCGTGGCCATGCGGAGCACGTCCCGGGCCGGACAGACCGTGGGATCACCGGTCACGGCCTTGTGGAGCCTGGCCGTGAGGGCCATCTCCGAAAAAAGATCCAGGTCGTTGTTGCTGGCGCATCCGTCCGTTCCGAGCCCCACCGGGACTCCGGCGCGCAGGAGCGCCGCAACGGGCGCCATGCCGGAAGCGAGCTTGAGGTTGCTTTCCACGTTGTGGGAGACGGCGGCGCCCCGTTCCGCCAGAACGCCGATCTCGTCCTCATCCAGCCAGACGCCGTGGGCGCACAGGGTGAGGGAGTCCAGCACCCCGAGCTCGTCCAGGTGGAAGACGGGCCGTTTTCCGTACTTTCTTTCGATTTCCTCCACTTCCCAGCGCGTTTCGGAGACGTGGATCTGGAAAAGGATGCCGCGGCGCCGGCACAGGTCCTTCACCCACCGGAGTGTTTCCGGGCCGCAGGTGTAGGGCGCGTGGCAGAAGAGGGAAGGGCGGAGCGTTTCCGGCCAGGAACCGGCGGCTTCCAGGAAGGCCTCCACCCGGGCGCGGGCCCTGGAAGGGTCCTTGAGATCGGGAGAGGGGAAATCGAGCACCCCCTGGCCCAGCACGGCGCGAATGCCCGAGCGGGCTGCCGCCCGGGCCGCCGCCTCTTCAAAAAAGTAGCCGTCGCAAAAGGTGGTGGTCCCGCCCAGGAGCATTTCCGCGCAGGCCAGGACCGTTCCCAACTCCACGAAGGCGCCGTCCACATGGCGTGCTTCGGCGGGAAAGATCACCTCCTGGAGCCACGTCTGGAGCGGGAGGTCGTCGCCGATTCCCCGAAACAGGGTCATGGCCGCGTGGACGTGGGTGTTGACGAGACCGGGCATCACCAGGTGTCCGGGAAGGCGCACCACCTCCCGGGCCCGGTACCGCGCTTCCAGGGCATCGCAGGGCCCGGCGTCCACGATCACACCGCCGTCCACGGCCACGGCGCCCCGTTCCACCACGGTCATGTCCGCATCGCACAGGACCAGCCAATCGATGCGGGTGAGGAGAAGATCAACGGTTGCCGTATGGTCTTTCGTCATGGCTCACCGAACCTTTCGGGCGATGGCGCGCACTTCCGCGCAGATCTTTTCCACGTCCAGGGTGAGCAGCTCCCGGTCTTCCATCACCACCCGGCCGGCGATGACCGAATGGCGTACATCGGATCCCTTGGCGGCATAGACCAGGTGGCTCACGGGATCGTAGGCGGGGGTGAGATGCGGCTTTCGGAAATCCACCACGATGAGATCCGCCGCCGCGCCCTTTTCGATCCGGCCCAAGACGTCTCCGAATCCCAGGGCGCGGGCGCCCCGAACCGTGGCCATGGACAGCACGGTGCGGGCGTCCAGGACGGTGGGATCCGATGCGGCGGCCTTGTGGATCTTGGCACACACGTCCATCTCGGCGAAGAGATCCAGATTGTTGTTGCTGGCGCACCCGTCGGTTCCCAGGGCCACGTTGACGCCCCGTTCCAGCAGAGCGGGCACGGGAGCGATGCCGGAAGTGAGCTTCAGGTTGCTTTCCGGGTTGTGGACCACGTGGACCCCGTGGCGAGCCAGAAGGTCCATGTCGTTTTCATCCAGGGCCACGCAGTGATCGGCGATCACCCGGTCGTTCAGAACGCCCAAGTCCGCCAGATGCGCCACGGGCCTCTTGCCGTACCGTCGGACCACCTCCGCCACCTCCGCCTCGTTTTCGCTGAGGTGGATCACCATGGGCACGTCGTGGCGCTGGGCGATCTCGAAGCAGGTGCGGATGAGTTCCGGTGAACAGGTATAGGGAGCGTGAGGCTCCACGGCGATCCGCACCAGGGGGTTGTCTTTCCATTCCGCAATGAGATCTTCGGTGAAACGGAGCCCGTTTTCCAGCGGGCCGTAGTGGGGGGAGGGGAAGTCGTAGAGGACCTCGCCCACCAGGGCCCGCATGCCGGCTTCGTCCGCGGCCTGGGCCACCTTGTGCTCGAAAAGGTACATGTCGCAAAAGCAGGTGGTGCCGGAAAGGATCATTTCGGCGCAAGCCAGGAGAGTTCCCCAATAGACCCAATCTTCCGTGAGCTTTTCTTCGGCGGGAAAGATGTGGTTGTGGAGCCAGTCCATGAGGGGAAGGTCGTCGGCCAGGCCGCGAAACAGGGTCATGGCCGCGTGGGTGTGGGCGTTCACGAGTCCGGGAAGCACCACGGATCCCCCGGCGTCCAGGACCCTCTCGGGGCGGTAGCGGGCCGAAAGTTCCCGGGCGGGGCCCACGTCCAGGACGAGCCCGTCCGAAACGGCCACGGCGCCGTCCCGAATGCGCCGGTCGTCGGCGTCCAGGGTGAGCACTTCGCCGCGGACGATCAAAAGATCACAGGGGGTGACGTTCCCATTGTCCATTCTCGTCCATCCTCGAGAAATTCAGTGGGGGATGGGGTCATCCTCCTTGTTCGGACAAGCTCCCAGTGGGCGGGGATAAACCCCGCCCCTACCCAAGAAGGCCGACTGTCTCCGTAGGGGCTGGCTTTATGCCCGCCCGACAGGACCACACGAGGCGAGAAGAGCGTCCAAAGGACTGCTCCTCACACGCCGGGCAGAACACGCTCCAGCAGGCGCATGAGTTTGGGACCGGCGGCCGAAGCCGTTTCGATCACCTTTTCCAGCGGAACGGGCTCGTAGCAGTCCGGCCGGTTCACGTTGGAGATGACCGAGATGCCCAGGACATCGAGTCCCGCGTGCACCGCCGTGATCACTTCCATGATGGTGGACATGCCCACGGCGTCCGCTCCCAAGGCCCGGAGCATGCGGGTTTCCGCGGCCGTTTCCATGCTGGGTCCCAGCACGCCCACGTAGACCCCTTCGCGCAGGAGCAATCCCTCCGCCAGGGCTTCGCGGCGGGCCAGCGCCTGGAGGCGTCGGCTGTAGGGCTCGGTCATGTCGGGAAAGCGTGGGCCGATCTCGTCGAAATTGGGGCCCACCAGGGGATTCCTTCCGGTCAAGTTGATGTGATCCGTGATGAGCATGAGATCCCCGGGCTCGAACAGGGGGTTGAGGCCGCCCGCCGCATTGGAAATGACCAGGGTGCGGACGCCCAGCCGGGCCAGCAGGCGCACCGGAAAGGAAATCTCCAGGGGACCGTAGCCTTCGTAGAGGTGAAAACGGCCCTGAAGGGCGATGAGCTCGCGTCCGGCCCACCGGCCCCACAGGTAACGGCCTTCATGGCTTGCCACCGTGGAGACGGGATGGTGGGGGATGGCGGGGTAGGGGAGTTCTCCCTGCTTTTCCATGGCTTCGGCCACCCCACCCAGGCCGGTTCCCAACACCAGGGCGAGAGATGGCCGAAAGGGCAGGGCCTTGGAAAGGACATGGTGAGCCTCTTCCAGGTGAGCTCGAAATCGGTCTGCATCCATCAATTGACGCCTCGCTTCGTGATCCGTAATCCGTGACCCGCGCTTCGCGCTTCGTGATTGGTGATTCGTCAGCCGCGGCCCGTTCCTCCGCGCGGTGTCCAGCGACGCATCTCGGGCCGGGGCCGAATTTCCCGGGGGTCCAAACAGGCAAGAATTGACACAGGAGCTCCTTTTTGTAAAGATCCGTCGGCATTTTAGGAATTTCCCCAATCATGGCGAGGTGCTCTGTGGCGGATATCATCCTGATCTGCGGATTTCTGGCAGGGGCCTACATGGCCTGGAACATCGGCGCCAACGACGTGGCCAACGGCATGGCTTCCGCCGTGGGCGCCAAGGCCATCACCCTGCGCCAGGCGGTCTTTATCGGCGGCATCCTGGATTTTGTGGGGGCGGCTTTCATCGGATCCCATGTGACCACCACCATTCGAAAGAACATCCTGGACGCGTCAGCCATCACTAACGATCCCAACGTGATGATGCTGGGGCTGCTGGCGGCGCTGCTGGCGGCGGCCTTCTGGGTCTTCTTTTCCACCTGGAGTCAGTTTCCCGTCTCCACCACCCACTCCATCGTGGGGGCTCTGCTGGGCTTTGGCATCGTGGCCGGCGGTTTCAAGGCTGTGCAGTGGGTCAAGGTCATGGCCATCGTCATCAGCTGGATCGTTTCTCCCATCTTTGCCGGGTTCCTGGCCTACGTGATCTTCCAATTCATCCGCAGGATGATTCTGGAGCGGCGTAATTCCTTCGTGCGAGCCCTGGCCTGGTCGCCCCTCTTCGGTGGAATGACGGTCTTCATCGTGGTCATGTCGTTTCTGATGAAGACACCCCTCGGCGAAAGCCTGAATTTGGGACGGGGAACTTCCATTTTTTGGGCCGCGTTGCTGGGGATCGCCCTGGGTTATGCGGCCAAGAAGTGGCTGGGCCGAACCGTTCGCAAGATCGACGAAGAGGGGGTGGAGGAGATCTTCAAGCGCTTCCAGGTCTTCACTTCCTGCTACGTGGCCTTGGCCCACGGAGCCAACGACGTGGCCAACGCCATCGGGCCCGTGGCCGGCATCTACGCCATCTACACCACCCACACCGTTTCGCCCAAGGCGCCGGTGCCCTGGTTTCTCCTGGTCCTGGGGGGCCTTTTCATCGCCGTGGGCGTCTTCACGTGGGGCTATCGCGTGATCGAAACGGTGGGATCCAAGATCACCACGCTCACCAACACCCGGGGGTTCGCCGTGGATTTCGGTACGGCCACGTCCGTTCTCGTAGCCTCCAAGATGGGGCTTCCCGTTTCCACCACCCATGCGGCGGTGGGCGCCGTGATCGGAGTGGGGCTGGCGGGTGGTCTTTCCGCCGTGGATTTCAAGGTGGTGGGCAAAATCGTGGCCTACTGGGTGATCACTCTTCCTTTGGCTGCGATCCCGACTATGATAATATTCAAAATACTTACATTTATCTTCCTCTAGGAACAAGGAGACGGGTGATGCGGTCTGCGTTTCTCGGTATTTTCAGAAAGTCCCCCTTTGAAGGGCTTCTGCGCCATGCGGAACTCATCCGGGAGGCCGGGCCTTTGTTCAAGATGGCCATGATCTCCTACCTGGATGAGAACTTCGAGGATTTCGAAAAATACCACAACAAGGTCATCGTGGTGGAGAGCGAAGGGGATGCGGTCAAGCGCAATATCCGCGGACATCTGCCCAAGGGCATCCTGATGCCCGTGGACAAGTTCCAGCTGCTCTGGTACCTGCGCGAACAGGACAAGATCCTGGATTCCACCCAGGACGCTCTCCACTGGCTGTCGTACCGCAAGACGCCCATTCCCGACGAATACGTGGACGACCTGCTCCTCATGGTGGAAAAGATCACCTATGTGCTGAAATCCGTGCATCCCCTGGTACTGGCGGCGGAGAGCTACTTTCAGAGCTTTTCAGAAAATCACCGGGCCATGGTGAAAAGCGCCATCAAGCAGATCCGCGAGTATGAATTCGAATCCGATCAGGTGGAAAGAAAGCTCTTGGCGGACTTCTTCAACTATCCCTTTGAGAACCCCACCTCCGCGTTCCACCTGGTACGCCTGGTGGAGCACATGGGAGACATCTCCAACCACGCCCAGAACGCAGGGGACATGATGCGGGCCATGATCGCCCGCTAGGAGGCCGAAAGCTTCCAGATGAACCGTCAGGACCGCGCAGACCGAACCATCCGGCGGGGGAAGCCTTCCCGAGGCTTCCCCCGCCGTCGTCAGGAGCTCCGGCCCGAGGAGATCCCACCCTTCCGGTATCCGGACGAGCTGCCCATCTCCGAAAAGAAGGACGAGATCGTCCAGGCGATCCGCGACCACGCGGTGGTGGTGGTGACGGGCGATACGGGCTCGGGGAAAAGCACCCAGCTTCCCAAGATGTGCCTGGAAGCCGGGTGCGGCCGCCGCGGCTTCATTGGATCCACCCAGCCGCGACGCATCGCCGCCGTGACTCTGGCCCGCCGGGTGGCCGAAGAAATGGGCGTTCCGCTGGGCGGCTTCGTGGGCTACAAGATCAGGTTCCAAGAGCGTCTTTCTTCCGCCACCCGGATCAAGTTCATGACCGACGGGATCCTGCTGGCCGAGGCCCAATCGGACCGTTTCTTCAAGGCCTACGACACCCTCATCATTGACGAAGCCCACGAACGAAGTCTCAACATCGACTTTCTGCTGGGCCTGCTTCGCCGTGTTCTCGCCCGGCGCCATGATCTCAAGGTGGTGATCACCTCGGCCACCATCGACCCGGAAAGCTTCTCCCGCGCCTTCGATCAGGCGCCGATCATCCATGTGTCCGGAAGGACCTACCCGGTGCGAATCGTCTACAGGCCCGGGCAGGACGAATCGGACGAAGAAAGCACTTACGTGGACCAGGCCGTGGAGGCGGTGGGCGAGATCCGCCGGGAAGGGGGCCGCGGCGATATTCTGGTCTTCATGCCGACGGAAAGCGACATCCGGGAGACCGTGGCGCGTCTGGAGGAAAAAAGATTTCTCCACACGGTGGTGCTGCCGCTTTTCGGCCGCCTGGCCGGATCGGACCAAGAGCGGGTCTTTCGTCCCCTTTCCCAGGACAAGATCGTGGTGGCCACCAACGTGGCGGAAACCTCGGTGACCATCCCCGGCATCCGGTTCGTGGTGGACACCGGGCTGGCGCGCCTGGCCATGTACAACCCGCGGAGCCGCACCCAGGGCCTTCCCATCGTGCCCATCTCCCGGGCCAGCGCCGACCAGCGAAAAGGCCGCTGCGGCCGGGTAGGCCCCGGCGTCTGCGTGCGCCTCTATTCGGAAGAAGACTACCTGAGTCGCCCGGAATTCACTCCGCCCGAGATCCAGAGATCCAACCTGGCCGAGGTCATCCTGAAGATGCTGGCGGGACGGTTGGGGGACATCCGGACCTTCCCGTTTCTGGATCCGCCGTCGCCCGCCGCCGTGAAAGACGGGTATGCCGTTTTGCAGGAACTGGGGGCCGTGGACAACCGGAGGCGGCTCACCGCGCTGGGACGCGAAATGGCGCGGTTCCCTCTGGATCCCCGTCTTTCCCGCATGCTCATCCAGGCCCGAAAGGAAGGGGCGCTGGAAGAGATGATCGTGCTGTGCGCGGCCCTGAGCATCCAGGATCCGCGGGAGCGGCCTTTGGAGCAGGAAGCCCAGGCGGACCAGGCCCATGCCCGGTTCAAGGACCGGCGGAGCGATTTCCTCACCCTTCTCAACATCTGGAAGGCCTACCAGCAGAGGTGGCGGGAAGCCGGCTCCCAGAACCAGCTTCGCAAGTTCTGTCGCGAAAACTTCCTATCCTACCGGCGCATGCGAGAATGGGTGGACGTGGCCCAGGAAATCCGCGACATCCTGGCGGAAGCAGGGGATTTCAAGCCTTCCGGGACGGGCGAGGAACCAGCCTCCTATGAAGCGATCCACCGGTGCGTGGTGAGCGGTTATTTGAGCCACGTGGCCCTGAAGAAGGAAAAGAACATCTATCAAGGCACCAAGGGCCGGCAGCTCATGATCTTTCCCGGCTCCGCCCTCTTCAACAAGGGAGGCGACTGGATCGTCGCGGCGGAAATCGTGCAGACGAGCCGCCTCTTCGCCCGGACCACGGCCGTGATCGATCCCGCCTGGCTGGAGGAGCTGGGCCGGCACCTGGTCAAGCGCCAGGCCGTCGAGCCCCACTGGGAAAAGAAACGCGGAGAGGTGACGGCCTACGAACGGGTGACTCTCTTCGGACTTCCCATCGTGGAGCGGCGCAAGGTCAACTACGCTCGGTACGCGCCGGAGGAGGCCCGGGCCATCTTCATCCGGTCCGCCCTGGTGGAGGGGGAGACCGCCAAGCCCTACGGCTTTCTGGAACACAACCGGAAGCTCCGGGAAGAGCTGGAGCGCATGGAAGACAAGCTGCGCCGCCGGGAACTTCTGGTGGACGATGACACCCTGTTCGCCTTTTACGACAAGCGAATTCCGCAGGTGGCGGACATCCGGTCCTTTGAAAAGTGGCTCAAGGACCAGGGAAGCGACGCCGTTCTCCGCATGACGGAAGAAGACCTGCTTCGGACCGGTCCGGACTGGGAAGCGCTGGAGCATTTCCCGGATTCCTTCCAGGCCGGCGACGTGCGGCTGCCGTTGAGCTACGCCTTTTGTCCGGGAGAGGAAGAGGATGGCGTGACGGCCACGGTACCCATCCACGTGCTGCCGCGCCTGGAACCCGAACCCTTCGAATGGCTGGTCCCGGGTCTTCTTTCCGAAAAGATCCTCCATCTGCTTCGTTCTCTTCCCAAGTCCTACCGGCGCCGGCTGGTGCCCATCCCGGAGACGGGGCGCAAGGTGATGGAAGAACTGGCCTACGGAGACGGGGACTTTTATGCGGCGCTCAGCGCCGCCCTGGAGCGGGCCACGGGGGTGCGGGTTCCCGTGGCTGAATGGGACCGCTCGGGGCTTCCGGAACACCTGAAGATGCGGTTCCGCGTGGTGGACGGGGAAGAGAAGGTGATCCAAACCGGCCGGGACCTGCTGCGGCTGCAGGGAACGGCGGTGGGATCCCACCAGGACGCCGTGTGGCGGAAAGCCCGGCAACATTGGGAACGACAAGGGCTCACTTCCTGGGATTTCGGAAGACTTCCCGAGCGGATCGAGCTGGGCCGGGACGCCTTCGGGGTCATGCGCTGCGCCTACCCGGGCCTGGCCGCCGAAGGAACCACCGTGGCGGTGCGTCTGTACGCCGATCCCCAGGAGGCCATGAAGGCCACACGGGACGGCCTCCTGGTGCTTTACCAGTGGACCTTTTCTCCGGTGCTCAAGAACCTGAAAAAAGAGTGGATCTTTCCGGTGCCGGGAAGAACCCGGCCCGGCATGACGCCGCTGCCGCCGGGGGCCTGCACCTTCCTGGGGGATTTCAAGGAGGCGGAACGCCGACTGCAGATCTATATTCTGCGGGAACTCTTCGATCTCCACGACCCCCAGCCGCCCGACGAGGACAAATACCGACGCACGGTCCGGGAGCTTCCCGCTCAAATCGGGCCTCGATCCCGCAAGCTGTGGGAAGAGGTGCTGGAAGTGGTGCGGGAGCGTTACCAGGTGACCTCGACCCTGTTCAAGTACCGGGAAAGGAGCCGCGGGAATCCGCCGGCGGTGGCCCAACTGGATGCGGTGGCCCGTGAGGTGGAAAGACTGGTGCCGGCCGATTTTCTTTTGCGCTACCGCCGGGAACAGATGCGCCGGATACCTCGATACCTTAAAGGGCTTCGCATCCGCACGGAACGGGCATACGTGGCTCCGGAAAAGGACGCCCAGAAGTGGCGGGACGTGGAGCCCTTTCAGATCCGCTACGACCAGGCGCTGGAGCGCTTCGGCCCCGACGCCTCACGGGAGATCCTTCAGTTTCTTGACGAATTTCGGTGGATGTTGGAAGAATAAAAACTGAGTCTTTTTGCGCCGGAGATCAAGACGCGATTTCCCGTGTCCGCCAAGAGGTTGGAAGCCAAATGGGCCGAACTGTCCACCCTGAAGATCTGAACGCCGCCGGAAATGGCACACGGCATGGCTGGTGGGACGAGCTGCTGCGCCACCCCGAGGAACTCCAGCTTCATATCCAGGACCGGCTGGCTTCCTGCCTGAACGAGCAGGCGGTGGCCGCCGCCGCCCGCCTCTACCCGGACGCTTCCTCCAGCGTTCTGCTTCTGCTGGGCTGTGGCCTGTCTGAAAGCGGCTGCGCGCAGGATGCGTGCGTCATCCTGAATCGGCGGTCGCGGCGGGTGCGCCAGGCGGGCGACCTGTGCTGTCCCGGCGGGGCGGTGGAAAAGGGGCTGGACCCCATCCTGGCGCGCCTCCTGACCCTGCCGCCCCTTCCCCTGGGCCGCTGGCCCCATTGGAAGCGTCTTAAACAACGCTGCCCGTGCAAGGCCCGGATCACCGCCGTGCATCTCGCCACGTGCCTTCGGGAAAGCTGGGAGGAGATGCGCCTGAACCCCCTCAAGGTCCGTTTTCTCGGCCCGCTTCCTCCCGAACGGCTGCGGCTTTTCACCAAGGTGATCCATCCCCTGGTGGGCTGGATCGAAGGGGTCCACCGGTTCGTTCCCAATTGGGAGGTGGACCGGATCGTGGCCATCCCGATCCGAAAGCTGCTGGACCCCGAAAACTACTACCGCTACCGCCTCTACGTGGACCCCGACATGGCGGAACATGTGGATCCCACCCCCAGGGACTTTCGCTGTTTCCTGCACCAGGACGGCGCTCAGGTGGAAGTTCTTTGGGGGGCCACCTTCCGCATCGTGACCCTCTTTCTGGAACGAGTCTTCGATTTCGTCCCGCCCGACGTGTCCCAAAGGCCGTTCGTTCCGGGGCTTCTCAATCACACCTATCTGAACGGCACCCGCGCCTGACCACTCTCTTTTGGCGAACTCCCCGCGGGAGCGTTGCCGTTATGTTCTGCGGGCTGTACGGTCATACAGAGCCCGCTTCATTCGGCTCCGGAGCGGGTCGGAAGCGGGAAGGATCGGCCCAGACCATCGGGGAGCTTCGTCGAGAGGTGGGTCTCGATGAGCCCGTCTGAGTCGAGAGGGGAGAGAGATGCCGTATTTCACCCTGAATTCAGGGAGGATTTGCGATACTGGGTGGAGACGGATCGGAGAACGGCTCTTCGCATCTTCAAATTGATTGAAGCGGTCATGCGGGATCCGTTTCAGGGTGCCGGCAAGCCCGAGCGCCTGAAATTTCTTGGTTCCGGCGTCTGGTCGCGCCGCATCACCCAGGGGAACATCGTCTGGTTTTCTTATATGAAAGTCTCTGTAACACGACGCAACTACAAGACTCTCACCTGAATTGGACGGTTCTTTCTAATGGACAGCTCCTGAAGGGCGGGCGTAAAGCCCGCCCCTACAAAAAGCCCCGGACCCATTGGGTAGGGGCGGGGTTTATCCCCGCCCGCTAATCACGCGGTGTAAGAGACACCCGAAGAAAAAATCGCGCAGATTAGGTTTCATGCTTCGTCGTCAAGGGCATCCCGTGATGGGGGTTTATGTGGTGAGCCACGGGAGAATCGATTTCGTCCAGTGCCGCTACCATTATTGACCAGCTGCGGCTTCCCCATGGGACAGGACAACCCGTTGCTTTCTCATGGAGATGCGGAAGACAGGTCGGCGGGCTGGGAGGCGGCGTCCCTGAAGTGCCGGCAGAAGACGTTGACTAGGGCCCAGATGGTGTCGAGCGCTTCCAGCTGCCGGGATATGGACGGGTCGAAACGCAGGTGCAGGGACGCCTTGAACTCGTCGTCCCCTTCCCAGAAGACGGCCTGGACGGGAATCCGCGGAAGCACCCAGAAGCGGTAGGCCGCGTCTCCCGCCTCCACGGGAACGCCTCCGAGCCGTTCGGCCGCCTCACAGAACCGGTTCAGGTCGTGATCCAGACTCTTGAGCACCCACGGCAGAGGAAAGGCGTGGGGGCCGGCAAAGAACTGAAGCCCTCCGGGGATTTCCTTTTCGCTGATCCAGCGACCTTCCAGGGGCACCGGCCGGGCTTCCAGAAGGTAATGGAGCAGGAACAGGCCGGTCTGAAAGTCCACGCGGGAAGACGGCAGGGGCTCCAAAACGTCCACGGCCTCTTCTTCGGGGCGGCAGGCGTAGGCGCCGTTGAGAAACGGAATTCGGTAGGCCCGGAGATCCTCCAGCCACTGGACCTGGGCTCGGCGGCACACCTCTTCGGTGTCCAGCTTCCGCAGGCGTTCCCAAAGGAGCGGGTCCAGTTCTTCTAGGTTCTGGTAGGGCCCCTGGGCCTCCAAGGTTTCCAGAAGCGGGGCGATCACGGCACGGGCACGGGTGATGTCCTGGGCCGGGACCAGGATCTGGCCCCATCCACGCTGCGGCACAAAGAGGCCGTCGTAGGCGGTTTCTTCAAAGGATCGGACCAGGATCGGGATGCCTTCCTTTTCCAGGGCGTCGGTGAGGAGATCCGCTTCGAAGCGGTTCGCCAGCGTGTGGCAGAGCATCCAGCGAGGGGCGTCTTCCTTCGTCATGATGGAGCCTCCCTGTTCAGGAACCGGCGGGGAAACCTTGGGCGGCCAGTTGGTTCACGAAACGGCTGATTTCGGGGTCTTCGGGGCGGATTTCCGGACATGAGGTGAAAGGAACCTCGCGGCGGAAAACCCGGGCGGCGAAGGCCATGCAGGTGGCGTCCCCGCAGGCGCCGCAGTTGGTTTGAGGCAGGCGGCGGTAGATTTCCAGCACGGTCAGGGACACCTGCCGGCGCTCCACGGGTTGGATGGAATCTTTGCGCCGCCTCACGTCCTCGATCCGGGCCACGTACCTTTCGCACCACTCCTGCGCATCATCCAGGCCCGTCACGTCCGTGATGGTGATCCGGTCGCCGTAGATGCCCACGATGTGGCCTTCTTCCATGAGGTTGATCACGCCGGTTCCGTGCACGTAGGTGCAGGCGGGAAGGACTGCCGCCAGGTAGGGAAGCAGATCGTCGATGGGCTCTTCCAGGGCCATGATCACGTTGTAGTGGTCCGACTGGGGCATGCATTCGATGTTGACCAGCTGGAAGGAGTATCCGTCCCGCCGATGAATTCCGCCCACCAGCACGTCGCTCATGCTCGACCGTCCTTTCTTTGCTTGGCAAGAATGTCGTAGGCCCATTGAATTTCCTGAAATTTTTTGTGGGCCAACTGCTGGAATTCCTCGCCCAGGTGGCTCACCTTGTCCGGGTGGTAGCGGTTGGCCATCCGATGGTAGGCCTTCTTGATGGTCTCCCAGTCCGCATCCGGGGCCACTCCCAGCACCTGATAGGGATCCTGGGGGCCGGAAGACTCTCGGCTCGCGTTGGAGCGGTGAGATCCTCGGCCTGCCCCCGATTCCGCCGATCCGGCGGAGCCGCTCGTGGAGCCGGTCCGGGACCCGGAATCCCCGGTTCTTCCCCAAGGAGCCCCCTTTTTGAAGAAAAGGTAGTAGAGGGCGACCAGCAACAGGAGATCGTCGGTCCAGCCGGGTCCTATGAACGCATCGGGAAAGAGATCCGTCGGCAGAATGAGGTAAGCAAACCAGGCGATCAGGGGCCAGTAGCGTCCGAACATGGCGCTCTCCGCGAAGCATAAACATTTCCAGCAAACGGCCGTTTATTGTAGCCTATGGAGCGCTCAAAGGGGAGTGAGTATTGGAGGAATAAAGGATTCAGGATTGAAGGACGGTAAAGAAGGAAAAGAGAGGTGATGGGGCGGGGGACGATGAAGGGAGGAGTGGGGGTGAAATTGGAAGGGATTGGGGTTCCGACGCTTCTGGTGGATGAAGGAAAGGTGCGGCGCAACATTTCCGCCATGGCGGAAAAGGCCGAAAGATGCGGGGTGCGGTTCCGACCCCATTTCAAGACGCACCAGTCCAGAGAGATAGGGCAATGGTTCAGGGAAGTGGGCGTGAGGGCCATCACGGTTTCTTCGCTCACCATGGCCAGGTATTTCGCCGACGACGGCTGGGACGACATCACCGTGGCCTTTCCTGTCAACCTCCGGGAGGTGGACCTCATCAACGACCTGGCAAGCCGCATCCATCTGAATCTGCTGGCCGTCCACCCGGAGACGGTGCGGTCGCTGGAAGCGGGCCTGCGGGCCCCCGTGGACCTCTTGGTCAAGGTGGACTCCGGTTACCATCGAACGGGGGTGGATCCGGACGACACTCCCACCCTGGAGCGGTTCGCGGAGGAGCTGGCGGCGTGCCGGCGGGTGAGGTTTCGCGGGATCCTCACCCACGCGGGCCACAGTTACAAGGCTCGAAGCCTGGACCGGATCCTGGCCGTGCACCGCCAGTCCCTGGACGCCATGGCCCGGGCGAAGGATGTGCTGGCTTCCCGGTATCCGGACCTGGAGGTTTCCGTGGGGGATACGCCCACGTGCAGTGTGGCGGATGATTTCCCGGGTGTGGACGAAATCCGGCCCGGCGCCTTCGTCTTTTACGACCTCATGCAGTTTCGCATCGGAGCCTGCCGGCTGGAGGAGGTGGCCATGGTGGCGGTCTGTCCCGTGGTGGCCCGGCATCCGGACCGTGGGGAAGTGGTGATCTACGGCGGTGCGGTGCATCTTTCCAAGGACGCCGTGGAAGGTCCCGACGGCCGACCCGTCCATGGCTGGGTGACGGAACTTGACGAAGCAGGCTGGAAAACACCCACAGGGTGCTGTTCCGTGAGTGCGGTGTCCCAGGAACACGGGATCGTGCGGGCGTGTCCGGAACATTTGGAACGGATGCGGGTGGGAGACCTGGTGGCGGTGGTGCCCGTGCACTGTTGCCTTACGGCCAACCTGATCGGGGCCTATCGAACCCTGGACGGGCGGGTGATTTCCAGGCTGTGACCCGATCCTCGGGTCGGTGGGCCGCGGGGCGGACCCCCGCGACCAGCACCCCCGTCACCCATCACCCGTCACCCATCACTCATCACCCATCACTCGTCACTCATCACTCGTCACTCATCACGCCACCGTGCCCGCGGCGCTCATGCTCACTCCCGCCTTGCGAAGCAACAGCTCCCAGTCCTCGTTGACCATCTCCTGGATCTGCTCCAAGTCGTTGTCGGTCAGATGCTTGAATCGCCCCTGCAGCTTGAAGTATTCCCGCACCAAATATCCCTTGGGCATGTAGTTGATGGTGTAGCGCACGCCGTTTTCCACCTCGTAGAGGGGGAAGATGTTGGTCTGGACGGCCATGCGGGCGATCTTGATGGCCATCTCGGACGGGATGCGCCATCCCGTGGGGCACGACGCATAGATGTGCAGAAACCGGGATCCCTTGATGCCCTTGGCCTTCTTCACCTTGCGCACCAGGTCTTCCGGGAAGGCGATGCTGGCCGTGGCGGCGTAGGGAATGCGGTGGGCCACCAGGGCCTCCACGATGTTCTTCTTGCGAAGGCGCTTCCATTCCTGTCCCGGCGTGGTGGTGGTCCAGGCGCCGTAAGGGGTGGAGGAGCTGCGCTGCACGCCGGTGTTCATGTAGGCCTCGTTGTCGTAGCAGACGTAGATAAAATCCTCGTTCCGCTCCACGGCGCCGCTCAGGGCCTGGAAGCCGATGTCGAAGGTGCCGCCGTCCCCGGCCCAGGTCACCACGGTGGTCTCCGTGTCTCCCTTGGCGTCCAGGGCGGCCCGGATCCCGCTGGCCACGGCGCCTCCGGTTTCGAAGGCCGTGTGGAGGACGGGCACCTTCAGGGTGGACTGGGGATGGGGCCCGGCGATGATGGACCAGCAGCAGGCGGGAATCACCATCATGGTCTTTTCGCCCAGGGCCTTCAGAAGAAAACGCATGGCGATGGCCGCGCCGCAGCCCGGACATCCCACGTGCCCCGAACACATGTAGTCGCGATCCAAAACGTCCAGTTCCATGGTGTCACCCCTTTCGCGCCGCGTCAGGCGGCGGGAGCCGGTTGATGCAGGCCGATCCAGATGCTTTCGCCTTCCGGATGGGCGCTGGTCTTGGTCCTCCAATAAATGTCCTCGATCACGTCCGTGGTCACGTCCCGGCCGCCCAGACCCGCCACGTAACCGAAGACCAACGGGCGCCGGGCCAGGTTGCACAGGGCCGAACGGATTTCCTGGGCGAAAATGCCCCCGGCGCCGAAGGAGAAGTTGCGGTCGATGACGGCCAGCTTCTTCGCATGGGCCGTGTGCTTTCGCAGCGCCTCGAAGGGGAAGGGCCGAAAGGCCTTCATCTTGAGAAGCCCCACCTTTTCGCCCTTTTCCCGAAGCTGCCGGAGCACCAGCCGGCTGGTGCTGGTGACCGTTCCCGACGTCACCAAGATAATGTCCGCATCGTCGCATTGCACGGCTTCCACCGCTCCGTAGCGCCGACCGAAAAGTTTCTCGTAGTCGTCTTCGATGGTATCCAGCACGTCCAAGGCCGATTCCATGGCGTCCTGCAGGCTCCGGCGCATCTCCATGTAGACGTTGGGCGGCGCAAGCTGGTTGAAGGCCGACGGGTTTTGCGTATCCAACTGAAAGGCGGGCTTGAAAGGCGGCAGGAACCGGTCCGCCTCTTCCTGCTCCGGAATGTCCACCGGTTCATAGGTGTGGGACAGAAAGAAGGCGTCCAGCACCACCATCACGGGTAGATAGACCGTTTCCGCCAGACGGAAGGCCTGCAGGGTGGTGTCCAGCGCCTCCTGGGCGTCCTCGCAGTAGAGCTGGATCCATCCCGTGTCCCGCTGGGCCAGGCTGTCGGTCTGTTCCGTCCAGATGTTCCATCCGGGGGCCAGGGCCCGGTTCACTTCCGCCATGACGATGGGAAGGCGCGCGCCCGCGGCCCAGTGGAGCAACTCGTGCATGAGGGCCAGGCCTTGGGACGAGGTGGCCGTAAAGGTGCGAACGCCCGCCGAAGCGGCGCCGATGAGGGCCGCCATGGCCGAATGTTCGCTTTCCACTCTCAGGAACTTGGCGTTCAGGGTGCCGTCCGAACAGTATTCGGAAAGCAGCTCCACGATATGGGTCTGCGGCGTGATGGGATAGGCCGAAATCACGTCCGCACGAGCCAGCCGCACCGCTTCCGATACGGCATGACTTCCTTCCACAACCTTCTTCATCTTTATCCTCCCGGATCCAAGCGCCTCACAGAGCGGCTGATTCCCGGCCGCAAAGCCCTTGGATCCCCCGCCCCATGAGAAGCTGGTCCTTAATCCCTAATCCTCTAATCCTTCAATCCTGTTCCAACGCCATGGCGTTTCGGGGGCATTCCACCACGCATACGCCGCATCCCTTGCAGTAGTCGTAGTTGATGCGCCGTCCCTGGGGATTGTCGTCCCGGCACACGGCCAGGTCGGGACAAAAGAGGCGGCAGTTGTCGCACTGGTTGCAGATGCCGCAGTTGAAGCAGCGCTCCGCTTCCCGAAGGGCCAGGGCCGCGGAGATCTTGAGATCGATCTCGGAAAAGCCCTGGATGCGCTCTTCTTTGAGCAGCCTGGGCTGGGCCAGGCGCGGCGAGAAGAGGAAATAGTCGGTATTGATCTCCTGAAAGGCCACCACGTGAGGATTGCGCCGGCACCGTTCACCGCCCAGGTACATTTCCATGGAAAGGGAAGGGCCCTGGCCCACGCGGCATGCGGAAACCTTCGATTCGATGGCGTCCCAGCCGTCCTGGAAATAGGTGTCCAGGGCCATGGCGGCCTCCTTCCCGGAGGCCACCGCGTGGGCCACCGACTTTTCCAGGGCCGCCAGGTCCCCCCCGTACACGAGGACGGGACCGTCGTCTCGACGCACAAGGGCGGTGTTGGCCAGCCGCAGGAGCTTGCCGTCGCCTTCGGGCGGCTCCATCCAGGCCTCCTCCGCGGCGTTTCCGATGGCCTTGAGGACCTTGGAAACCACCATCTCCCGGGTTTCGCCGGGAACAGGCCTGACTTGCGCCCGCGGCCCTTCCTCTGCGGCCACTTCCATCTTCTGGAGCACCAGGCGATAGCCGTCGGCATGGGGAGCGATCTCCAGGGGAGCCCACAGCTCCATGAGCTCCACGCCTTCCTCCAGAGCCATCTCGATCTCGTGTTCGAACGCGGGCATGTCCTGCCTTCGCCGACGATAGACGATGACGGGCTTGGCTCCGAGCCGCAGCGCGCAGCGGGAGACGTCCACGGCGGTGTTCCCGCCGCCGATGATCGCCACCGCCCCGGAAAGGTCGGGGCGTTCTCCGGCCCGCACCCTCTCCAGGAAAGGCAGGCCTTCCTCCACCCCGTCCAGGTTCTCTCCAGGGATGCCCAAGTCCACGTTGCGGTGATGGCCGCAGCCGATGAAGACGGCCTGGTACCGGTCGCCGGCGTCACGCAGAAAGTCGGAGGACACCCGGTGGTTGCAATGGATCTCCACGCCGAGGGACCGAATCCGGCCGATCTCCCATTCCAGGACGTTCACGGGCAGGCGGTAGAGCGGGATACCCCAGCGAAGGATCCCTCCGGGTTCGCTCTTGGCTTCAAAAACGTCGCAGGTATATCCCAGCCGAGCCAGAAAGTAGGCGGCCGCCAGGCCGCTGGGGCCCGAGCCCACCACGGCCACCCGGGGCCCCTGAACGGGCCGGCGGGCGATGTCCGGCTGGATGCCGTAGCGCATGGCCGTGTCCGCCACGAACCGTTCCAGGGTGTGAATGGCGATGGCGTCGTCGAATTCCTTCCGGTTGCAGACGCCTTCGCAGGGATGGAAGCACACCCGACCACACACCGCCGGGAAGGGATTTTCCTGAAGAATGGTTTCCCAGGCCTCCTTGAAAAGGCCCTGGGCCACCAGCATTTCCACCCGGGCGATGTCCTCGCCGGCGGGGCAGGCGGCGCTGCACGGCGCCGTCTTTTCGTCATAGCGGGGCTTCAGGAACCTCCAGGATCCCGTCTTGTTCGATTCGGTGGTGGTGAAAGACCGCGGTATGAGCGGTGTAGGGACGATCGGAGAAAGCATTTGCTCTGTCATGGGAAACCTCTTCGTCCGTGAACCGTAATCCGTAATCCGTGATTCGTGATCCGTAACTTGTGATGCGTGATGCGTGATGGGGAATCCCCCGGGCATCCCCTTGAAAAAGGGGGGAGAGGCGCCTAACGCCTAACGCCTGACGCTTCACGCACTGACCGCCTCGGCCACGGGGCCCAAAAGCACCACGCTTTCGTAGGCCTCCCTGGCAGCCGCCATGTTGGCTTCCGGTTTGGCTGGCACTTCCTCGCGGATGGCTTCCATCACCGCTTCCAAAGGGGGCTCGCCCAGCACCCGGGCGAAGGCGCCCATCATGGCCGTGTTCACGATGGGATGCGTTCGGGTGCCCAGCCGGTGCCGGATGGCGATGCGGGTGGCGTCCACGTGGGCCAGTTTGTAGTCGGCATAGGTGTGAAGGTTGGGAGGGGCTTCGGGCGCGTTGATAAGAATCCAGCCTCCGGGCTTGAGGCCCCTCGTGATGTCCACCCCTTCCAGCAGCGTGGGGTCCAGCACCACCACGTGATCGGGGGTGTAGACGTTGGTGCGGACCAGGATCTTGGTCTTGTCCAACCTGAGGTAGGCTTCGACGGGAGCGCCGCGGCGTTCCACACCGAACAATGGAAAACTCTGAACGTAATAGCCGGCCTGGAAAAAGGCCTTGGCCATGAGGATGGAGGCCACCACGGTCCCCTGGCCGCCTCTTCCGTGGAATCTCACTTCGATCATGGGCTGTGTCCTCTTCCTGTTGAACGGCTCTCTACGGCTTGCTCCAGACCACCACCACCGCCTTGGCCGGGGAATCACCGATGCATCGGAAACTGTGGCTGATGTCCGAATCGAAATAGATGCTGTCGCCCGGCTCCAAGACCTCCACCCGGTCCACCGTCCGGAATTCCAGCCGCCCGTCCATGAGGTACAAAAACTCTTCGCCTTCGTGACTCACGAAGACCATCTCGGCGGTATCCATCACCGGAAACTCCACCAGGAAGGGTTCCATGTGCTTTTCCGGTTTCTTGTTTTCCAGGGTTTCGTAGATGTAGGTCACTTCCCCCTCGCGATGGTGGGGGCGACGCTCCAGGCGGGTGCGTTCGTTTTTTCGCGTGATGGAAATCTTCTGGCCGGTGAGCTCGTCCTGGAAAAAATAGGCCAGTCCCACGTGGAAGGCCTTGGCCAGCTTGAGCAGGGTGGCCACGGGCGGCACCACCTTGTCGGCCTCGATCTGGTCCAGCAGCTCCTTGTCGAGCCCCGTCTTGGCCGCCAGATCCTGAACCGTGTACCGAAACTTCTGGCGAAGGTCCCGAACCTTGGCGCCCAGATTGAGCGCCTGCACTTCACGGCTCACATCGTCAGTGTGCTGCATAGGCTTTCCTCCTTCGCGACGTGTTGGATCCGGTTTCCTTGTCCGAAACGGAACCGGTCCGAAATGAGTGGGCGGATACCTTGTTCGAATCGACCCTCCGGGTCGTGGGACTTGCGGTCACCTTGTGGCACGGGGCGGGGAGCGGGGAGCCGGGTGAGAGGGGAGATCAGCAGGTGCTCACAAGGACGATGGAGCGAAACTTTAGATCCCTGGGAATTCTAGTCTCCGGGTCGTTTGATGGCAACAAATATTGTTTATGTAAATCAACGCTATCGGCTCCCTCCGATGCTAACACCGGACGCCGGGCCCGAAAAGGGTGCGCGCGGCGCGGCCAGCCTCTGCAAAAAGGCACGGACCCATTGGGTAGGGGCGGGGTTTATCCCCGCACGCTCATGACGCGGTGTAAGGGACCCCCGAAAAAAAATCGCTCAGTTTTATGTGAAACGCGACCTGGTTCCGTTCGTGTGCGCGGCCTGTAGGGCCGAACAATCATTCGCCCCTACAGAGGCCTGCTTCCCAAAAGTGGGTTTGATCCTTCGTTGTCTCGGCCCGCGTGATGGGGGATCATGTGAAGGAAAACCGCCAATGAGCGCGAATGGACGCAAATGGAAATGACCGGTGTGTAGGAGCGGCGCAAGCCGCGATGAGGGCGACCGGCAACCCAACAACCGTGCGGTCACGCAAAGAAAATCGCGCCTTGCGGGGCTCCCACAAAAAGCCCTTACTCCGACCTGCTCTTTCATCCATGGGGGGTGGGGTGAGGGCGACCATGATCGTTAGGCCAAGGAGACAGGAAAGGCCTGCGTTTCTGGAACGGGAGAACCGGTTTCGGATGGGCTGGAAGGAGCTTGTCTCGGAATGGCCAATGGCCGGTCGCGGGGCCCAGCCCCGCGACCGGCCGCTTACCGTCGTCTAAAGCCTTCTAGAACTTCCGGTGGATGATGGTCTTTTTCAGTTCCGCGATGGCTTCCGTGGGGTTGAGCTGCTTGGGGCACGCTTCCACGCAGTTGAGGATGGTGTGGCAGCGCCAGGCCCCGTCGCGGTCGTTGATGATCTCAAGCCGTTCGTCCGCCCCTTCGTCGCGGGTGTCCGCGATGAATCGCCACGCCTTGAGAAGCGCCGCGGGGCCCAAATAGTCCGGGTCGGCCCAGAAGCTGGGGCACGACGTGCTGCAGCACGCGCACAGGATGCACTCGTAGAGCCCGTCCAGCTTCTTGCGGTCTTCGGGGCTCTGGAGGCGCTCCCGATCGGACGGGGGCGGGGTCTTGGTGATGAGGTAGGGTTTGACGAGATAATACTTCTTATAGAAGTCGGTGAAGTCCACCACCAGGTCCTTGATGACCGGCATGGACGGCAGGGGCTGCACCACGATGGGATCCTTGAGATCCTCGATGTGGGTGATGCAAGCCAGCATGTTCACGCCGTTGATGTTGAGCCCGTCGGATCCGCACACACCCTCGCGGCAGGATCGCCTGTAGGCCAGGGTGCCGTCCTGTTCCCAGCGGATCTGGTTGAGGCCGTCCAGGACCATCATGCCCGGCCGGCGCAGCTCCACCTTGTAGTCCTTGTAGTAGGGTTTCTTGTCCTTTTCCGGATCGTATCGAAAGACCGAGAAGGTAACCGTCTTCAGCATGATCTGCACCTCATGTTGTCCCGGGTCCGTAAATTCCGCTCACCGCCGGGGCCCCGCCCGCAGCCGGGCCCGCGGGTCCTAGTAGACGCGCTCCTTGGGTTCGAAGGTGGGCACGGTGAGCGGCTTCATACGGACCGGCTTGTAGTCGAGGCGGATGGAGCCGTCCTCTTCCATGTAAGCCAGGGTGTGTTTGTGCCACTTTTCGTCGTCGCGCTGGGGGTAGTCGTCCCGGTAGTGGGCTCCTCGGCTTTCCTGTCGGGCCAGCGCTCCTTCCACGATGGCCTTGGAGAAGTCGAGCATGTGGCCCAGCTCCAGGGTTTCGATGAGATCCAGGTTGAAGGCGAGGCCCTTGTCGGCGATCCCCACGTTTTTGAAGCGGTCGCACAGCTTTTTCAGGACGGTGCGCTGAGTGGTCAGGGTCTCTTCGGTGCGGAACACGCCGCAGTTGAGCTCCATGGACTCCTTCAGTTCGTCCCAGATGGCGCCCATCATTTCCCCGCCCGTTCCGTTCAGGAGGTTCTTCACCTCTTCGATGCCCTTCTTTCCGGGGTTTTCCGGAAGCGGCACGTGTTCGGGGAGGGACTGGGCGAATTCGGCCATTTTCTGACCCCCCACCTTGCCGAAGACCATGATGTCCAAAAGCGAATTGGAGCCCAGCCGGTTGGCGCCGTGGACCGAAGCGCAGGCCGCCTCGCCAGCGGCGTAGAAGCCCTTGACCGGCTCTTCGGGCTTGTCCATGCCGCCCAGCACCACTTCCGAATAGCGGTTGGTGGGGATGCCGCCCATGGAATAGTGGGCCGTGGGGGTGACGGGAATGGGCTCCTTGGTACAGTCCACGTGGGCGAAGACGTAGGCCAGTTCCCAGATGCCGGGCAGCCGCTCGTGGATGATGTCGGCGCCGATGTGGTCCAGTTTGAGCAAGAGATAGTCGCCCTTGGGCCCGCAGCCGCGGCCCTGGCGCATTTCCTCGGCCATGGCCCGGGAGACCACGTCGCGGGAGGCCAGGTCCCAGACGGTGGGGGCGTAGCGCTTCATGAACCGCTCGCCGTCCTTGTTGAGCAGATAGCCGCCTTCGCCGCGGACGCCCTCGGTGATGAGGTTGCCCACGCCGTAGATGCCCGTGGGATGAAACTGGACGAATTCCAGGTCTTCCACGGGTAGCCCCGCGCGAAGGGACAGGGAAAGACCGTCTCCCGTGTTGATGTGGGCGTTGGAGTTGGTCTTGTAGACGCGGATGTATCCGCCCGTGGCGAACATGGTGGCCTTGGCGTGGAAGATGTGGAAGCCGCCGTTGGCGATGTCCCAGGCCAGCACACCCACCACGTGGTCTTCGTTCATGAGCAGTTCCAGGGCGAAAAATTCATTGTAAAAAACCACCTGGTTCTTCACGCACTGCTCGTAGAGCGTGTGGAGCATGGCATGGCCGGTGCGGTCGGCGGCGGCGCAGGTGCGGCAGATGGCTTCCTTGCCGAAATCCTTGGTGTGGCCGCCGAAACGGCGCTGGAAGATCTTGCCGTCCTGGAGGCGGCTGAAGGGCATGCCCATGTGTTCCAGTTCGATGACCACTTCGGGGGCCATGCGGCACATGAATTCGATGGCGTCCTGGTCGCCCAGATAGTCGCTGCCCTTGATGGTGTCGAACATGTGCCAGACCCAGTCGTCGGGCTCCACGTTGCTCAGGGACGCCGCCACTCCCCCCTGGGCCGCCACCGTATGGGACCGGGTGGGGAAGACCTGGCTGATCACCGCCGTGTTCACGACCCTGGACGCCTCCAGGGCCGCTCGAAGCCCGGCGCCGCCGGCGCCGACGATCACCACATCGTGTTTGTGAACCGTGACCTTGATATCTGCCATGACGTCGATTGCTCCTTTTGGCTACGCTTGCACTTTGAGAGTGACGATGGTGAGGACGCCCAGCCCGAAGAATCCGATGGAAAGCACCCACAGGGCTCCCACCAGCACGGCGCGAAGGCCGGCGGAATGGATGTAGTCGTCGATGATCATCTTGAATCCGTTCATGGCGTGGTAGACGGCGAAAACCAGGAAGGCGATGTCGATGGCCTTCCAGACGGGAGACACAAGCCGCGCCATGACCTTCTGGTAGGTCACGGGGCCTTCCGATGCGTAGTGCAGCACCCAGAAGTGGAGAAAGAGGGTGATGAGAAGGGCCACGCCGGAGATGCGCTGAAAGAACCAGTCGAAGGCCCCCGAACGTCCCGAACCGAAGTATTTACCCAACATTTTCAAAGCCTCCCCTTAGATGCCGAAAGCCAGACGCAGCATGGGAATCGCCCCCGCCAGGATGAGGATCGCCGAGACGGCGAAGACGGCGAAGACGGCCTTCTGCATGATTTCACGCTTTCCCAGGTTGCCGTAGTCGATGAGGACCACGCGCAGGCCGTTCAATCCGTGGTAGACCACGGTGCCCAGCAGCCCGATCTCCAGGAGATGAAAGAGCGGGGACTGCACCACGGCCATCACCTCGTTGAAGGCCTGTTCGCCCTGGGACAGGTGGTGGATCACCCAGATGTGGAGAAAGAGGTAGAGACCCAGCAGGACCCCTGTGGCTCGATGGAGGATCCAGGCCAGGTAGCCCGGGTGGAGCTTGTAGCGGACCTTGGGTTGAAAGACGACCTTCTTCATGAAAACCTCCTCGCTTGAACTGGGTGCCCTGGCCCGAAGGTCCCGGCCCCGAGATGCGGGCCGCGGGGAATCGGGGAAGGGCGGGACACTGTAAATCACGCCGTGCGCGCATACTTCCTGACGCCTTCTTCGTAGAGATCCCCTCCGTGGCAGTCGTTGGCGACGATCACCGGAAGGTCCTTCACCTTCAGCCGACGGACGGCTTCGGGGCCCAGCTCCGGATAGGCAATCACTTCCGCCGAAAGGATGCTCTGGGCCATGAGGGCCCCGGCGCCGCCGATGGCGGCGAAATAGACCGCCTTGTGCTCCTTCATGGCGGCCTTGACCGCGTCGTTCCGGGCCCCCTTTCCGATCATGCCCCGTAGGCCTTGTCGGATGAGTTCCGGGGCGTAGGCGTCCATGCGATAGCTGGTGGTGGGGCCGGCGGCCCCTATGGGACGGCCCGGCTTGGCCGGGGACGGCCCCACATAGTAGATCACCTGGCCTTCCAAATCAAAGGGCAGGGACTCCCCGGCCTCGAGAAGTTCCACCAGGCGCTTGTGAGCGGCGTCCCGGGCCGTATAGATGATTCCGCTCAGGAGCACCCGGTCTCCGATGCGGAGCTTTTCCACGTCTTCCCTTGAAAGAGGCGTGGTGAGTCGAACGGCGTCGTGCATGGCAAGTCCTCTCCTTGGTTGCGGCGAAGGGGGAAAAGCAAAAGGTGAAAGGGACAAGGTAAAAGGCAAAAGGAGAAAAGCGTAAAGGAACCTTCCACCCCTCCCTCCTTATCCTTCACTCGTCACTCATCACTCATCACCCATCACTCATCACTCGCATCAGAGTTCCGTTTCCTTGTGCCGGGCGGCATGGCACTGGATGTTCACGGCCACGGGCAGGCTGGCGATGTGGCACGGCATCATCTCGATGTGGACCGCCAGGGACGTGATGCGCCCTCCCAGACCCTGGGGGCCGATGCCCAGGCTGTTCACGGCTTCCAGCCAGTCCGCTTCCAGAGCGGCCAACTCCGGGTCGGGATTCAGGCTTCCCAGAGGCCGAAGCAGGGCCTTCTTGGCCAGGAGGGCCGCCGTTTCGAAGGTACCGCCGATGCCAACGCCCACGATGGTGGGCGGGCACGGATTGGGCCCCGATTCCTTCACCCGCTGGACCACGAAGTCCTTGACCCCCTGAACCCCCACGGCCGGCGTGAGCATGGTGACACGGCTCATGTTTTCGCTCCCGCCGCCTTTGGGCGCCGCGGTGATCCGGAAGTGGTCTCCGGGACGGATGTCCAGATGCAGGATGGCGGGCGTGTTGTCGCCGGTGTTTTGTCGAGTGAAGGGATGGCAGATGCTCTTTCTCAGATACCCGTCCCGGTAGCCCTGGCGGACTCCTTCCTCCACGGCCTCCCGGAGGCCTCCGCCCACGATGCGCACATCTTGTCCCATGTCCACGAAGATCACGGCGAAGCCCGTGTCCTGGCACATAGGGACTCCCTCGGTTCGTGCGATCTCGGCGTTCTGGATGAGCCTTTTCAGGATGTCTTTCCCGGCCGGGGATTCTTCTCTTTCCAAGGCCTTGCGAAAGGCGTCCAGGACGTCCTCGCCCAGCTCGGTGTTGGCCCGGATGCACAGATCCCGGACGGCTGCTATAATGGCATCCACATGGATTTCGCGCATGGATCCTCCTTTTTGCAAACGACTGGATGGGGAGATCGAAGGGAAAGGATGGCGGCTTGGAAGCAAGCTGCCGGGCGGATCGGGAGATATGCCGGAAGCGCGAAGGCTTCCCGGGGGTGTCGCGTGTTCATGGAGGGCGGTCTCCCTGGTGATGGTGGCGCGGGTGGAAGAGTTCCGTTGCCGCTCGCGCGTCGTCGAGAATCGAAGGTCCGACCGTGGTCCGCTGGTTCCGCTGCGGGAGATCCTTACCGTAGAAGTGCTGCTTAGTACAGGGTGAATTTTTTGTCAATGGATTCCGCGGCCTCCAGGTGCGTTTGGTGGTTGAAAATGGGTGGGCGATGGGCTAAGGAGACAGTGCGGTTTGGTGGCTATAGACGGTTTTTTTTCAGGAGAAAACGATGGGTGATGAGACGATAAAGAAGGCTCGGAAAAAGGCACAACGCGAATCGCAGCAGGAATCTCCTGCCGATCCTCCCGCGGAACCCGCCCAAAAGGAGGCCGAGGAGGGCCCAAAGCCCGCCCGATCCAAAAAGGAGTACGACATCGCGATCTTCAGCGGGTGGTGCAAGGGTTGCGGCATCTGCGCCGCGTTCTGTCCCAGGCAGTGCATTGAAATGGGAGAAGACGGATCCCCGGTGGTGACCCAGCCGGATCGGTGCACGGGCTGCGGTTTTTGCGAAATACACTGTCCGGATTTCGCCATCAGCGTGCGCCCCAGAAGAAAGAAGGCGGTGGGTGACGACGAATAGGGACAAGAAGGAGAAATGCTGTGAATGAGCAAGCGACCACGGGACGCCAGGTGCTCCTCCAGGGCAACGAAGCCATGGTGGAAGGGGCCTTGGCGGCCGGATGCACCTTTTTCGCCGGCTATCCCATCACGCCGGCGACGGAAATCAGCGAAGTCATGTCGGTGAAGCTTCCCGCCGTGGGAGGCACCTTCATCCAGATGGAAGACGAGATCGCCAGCATGGGCGCCATCATCGGAGCGTCGTTGGCGGGAGCCAAATCCATGACGGCCACCAGCGGCCCGGGCTTTTCCCTCATGCAGGAAAACCTGGGTTTTGCCTGCGTGGCGGAGGTGCCCTGCGTGGTGGTGAACGTGATGCGCGGAGGGCCCAGCACGGGGCTTCCCACCAATGTGAGTCAGGGCGATGTGATGCAGGCCCGCTGGGGCACCCACGGCGACCATCCCATCATCGTGCTGGCCGTCTCATCCACCAAGGACTGCTTCGACATCACGGTCAAGGCCTTCAACCTGGCGGAAAAGTACCGCACGCCGGTGATCATCCTGTCCGACGAGGTGGTGGGCCATACCCGGGAAAAGATCAACCTGCCGCACCCGGGCGAGATCGAGGTGATCGACCGGATTCGGCCCAACATGCCGCCGGAATGGTACGTGCCCTATGAAGACAACAGCCGCGGCGTGCCGCCCATGGGCATCTTCGGAGACGGCTACCGCTACCACGTCACGGGACTCATTCACGACGTGCGGGGCTTCCCCACCCAGCGGCCCGACGAGATCGTGCCGTTCCTCAACCGCATCCATCGGAAGATCAGCCAGCACTTTTTCGACATCCTCATGGTGGAAGAGGAACTGGCCGAAGATGCGGAGATCCTGGTGGTGGCCTACGGATCGGTGGCCCGTTCGGCCAAGAGGGCCGTCAGGGAAGCCCGGCAGAGGGGCGTCAAGGCGGGGCTGCTGCAGCTCATCACCTTGTGGCCCTTTCCTCGCCAGATCCTGGAGCCCTACCTTCGTAAAGTGAAGGCCGTGCTGGTTCCGGAACTGAACATGGGCCAGGTGTCCCGGGAGGTGAAGCGGATCAACCAGGGCGTGACCCGCGTGGAAACCATCAACCGGATCGACGGAAACCTGATCACCCCCGAAGAGATCCTGGTGCGCCTCATCAAGATGTAGGGGCTGGAAAGCGAGAGGAACCATGGCGGAAGTAACCAAGCTGATTCATAAATACCTTCGGCACGACAAGAAGTTTCCCCACGTATGGTGCCCCGGCTGCGGCAACGGGATCGTCCTCGGGGCCCTCATCCGGGCCATCGACCGGCTGGGCTACGAAAAGGACGACATCGTGCTGGTTTCAGGCATCGGCTGTTCGGGACGCCTGCCGGTGTATGTGGACTTCAACACGCTCCACACCACCCACGGCCGGGCCCTGACCTTCGCCACCGGTGTGAAGCTGGCCAACCCCAAGCTTCATGTGATCGTCATCATGGGCGACGGGGACGCCACGGCCATCGGCGGGAATCACTTCATCCATGCGGCGCGCCGGAATCTGAACCTCACGGCCATCATCATCAACAACAACATCTACGGGATGACCGGCGGCCAGTATTCGCCCACCACGCCCTACGGGGCCCTGGCCACCACGGCCGTCTATCGCAACATCGAGCACGCCTTTTCCATCGCCGAATTGGCGGTGACGGCCGGCGCCGCCATGGTGGCCCGCGGCACGGTCTACCATGCCAACATGCTGGACAAGCTGATCGAAAAGGCCATCCTGAAGCGGGGCTTTTCGGTGGTGGAAGTGGTGAGCAACTGCCACACCCAGTACGGGCGCCGGAACAAACTGGGCGGAGCCGTCCAGATGCTCCAGTGGCAGAAGGATCACGCGGTGCGGGTGGAAAAGGCGGCCGAGATGCCCGAAGAAGAGCTGGCCGACAAGTTCACCGTCGGGGTGCTGGTGGACCGGGATCTTCCCATCTACACCGAGGAGTACAAGAAGATCCGGGAGGCGGCCCGGGCCAAGATGGCCGCCATGCGCTAGCCTTTCCGGATCCACGCGAGAATACGAGAGGAACACATCCATGGGATATCGGTATGAAGTGCGTTTGAGCGGATCCGGCGGGCAGGGGATCATCATGGCCGGAATCATCCTGGCCGAAGCCGCCGGGGTCTATGACGGAAAGTACGTGTGTCAGACCCAGAGCTACGGCCCGGAAGCCCGGGGCGGGGCCAGTAAGGCGGAGGTGGTCATCAGCGACGAGGAGATCGACTACCCCAAGGCCATCAAGCCCGACGTGCTTCTGGCCATGAACCAGAAGTCCTGCGACGCCTACTTTTTCGATCTGAAGCCCGAAGGCACCCTGGTGGTGGACAGCACCTTCGTCAAGCAGACGCCCACCACGCGGGCCATCGCCATTCCCTTCACCCAGATCGCCCGCGCGGAGCTCAAAAAGGAGATGGTGGCGAATATCGTGGCCCTTGGAGCTCTGGCGACGCTGACCAAGGTGGTTTCCTTGGGGTCGCTGGAAGCGGCGGTACTGGCGCGGGTTCCGGCGGGAACGGAAGACCTGAACCGGAAGGCGCTGGAGGCGGGCATCAACGCCGCCAAGCTCTACATGCAGGGGCTGTAGTCCATGCGGGTACTGCTCACCAACGACGACGGTATTTTCGCCAAGGGGATCGAGGCCCTCTACGAAGCCCTGGTGGCCGAACACGATGTGGTGGTGGTGGCTCCGGAAACGGAACAGAGCGCCGTGGGCCATGCCATCACGTTTCTGGATCCCCTGCGGGTGAAGCCTGTCAAGCGAAACGGCGCCTTTTTCGGGCATGCGTGCAGCGGGACGCCGGCCGACTGCGTCAAGCTGGCCGTCCGGGAGCTCATGCGGCCGCTTCCCGACGTGGTGGTCTCGGGGATCAACCTGGGAGCGAACGTGGGCATCAACGTGCTCTATTCGGGAACCGTTTCGGCGGCCACTGAAGGGGCCATCCTGGGTTTTCCGGCCGTGGCGGTCTCCATCGACTCCTTCGAGCCCTCCGATTTTTCGGCGGCTACTGAGGCGGTGCTTCAGATTCTCGACCGGATCCGCCGGTTCGGCCTCCCCCGGGGGGTGAGCCTCAACGTGAACGTGCCCAACGTACCCGCCTCCCAGGTGCGCGGAATTCGGGTGACCCACCAGGGGCAGCTCACCTACCAGGAAAGCTACGACCGCAGGGTGGATCCCCGAAATCGGGTCTACTACTGGCTCACAGGAAACATCGTGGAGACGGAAAACAGCCCGGACGCGGACGTCCGGGCCCTGGCGGACCACTACATCTCGGTAACCCCCATCCAGCACGACCTCACCCACTACGGCATGCTGGACGAACTGAAGCGTTGGGGCCTGGAAGGGGAGGCGAGCGCCGGTCCGAGCGAAAGGTTCGCGGGCCGCGCCGGCTGATGCGACACGGTCCGGCCCATGGGGCGGTGCGGATCCGGCTCCCGGAGAGGGATTTTTTCCTTGCCCCGGCCCGGTCAAAGTGATATAAGCCGCCTCGTTCCGACGCCGAATGCGCCCGTAGCTCAGCTGGATAGAGTGCCGGACTACGAATCCGTAGGTCGCAGGTTCGAATCCTGCCGGGCGCACCAGAAAAATCAAGCGGTTGCGGCAATCACGCCGTAGCCGCTTTTTTGTTACGTACCCATTGCGTACCCACCTTGGTGTGAACACGCCATGGGTCGAATCGAGCCCTTGAGATCTATCAGGTGATTCAATCCATCCCTTGGAACGGAGTAAGCGGCGCCGGGCTCCCTCATCTCATCGACCAGCTCAGACTCCCGTGGACTCCCAGTTCCTATTTCTCGGCTTCCCGGATTACGGAATGGGTGCCGTGGTTCATGCCGTCCCACTCGCCCACCAGTTCGTCGGCCTAGTCCGCCATGGCAGCATAAATTCTCAGGCCTGCCCTTCGATCAAAACGCTATCGCGCGACATGAACATCATCAACTGGACATCCGGTTCCTTGGCCGGAGCCTGGGCCGGTTCTTCGTGTCGCCACCGGACCAGTTTTACATGTCGACTGCCAACTGAGGGTGGTCAAAATTCGGATGTCACAGATGGTCAATTCCTATATGAAACGCGACCTCGTTCCGTTCGTGCGGACGGCCTGTAAGGGCGAATAATCATGCGCCCCAACAGCGGTCTGCTTCCCAAAGGAGCGTTTCATCCTTCGTTGTCTCGCCCTGCGTGATGAGGGGTTAATATGAAAGAACTGTGTTTTCGGTCCCTTGTAGGAGCGGCCTTGGCCGCGATTTTGAGTGGATTCCATAGCATGTCTTCTCCTACCCGCCCTACACTAATTTAACAAGGGGTAGGTGTCTCACTATCATTGGCATAGAGGGGTTACAATCAAATTCACGGATTAAGGATTGGGTCAGTTCCTTCACGGGCTGGTCTTCTTCGTGGGGCAAGAAGGATGGCGGCTTGTCTGCCCGGGCCGCACCCCAATGGCCGGCGCCGAGCGAAGGAGCCCGTGCGGGGGACTCACCTCTGCAAACCTTCCCGATGCACCTGTTTCTATCGGGCGGATTGATTTGCCAGGCTGCAACGTCGCGGGACTTCAGATCCAGGCCAACACTCTAAAGGTACTGAGGAAGAACCCGCTGCCGATAGGCGTGCCGGATTGACCGGCCGAGAACAGGATCTTCCATCTCGAACTCGAAAAGCTCGCCGTAAAGGATGCCTTCAAGAGCCGGGAAGGTCCCACAGAAAAGGCACAAGGAATCCAGATCAAGGCCGTCGTCCGAGGGGATGCCTTCAAGGATTTCCAGAACGCTTAAGTTGTCGGCAAGGGCCCCTTCTTGATAGAGCCGTCGATTCCCGTCGCAAGTCATCCAGGATCTGAGAATAATTCGATCCAAGTGATCGCGCACATCGTCGAGATCCCAGACGGTCGGCGCGACGGGCTTGGCGCACATCTGCTTGGATGCCGGAATGCCGTACTTTTCGAAATCCCGGTCGGTATGGTCGGAACCCACTCCCACGAAAATGCGGCCATCTTTTCGAAAAAGGACGCACTCCACCTCTCCGGAAGCCATTCCGCTGATGACGTCGATGGTTTCACCCGTGGTGAGTAGCATGGGAGAAAGGTTCATGTAGGTGGGCGTTCGGGACGGCGCCGGAACGCCGAGTTTGCCCAATTCTTCGATGTGCTCCTGAAGGCGGGCCTTGTCTTTACCGACCCAACCGGCGACGACCAGCCTCGAAATTTCAAGGGAAAGGGTTTCTTTTTCGCGAAAGGTTTCCACTTCAAGGGATAGAGATTGCCGAGTCATACGAGATCTCCTCGCTTGCTGGTTGCGGACTAACCCGAACCGCCATGGAAAAATCGTCCATGAATCCTCAGCCCACTGTTTTTGCGAAATAGAGGGCCAATTCCGGAAAGGCCACCAGGACGCCGATCATAACGAGTATCATCAACACAAATGGAAAGGCTCCGATCATCACGTCGCTGATGGAACCGCTTCTCCGCACGCCTTGAACGACGTAGAGATTGAGTCCCACGGGGGGTGTGATGAGCGCCATCTCAATCAAGAGAATCAGCAAAACACCGAACCAGACCGGGTCATAGCCCGCTCCCGTGATGACCGGCGTCACGATGGGGACGGTGATGACCATAAGTGAAAGGGTTTCCACAAAAAGGCCCAGCACGAGGTAGAGCGCGATGATGACCATAAGAGTCCTAAAGGGCGATAGACCGAGATTGTTGACAAACTGGCGAAGCGTCTCGGCCAAGCCTATGGAGTCGAGAATGAAATTGAGGAAGTTGGCGGCGATGAGGATCAGCATGATCATGGCGGTGGTGCGCATGGTTCCTTCAAATACGCGCTTGAAAAATCCTAGTGAAACCGCCCGGTAACGAAACGCAAGGACTAGGGCCGCGATGACTCCAAGGGCCGCCGATTCCGTGGGGGTTGCCCAGCCGGCGTAAATGGATCCGATCACCACGAGGAAGATGAAAAGAACAGGCAAGAGGTCCTTGAGACTGGCTATGCGCTCCGACCAACTGGCGGAGCGGCGGGAGCCGCCGAGTTTGGGGTTTATGGAGCAGGCGACGAGGATGCAGAGCATGAAAAGAAAAGCGAGGATCAGGCCCGGCACGATCCCGGCGATGAACAACTGCGGGATGGAGGTGTTGGTAAGGAACCCATACACGATGAGGTTGATCGACGGGGGGATGAGGATCCCAAGGGTGCCGCCCGCCGCAATGGAGCCGGCGAAAAGGCCTTCAGGGTATCCGTAGCGTCGGGCCTGAGGGAGGGCCACGGTGGTGATGGTGGCCGCCGTGGCCACGCTGGACCCGCTGGTCGCTGCAAACATGGCGGAGGTGCCGATATTGGCGTGCATGAGTCCTCCGGGGAGCCAGGAGAGCCAGAGGTCCAAGGCGCGGTACGTCCGGGACGCTATGCCGGCCTGGAGGAGAATTTCCCCCAAGAGAACGAATAGCGGAATGGCAAACAGGATGAAGTCCGTGCTCGCCGTCCACGCAATCTCACCCATGGCCCTATAGAGGGGAAAGGGCGAATAAATCTGTCCGACAAGCAGTCCCAGAGCGGCCAGGGCTGCAGCAACCGGGATACTCAACAACAGGAGGCCAAGGAGAAGGACAAGGATCGTGGCAATCATGAGATATCTCCACCCATCGTAGCGCGAGCTGCTCTGCTTTCGTCCTCTATTTCTTCATCAAGAGTGGACGCTCCGTACAATTTCCTGGCAAGATCGGTGTCTCCACGAAGGAGGGCCGATAGGGTGGCAGCAAAAAGGACCAAGATAATGAACGTAAATAGAATGAGTCCGGCAAGCCAGAGGCCTTGGGGAATCCATAAAGGTGTCGCAAGGGGCGTATTGGCGATGGAATTTTTCACGAAAGAGGTTTGTACGACCTTGTAAGAGTAATGGCTTAGGACGACCATGATGAAGAGAAAAAGGCCCAGGGAAGCCAAGTCCAGCGCGTGCTGCAAGGGGCGAGGCAGGCGAGCATAAAGAACGTCAATCCGGATATGCCCTTTCCTCAAGAGAGCGAACCCCAAGGTCCAGCTACAGCAGATGGCAAGTGTGTAGCTCGAAATTTCGTCGGCGCCGCCCATGGAAATGGAGAATCCTTTCCGGAGCGTCACTTCGATGGCGATGAGGAAGGCCGTTGCCAGCAGGAGAATTCCACTGATCCATGCGGCGCCCGTGGCGATCTTCTCGCTTATGCTCAGTAGGCGATTCATTGGGTTTTCCTCATGGGCAATGTCATGAACATTGATGGGTTAAGTGGACGGCCGTTTTTTATTGGGATCGCGAACTGGGATATGGCCGATGCCCGGCGGGCTGCTTAATGGACTGCCGCCGGGCATCGGCATAAAGGTCTGGTGCTTATTCGATTTTGAATCCTACCACCTGGCCGATGGTCTCGTTCCATTTGCTTACCGCGGAGGGATCCACTTTCTTGGCCCAGGCCGGAAGAACGGCTTCCACGAGCAACTTCTTGGCCAGTTCTCGATCTCCTTGGGAAATCGCGACGAGTTCCAGCTTGTTCGGGGTGCCATGGGGACACGCACCGCCGCTCAGGCAATCCAGGCCTTCCTGGGTTTCCCTCTTGGTGACCTCCCATGCGGGGTCTTCCAGCTTTTCCTTGATGAGGCTTTGGAGCTTGGCCTGCTGCTCAGGGGTCAGCGTATTCCAAGTGGCCTGGCTCATGGTCCCGATCACGTAGTCCCACCCGCCAATGGGAAGAGGGTAAACGAAATTGGAGACTTCGCCCCAGCCTGCCGAGTAGCCCGAAAGGCTTCCGGTTACGGCGCAATCGACAACGCCGCGCTGCAAGGCCTGGGGCACTTCGCTGAAAGAAAGCGTCACCCCGGTCGCCCCCACGGCGTTGACAAACTCGGACGTGGTCCAGCCGCTGGCCCGGATCTTCTTCCCCTTCAGGTCCGCCAGGCCGGTTATCCGATCCCTGCAGAAAATGACTTGTGCCGGGTAGGGGGCAACGCTCAGGAGCTTCGCGTCGAAATCCTTGGCGAGGTATTCTTCCAGCACAGGCCGGTAGGCCTCCACCACTTTGCGAGCATCGGCGATTTCCGTTGCGAGCGCAGGAAGATCGAGACCGGCAAGAGCCGGCGAATCATCGACCACGTAGTCGACGACCGTATGGACGGCGTCAAAGACGCCCATGCTCATTTGCCGGAGCACCGCGGGGCCCTTGAGGGTTATCTGGCTGAGAGAGGTCATGCTCGTTTTCAAGCCCAGTTCAGCCGGTACCACTTCGGTCCAAAAGGGCATTTCAAAGTTCTTGTACATGGTGAGGCTGTTCCAGCTTCCCACGACCCGAAGTTCCCTGGTTTCCGAATGGGCCGGTGACATGGACGAAAAAATGAAAAGCGCCAAAATGCCGACGATCCAAACAATCTTCTTCCTCTGCATCGCACTACCTCCTTGGTTGCCGATTAAGTGTTCACCTACCCACCTGACACACATCCCATATTCCGAGCGGCCGAATCTTCCTGCATGAGCTTCCTGCGGTAATTTTCCACGTGACGACGCACCGCTCTTTCCGCCGTATCGGGATTCCGTGCTTCCAGAGCTTCAACGATGGAGAGATGTTCGTTCAGCGTATCGAGAATTTCATCCCCGGTTCTTCGCGAAAAGGAAAGAAACCATGTCCTAAACATCTGATCGTAAATCTTTTCAGCCGTTTCGCTGATAAAGGGATTTTCCAGGAAGGCCACAATATGCAGGTGGAAGCGACGGTCGGTTTCCAACAAGTCCGGGATACGGCGCTCAGCCGCCCATTGTTGAGCACTCCCAACAAGGTCCTTGAGAGCACGAATTTGCACGGGGCTCGCAATGGAAGCCGCCGTTCGCGCACAAAAGACGTCGACCATCAGCCTGGCTTCGATAAGCCGTTGCAATTCCCAGAAATTTATCTCACTTACGAACATCCCGCGTCTCGGAATGATGGTGACCAGCTTCTCGGCGGCAAGGCGTTGCAGGGCCTCGCGTACAGGTGTGCGTCCGATACCCAGTTCCTCGCAGATCTCCTGCTCCAGCAACTGGGAGCCCACGGGGTATTCGAGAGTGACGATTTTGCGTTTAAGGAGAGTGTAGGCTTTTTCTCGAAGGAGTTTCGGCGGCGCTTTCATGGTTCTTGTCCTTCCAGGGCTACGGGGCCTATCTGCAACAACCGCGCGCGAACAGCTCGTTTTTGAGGTCCCCGACGAACATGTGTCCGGGCGCATGGGTGATCGCAAAGGGCAACTTGGCCTGGAGCAGGACGTTTTGCGGGGTGACGCCGCAGGCCCAGAACACGGGGACTTCGTCTGATAGGATTTCCACGGGATCGCCGTATTCAGGGCTTGAGATGTCTCTGATGCCGATCATGTCGGGGTCGCCCACATGGACCGGGGCACCGTGAACGTCCGGGTAGCGCCCCGTGATGATGCAGGCGTCGGCGACGCGGCTCCAGTGGATGGGGCGCATGCTGACCACCATTTCGCCTTGGAAGGGACCACTGGGTTCCAACGGAATGCGCGTGCGGTACATGGAAACGTTCTTCTTCTGCTCCACATGGCGCAACCGAATGCCGGCCTTGATGAGGGCTTCTTCGAAGGAAAAGCTGCATCCCAGCAGAAAAAAAACGAGGTCTTCCCGATAGAAGGCGCTGATCTCTTTTACTTCATGGCGGCACTCCCCGTCGATCCAGATGCGGTAGCGGGGAAGGGTGTTGACCAGATCCGCTTCGGGAGCCAGCCGAGACGTAAGGGTTGTTCCGGGGCCGACGACCTCGAGAAGGGGACAGGGCTTGGGGTTCTTGCGGCAGAAGGATTCGAAGTCCGATGCATAGCGTTCCGGAAGAGCCACCAGGTTGGCCTGAACGTAGCCATCACAGTATCCGGCGGTAGGCCTGTCGAACGATCCGTTCTCACATTGCTTTCTTAGTTCTGCAGGCGTCATGCGCGTCCCTTTTGATTGAGTTTTCAGGCTTGCCGATTCTGGTTTGGAACCATAGCGGAGTTTGTGATATGGGTCAAGTATACGCGAGATATATTAGAGGCAATCAACCCAAAACGGAGGCGGGAGCTTCAATGGATGCGACCTTGACCATCGCGCTGGCCCAGGTGGAGGGAAGCGTGGACCCCCGTAAGAACCTCGAAACGGCGGACCGGTACGCCCAGTTGGCAGCAGGGCAGGAAGCCCGGCTCATTGCCTTTCCTGAAATGTTCATGGGGCTCCCGGGGCCGGAGCGTCCCCCGATACGGTTCGTCCAGGATGGATCCATGGATTTTTTGGGCGGGCTTGCGGAAATCGCGCGGAGAAATCGGATTGCCATCGCCTGCGGGCTGTGGGAGAGCTCACCGGATCCCAAGCGGGTCTTCAATACCGCGGTGGTTTTGAATGCCGAGGGCGAGCTGCTTGCGCAATACAGGAAGCTTCATCTTTTCGATGCCCTGAGCGTCCGCGAATCCGCAACCATGTTTCCCGGCGACGGCCTGCCGCCTGTCGTGTCGATCGACGGCCTTGGCGTGGGGGTCGCCATCTGCTACGACCTTCGGTTTCCTGAACTCTTTCGCCACCTGGCCGACAGCGGAGCCGACCTGGCACTCGTTCTTTCCGCTTGGTATCAGGGCTCCATGAAGGAAGACCACTGGTTAACACTCCTTCGAGCGCGTGCCATTGAGAACACCTTTTATGTGGCGGGCTGCAATCTGATCGGGGCTTCTTTCTGCGGCCGAAGTTCCGTTTTCGATCCATTTGGAACGCCTATCGCTTCGGCGATCGAATCGGAAGACTGCCTTGTTGCAAAGATTTCGCGGGGACGCGTCCATTCTGTACGGGAAAAACTTCCTGCTCTGAAAAATCGGCGCACGGACTTGTTCGGGAAATGAAGCATCAGGCGGTTTTGTGACTCACAAGAAGGAGTTGTGTGTGTCAAGTTCTGCAAATTGGTCCTGGCATCGGGTTCCTCAATTCGGGCACCCAAGGGGTCGAGCTGCGTAGGGCCGCCGAGAATGGGTCAACCATGGCTCGTCGGAGGCGCCCCCCATAAGGCGGCCAGGGACTTGCCGTCGGCTCGCTCGGACACATGCAGGCTCACAAAGTTTCCGGCATGCACGTGAAGGCTCTGCGCCACGTATTTGCGCAGCTCCTCGGCGGCCGTTGCGTTGTCCTCGGAATCGCCCTCGGAGCACAAGAATCGGACCGTCAGGGTCTCCGGGGTCAGCTTGGCCGGACAGGCCAGGACCATGGCGACGCATAGTGGGCAAAAGCGCGGTTTTTCGTCCTTGTGCTTGCCGGACTGGGGGCGCTCGTCCGCGTCTTTGAGGAAAACGGCGAGCCGCGCGTAGGCATTCCTGCGAGGGACCGCACGACCGCACCCGTGGAAGGCCACGGGATCGGAGCGGCCGGAAAATTAGTCGCCCGGCGGAACCGCGGGATACTCTGATTCACTGAAGGGAAAAGGGATCGAGGTGAAGGTTCCCCGGCTGAGAAGCTCTTCCAGTTCGCGGGTCTTGGCGGGCAGGCTCGCCTTTTTGAAAAGCTGCAGCCGGCGCGGACCGTTCTTGTAGTAATCCACCAGGAATTCGGCGAGATCCCGGGAAAAGACGGGGATATCCTTGACGCCCCACGCACTCGCCTGGGCCTTGAAAAGGGTCTTGTATCCCAGGGCAAAGGCGAGCGATTTTTCCAGGTGGGGCCGCGATCCCAGGTGGTGCCAAAGGCGCTCCCATTGTTCTTCCAGCCAACCCATCACACCTTGTTGGCCGATGCGCTTCCACGCTTCATGGCCGCGGCCCAGGACCAGATCCACTTCCCCATGCCGCGTCCGGGCCCAGGAAAAGGGGCTGCAGAGAAACGAGCACCACTCGTTCCAGAACCAGTCATGGCTCAAGGCCAGTTGGGGTTCGTAGGAGCGGGCCGGAAGGGAAAGCCTCACGAGACGGCCGCGGCGAGTTCCCGTCTCGTCCACGATCCATCCCCGGCCGTCCATTTCCAAGCGGGGGAAGGCAAAGGACTTTTCCGACGCCCCGAGAGTGAGTCGACGCAAAAGGCGGCTCTGCCCGGTGGTGCTGAGAAAACGGCCGAGATGCGGCTGGTGGGAGTCCCGGTCGCGGGAGTCGACCAGAGCCTCCCGTTCCGCTTCGTCCAGCAGGCAGAAACGCGATGGAAGAGACAAATCCATGGAACACTCCTGTGCCGTGGGGTCAACGGTAAAGCTCGGCCATTTTCCGGCATTCACGGGCCGCTTCCCGGCGCAGCCATTCCGGCTCGAGGATCTCCGCATCACCTCCCCAGCTCATGGCCCACCAGAGCACCTCTCGGGGGGCGGCCACTTCCGCACAGAAAATCAGGGAGCCGTCCCTTTGGGGTTGCACTTGCTGAGACGGATGCCACAAGATCTCTTCGATATAAGGGCGGGCCCTGGGGCTGAACCTCACCCGAACGGTTTGCGTCTCTTCCGAGGTGAAAACGGAAAAGGCGTTTCGGGAACGGCGCCCGAAATCATAGTCCTCTTGCGGTCGAAAAAGAATGCCGGTGGCGGCGATGCGCCGGATGCGGTGGACCCGGAAGGTGCGCAGTGCCTTGCGGGTGGGACAATAGCCTTCCACGTACAAGGCGCGGCCCCGGTAAAAGAAGAAATAAGGGTCCAGTTCATAGCAGGCCGGCTCGGACGCGCCGGGCTTGAGGTAGTCGATGCGGATGCGTCGGCGCCGTACCACGGCTTCCTGCAGGCGGTCCACGATGTGGGGCCGGCAGCCGAAGCCTTCCCGGAGCACCAGGTCGTCGAAGACGGTCGAAGCAAAGCGGGCGCTGTCCCCGTCCAGCCCCGCAATCAGTTTTTTCGCGGCCTTCAGGGCGTGATGCCCGATATAGAAATCCCCCGAGGAAGACAACTGCCGGACGGCAAGCACCAGCAGGATCCGTTCGCTCACGCTCAGATCCTGCACCGGCAGGAAGGCGTCCCGGTCGACCACGAAGCGCCCGGCGCCTCGGTCGTAGTGGAAGGAGAAGCCGAGTCCGGCGAGGATCTTCCGATCCTTATAGAACAGGGCCTTGCTGATGCCCAATTTGTCGATCAGTGCCTTCAGGGGTTGGCCGGGCTGGCTCTTGACCTCCACAAGAATTTGGAGCAACCGTTGTATACGTCTTTGATAGGAAAATGCCATCCAACGCCTCCATGTGATGCACAACCAGTAGCAAAAGGCCTCGACTCTCCGCAACTCCTTTTCCCACCCGGGTCTACCCCGGTGTAGACTCTCCGTGTTTTCGCCCGTGGGATCTCTCCAATGGGGGTGCGGCCCGTGGGTTGGATGGAAGGGTGAGGTGAGCTTCAACCAATAGACGGAGGAGCGTGTGGTCATGGTCCAAAAAGCAAGCGCAACCGAGGCAATGACGGGAACGGGGGAATATTTACAGACGACGTCGATCCTGGACTGGGACCATCCGCGGGTGCTCACGTTTGCCCGGGAAGCGGTGGGCGCTGCGGCGGATCCCGTGGAAAAGGCCGTTCGACTCTATGGGGCCGTGAGGGATCGGATCCGCTACGACCCCTATTCGCCCTTCCACCGGGCAGAACACTACCGGGCGAGCGAAGTCCTGCGGCGTGGACGAAGCTTTTGCATCCCCAAGGCGGCGCTTCTTTGCGCCGCGGCCCGGTCCCAGGGCATTCCCGCCCGGATCGGGTTCGCCACCGTAAAAAACCACCTGGCCACCCGCCAGCTCCTGGACTACCTGGGATCCAACGTCTTCGTCTACCACGGCTACACGGACCTTTTTCTGGACGGCCGGTGGGTCAAGGCCACTCCGGCCTTCCACAAGGAACTGTGCGAGCGGCACGGAACCGATCCGCTGGACTTCGACGGCCGAAGCGACTCGCTCCTTCACCCCTACGACAAGAGCCGCCGGAAGTTCATGGAATATCTGGAATATCACGGTTTTTACGCGGATGTGCCGGTCCAAACCATCGTGGATGCGTGGAAGGCCGCCTACGGGGCGGAAAGGGTGCAGGGCTGGATCGACGCGCTGGAAAAGGCCGACGCCGCATCCCGGCGGATCTTCGAAGACGAAGACGTGGTGGGCCGATCCCCGGCGGGCGCGATGCAGCAGGTTGGAATCTGTGGGACTCAAAGCCCCAGATAGGCCGTCTTCACGTGGGGGTCGTTCAAAAGATCGGCGGCGGGCCCTTCCAAGACGATCCGGCCGTGTTCCAGCACATAGCCGCGGTGGCTCAGGCTCAGGGAATGCTTTACGTCCTGTTCCACGAGAAGCACGGTGGTGCCCGCTTGGGCGATCTTTTTGAGAGTATCGAAGATGGACTTCACCAGGATGGGGGCCAGGCCCAGGGACGGCTCGTCGAGCATGAGCAGCCTGGGCTTGGCCATGAGGCCCCGTCCGATGGCCACCATCTGCTGTTCTCCTCCCGAAAGGGTCAGGGCCATCTGGGCTTCCCGCTCCTTCAGCCTGGGGAAGAGCTCGTAGACCTCCCCCAGGGTCCGGTCCTTCACGGCGTCCGCCCGCCGGTTGTAGGCCCCGACGATCAGGTTGTCCTTGACGGACATGAGGGAAAAGAGGCGGCGTCCCTCCGGGACATGGACGATGCCCTCTTCCACGATCTCTTCCGGAGGCGCCCGGTGCAGCGCCCGCCCCTGAAAGAGGATCTCCCCCGAGCGGGGCGGCACCAGCCCGGACAGGGCCTTGAGCAGGGTGGACTTTCCCGCGCCGTTTCCGCCGATGATGCTCACCACCTCGCCTTCGTCCACGTGCATGGAAAGATCGAAGATCACCTGCACGTCGCCGTAGAACACATCCAGATGCTTAACTTCCAGAAACGACATACTCTTCTCCCAGATAGGCCTTGATCACCCGCTCGTCCGAAGCCACTTCCTGCGGGGTTCCCTCGGCGATCTTCTTTCCGAAATGGAGCACGGCGACCCGATCGGACAACGCCATGATGGCGCGCATGATGTGTTCGATGACGAAGATCGTGATCCCCTGGTCCCGCAGCCGGCGGATGATCTCCACCATCTGATCCACCTCGGCAGGGCGCAGGCCCGCCATGACCTCGTCCAGCAGCAGGAGCTTGGGGCGGGTGGCCAGGGCGCGCGCGATTTCCAGGCGTTTCCGGTCGGCGATGGTCAAGTCCCCGGCGCGCATGTGGGCCTTGCCGGCAAAATGGAGAAATTCGAGGACTTCCAGGGCCCGCCGGCGCGCCTCCCGGGTGCTGTTGGTGTGGAGGAAGCTTCCCACCATGACGTTGTAGAGCACCGTCTTGGAAGCGAACGGCTTGACGATCTGAAAGGTTCGGGCCAGCCCCTTCTTGCAGAGGTTCCAGGGCTTTTGACCGTTGATGACCTCGCCGTTGAAGCGGATCTCGCCTCGGGTCGGCGCATAGACCCCCGCGATGCAGTTGAAGGCGGTGGATTTTCCCGCCCCGTTGGGTCCGATGAGGCCGAAGATCCGGCCCGCCTCGATGGAGAGATGGACCCCTTGCAGGGCCGTCAGGCCCCCGAAGTCCTTTCCCAGCTCTTTCACTTCCAGGATGTTCATGTTCCCAATTCCTTCGTTTGCCCGGGTGCCAGTCGATCCAACAAGCGGTTGTAGGCGCGGGTGAGCGGTTCCTGGAGGCCGCGCGGCTGAAAGATCATGACCAGGATGAGCACCACGCCGAAGATGACCAGGTGCAGGCCCGGCAGGGTGTCTCCGAAGTAGATCCGGGAAAAGTCGCTCACGGGCCGAAGCAGCAGGGCCCCCAGCACCGGGCCGGCGATGGAGCCGCGCCCTCCGATGAGGGCGATGAAAGCGATCTCGAAGGACAAATCCAGGGAAATGACGCTCTTGGGGTGGATGTAGAGGGTAAACTGGGCGTAGAAGGCGCCCGCCAGAGCCGTGAGAAAAGAGCTCATGGCCATGGCCGTCAGCTTGGACCGGGCCACGTTGACCCCCAGCGCCATGGCCGCGTCCGGTTCCTCGCCGCCCGCATTGAGATAATAGCCCAGCTTGGACCGGGCGATGACCCATGTGAGGGCCAGCACGGCCAGGAGCATGAGCAGGATGATGTAGTAGTAAGGCTCCTTGGAGGCGAACACGAGGTTGCCCAGGCCCAACTTCAGGGGCGGAATCTGCAGGCCCCGCGGGCCGTTCAGGACGAACGGGCCGAGCCGGTCGATGTTTTCCACCATGACCCGGATCCCTTCGGCAAAGGCGAGGGTGGCCAGGGCGAAATAGGCGCCGCGCATCTTGAAGGTGGGCAGCCCGATGAGCACCCCCACGAAACTCGCCAGAACGCCTCCCACCAGCATCCCGATCCAGGGGCTGATCCCGTACTGCAGGTAGAGGATCGTGGAGGTGTAGGCGCCGATGCCCACGAAGGCCGCATGTCCCAGGGGCAGCACCCCGGCGAATCCGCCCACCAGGTTCCAGCTGGTGGTGAGGTAGGCGTAGAAGTAGAGAAGGACCAGGATGTGAAGATAAGTGGCGCTGCGCACCACCAGGGGCAGTCCGAAGGCCAGGATCAGGACGATCGCGGCCGCCATCTTGTTGTAGTGTCGCCTAGTCATGTGCCGTCCGATTCCGTTCCAGGGGATTTACCAGTCGTAGCGCACACCGAAGAGCCCCGAGGGCTTGACGAAGAGAACCAGCAAAAAGAGGCCGTAAACGATGGCTTCCGTCCAGGTGGCGGTCATGAACTGGGGACCCACCGATTCGATGAGCCCGATGATGATGCCGCCCAGCAAGGCGCCTCCAATGCTCCCCAGCCCTCCCAGCACCACGATGATGAACCCCTTGATGTCGAACAAAACGCCCACCGTGGGAAACACGTTGTAGAAGGGGACCAGGGTCACGGCGGCGATGCCGGCCGTGGCCGTGCCGATCCCGAAGGCGATGTTGTAGACCTTGTATTGGTTGATGCCCATGAGGCTCGCGGCCTGGCGATCCAGACTGGTGGCCCGAACGGCCCGCCCCAGCCGGGTCTTTTGGAAAAAGAGGTAGAGTCCCGATGCGGTGAGAACGGCGGCCGCGAACCCCCACAGCTTGGGCACCGAGATGAGCATCTGCCCGATTTCCAGCATCCGGCCCCGCAAGGGATTGTCCTGCAGGGTGCGGTACTGGGGGCCGAAGAGGAGCAGGGTGAGGTTGTCCAGGATGTACCAGACGCCCGTGGTGACGATGATCACCGTGATGGGCTCGCGCACGTCCTGTTCGGCCTTGAAGATCGGCTTGATGACGATGTCCTGAAGGTAGTAGCCGAAGACGAACATGGCCGGGGCCACGATCACCAGGGCCAGATAGGGGTGCCAGCCGGTCAGGGCCACCGTCCAGTAGGCCGCGTACATGCTCACCATGAGCAGGCTGCCGTGGGCGAAGTTGATCACCTTGAGCACGCCGAAGATGACCGTGAGGCCCAGGGCTGTGAGGCCGTAGATGGAGCCCATGAGAATGCCGTTGATGGCGTCTTCGATCAAAAAGAGCATGGCGGAATCTCTCGCTGCCTGGAGACTTGGAAGGGAGCGTCTTTCCGTTCCTGTGGTGGTAGGGGCGGTTCGCGAACCGCCCCTACCACCAACGTTCCCCATTGATGCAGGACCGCGTCAAGCGGGAGCTTATCCTTGTGTTCTTGCGCCGCCCGAATGGATACAAGAGCGGACCGGTCAACGGCCTGCTGGGGGAGCGCCGGGAGGCGCGATAAACAGCTCGGCTTTCGCCGCTCCCGCAAGGCCAAGAGGCCTTCCGCTTTTCATCGCGCGGGCATGGGGAAAACCGGGGTGTAGCCGGCGCGGCGCGCGCCCTTGGGCCAGACCGTGATGCGCTCCAGGCCCTGGCCCAGGTCATTGATCTGGACCATGACCAGGGAGGCGTGCTCGTTCTGCCCCGTCTCGTCGAATTCAACGGCGTCATAGCCCACGATCATGCCGGGACCGCTGCGGTAGTTGGTTGCCGCCAGGGCCTCCCGGATCTTGGCCGGATCCAGGGACCCGGCGCGTTCCAGGGCGTCCGCCAGCACGTACATGGCGAGATAAGCGTCCACCGCCTCTCCCGTCAGGTTCTGTCCGTACTTGGCCTTGTATTTGGCATTGGCTTCTTGGGCGCCGGGCTTGTTGATGTCCGTTTCCCATTCCACGATGTCGAAAAGATACCGCGCGTTTTCACCGGCGGCCTTGAGAAAGGAGGGGTCCGCATGGCCGCCGCCGCTGGTGATGACGGCCTTGAGGTTCACCTTGTATTCGGCCAGGGTGTTGGTGAGCAGGATGGCGTCCGCCGCATTGGAAACCAGCATCAGCACATCCGGGCGGGCCCGCCGGATCTTCTGCACAACGGGGCTCAGGTCCGTGGCCGTGGACGGATAGGGTTCGTCCAGCACCACTTCGTAGCCCTGTTCGGCGGCCAGCTTCTTCCACTGCTCGGCGAATCCCTTACCCCAGTCGCCGTTTTCGTAGACGAAGGCCAGTTTGCTCACCTTGGTGCCGAACTCCTCCTGCAGGTCCTTGAGGAAGGCGAACTGGTCCCGGGTCCACCAGCTGTCCTTGGCCGCGATGCGGAACACATTCTTGAAGCCCTGCTCCGTGATCTTATCCGCCACGGATACCGGAACGATGAAGGGGATGCCGTAGCGCTCGGCCACTGCCGTCACGGGGTAGGTGACCGCCGAGTTCCAGCATCCCGTAAGCACGTGGACCTTTTCGGTGTTGATGAGCCGCTCGGCTTCCGCCACTCCCTTTTCCGGTTTGGATTCGGAGTCGGCGTAGAGCATCACCAGCTTGGCGCCGCCCAGGGACTGGATGCCTCCCGCCGCGTTGATCTCCTCCACCGCCATTTCCCGGGCCTGCTTGCCCTGGAGTCCCACGGACGCGGACGGGCCGGAAAGGGGGATGATGTTGCCCACCTTCACCACCACGTCCTGGGCCTGGACGGGAACGGCGGGGCCCCAGGCCATCAGGGTGCCCAGGGTCAGGACCAGGGCCAGTTGGAACCACAGGTTTGTTCGGGTGCGAGCCTTCATGGCGACCTCCTGGTTGGGGTTGTGACGATTCGGTTCTTTTCTTCCGACGGGGAAGGCGTCAGCAGCCTTCCGCCGCAAACGCTTGCCCGGTTCAGCCTTCCAGGGCGAGAAAGCCCTCTTCCAGGATCTGAAGCCCGCGATCCAGGAGTTCATCCTCGATCACCAGCGGCATGAGCAGCCGGATCACGTTGCCGAAGGTGCCGCAGCTCAGCAGCACCAGGCCCCGATCGAAGCAGTAGTCGGTGAGCCGCTTGGCGGCGTCCGGCGCCGGCTCCTTGGTCTCCCGGTCCTTCACCAGCTCCAGCGCCAGCATAGGACCCAGACCCCGGACTTCCCCGATGCATTGGAACCGCCCGTGCATCTCGTCCAGACGACGGCGAAGCTTCTCGCCCAACCTTCGGGCTCGGTCGAGCAGGTCCTCGGTTTCGATCACGTCGAAGACCGCCAGGGCGGCGGCGCAGGCCACCGGGTTCCCACCGTAGGTTCCGCCGAGGCCCCCGGGATGGACGCTGTCCATGATCTCTTTTTTCCCCACCACGGCGCCCAGGGGCATGCCCGCCGCGAGACTCTTGGCGACCGTGGTGATGTCCGCCTCCACGTTCCAGTGTTCCATGGCGAAGAGGGTGCCCGTCCGTCCCATGCCGGTCTGGATTTCGTCGGCGATGAAAAGCACCCCGAATTCTTCACAAATGGCCTTGAGCTTGGGAAAGTATTCGGGCGGCGGCGTGATGAATCCACCCTCGCCCTGGATGGGTTCCACGATGAGGGCGGCGGTATTTTCGGCGGCCACGTGGGTGAGGAAAAACTCCCGCAGGGAGTCCGCGCACGCCGTCTCACACTGCGGGTAGCGAAGCTGGAACGGGCAGCGATAGCAGTAGGCGAAGGGCATGCGGTAGACTTCCGGAGCAAACGGTCCGAAACCCAACTTGTAGGGCTTGATCTTGCTGGTCAGGCTCATGGTGAGCAGCGTGCGGCCGTGGAAGGCGTTTTCGAAGGCGATCACCGCCTGGCGCTTGCTGTGATAGCGCGCCACCTTGACCGCGTTTTCCACGGCTTCGGCTCCACTGTTGACGAAAACGGCGGACTTGGGAAAGCGGCCGGGGACGGCCTGGGCCAACTTCTCGGCCAAGAGCACGGCCGGTTCGTAGGGCAGCACCATGAAGCAGGTGTGGGTGAGCTTTTGGGCCTGCTCCTGGATGGCGGCCACCACCTTCGGGTGGCTGTGTCCCACGTTCATGACGGCGATGCCGCCGGCGAAGTCGATGTATTCCCGGCCTTCCACATCGTAGAGGCGGGCGCCCGCGCCGCGCTCGATGTAGCACGGGCGCAGGCTGGCATAGGCCGACGTGACCACCCGGCTGCGGCGGGCGTGGAGATCCTGGTTTTTTGAAGGCGTGTTCATGGAACGGTCCTTCCGTGTGGGTTGTGGGGGGCGGTAATGCGAGCACGGTCCCGGTGTCCGGAGATTGCTATAGGCAAGGGACGGGCCAACACCGCGCTCGATGTCTGATTCCAGACGGCTGCCCGGGCCGGCTCTTGGCCCGTGATTCCAAAAGGCATCAAAAAGCCCCACAAGATCCTGTAAAGACTAAGTAAACAAGGGGATGCAGAGAGGCATCAAAGTCAAGGGTCCAATATTACGGGCATTTACCGGAAACGGTCACGTCGGGCGATGCAGGGGCGCATCAGCGGAACCGAAGGCCGTAACGCTGCATCTTTCGGACTGCCGTGGGCTGGCTGATGCCCAGTTCGGCGGCCAACTCCCGGGTGTTGCGGCATCGGGCCATGGCCTCCCGGATCAACCGGCGCTCCGTTCGCTGCAGCTCGTGGGCAAGGCGGATGCGACCGCCGGGTGCTTGCCCGGCTTCCGCCGCCGCGGGTTCCAGGATCGCGCGCAGAAAGTCGTCCAGAACCTCGCCTTCTGCCATGACCACGGCTCGCTTCAGGATGTTTTTGAGCTCCCGCACGTTGCCGGCAAAGGGATGGCGGAGCAGCAGCTGGAGGCCGCTGCCCGAAAGGCGCTTGTTCATGTCGTATTGCTCATTGTAGCGGGAAAGGAAGTGGCGGGCCAGCTCCAGGATGTCGTCGCGGCGCTCCCTCAGAGGCGGTATCTTCAGACTGAAGGTGTTCAGCCGATAGAAGAGATCCTGCCGGAATCGGCGCCGCCGCACCTGTTCCTCCAGGTCCTGGTTGGTGGCGGCGATGACCAGGCAATCGATGGTCTTGGGCCGGGTGGCGCCCAGCCGCAGGATCTCGTGGTCGTCCAGACACTTGAGGAGCTTGGCCTGCAGCGGCAGGGGCAGGTCTCCGACCTCGTCCAGAAAGAGGGTGCCGCCGTGGGCCAGTTCGAAAAGCCCCGCCTTGCCCTGTTCCCGGGCACCGGTGAAGGCGCCGCGCTCGTAGCCGAACAGTTCCGCTTCCAGGAGATGTTCGGGAAGGGCCGCGCAGTTGATCTGAATGAAGGGATGACGCGCCCGATCGCTGCTCTGGTGGATGAATTTGGCCAGCAGGCCCTTTCCCGTCCCGGATTGGCCCAAAATCAGGATGTTGGACGCTTCCAGCCGCGCCAGCTTGAGGGCCGCCCTCAGGATCTGTTGCATGGAAGGACTTTCGGCCACGATCCCATGGCGCTTGAGTTCCAGCATGCTCAGTTCTACCAGCTCATCCTTCATCTTGCGTACGGCCATGTGGCTTTGTTCCAGCTCCCGGCGCATGGCGTTCAGGTCCGTCATGTCGCGCTCATTGACCACCACCAGGTGGATGCGTCCGTCGTCGTCGAAAGCCGGAGTGCCGGTGGCTAGTAGGTAGCGGCCGGTGCGCTGGACGTACTGCATGAGGCTCACCTGTCCGCGGTTCTTGAGGACTTCCAGCGTCACGGACCGATCGAAGAGGCCGTCGGCCACCAGTTGGGAGACGTTTCTTCCCACCACCTCCCGGGCCCGGATGCCGTTGAGCCGTTCCGAGGCCTCATTGATGCTGATGACGGTCCCGCGGCCGTCGCAGACCCAGATGCCGTCGGAAGACGCCTTGAAGATCGTCTCCAGCTGGCGGTTCAAGCGTTTGTAGGATCGGAGCTTCTTGGCCATGTTTTCAAAGGCGCCCAGTTCCTGGAAGGTGCAAACGGCCCCCAGGAGATCGCCGTTTTTCCGGATGAGGGTGATGCTCAACACCAGGTCCACCTTTTTCCCGATGATCTGGTGGCCCAGCTTGGGCCGGCCTGTTTGGAGGCATTCCATGACCTGAGGGCCGGTAAGGGGCAGTACGTCGGAAATGAAACGCCCCAGATGCTGACCCGCTTGCAACTCCAGGATCTTTTCGGCCTCCCGGTTCAGGTGGAGGAGCATCCCCCGGGCGTCGGTGACCAAGATGCCGTTGCTGGTGGCGTGGACGATGTCCTCGAACGTGATGTGGTTATCCATGAGATAAGGATCCTGGCCAAAAGCTGTACCCCAATACTCACACCCTTGTCGGTTCTCCGGCCTGATGCCAGTCTAAACCATGCCACCCGAGCGTACAACCGGAGCATCCACGTTCCCATTCGCAAAAATAAGCAGGTATTCAGGGAGCCGCGCCGCTCCTTGGTTGGTTTATGGCAAGGCGGGGTGGTGATCCCAACCTTTTTGGGTTGAAGGGGCGACGTGGCAGCTGGGTGGGCGCGTATGACACCTTGAGAAGAAGGTGCCAGGATGAAGCGTCCGGGATCCTGTCCGAGACTAGGCCCCATTTCGCGTCTCAACAGAATGCCTCCGGGCGGGCATGAGGCAGGGAAGGGGTGTGTGTGAGCGGCGAAAGCCGCGAAAGGGGCGGCCGGTCATTCCGTGACGGTGCGGCCGCTCCCGGCTCATCGCGCCTCGCGGCGCTCCCACAGGACGGACATCGCCTTGGCTCAGGTTCATTCATCCAAGCGGCATGGCGGGCTTCCCCCGGACCGTCGGAGGACGAAAAACCGAGACGGTGTGAATTGCTCGCTTTTTCATGCGAACAGCGGACACTCGACGAGGTTCCCCGCGGGGCTGAAGCCCCGGGGAAAGGGGCCATCATAACCCCATGAAGTAACAGGCCGAATCCGATGGCCGATCCGACGGTCAGTGGATTCCTCCGCAGCCTTAAAGGGCTGCGCTACGAGAAAAGTGGTCCTCCCCAGGGTTTTGAGACAGGCTCCTGGAAGCGCTTGACTGATGGACCTTTTCGGGGGACAACGGGAGAAACAGACCGTTCGACGCGGATTGGGCGGACGGAAATCTCACGGGAACGGAGGAAGGGGATCCATGAAAACCACCGGGCGGAATGACCCGTGCCCCTGCGGCAGCGGGAAAAAATACAAGAAATGTTGCCTCAATAAGACCGCGGGGCCTTCCTTGGAGTTGTATTACGAAAGATTGTCGAGGGCTTACGACAACCTGGTGGACCGCCTCATGTCCTACGGCAAGGGGGTGTTCGGTCCAGAGGCCGTGGCGGTCGCCATGGACGAATTTCTGGTGTGGCCGGAGACGGAAGAAGACGTTGACGAGGTCGATTATAAAAGGCTTTTCCCCACCTTTGTGCCCTGGTTTCTTTTCAACTGGGAATATGACCCGTTGGAAACGGAAATCGAGTTGCCAGGCCCCCAAGGGCGGACCGTGGCGGAACTCTACGCTGAGCACCGCGCCCTGCGACTGGATACCCTGGAAAGGCTTCTGATCGAGGCCGTCAATCGCAAGCCGTTTTCCTTTTACGATGTGGTGAGCGTCGACAAAGGAAAGGCCGTGCAACTGAAGGACCTTTTCACCGGCAAAGCCGTCCACGTGTTGGAAAGATCCGCCTCGCAGGTGCTCCAACCCGGAGACGTGATCTTCGGCAATGCGGCGACCGTGGACGGCGTGGGGATGTTGATCGCCGCGGGCATGACCTTCTTTCCTCCGGACCGAAAGCCGGCGATTATCGAGCTCAGGAAGCGGCTTCAAAGCGGCAACCGCGTCATCGATGACGAAGTGCTGCATGACTGGGATGCGGAGATCCGCCAGCTCTATTTCGACCTGGAAAGGGAAATGATGGCGGGGCCCATGCTGTGCAATACCGACGGACACCGGTTGGAATTTCACCGCCTGATCTACGAGATCCCATCCGCCGAGAAGGCCTTCGAAAAGCTCCACGACCTCTGCCATAGCCGGACGCGGGAAGAGCTGGAGGAGGATGCGGACCGGGACGAGTCGGGCCGAGTGATCGGTCTGGAGTTTCCCTGGGATCGTTTGGAATTCAAAGGGGTTCGAGGCGTGCCCAACACGGTTCTAGGCCGCATCCGCCTCGACGACCGCCGGCTGATCGCCGAGGTGAACTCGGCGGAACGGGCCGAAATGCTTCGCCGCGAGATCGACCGCCGCCTGGGTCCCAATGCCCGATTCATGGCGGACGAGATCCAGTCCCTCAAGGCTTTGCTCCATAAGGAGTCGGCCGGTCCGTCGTCCGAGGACGCGTCTCGGAAACACAAGGAAGTGATGGAACAACACCCCGAGGCCCGGGCGCTTATCGAGGAGATGCTCTGCACGCACTGGGAACACTGGATCGATGAACCCATTCCGGCCCTGCACGGTAAGACGCCCCGGGAGGCGGTTCGGACCGCCGATGGCCGGGAAGCCGTGGAGGCCCTCCTTCAGAACGTCGAGCGGTCTCCGGGGGCGGATCCCTTCACCGCGGAGCTGAACCGCCGGGAGGCCCGGAGGGTGAGGAGGTTGCTGGGGCTGAGTCCATGAGAGGGGTGACCATGGAGAAACGGCGGCAGGAGGAAGAAAGGATGCGGGACTACCTGGAAGCCACGGCCATCCTGGACTGGGATCATCCGCGGGTGGTCGCCTTTGCCCGGGAAGCGGCGGGGGATGCGACGGATCCCGTGGAAAAGGCCGTGCGCCTTTATGTGGCGGTTCGGGACGGCATCCGCTACGATCCGTATTCGCCGTTCTACCGACCGGAACACTACCGGGCCAGCGAAGTGCTGCGGCGCGGACGAAGCTTTTGCATTCCCAAGGCGGCGCTTCTGTGCGCCGTGGCCCGGTGCCAGGGGATCCCCGCCCGGATCGGGTTCGCCACGGTGAAAAACCACCTGGCCACCCGCCAACTCCTGGACTATCTGGGCTCCAACGTCTTCGTCTACCACGGCTATACGGAGCTTTATCTGGAAGGGCGCTGGGTCAAGGCCACTCCGGCCTTCAACAAGGAACTGTGCGAGCGGCACGGGACGGAACCCCTGGACTTCGACGGCCGAAGCGATTCGATCTTCCATGCGTACAACAAGAGCCGGCAGAAGTTCATGGAATATCTGGAATATCACGGCGAGTATGCGGACGTTCCCGTGGAAATCATCGTGGACGCCTGGAAGGCCGCCTACGGGGCCGAAAGGGTGCAGGGCTGGATCGACGCCCTGGAAGGCGCCGATGACTCCCCCCGCCGGATCTTCGAGGAGGAAGACGTGGTGAGGTAACCGCCCACCCGGGATCCTTGCGCCCCCCCATGGATGAAAGAGCCTGTCCCCCGGGTGTCTCGGCGGGTCAACTCGGACCGGGGAGTCCCAGAAGGCCCAGGAGGAAGGCCCGGACGTTTTTGCCCAGCACGGCGTGATTGTAGCCGCCCTCCAGCACGGCGAAGCAGCCGATTCCGAGACGTCGGCACGCCTCCCGGATCATGGCGCCCATGGAGTGATAGTCGCGGGTTGAGAGAATCCCTCCCCAGTCCAGCTGATGGGCGTCGAAGCCCGCGGAGACGGCGATGATGTCCGCGTGCATGCGGGCCAGATCCCGCTCCACCGTCTTCAGGTATTCCCCGCGGTCTTCGGTCTGAGGGTTCAGAATGGCCGCATAGCCCTTGTCGCGCAAGATGTTCACGGAGCCGTCTCCGTAATGGAGGTCGAAGTCCAGGAGGTAGGCGGTCTGAATGAGCCCGTGGTGCTTCAGGTGTTCCAGGGCCACGGCCACGTTGTTGTAGTAGCAAAAGCCCCAGGAACCGTCCGCCGAAGCATGGTGCCCCGGCGGGCGGATCAGGGCGAAGGAGGGCCTGTTCATCCCTTCCAGAGCCGCCATGACGGCGCCTCCCGCCGCCAGGGACGCGATGGGATCCAGCCCCTCCCGGATCACCCGCTGGATGTGCCGGTCCGTGTGAACCCGCTGGATGTCTTCCCACGACGCGGGGAGAACCTCACGGTATTCGGCGATGTCGGAGATGGCGTCCCGGACGGCTTCGATCCGGCCCGGGGCGGCCGCCGGGTCGTGGGTGTAGGCTTCCAGGAAGTCCTCGTGGGTGAAAACGGGAATTTTATTCTGCGGCATGCCGTCCTTTTCCCTCGCCGGTCTTCCAAATCCAGAGAAATTCTTGCCTTGCTTCGAGATGCATCTCGTTTCATAAGATACACGTTACTTTCCCCACAAGAAACGATTCGGGAGCGAACGCCGCTCCCATGTGCCGAACGCCCCAGGAGGATTTCCCCATGATGGAAAACCTGAATCCGAACTCTTATCGGTTCGATGACTATCTGAAACGCCGGGATTCCCTGGACTTTTATGCGGACGATCCCATGGCGCAGGCCGTCGTTCGCCACTACTGCGGGGACCTCTGGGAGGAAGTGGACCGGGAAGCCAGGTCGCTTTCCCGGAAGGTCTCGTTCCGGTGGAAAGAGCTTGCGGAGGCGGCGGCCCTTCCGGAAAAGCGGCCCGCCGTAGAGCATTTCGACGCCTACGGAAGACGCGTGGACCGGATCGTGCGCCCCCTGGAGACGGAGCTGCTGGAAAGGGAGGTCTTTTCCGAGGCGCTCTTTTCTGAAAGGACGCATCCGTGGGTGAAACTCGTCAAGATGTTCTTGATCTATCAGCTGGGGGAAGCCTGCATCGCCTGCCCGGTCACCTGTACGGAAGGCCTGGTGGCCCTGCTGGACAAGTTCGCCGATACGCGCGAACTCATGCGCATCCGAACCCACTGCAAAGAGGGCCTGGACGGGCGTTTCGCCATCGGAGCCCAGTACCTTTCCGAGATCCAGGGCGGATCGGACGTTCCGGCCAACCGGGTGGAGGCGGTGGAGGAGGGAGGCACCTGGAGGCTTTACGGAAACAAGTTCTTCTGTTCCGCCACCCATGCGGACTACGCCTTGGTGACGGCCAAGCCCCGGGGATCGGACGCCGTGGCCCTTTTCGTGGTGCCCTCCTGGCTTCCAGCCGATGAAGAGAAGAGGACCCGAAACGGCTTCACCATCGATCGACTCAAATGGAAGATGGGCACCAGCGAACTGCCCACGGCGGAGATCACCTTCAACGGCGCCACAGCCTATCCCGTGGGACCCCTGGAAAGGGGGCTCGCCAACGTGGTGGGGATCGTGCTCACCCTTTCCCGGCTCACCGTGGGTCTTTCCAGTGCGGCGTTCATGACCCGTGCGGTCCGGGAAGCCAAGGCTTATGCGGAGTTCCGTGAAGCGTTCGGGCAGCGCATCGATCGGTTCCCGCTTGTGGCGTCCCAACTCGCCGGGATGGAGCGGACCGCGCAACGCACCCTGGCCGGCGCGTTTCGTCTTTACCGAAGCTTTCTGGGGCTGCCCGACGGCCTCAAGGGCGGGCTTGCCGCGGACGAACCCGATGAAGTGCGAAAGCTCCGCTTCGATGTGCGCGAACTCATCATGCTGCAGAAGATCACCGCCGCCTGGGACGCGCCGGACGTGATCCGAGGAGCCATGTCCATCTTCGGCGGACACGGCGTGATGGAGGATTTCTCGGCCCTTCCCCGGCTCTATCGTGACGCGGCGGTGAACGAACTTTGGGAAGGCCCCCGGAATGTCCTCCTCACGCAGATCCATCGGGACCTGAGCCGGGTGCGTGGCTGGTATCCGCCGGCCGAATTTGTGGGCCGGATCCTGGAAGGGGCCCCTGAAGGGCCGGTGAAGGAGCTCTCCCGGGAGGCGGAAGAGCTGCTTTCCGGTCCCATCACCCACCCGGTGAACGGCGAGACCATGGATCGGGCCCGAAGGTGGGACCGGTTCTGCCAGCGGTTGACGCAGCTCTACCAGGAACTTGCCTTGGAAGAAGTGGACAATGCCCGCTAGCTGTGTATCCTTTGGGAGTTCGGGGGCGCCTGTTCGGGGTGCCCCCTGGAAAGAGTCACAAGAGCCGGAGATTCTCTTCTGAAGGAACCAGTGATTCAAGCGAGCGGCTGCCGTTCATGGGAGAAAAGGGCACTTTTCAGCGTTTGAGGGAAAAGGAAAAGGAAACGCGGCGGCGGATCATTCTGGAGGCGGCCGAGCGGGTCTTCGGGCGCTGCCCCTTCGACAAGGTCAGCATGCGCCAGATCGCCAAGGAAGCGGGCATCTCGCCGGCGGCCATCTACCGGTATTTTCCGGACCAGCAGGCCCTTTTCATCGAGAGCTTCCTCACGGGGGCCGACCGGCTGGTTCAGCGGATCAAGAAGATCGTCGACAACCGGGGAACGGCCGTAGAAGTCGCTGGCGAAGTGGTGACCTTCCTGTGGGAAAACGACCACTATTTCCGCATGATGACCCATTTCATGCTGCACGGCGAGATTCGCGAAGACCTCCTGGAGCGGCTCAACGATATGGAGCGGAGGGTTCTCGATCATTTCCAGGCCGTCTTCGGCGAAGACTCGGGAGGGGGCGAATCCCGCCTCGTGGCCCATGCTTTTTTCGCCGCCCTGAACGGAGTGCTGATCACCTTCCGAAACTATCCGGGCCGGGCCCCGGAAGAGGTGCGCCGGCACATGGAGCGCATCGCCGGCCTCATTGCGGACCTGTTCGTAAAAGGCCTGAGGGGGGAATCGGAACCTGAGAGGGTGTCGTGACACTTTCAGATGTTGTGCCCGGCGCCGATCCGAAAAGCGATGGGGTCCTTGGCATAGATGCCGTCCGCCGGCGACGATCCGTCGGCCTGCGGGAAACGGTTGTTATGGCCGAACCAAAACGCTATAAGCACACGGCTCGACAAACAACCCATGAAACGAATCGAAGGAGAAAGGGCATGGACAAGACGAGAGTGGACATAGCGGTGTTGGCGGGGCTGGACCCCTGGGATTGGCCGGAGGATGCGGCGGACACCATCGCCGCGGTGGTGCGCGACAAGAACGCCGACCGGGATGTGCGGATCATGGCGTGCGAGATGGCCGGGGATCTGGTGGTCATGAACGACGACATGGCGGAGATGCTCCTCAACGTGGCGGCCGACGAGACGGAAGACGAGGAGGTTCGCGGCATGGCGGCCGTGGCTCTGGGCGCCGCGCTGGAGTACGTGGACGTGGAAGGCTTCGAAGAACCGGAGGATGCTCCCATCAGCGAAGCCATGTTCGAAAAGATTCAAAAGACGCTGCACGATCTTTACCTGGATCCCAAGCTCCCCAAGCTGGTGCGCCGGCGCGTGCTGGAAGCGTCGGTGCGCGCTCCCCAGGATTGGCACGAAGAAGCGGTGGCCTCCGCCTACGCGTCCAAGGATGCGGACTGGCGTCTTACGGCCGTTTTCTGCATGCGGTGGGTGAGCGGCTTCGAAAAGCAGATTCTGGAGGCCCTGAAGTCCAAGGACGACACCATCCGCTACGAAGCGGTGAGCGCCGCCGGCATGTGGGGAATCCCCGAGGCCGCCCCCGTGATCCGGAAGATCCTCCGCGCCTGGAAGGACGAGGACCTGGCCCTGGTGACGGCCGCCGTGGAGGCCGCTCCTTACGTGATGCAGGACGAGGCTCAGGGGCTGCTTTTTCCCATCTGGGAAGAGATGCGCCGAGAACAGGAAGATTTCCTGGGCGAGGAAGAGGAGGAGCTCCTGGACGCTCTGGAGGAGGCCTTCACGACCCTGGAGGGCCTGAGCGGCCTGGAAGAGGACGACGGAGACGGCGCGGGGCTCTAGGAGGCTTTCGGGTACGTTTTCGGACAGCCTCCTAAGCGCTTGCCCGGCCATGGCCTAATGGGGGGCGATCCTTTCATCACTCAGATATGGACGGGTGGGGATAGACCCCACCCTTACTCAAGAGATCGACACATTTCGCAAGGGGGGCAAATCGGTGGGCCCCGTGGAGTAAGCCCTGGATGCTACCCAAGCGATCAACGCATTTCGTAGGGGCGGGCTTCAGGCCCGCCCTTCAGGACCGCCGTTAGGCGTACCAGGCGCCGTGTCTTGAAAACTCCTGGATGAAATCCTCGATCATCTCCTCCAGCCCGTATCGGGCCGACCAGCCCCATTCGTTGCGAGCCGCGTCGTCGACGATCCTCAACCGCCCCAGTTCCCGAAGGAGCTCCACGATGAGCGGATCGGGCCTGAAGTCCAGATCGGCTTCGGGGAGCCTTTCGCGGACGTGCTCCACAAGCTCCCGGGCGGAGAAGGCCGGAGTGATGCCCGCCAGGTTGTAGACGACGGTTTCGATCCGCGACGCGGGCGCCTGGGAAAGTTCCCAGAGGGAGCGGGCGGCGTCCTTGAAGTAGATCACCGGGCACCGGGTCTCGGGCTCGCAAAGCAGCCGGTAGGGCTTGCCCCGCAGAGGGTATTCGATGGCCCAGGCGTTGTAGATGGACATGTGCGCCGTCTTGGCTCCGGGGCCCACCACGGAGGGGATCCTCACGCCCCGGAAGTCCAGCCCGAACTTTCGACGGTAGAACCTTCCCAGCAGTTCCCCGAAGACCTTGGTGGTGCCGTACATGCTCGTGGGGCGCTGCAGGGTGTCGTCGTCGATGAAGTCGGTGCGGATGCCCCGGCTGTAGACGGCCACCGTGCTGCCGTAGACGACCTGGTCCACGCCGGCGATCCGGCACGCCTCCAACACGTTGTAGGTTCCCACCACGTTGACGTCGAAGGCGGACCAGGGATCCTGTTCGCTGGGAGCCGAAAGCATGCCGCCCAGATGAAAGACGCCTTTCACGGAGTGTTCCCGAAGGCAGTTGAGCACAACGGAGAGATTGGTCTGGGACCCGCGCACGTAATCCAGGCGATCCCGGACGTCCTGGAGCATGGGGCCCAACGGCGCCACATCCAGCAGAACCGGCCGGGCCCCCTCTCGGATCATCAGCCGCGCCAGACTGGTCCCCAGGAAGCCGCAACCGCCCGTGATCAGATACTTCATGGAGCCGTTCCTCCCCCGGCAGCCCGCGGCGGCGTGGGAAGGGAACGCCGCGGGCTGAGGATGCACCGTTTCCGTTACTTGCCCATGGCCTTGCAGCCCGTCTCTTCGCAGGGCACCGCCACGTCCTCGGCCGGGATCATGGTGGCGTCGGCCACGTAGGCGTGATCGAAGAAGGGGTTTTCCTTCACGATTTCCCCGATCCAGTAGGGAACCTGGGCCTGATGGTCGCAGGCGCGCATGGTCCAGGTGCCGGCCGGCCCGTCGTAGCTCAACCCCTCCCAGGCCTGGATCACTTTTCTCACGTTGGTGGTGCCGGCCTTCTTGACGGCCTCGGCCCAGAACATGGTGGCCGTGTAGCCCTTGCCGATGAGCCAGGTGGGATAGTGGCCCTTGGCTTCGTGGTATTTCTTCACGAAGGCCTTGTTGGCTTCGGTGGGGATGGACAGCATGTACACCTCGGCGCCGATGCTGCCGATGACCGCCTCATCGTCGGCGATGCCCTTGATGAGCACGTCGTCGTTGGCGTAGTAACAGACGAACTTGGCCTTGAGTCCCATGGGTTTGCCCTGCTTGAGCAGGAGCATCAGATCATTGCCCCAGTTGGAGGTGAAGACCACTTCCGGTTCCGCGGCGATGAGCTGACTGATGTAGGGCGCGTAGTCCTTGGTTCCCAGGGGATGGTAAAGTTCCGCGACCATCTCCACGGTGGGGTCCAGTTCCTTGAGCTTCTTCTTGAAGGCGGCCATGGCTTCCTGGCCGAAGGAGTAATCCTGGGCGATGCCGGCAACCCGCTTGTAGCCGTTTTTCACCACCCACTGGGCCAGTGCGTAGGATCGGCCGTCGGTGCTGCCGCCCGGGCGGAAGAAGTGCCTGTTGCACTTTTCACCGGTGAGGCTGGCCGCATCCATTCCGTAGGTGAAAAAGAGGCCTCCCTGTTTCTCCATGAGTGCCGACATGGCCGCACCCACGGAGCTCCCCGTGCCGCCGCAGAAGAAGTTCACCCCTTCCTTGAGGATCAGCTTGGTCGCCTTCCTCGTGGCCACATCGGGCTTGACCTCGGAGTCGATGGGAATGACCTCCACCTTGCGGCCCAGCAGGCCCCCGGCCGCGTTGATCTCATCGGCGGCGTACTGAACGCCGGCCAGGTACCTTTCACCAATGTCCTTGAAGGTCCCGGAAAGAGGTTCCACCACTCCCAGTTTGATGGTGTCCGCGGCCAGCGCTCCCGTGGTGAGCAATCCGAAGAGCACACCCAAGGCCAACAACGCACAGCTTAGCTTCCTCATCTTCCTGCTCCCTTCCCTGTGGTTTAGAAGTTCACCTTATCCAGCCCTTTGAGTCCGAGGATCTCGCGGGCCTCCGCCGGGGTGGCCGGCTCCCGGCCCAGTTCGCGGGCGATGCGGATGATCTTGGCCACCTGCTCCCCGCTGCTGCGTGCCAGCCGCCCCTTTTCCAGATAGAGGTTGTCTTCCAGGCCCACGCGCACGTGCCCGCCCAGAAGCAGCGCCGCCGTTCCCATGCGGAATTGGTGCTTGCCGGCGGCGCAGACCGACCACTGGAAGTCCTGGATGAGCTCCTTGGCGGAATGGTGCAGGAACATGAGATTGTCGAGCGTGGCTTGCATGCCGCCCAGGATGCCGAGAACGAACTGCAAGTAGACCGGTGTTCGCACCCAGCCGCGTTCGATGAGAAAGGCCAGGTTGTGGAGCATGCCGGCGTCGTAGATCTCGAATTCCGGTTTGGTTTGCTGTTCCCTGAAGAACTCGTTGAACTGTCGCAGGGTCTTGAAGGTGTTGGGAAAGATGAAGTCCTCGGTCATGGCCAGGTAGTCTCTTTCCCAGTCGAACTTGAATTGGCGCAGATGATCCAGCACGTGAAAGAGGGCGAAGTTCATGGAACCGGCGTTGAGGGAGGCCAGTTCCGGGCTGAATCGCTTCACCGCCGCCACGCGCTCTTCCGTGCTCTGGCCCAGGCCTCCGCCCGTGGTGATGCAGATGACCAGATCCGAATGGCGCTTGATCCGGGAGATGATCTCCCCGAACAGGTCCAGATCGGCGGAGGGGCGGCCCGTTTCGGGATCCCGGGCATGGATATGCACCACCGCCGCTCCCGCTTCGTAGGCACTCAACGCATCTTCTACGATCTGGTCGGGCGTGATGGGAAGGTGGGGGGACATGCTGGGGGTGTGAATCCCTCCGGTGATGGCCGCCGTAAAGATGGTCTTGCTCATTCCCGCCTCCTCTTGGACACCGCAAAGCGTATTCCGGCCGGGACGGCCGCGCGTCAAACCTCCAGATAGGTCTTTCGGACTTCGTCCGCCGCCAGCAGGGCGTCGACGTCGCCTTCGAACACGATCTGACCCTTTCCCATCACATAGAAGCGATCCGCCACCTGGACGGCCGCCTTGAAGTTCTGTTCCACCATGAGCACCGTGACGCCGGAACGGCGCACCTGGGCCAGCATGTGGAGGACGTCCTGGACGATGAGCGGGGCCAGTCCTTCCGTGGGCTCGTCCACCAGAATGAGCCTGGGATTGCCCATGAGGGTACGGGCCACCGTGAGCATCTGTTGTTCGCCTCCCGAAAGATGCCGGCCCTTGTTGGTCCGCCGCTCATGGAGACGGGGGAACACTTGGTAGACCCGCTCCAGGGTCCAGGCCTGGGCGCCGTCGCCCCCATCGAGGGCGTTCTTCTTGCCGATCAAAAGATTCTCCTCAACGGTGAGGCTGCCGAAGATGCGCCGTTCTTCCGGGACGATCCCCACCCCCAGGCGCGCCACCTGGTAGGGCTGCAATCCGATGAGCTCCCGGCCCTGAAAGCGGATGCTGCCGGATCGGGGGCGCACCATGCCCATGATGCTCTTTAGGGTGGTGGACTTTCCCACGCCGTTTCGTCCCAGAAGGCACACCATCTCACCCTCCTGCAGGGTCATGGAAACTCCGTGCAGGATGTGGCTCTTGCCGTAGTAGCTGTGAATGTCTCGAACCTCGAGCATCGGCTTTCACCCTTCCCCAAGGTAGGCGTCTTTCACCCTTTGGTCGTCCCGGATGACGTGAGGTCGGTCCGATGCCAGGATCCTACCGTAGTGGAGCACGGAGATCCTGTCCGCCAGGGAAAAGACCACGTCCATGTCGTGTTCGATGATGATGAGGGTCTTGCCGCGGGTCACCCGGTCGATGAGCTGGATGGCTTCGGCGGTTTCCTCGCGGGTCATGCCGGCGGTGGGCTCGTCGAGAAGGATGAGCTCCGGGTCCGTGGAGAGCGTGAGCGCGATCTCCAGGGCGCGCTGCTGCCCGTAGGAGAGGGTGCTGACCGGGGCGTCTGCGACGGAACCCAGGCCCACCAGGTGAAGGAGCTCTTCCGTACGCCGGTTGACGGCCACGTCCCTGTCCACGCGTCTGAAGAAGTGGTAACGGAGCCCGTGGAGGCAGCGCACTCCGGAACGGACGTTCTCGAAGACGGTCAGTTCCTGGAACGCGTTGGTGATCTGGAAGGAGCGGGAGATCTTCATGCGGCACAATTGGTGGGGGGGCCTGCCCGTGATGTCCCGCCCTTGGAACAGGATGGATCCTCCGGACGGCTTGTATTTTCCGGTGATCACGTTGAACAGCGTGGTCTTTCCGGCGCCGTTGGGGCCGATGACCGCGTGCCGCTCTCCCTGTGCCACCTGGAAAGATACCCCGGCCAGGACTTCCAGGCCGGAAAAGTCCTTGTAGAGGTCGCGCACTTCCAAGATTCGCCCGTTGTCCTTCATGGTTTCCGCCCTTCCAAAGGCTGCGCAGCGTTCTTTCCGGCCGTGCCCGCCAGACGCTCCCGGATCGAAACGATCAGGCCGCTCAGTCCGCCCGGGACATAGAGGACCATGACGATGAAGATCAGGCCCATGATCAAGGGCCAGCGATCCGTGATGTCGCTCAGCTTGTCGTGGAGCAGCGTGTAGACCAGCGCTCCCAGCACCGGCCCCAGGAAGGAACCGGTCCCCCCTATGAAGGTCATCAACAGAACCGTGGTGGTCATCTCAATGCTGATGGCGCTGATGGATGTGAATTCGAAGAAGAGGGCGTAATAAGAGCCGGCGCATCCGGCCAGGGCGCCCGTGAAGGTGAATAGAAGCAGACGACTGATGTTGGTGTCGTAGCCGAGAAACTTCATGCGCTCCTCGTTTTCCCGCACCAGCAGGACGGTCCGCCCCATGGCCGTATGGGTGAAGTGCCAGCAGTACCCGATGAGGGCGCCGACGGTGATGAGCGCGAAATAGTAAAAGGTCGTGATGTCGGAAAGATCCAGGTGGACGCCGAGAAAGTCCAGGTTGGGACGATTGACGCTCAGGCCGTCGTCGCCCCCAGTCACCGAATGCCACTTGGTGGCCACGGCGTAGAAGAGCGCGTTGAAGGCGAGGGTGAGCAGGGCGAAGTAGGACCCCTTGTGGCGCAGGAGCAGCGCGCCGGTGACCACCCCCGCCAGCGTGGCCGCCGCCACGGAAAGGAGGATGGCGCTGCCCACGGAAAGCCCCGGAAGGTGGGCCAGGGCCACCGCCGTCACATAGGCGCCCGTTCCGAAGAACATGGCGTGCCCGAAGGAGAGCAGGCCGGCGTAGCCCAGCAGCAGATTGTAGCTCACGGCATAGAGCGCGAAGACGATCACCTCGGTGAGCAGATTCACGTGGTAGAGGGGCAGGAAGAGCGGGGCCGCCAGGAGCCCTCCCACCAACGCTATCCCGGGAAAGACGGAGCCAGGGTTTCCGGATCGACGCCTCATCATGCCTCCTCACCGAAAAGACCCGAGGGTTTCACCACCAAAACCACGGCCATGAGCAGATAGATCAAGGCCAGGGACAACTTGGGGACGAGGAGAACGCCGAAAGCCTGCAGCTGGCCGATGATGAGCGAGGCCAGCAGCGCCCCTCCCAGGCTCCCGAACCCGCCCACCACGATGACCACGAAGGCGTCCACGAGGATCTCGGCGGCCATGCCGGGATAGGTGGTCAGAAGAGGACCCGCGATCACCCCGGCGAAGCCGGACAAGGCCGCCCCCACCGCAAAGACCAGCATGAAAACCAGGGGCACGTTGATGCCCAACGCGTTGACCATTTCGTGGTCGTCCACCGCCGCCCGGACGATGATCCCCACCCGGGTGCGATAGAAGACGTAGCTCATGGCTGTTCCCACCGCCACCGCGCAGCCGATGATGAAGAGCCGGTAGACGGGGTAGGTGATGCCGAGCAGGGACACCTGGCCGGTGAGGAACCCGTCCAGGCTGACGGCCAGGGAATAGTTTCCCCAGATCCACTTCACCCCTTCGGTGATGATGTAGGCCAGGCCGAAGGTGAGGAGCAGTTCGTGGAGGTGGCCGTGCTGATGAACGCGGCGCAGGAGGAACCGCTCCACCAGGGCGCCGATGACGAAGAGGATCAGCGGGCAGAGGAGCATGGACAGCCAGAAATTTCCGCTCCATTGAAGAATGGAATAGGAAAAGTAGGCCCCCAGCATGTAGAAGGCCGCATGGGCGAAGTTGAGCACGTTCATCATCCCGAAGACCAGCGTCAGTCCCGACGAGACGAGAAAGAGCAGGCCGGCGTAGGCCAGGCCGTGCAAGACGAAGACGGCAAACTGGGTCATCGCGTCCCTCTGCCTGAATTTGTGGTGGGCAATGGCCGCTTGAATGGAGAGCCTCGGCCCCGCCCTCATCGAGCGGGGGCTTCAACGGTCCGGGATCGGTTCGATCAACCGCGCTGCGGCCGGATCAGCTCCATGATCCGGAGCAGCACCGAATCCCTTTTCTGGATGAGTTCCTGGGCCTGTTGACGGGTCCAGTGATGAAAGCCCTGCCCGGTCTTCACGCCCAACCGGCCTTGCGCAATGAGATCCTGCAGCAACGGGGAAGGGGATGTGTCCGCATTGAGGTGAGGGAAGAGGTATTGGTGCACGGCGTGAGTGAGATCCAGTCCCGCAAGGTCGGCCGTCTCCAAGGGGCCCAGCATGGCGCAGCGAAGTCCGAAGCCGTACTTGACCACCTTGTCGATGTCTTCCGCGTCGGCGATGCCGTCGGCCACCAGGGCCACGGCTTCCCGCCACATGGCGTGCTGGAGGCGGTTGCCGAGAAAGCCCGGAACGTCCTTGAGGACCCGAACCGGTTCCTTTCCCAGGCGCCGCATGAGCTCCACCACGCCTTCAAAAACCTGTTCCGATGTCTCCTCGCCCTTGATCACTTCCACACACGGCACCACGTGGGGAGGATTCCAGAAATGGGTGCCGAGAAAACGCTGGGGGTGTTGGAGACAGCGCGCAATCTCCGAGATGCTGATGGCCGAGGTGTTGCTGCAAAGAACGGCGGCCGCCGGCACATGCCGTTCCACTTCCTCGAACACCCGGACCTTCACGGCCAGGCTTTCCGTGACGGCTTCCACCACCAGGTCGGCGTCTGCCACGGCACAAGCCACATGGTCGCACAGGGCGATGCGATCCAGGCAGTCGGCGACGTCCTCGGGGCGCGCGAGCCCCAGTTCCACGAAGACCCGGAAGTTGTCCCGGATGCGCTGGGGAACCGCCTCCAGCATGGCGCGATCCACGTCATGGATCCGAACCCGGAATCCCTTGGAGGCGAAGATCTGTGCGATCCCGTGGCCCATGAGGCCGGCGCCCAGGATGCCCACCGTGGAGATGGCCTTGCCGTCCATGCGCTCTCCTTGTCCGTTCACGGAGTGTATTCCTTCAGGGAGACGGCGCGGAGCCGTCCCGCCAGACGGTATCCCGCTCGACGGGAAGCGGGTCTTTTCGAGGGTTGCGGACGTTGCGACCGATCCCGGCCCATGACGCCCTCCACGGTGCGGGGAGCCTGTCCCCGAACGTTTCTTCACGCTGTCCGGAAATGAAAGTTGCCTGATAGAAAACTTCTAGGTTCCTCCAGGGTTCTTGTCAAGCACTTTTTGGGGTGTGAAAGAAAAGCATGGAAAGTCAAAGGAATAGGGGGGTAGGAAGGGGGTCCTGAGGGGATGTTCGGGGAGGAAACAGGGGCTTGGACCGGGCGGGCGTTGGGGAAAATGTTTCCTTGTAGGCTACCCCCGGGCCCGTCTCCCGCGCCGCCCCGGGGGGTCATTTGCTGTGGATGACCATGAGGATCACCGTTTCGTGGTCCCCGTAGCTCTCTCCGTAGTGCGGCACGTTGCCGTCGAAATAGACGCAGTCGCCTTCCTCCACGATGAGGATCTGGTCGCCGAAGTGGAGCCGCATGGTACCCTTGAGGACGAACATCATCTCTTCGCTGTCGTGTTGAAACATGGCCTTGGGTTTCACCGGGTTCGGGGGCAGCACCAGGATGAAGGGCTGCATGTGCCGGTCGGGATAGCGGTGGGCGATGGAAAGGTACGAATACCCGAAGGCCGTTCCCTCGTGGGCAATGGGGATGCGTTCGTCTTTCTTGACCAGGGAGATGCTGCTCTGGGTGCTCACTTCCCCCAGCAGCACGGACGTGGTGACTCCCAGCACCTTGGCGATGCGGCTCAAGGTGCTGAGCGGAGGGGCCTTTTTGGAGGTTTCCAGCTTGGACAGGTAGCCCTTGGAGAAGCCGGTGGCGTCGGCCATTTCCTGCAGGGTCAGGCCCTTGGCCTTCCGGTAGTCTCTCACGCGTCGGCCGATGGCGGACTCGTCGATCACTTGGCAGGCCCCTTTCTCTCGGGTTCCGGCATCAGGATGTTCCCATGGATGGTGAAGCGCACGTCCGTTCCTACCCGTTATCCGGTTTTCGCAGCAACCGCAAGGACCAACCGCGGCGGGAAGGCCCGCCCCGGTTTCAAAAGTGCCCTATTCCCTTCAAATGCCCTGGGATTTCGACCGACACTCGAAATGGCCTGCAGCTTAAGGCCGCAGCCTACCATATCCCCGAAGCGGGTTTCAAACGGGAGTTGCCGGGCGGCCCCGTTCGGTGGAACTTCGGTGGGGTCGTGTTTTGGAGGAGAGTGCGGATATTCCGCAAGCTCTGCCCGGTTTCCTGTGGGTGGTGACGTGGGGTCTCTTCGGGGGTATCGCTTTGGGAGAGTATCTCTAAGAGATGTCGTAAGATCAGGATCAACTCCGGTATGTTCTTTGGGCGGTTTTCCAGAGGATTTCCCTATTGATTCCAACCTAAACTGAGCGATTTTTTCTTCGGGTGTCTCTTACACCGCGTGATTAGCGGGCGGGGATAAACCCCGCCCCTACCCAAGGGAGCATTGCATTTCTTTTGCCTAATCTGAGCGATTTTTTCTTCGGGTGTCTCTTACACCGCGTGATTAGCGGGCGGGGATAAACCCCGCCCCTACCCAATGGGTCCGGGGCTTTTTGTAGGGGCGGGCTTTACGCCCGCCCTTCAGGACCTGTCCATGAGAAAGAACCGTCCAATTCAGGTCCAAAATATTCATGGACCAGAATGTTTCGCATTCCCGGGATTTCATACCAAGGGATTTGGGGCGTGTCGGCTATTAGTTCATCCGGCAGACGACACGCCGCCTCGCCCAAGACGATGAGCTGCCGGATGACCGCATCCTGGGTTTTCTCATCCTGAATAAAGTCTTCATGCGTTAACCCTAGCACATAGGCTTCTATCTTTCTTACAGCGTCCAGCATATCTTCCAGACGAACTTGCCATTTTCTAGGCGACATGGACGGCCTCTCTAAGGATGTTGTCGCGGAGGGCGGGATGTAGCGCATCGGGAGTGCCCAGATCCACTTCGACTCCGAGTAGAGAGGTTAGTTCGTTTTTCAGACGCACAAACTCGAACAGACCAACTTCTGCCCCCGGCTCGAACTCAACCAGAATATCGATGTCGCTGCACGGTCCGGATTCGCACCTGGCCACCGATCCGAAAACGGCCAGCGAACGCACATGATGGGCTTCCAGCAACGCTTTGTTATGTTTTAGAATTTCGATGGCCTTGTCCCTGTCCACCATTCCCCGTCCTTCTAGGATATCTTCCAAGGGAAATCAGCGAGTTTTGGAATACGAACGATTCCAAATCCTACTTCAAGATCGTATTTGGTGCTGAGGCTGCCGTGAAGGCGAGTTTCCGGCCCACCCGGCGGGCCCCGGGGTCCGCCGGGTGGGGCCGGGATCAGAGGGCCTGGTCCAGGCGCTCCTTGATGGCGGCGAGGAAGGCTTCGGTGTCCACGCTCTGTTTTTCCGGAAACGGCGGGGAGATGGCCGCCAAGTCTCCGGTCATGATCCCTTCATCGATGGTCGTCAGGGCGGCCCGTTCCAGCGTGTCGGCGAACCGGACGGCTTCGGGGACCTGGTCCAGTTCTCCGCGCTTGCGGATGGCGCCAGTCCACGCGAAAAGGAGCGCCATGGGATTGGTGGAGGTCTTCTCTCCCTTGAGATACCGGTAGTAGTGGCGCTGCACCGTGCCGTGGGCCGCTTCGTAGACGTAGCAGCCCCGGGGCGAGATGAGCACCGAGGTCATCATGGCCAGGCTTCCGCAGGCCGACGCCACCATGTCGCTCATCACGTCCCCGTCGTAGTTCTTGCACGCCCACAGGAGCCCCCCTTCGGATTTCATGATCCGGGCCACCACGTCGTCGATGAGCGTGTAGAAGTAGTGGATCCCCTTCTCGGCGAACCGATCCCGGAACGCCTGGAACTCCTCATCGAAGATCTCCTTGAACCGGGCGTCGTAGGTCTTGGAAATGGTGTCCTTGGTGGCGAACCACACGTCCACGCCCCGGTCCAGGCCGAAGAGGAAACACGCCTGGGCGAAGCTCCGGATGGAGGCGTCCGTATTGTGGATGCCCTGGATGATGCCGGGGCCTTCAAAATCGGCGATCTTCACGACTTCCGTTTCCCCGGACTGGGACCGGAAGACCAGTTCGGCCGTACCCGGACCGGGCACGCGGATCTCCGCGTTCCTGTACACGTCCCCGTAGGCGTGGCGGGCGATGGTGATGGGCTTCTTCCAGCTCCGGACCACCGGCGGGATCTTTTCCACCAGGATGGGCGTGCGGAAGACCGTGCCGTCCAGGTAGCCTCGGATGGTGCCGTTGGGGCTCTTGTATTCCCGCTTGAGGTTGTACTCCTTCACCCGCTCGGCGTTGGGGGTGATGGTGGCGCATTTGACGCCCACCTGGTGCTTTTCCACGGCCCGGGCCGCTTCCAGGGTCACCGCATCGTCGGTTTCGTCGCGGTGCTCGATTCCCAGGTCGTAATAGTCGATGGTCAGGTCCAGGTAGGGAAAGAGCAGTTCCTCCTTGACCATCTTCCAGAGGATCCGGGTCATCTCGTCGCCGTCCATTTCCACGATGGGGTTCTTCAGCCGGATCTTGTCCTGCATGCGAGCTCCTTTCTCGGTCCGACGGGTTTTCGATCACGTGAAGAAGTTTCGATGGATGATCGGCATGGTCAGGATGATGAAGACCACGCGGCGACTTTCATCAAATCCCGTATATGATCCATTTTCGCCCGATTGATCAACCGCTGTTTTGAAAAGTCCGTTCCGGAACAGGCCCGGGACGGGCATCGCATTGCCTTCCAGGCCGCCATCGGCGAGAGAATCAGCTCATCGGGATGCCTGTCAACGCGCCGGAGCCTCGAGATGAGGAAGAATCGTCCAATATGAAAGAGAACCGCGAATGAACGCAAATAGACGCAAATGTGAAAGACTGGTGTGTGGGAGCGGCGAAAGCCGCGATGAGGGCGGGCGGCCATTCAACGGCCGCGCGATCGCGCAAAGCGAATCGCGCCTTGCGGCGCTCCCCCGGAAGGCCCTCGCCCCGGCCCATTGTTTCATCCATGCGGGGCGGCGAGCGTCGCCATGATCGTCAGCGCAAAAGAAAGTGCCGATGGTGAACGGAAGGGACTCTCCTGTTGTTTGGAAGCGCTTTGTCGGCTATCTTGGCGTCTTTGAGGCCTTCTCGGTGGGCATTGGGGTGGTTGGGCCGATGGGCCGGCCGGAGGGGCTCCTCACCCTTCCGTGGCCCCTTGGATGAAAGGAAGGAAAGAGAGCGGACCATGAGCGCACGAGCACGCTTGGAAAAAGACGGCGAAACCTTTGAGTTCGTGGACCTGAAAGGGCTTTTCGGAAACCGCCTGGGGCGGCTTCCCTATTCCATCCGGGTCCTGCTGGAAAACGTGGTGCGCCGCCGGGACGACCGGCTGGTGACGGAACGGGACGTGGAGAATCTGGCCGGGTGGCGGGGCCGGTACGCCGAGCCGGTGGAGATCCCCTTTTTCCCCGCCCGGGTGCTCATGCAGGACTTCACCGGGGTTCCCGCCGTGGCGGATCTCGCGGCCATGCGGGACGCCCTGGTGGCCTTGGGAAAGGATCCGGCGGCGGTCAATCCCCTGGTGCCCGTGGACCTGGTGGTGGACCATTCGGTCCAGGTGGACTTCTTCGGCACCTCGGACGCCCTCACGGCCAACGTCCGCAGGGAATACGAAAGGAACGGGGAGCGCTACACCTTCCTCAAGTGGGCCCAGAAGAGCTTCGAGAACTTCCGGGTGGTGCCTCCCAATTCGGGCATCTGCCACCAGGTGAACCTGGAGCACCTGAGCCGCGTCTTCTGGGACCGGAAGGAAGACGGCGTCCGCATCTGTTTTCCGGACACCGTGGTGGGTCTCGATTCCCACACCACCATGGTCAACGGCATCGGCGTTCTCGGCTGGGGCGTGGGAGGCATCGAGGCGGAAGCGGTCCTGATGGGGCAGCCCTATTCCATGGCCATTCCGGAGGTGATCGGTGTGCGCCTGGTGGGGCGTCTTCCGCGGAGGGCCAACGCCACGGACCTGGTTCTCCGAGTCACCGAGGCCTTGAGGGACTACGGGGTGGTGGAAAAGTTCGTGGAATTTTTCGGCCCGGCCGTGACCGCGCTGTCGGTGCCGGCCCGGGCCACCATCGCCAACATGAGCCCGGAATACGGCGCCACGGTGGGCTTCTTCCCGGTGGACGAGAAGGTGGTGGAGTACCTTCGGCTCACCCATCGGGAGCGGCAGGCGCGGGTGACGGAAGCGGCGGCCCGGGCCATGGGACTCTACTACGACGGATCGGAAGAACCCGATTATACGGATGTGCTGGAAATCGACCTTTCGGCCATCCGGCCGGCGGTGGCGGGCCCGTCCAAGCCCAAGGACCGCATCGAGCTTTCGGAGCTCAAGACGCGGTTCCGGCAACTTCGGGGCGAAGACGCCCCCAAGGCGGCGGTTCCCGTTCGGATCCGGGGGGAAAACGTGGAGCTTTCCGACGGCAGCGTGGTGATCGCGGCCATCACCTCGTGCACCAACACGTCCAACCCCCACGCCCTGCTGGGAGCGGCCCTTCTGGCCCGAAACGCGGTGAAGAGGGGCCTTGCGGTTCCCGCCCACGTGAAGACGTCCCTGGCTCCGGGATCCAAGGTGGTGGTCCAGTACCTGGATCGAAGCGGCCTCCTGCCCTACCTGGAGGCCCTGGGCTTCCATCCGGTGGCCTTCGGGTGCACCACCTGCATCGGGAATTCGGGTCCGCTCCACCCGGAAGTGGAACGGGCCATCGAGGAACACAACCTGAACGTGGCCGCCGTCCTGTCGGGAAACCGCAACTTCGAGGCCCGAATCCATCAGAAGGTGAAATCCAACTTCCTGGCGTCCCCGCTGCTGGTGGTGGCCTTCGCCTTGGCGGGCCGGGTGGACGTGGACCTGGAAAAGGAACCCGTCGGGCTGGATCCCAACGGAGGCCCCGTCTTTCTGGCCGACATCCTGCCGGACGATGAAGAGATCGAAGAGCTGGTGAACCGCTACGTTCAGGAAGATCTTTTCCGTGAGACCTACGAAAAAATCCTGGAAGGGGACCAATTCTGGAACGAGCTTCAGGTGCAGGAAAGCGTCACCTACCCGTGGGATCCCCGGTCCACCTACATCAAGTGCCCTCCCTACTTCGAAGGCTTCACGCCGCAGATGCCCGAAACCACCGACATTCGAGGGGCCCGGGTGCTCCTGTGGCTGGGCGACGCGGTGACCACCGATCACATCTCGCCCGCCGGGGCCATCCACGAAGACTACCCCGCGGGCCGGTACTTGAAATCCCTGGGCCTGAGCCGCCAGGAGTTCAACAGCTACGGGGCGCGGCGCGGGAACCACGAGGTGATGATGCGGGGAACCTTCGCCAACATCCGCATCCGAAACAAGCTGGTGTCGGAACCGGGAAGCTTCACCGTGAAGTTTCCGGAAGGGGAGAGGATGTATGTCTTCGAGGCCGCCGAGGCGTACCGCCGGGAGGGGGTCCCACTCATCGTGCTGGGCGGCAAGGAATACGGCACGGGGTCTTCCCGGGACTGGGCGGCCAAGGGGCCCAAGCTCTTGGGCGTCAAGGCGGTGATCGCCGAATCCTTCGAAAGGATCCACCGGAGCAACCTGATCGGGATGGGGATTTTGCCGCTACAGTTCCTGGAGGGCGAGTCGGCGGAATCCCTGGGCCTGGACGGTACGGAAGAATACCACATCGCGGGGATCGCCGGGATCGAACCGCGCCGAAAGCTCACGGTCACGGCGGTCAAGGACGGGAAGGAAAAGACCTTCCAGGTTCTGGCCCGGCTGGATACGGAGATCGAAGCGGACTACTACCGAAACGGGGGCATCCTGGACTATGTGCTGAGGAAGATGGCCGGATCGGACCAGGCCCCGTAATCTCCCGGCGGGTGTGGAGCCCGGATGCCGACCATCTACGTTAAGGGGCGAACGGCGATTCGCCCTTGCGAAAACCGATGAGCCTTTGGGGTCGGGGCGGGGTTTATCCCCGCCCATACAACCCGCGGAAATGGACAGACCCGGTGAAGAAACCGCTCCGCGTTGGATCTAGAGTTCGTAGGACTTCACGATGATGAGCTCGGGGATCTTTTCCGTGGCGTATTGCTGCACTTCGGGCCGCACGGAATAGACCACCAGCAGGGGGATCAGTGGCCGGGCCAGGTGCTTGTGGGTCCGCTCCAGGAGTTTCCGGAACCGTTCCACGTCCTTTTTGCCCAGCTGAGCCTTGCTTTCCCCGATGATGCACACGGCCTTTCCGTCCAGCGTCCCTTCGCCGTAGATGTTGATCTCGTCCAGGCCTCCGTCGGGATATTCGAGGAAACGGCGGTCCATGACCTGAATCTCCAGGGAGAGGCGCTCTTTTAGGATTCGCGGCAGGGACTGGATGGCCCGGTCTTCGAGGCCGTATCCCACCGTATCGGAGAGGCCGCCCAGCTGCTTTTTCACGGAGCGCATGTCCCGAACCAACCCCTGGACCACCTTTTCCGTCTTGGCCTGGGCTTCGGCCAGCTCTCCGACTTTCGCTTCAGTGCGCTTTTGCGCCTCGGCCAGTTCTTCGACCCTGGCTTCGGTGCGCTTCTGGGCTTCGGCCAGTTCTTTGACTTTTGTTTCGGTACGTTTTTGCGCCTCGGCCAGCTCTTCCACTTTGATTTCAGTGCGTTTTTGCGCCTCGGCCAGTTCTTCGACCTTGGCCTCAGTGCGCTTCTGGGCTTCAGCAAGCTCTCGCACCACCGCCTTCAGGTCGTCGAAGTCCTCCCTGGTCACGCGGATTTCGCGCATCCTGTCGTCGACGATGGCAACGATCGCCTCATAGACTTCTTTGCTGAAACCGTGTCCCGTGGCTTGTGCCATGGAAGCGCCCCCGTTGATTTGTTCATCGCTGCCGGCTTTATAACATGAAGGGACCCCGGGGGGGCAAGGGCGGGTTGCCGACGGCCGGCCGGATTCTCGCACGAAGGATCGGGGTCCTTCTTTTGCCGCCCCTCAATCCCTTCGAATCGGAGCCTGCCTTCGGACAGACTACTCCGTCTCCACAGGCCCGTCGCCACCATGCACCTTCACCCGTTCCCCGCCGGGTGGCTTATGGCTTTGGCTTCCGTGGGCCAAGGAAGCCCATCCTCGTCGGGGATCAATCTTGATCCTCTTCGTCTCCCCGAGCCCATTTCACCGGGCGCGATAATTTAGTCGAACGCCCCATGATATAGTCGAGGAATTCTTGCATTTGCTCTGGTGTCATCCGGGGCATATCCCCGGAGACCGAGTCGTGCATTTGCTGCAGCACCCGCTTCGCTCTTAGTTCGATAAGTTTATCCTCCGGAATGACCTTTGCCTTTTTCTGCGGCGTCTTTTCTCCAGTCATGACACAGCACCCTCCTTCCTGTGGGAAACTCTCCCACGGGCCTCAATCCCCTCGAATCGGGGCCTGCTGTTAATGGCCATCTAAAATGACCCACCTACGGCCAACAAAATTGACCCGGTTTGAGGATGCATTGGCGATCAATTGGCCGTAAAACCCCCATCTCTGAAAAATCAAAAAGGAGGTGGGAGGCAGACTTTGAAGGAGTGGGTCGTGATTCATAAGATCAAGGCACTTTATGATGAGGGCAACGGCCTGAAGATTCGGGCCATCGCACGCCAGCTGGGCCTATCCCGCAACACGGTCAGGAAATATCTGCGCATGGATGAGGCGGCCATTGAGGTGAAGCAAAGCCACCGGGAACGGCGCAAGCAGCTGGACGCCTATCGAGATTATATTGTGACCTTGCTTCGGCAGTTTCCAAATCTCAGCGCGGCGAAGGTGCTGTACAAGCTCCAGCAGAAGGACCCGGGGTTGAAGGTCTCGGAGCGTTCAGCGCGTCGATACGTCCGCCGGCTCAAGGAGACGGTGATCCAGTGTCAGAAGCGCTATTAC